>CAYYYS010000004.1:0-111032 GCA_964476155.1 uncultured Fibrobacteraceae bacterium
TCGTCGTACAGTAAATTCACGTCCGAGGTGTCTCAAAGTTGTTGACACGTTCCGTGCCTTTCGACGGATTACGCGCCCCACACACTCTTCTTCTCCGTCCCATCAGATGGAACGTGTGGCTTTCTTGAGCCACTTGCAGTGATTTCCATCCAATAATGGGGCTACTTTTTTGTAGACCTTCTTGTGGTAAGCGTTGAGCCAGTCTATCTCAGCATGGTTGAGCAACGATTTGTCGACCATCTTCAAGTCGATCGGACACAGTGTTACTGGCTCCCACTTGTACCACTCCATTTCATCTGTGCTGTGCTTCTCGTCCGGCACGACCAGACACATGTTCTCGATCCGAATGCCGAACTTGCCCGCCTCGTAATGCCCCGGCTCAATGGAGATGAACTGCCCCGGTTGCAGCGGCACGTTAGCGGTGTCGCGCGGCGAGACGCTCATGGGTCCCTCGTGCACACCCAGGTAATGGCCCACCCCGTGGCCGGTGCCATGACCGTAGTTCTCTCCGTGTAACATCAGGGCCTGCCGCGCCAGGATCTCCAGGCGCTGGCCGGACATGCCCTGAGGAATGGGCGTGCGCGTGATGTTGATGTTACCCTTGAGCACCAGCGTGAACATGGTCTTGGCCCGCTTGGAAACTGGGCCAAGGGCGACCGTCCGGGTAATATCGGTGGTGCCGTCCAGGTACTGGCCACCCGAATCGATCAGGTAGACGCCGCGGGGCTTCAGAGGGATCTCGGTTTCTGGCGTGGCGCTGTAGTGGACGATGGCGCCATGAGCCGCGTAACCGCTGATGGGACCGAAACTGTTGTCCTGGTAAGCCGGCTGTTCGGCGCGGAAGGCGGTGAGTTGGTCCGAAGCGGAGATCTCGCTCACGCCACCCTTGGGTACGGCCGTCTCCAGCCACGTGAGAAACTTGATCATGGCGGCGCCGTCGCGGACATGGCAGTCGCGCAGGCCGTTCATCTGCGTCTCGTTCTTGATGGACTTCATGGCCACCACCGGTGACGTCTCACGCACCAGCGTGCAGCCCTTCAGCAGATCGCACACCCACTTGTTGGTGGTGACGGGATCCACCAGCACCGACAGCTTCTTCTTCGACAGGGCGCGCAGGTCGTCGGCGACGGCGTCGTAGGCCTTGATCTTCACGTTGCTCTTGAGGCTCTTGCGCACCGACTTGGCGACCTTGCTCTCGTCCACATACAGAACCGCCCCACGCTCGGTCACGATCGCATAGGATATGACGACCGGCGTGAACTCGATGTCCCGGCTGCGGATATTGAACAGCCAGGCGATCACGTCCAGGGCGCCGATAACATGGACCTTGGCGCCGGCGTCCTTCATGGCGGCCCGCAGTCGCTTCAGCTTGCTCTTGGTCGTCTCGCCGCTGTAGCGGGGACCGTGGATCTTGACCGGCGCATCACAGGGCGCGGGCCGATCGGTCCACAGGGTGTCGACCAGATTGCGCGCAACATATTTCACCTTCACGCCATTCACCGAAAGCGCGTCCGCGAAAGCCTCGGCGGCCGTGAGGGACATGACACGCGGATCGAGACCGAGCACCTGGCCCTTCTTCAGCGCACGACCGGCGAACTCCAGCAGGGTCGGCACGCCGGGTACGCCCATGCGCATCAGCTCGATGCCGCTGTCGGCGAGTTGGGCTTCGGCCTGGAGGAAGTAGCGCGAGTCGGTCCACAATCCCGCCTTGCGCGTGGTGACCAGCAGATCGCCCGCCGATCCGTCGAAGCCCGAGAGCCAGCCGCGGCGTTGCCAGTTGGCCGGCACGTATTCGCTCTGATGCGGATCGACGCTGGGCACGTAATAGGCGTCGAGACCGTGGGTCTTCATCAGGCTTCTCAGGGCGGACAGCTTCTTGCGGGTCTGCATGCGGAACGACCTCCTGGCAGTGTTCGTCGGCGCGGACGGAGTGCAAAGACACGATCGTCACGATAACCGGGTTCGGAGTGGAATTCAAATGCCCAGGACACGAGCGGAAACGATTCCCGGGTGACTACGTAGTATTTACCGGATCAAAATGACCGCCGGCTCGAAATGGCGGAAACGTTTTTACCTGTTGGGTTTGCCAAGGTTCACCTGGATTTCGTATAGTAAGGGCAACGCGGCCTCGTCCCTCGGGATTGCAGGCTGCGATCATGGCTGAAGGCGGAAGGGACGGCCGCCGCATACGGAGAAACGATGACTGTGCGCCCATTCCTCATCATCGGTCTTCTGACGCTGGCATTCACCGCCACGTCCACCGGTGCCGTCCACCCGGTGCGCAAGGCCATACCCAAGGCACAGATCCTGTCGCAGCAGACGCAGGCGCCGAGCGGTCGCGTAGTCGTCAAGTTCCGCGAATCATCCCGGATTCAGATTGTGCCCGGACGAGCGGTGTCCCCTGACAAGGCGGCCAATGATCGGATCGCAACTCTCTTTGCGAGCGCGGCGCCCGGGGGCATCGTGGACCGGCGCTTCCGTGCCGACAGGTCCGCGCTGGATCAGTTGCGCGAAACCGGCGAAGCGCGCACCGGCCTGTCCCTGCCCGACCTGAACACCTACGCCGTCCTTGAGCCGGGCCTGCCGCGAGATGATCGTGCCGGACTGCTGGAGATCGTCGTGAGATTGCTGGCCGATCCCGCCGTCGAGACCGCCTTCCTCGAACCGCTGTACGCACCGGCCATCCTGGGCTTCGACGCCTTCACCGGCACCTATACGCCGCCCGAGTTCGCAGAAGATCCCCTGCCCCATTACGCCAATCCCGACGCCGGCGACTCCACGGACTTCTCATCCCTGCAAACCTATCTGGGTGCACCGCCCGAGGGCCTCAATGTGCTGGTGGCCGCGGACATCCCCGGCGGCTGCGGCGATGGCGTCAAGGTTGTCGATGTAGAGATGGCGTGGCTCTGGGATCACGAGGATCTGACGGATCCCTTCTACATGAGCGGGACCATGTACGACAACCTGGACTGGCGCAATCACGGCACGGCCGTCGCCGGGATCATCCGGGGCCTGGACGACGAATCGGGCATCCGGGGCATCGCCCCCGACTGTCTGCTCGGCGCGGCGTCGATCATCGACCAGTCGCTGCCCGAAGCCGTTCTCGACGCCGCGGACAAGATCGGTCTCGGCGACGTGATCCTGATCGAACTGCACGCGCCCGGTCCCAACTCGACCGGTATCGGTGAATTCGGCTACATGCCGGTCGAGTTCTGGCAGGACAACTTCGACGCCATCCTGCTGGCCAGTGCCTCGGGGCGCATCGTCTGCGAGGCCGGCGGCAACGGACAACAGGACCTGGACGGCCCCGAGTACCACGGCCTGTTCGATCCCGACTATCGGGACTCCGGCGCCATCTTCTGCGGCGCCGCCCGCCCCGACCTCACACCCGAGTGGTTCACCAACCACGGCCAGCGCTTCAACCTCCACGCCTGGGGCCGGGACGTTACGACCAGCGGCTACGGCGATCTCCAGGGTTCCGGCGAGGGGTATGCGGAAGAACAGTGGTACACCGACATCTTCAGCGGCACGTCGAGCGCGTCCGCGATCATCGCCGGCGCCGTGGCCGACCTGCAGGGCATGGCCCGGGCCGAGATGGGGTTCTCCCTCGATCCCTCCGTGGTACGCGAAGTCCTCGCGGCGACCGGTACACCCTACCTGCCGAGTGCCAAACACATCGGACCTCGTCCCGACCTGATCGCGGCCTGGCAGCTCGCGAACGCCTCGGTGGGCAATCTCAAAGGCCGCGTGAGCAACGTGGACACGGATCTGCCGATCAGGAATGTCGAGATCAGGATCCCCGGATTGGATCGCACCGTGCTCACCGATCACGATGGCCTGTACAACCTGAACCTGCCCGGCGGCCCGATGAGCCTACAACTCGACGAGTATCTCTACGCACAGGAGATGATCTACGTACAGGTCACCCCGGGCGTCGGCAAGACCCAGGACATCCAGCTTACCAAGCTGCCGCAGATCACATTGTCGGGACACGTCGCCGGCATGGACACGCTCATGCTCCGGGACATCCGCGTCTGGGCGCCGGGCAAGCCCGTCTCGCCCATCTACACGCGTGAAGACGGCGCCTACGACCTGCCCGGCCTCGCCCTCGGCAAGAGCGTCACCGTGCTCTACGACTCTCGGCCGTGGCACGGCGCCCACACCCAGGTCATCACGCCTATCGACGATCCCGCGGGCTTCAACGTCTATCAACTGAGGATCGCCCCGGCCAATGAAGATTTCTTCACCGACGGCGGCTACCAGTCCATTGGCGCGCACTGGCAGTGGGGCATACCCGGAAACGGGCCCGAAGAAGCCTTTTCACCCGAAAGGTGCTGGGCCGTCGGCCTGTACGACAATTATCTGAACAACGCCAATTCGTACTTGATGTCGGCCACGTACTTATTCCCCGACACGAACCTGTTGCAACTCAGTTTCCACTACTGGTGCGAACTGGAGTCGAGCTACGACGGTGTGAACCTGGAGCTGTTGATCGACGGGAACTGGACGTTGGTGGAGCCCCTGACCGGCTACACGCACGCCAGTGTGGCCGCGCTCGGCACACAACCGGGCTGGTCGGGCATGATCGGGGAATGGCGCGGCGCCGTCTTCGATTTTTCGGATCTGAATTCGGGTACGACCCGGTTCCGCTTCCATTTCCGGTCCGACGAAGCCTTGCGACAATCCGGATTCTTCATCGATGACGTCACCTTCACCGTCGACCGGCACACCGTCGGCGTGGAAATGACACCACAGCCCGGATCGTCGGCCCGGGCCGAGCTGAACGCCTATCCCAATCCCTTCAATCCCCGCACCCGCATCGCCTGGCGTGCCGCGCAGCCGGGACCGATCGCGTTGAGCATCTACGACACCCGCGGCCGGCTGGTGCGCACGCTGCACGAACGCGACAACCAGGCTCTCGATGGTGTCGTTACCTGGCACGGCGTCGATGACGCGGGCCGTACCCAGCCGAGCGGTGTCTACATGGTTCGGATGCGGGACGCGGGCGGCGCCACGGCCGTCAGGCGCGTCACTTTGATGAAGTAACGATCAATACGGCACGTTCACCGCACGCCAGAGGAATTCCATGAACGGCTTGCTCTTGCGGAAGAGCGCCGCCAACGAGCGAGCGAAGTCCGGGGCGTGGAGATCGTCCGGACTCAGATCCACGAGGGCCGTGAAATCCTTGCGCTTGAGATCATCGATCTGCGGGTGATCCGGGGCGTAGCCCTTGGGCGCTCGCTTGAGCGTGTCGCCCTCAATCCGCCAGACCTTCGTGAAGGCCTTGCCCGCGGAAGCCTTGCGCCAGCCGGCGGGATCGGCCACGATGGCTTCGCGGATGGATTTGAGCGCGGGATCCTTGACGGTTTCCTCGTATCTTGATTGTCGGCTTTGGAACCACTCGCGACGGTTGTTACGCTCCAGGTCGACGAGGAAGGCAAGCATTTCCGGAGGCAGACTGTTGGTCACGGGCATGATGAAACTCCTGTTGAGAAAGCCAGTGTCCAGGGAAGGACATTTACGGTCGGATCGCAAGGGCGCATCCGTCCGGGTGCGTCGACGCGCGGCCCTGGCTACCCTGCTGGCCCTGTTGCTGGTCGCACCGGCCTCGGCCCGGACCTGGCATGTTCCCGCGGAAGAGCCCACCATCGGCGAGGGATTGGCCGCCGCGACGGCCGGCGACACGGTGCTGGTGGCGTGCGGTGATTACGCGGAGACCAATCTGATCATGACCGACGGTGTCGTCCTGCGCAGCGAAACCGGCGAGGTCGACTGCGTGACCGTCGACGCCCAATGGCTGGGCCGCGGGTTGACGTGCGACGGCCTGGGCCCCGGTACCACCATCGAGGGTTTCACCTTCACCAACGGCGTCGCCGCGGCGGCAGGCGCCGTCTTCTGCAACCACACCACCATCACCTTTCGCGACTGCGCCTTCGTGGACAACTATGCAGGCCTGGGCGGCGCCGGTTTCTACTGCAACGAGTCGGCGCCTCTGCTGGAACGCTGTCTCTTCGCGAACAACTTCGCCGACGCCGGCAGCGGTGGCGGTTTCTGCAGCCGCCGGGCGGATCCTATCCTGCGGTCCTGCGTCTTCCGGAACAACCGTGCCGGTGATTGGGGTGGCGGGTTCTTCGCCTCCGGCTCCGACAATACGCCTGTGCTGGACAAATGCGTCTTCACGGGCAACGTGTCCGTCAACGGCGGCGCCGTCGCCTGCAAGGGCACGGACACGACGTTGAGCAACTGCGAACTGGTGGACAACAACGCCGACGAGGCGGGGGGCGGGTTCTATCTGGACATCGGGGCGCTGGCCCTCTTGGCGAACGTACGCTGCGAGGGCAACGCCGCCGCGGACGGCAAGGCCGGAATGGTGTCGGGCAGCAGCTCCGCCGTCCTGCGCTGCTGCGGTCTGGACACCACGACCGTGGCCGGCTCCGGCGACATCACCTACGAAAACGACGGCTGCTACGTCCCCGTGACACAGAGTACCTGGGGCGACGTCAAACAGATCTATCGCTGACAGGTCAATCGATACGCTTGAATTCGTAGGTCGAATAGTGCGAGTAACCATCACCGGACCAATCGATCTCGAAAGTCCCCGTGAAGCCCCCCTCAAGACCGCGCTCATAGATCAGACGCGTACACATGCCGGGCGGACCGCCCTCGACCTCCAGGCTTTCGATAATCACCTTCGATCCGTCGATCGTCACCGTCGACGACTGCACGAACCCCTCCACAAAGAACCCCTTGGCGCGCAACGCCCCGTCCACCTCGTAATAGACGGTCATGTCCTGATGGGTTTCGAACTCCGTGGACGGCTCGGCCGGCGGAAACATGGCTATGGTCCGCTCAATGAAATACCGCCCCGCCTGCTCGAAGCGGAATTCCTTATGATTGACGTTCGACCTCTCGCCCATGATCGAATACCCCTGCCACTCCCCCTCCAGCCAGGCGACGGAGTCCAACCCGTCGCCGAACGCCAAAAACGGAATGCTCAACAAAGCCAACACGATCAATACCTTCATAACGCTTCCCTTTGAAGTTCATGCTCATCCTGTTGTCCTCCCAGCCTTCTGGCAAGGCGTGAAACACATCCAGGAAGGCTCACCCGGATATGTGAGGGAACGGATACGCGCGGGATTGGGCTGCGTCGGTAGGGGTCTGGAGCCATGGATGGCGGAAGACCCCGGACGTCGAGCGCCCCGATCACAGGATGTGATCGGGGCGCGCCAGCCCAATCCCGCACGTATCCGTTCCCCCCTCAAATCATCCGTATGAACCAATTCCTGGACCGTCGTTTAACGCCCCCAAACCAGATGGCGAGAGGAATCATCACGATGAGCAGCCCCGCCAATCCAACAAAGGAAGCGAGCACCTCCCCCTCGCGATAATAAATCCCGAAGCGGCGCGTAAAGATCGCCAGCATCGGAATATGCACAGCATAGAAGAACATGGGCACACGTCCGACGATGGCCAGGGGCCTGAGTACACCCGCGATCATGCCGATGCGACAGAAGACACCGACCATGAAGATCACCGCGCCCGAGAACCAGAGCTGATGCGCCAGGCTCGGCGGATACTTCTGCACCAGACAGAAAGCCCAGCTCAGGAAATCGCCGTGGGGGAAGATGTTGCCGTAGCCCCCGCCCCACCAGCGCACGCCCCAGGCGGCGAGCACCAGCAGCGCGCCGACGGTCATGGTGCGATTGGCGCGGGTGGCGCTGTCGCGCCAGACCTCGAACCAGAAATGGGCCATGACGTTGCCCACGACCGCCAGGGCGAACCAGGGGATGATCGGATACTTGTTGTAGTCGCCGGCATCGATGAAGAGCTGCATGGGGATGTGTGTCCACGAGCCGTGATCGTAGGGGATGCGCAGCAGCAACGGGTGGACCAGGAATAGTACGGCCGCCAGCGCCACGCGCCATTGCCAGCGCCAGCGCACCATGAAGACCAGCAGCAGCATCGACGCGCCGATCGTGGCGATGATGCCGAAGTGATCCAGGCGCAGTCGCGTGAAGCCGCCCCAGCTCGCGTTGACCCACACGATCTGCACGGCGATCAGGAAGAGGCCGCGCTGGACGAAGTCCCAGCGGGCGCGGGCGTCCGATACGCCGTTGCGGACCCGCCGCCAGAAGGCGAAATAGACCATCGCCCCGTTCATCACCAGGAAGCCCGGCGCGCAGAGATAACCCATGTAGCGCAGCCAGAACTGGCCGGTCGTGCCGAAGAACGGGTCGAGCGGGTCGAGGCTCAGCCACACCGAGTTGAAATAGTAGTTGCTGTGTCCGAGAGCCATCATGACGCCGATGAGCCCGCGGAACTGGTCGATGAATTCGAAGCGTTTCTTCCCAGCCACCCGGCACTCTCCGATCAGTTCTGGTTGCGGACCACGCGGAAGCCCACGAAGTCGTCGGCCGAGGTCGGGTAGAAGGTACCGCGGGCCGCGCTGCGGCAATCGCGGGCGTAGTAGTGCCAACTGCCGCCGCGCACCACTCGCTGCTCGCCCGTGGTCGGTCCCTCGGGATCGAGGACGGGGCCGGCGGGATAGACGCCGTACCAGTCCCAGCACCATTCGCGCACGTTGCCGAGCATGTCGAAGAGGCCACCGGCGTTGGCGGTCTTCTGTTCCACAGCCTGGGGCCCAGTCGAGGCGTTGCCGCAGTACCAGCCGACGGAGTCGAGAATGGCGTCGGCGCCGCACAGCACCTCGGTCAGCTCGCCGTTGGGGAGCCCGGTCGCGGTGCCGGCCCGGCACAGGTATTCCCACTCGGCTTCGGTGGGCAGGCGATAGCCGTCCGCATCGCGGTTCCAGGTCATGTAGGGACCGTCGACCGAGTAGGCGGGCGTGTAGCCGACCTCGGCAGACATGGCGTTGCAGTAGGCCACGGCGTCATACCAGGTAACGTTGTGCACGGGCAGGTCGTCACCGACGAAGGTCGACGGGTTGGCGGGCATCAGGAGATTCCATTCGGACTGCTTGACCTCGTGCGGCCCGGCGACCACGGCGCGCGAGAAGACCACCTCGAGCAGGGGTTCGTCGTAGCGACGGCCCGTCTCGCCGTTTGGACTGCCCATGACGAAGGCGATGGCGCCGACGGGCGGACCGACTATCGGATCGGTCGCGGCCGTACCGCCTTGCCCATCGTCGAAGACGAATCGGTAGCTGTGGGATCCCGCTAACAGGGTGGTCGTCAGGCGATAGAGTGAGCCGGTGTCGGACGTGCCCTCGATGTGGAACATGGCCTGGGCCGCACCGTCGATCTCCACGTCGTGAACGACGGGGTCATCGCCCTCGGCGTCGAGAAAGGTCACTTCGAAGATGAACTCGGTCGTCGTCTCGCCGTAGCTCGGCGCGTGGGAGGCGTTGCTCAGGAAGGTGCCCGTCGGCGTGGTCACGACCGCGTCGTTGGACAGGGGCGATACGTGTCCGTCCGCGTCGCGGACCTTCATGCAGAAATGCCAGGCCGTCTCCTGGGTGAGATCGGTCACGTCCACGGTCTGTTCGACGCCGGCCGCGGCCGGAACGGGCAGACCGGTGAAAACCGTGGCCGCTTCCCAGTCGGCTTCGTCGACGATGGCCGTCAGGGCGTAACGCATCTCGTAGGCGTCGGCTATGCCGTAGTAGCCGTCGTTGCCCGTGGCCTGCCAGGTCATCGTGACCGATGTGGAGGTCACCGGCACGCCGGCCAGGGTCGTGACCGCCGCGGGCGCGCGCGTATCCGCGGACAGGTCGGGCCCGGCCAGCACCAGCAGTCCCTGTTGGCGATCGGCCACCAGCACGTGACCCGACGGGGTGACGCAGAGGTCTGAGGCGTAGCCTGTTTCCACGGTCCCCGCGTATTCGGGACTCTCGGGATCGCTTACGTCCACCACGTGAACGCCGCCGTCGGCCGCGCAGAGCAGGGCGTAGCCGCGGGCGACCACGATCGACCGGCTGTAGGCGGTCAGGTCTATCTGGCTCACCAGGACCGGCGCCTCGCCGCCGTTGATCCGGAACACTGCGATACCCTCGGTGCCGTCGGCTACGAAGGCGTAGTCGCCGTCCACGGCCACGTCCAGGGCGTTGCCCGGCGTGTCGGCCCAACTCACCAGTTCCACGGCGCCCAGCACGCGTTCGCGCACGTCGAGGACCGCGAGACCCATCTGGTCGTCGGCCACATAGGCGTAGCCGTCCTTGACCGCGATGCCCATGGCGTAACCGTTGGTGCCGGCGAAGACGCCGTTGTAGTTGAGCACGCCGGGGAATTCGGGCGCCGACTCGAAGATGCGCACGCCCTTCCAGCTCTCGGCCAGGTAGACCACGAAGGGCTCGTCGGGATCCTCGGACTCCTGCACGAAGATACGGTTGCCGTCGACGGCCGTGGTGCCCTGGTTGAAGGACGTCACGTTGTCGGGATCGGAGATGTCGTAGGTCGTGATCCCCTCGGTCCCTTCCACCACCAGAGCGATGTCCAGCAGCGTTTCGTCCACGAACGTGCGGATGATGTCCACGTTGTCGGCATACTTGGTGGTATTGATGGTCTCGAGCAACTGCGGGCCGCCCGGATCGGAAATGTCGATCACGTGCAGGCCCGCCTGGCCGCCCGCCACGTAGGCGTGGTCGCCGATGACCGCCACGCCCTCGTTGTCGCTGGGCAGGGGCACGGCGCCCACGACATGGAACGGAGACTCGGGAGCTTCATATAGATCGGCCGCACCGCAGCCGACCAGAATCGCCGTCGCCGCCAGCAGGAGTAGTGAGAGTACGCGCTTCGTCATTCCGGCTCCTTACAACTTGTATGTCAGACCGATCCAGTACCGGTGCTGTGTGTAGTCCTTGTCCTCGGCGATGTCACCCTTCCAGGGGGACTCCACCACCCGTTCCGTGTACTTGGTCCCCACCGCCATCGACAGGGTCTTGTTGATCTTGCGGTTGAACACGAGTTGCACCGCGTAGACCATGTCCTTGCGACCCACGTGATAGGGATCGTCGACGAGTTCCTTGGTCGAGGTGAACCAGTAGATCTGATGCTGGCCGCGCAGGGAAACCTTGTCGAAGTACGGCTTGGCCCACTTCGGCTTCCAAGCCACATCGATCTGGTAAAGGTCGCGCTTGTAGGAGGGATCGGAATCGTCGCTGTCCGCGATTGTCTCCCCCACCTCGTTGGCGCCGCGGGCGGGCGCGTCGCTGAAACCGTAGTCCAGGGTCAATCGCCAGGTCTTAGTCAGATCCCAGTAGAGGGTGCCGCGCAGGCCCAGGTCCTTGATGTCGTTCTCCATGAACTCCTGGTTGTAATATCGCAGCGACCGGTTGAAGTGGAGCTTGAGGTTCATGTTCCTGCGCACCTTCTGCCTGAAGATCAGGTTGAAGACGTTGCGCGAATACCTGAACTCGCCCCATTCCAGCGGATCGCTGGGCGGCTGCAGCGGCGTGCGGTACGAAAGCTCGCGGATATACTGCTGGGGCGCGTAGTTGTACCAGAACTCGAGGCTGCGTCTATTGGGCAGATACTGCCGGATGTAATAATCGAAGCCCATGTTCGACTTGACGTTGCCTTGTACATACTGCCAGCGTTTGAACTTGAAGCGGAAGCGGGTGCTGCCCCAGGAGATCAGCTTGCGCTGGGCGTACATGTCGATGCTGGGCGCGAAGATATGCGTATCCTGGCGGTCGATCTGGAACTTGTACGGATACGAGCCCGCGTGGAAGTCGTCCAGGTAGTCGTCCGAATAGCGCAGGAAGTTGTCGTCGTAGATCGTCTCCAGGCCGACGGTCACGCTGGTCTTCCACTTGGGCTTCTTCTTTTTCCGGCTCGATTTCTTGGTCTTCGCCTTGGCCTCACCGGCGGGTGCGGCGACCTCGACCGCCGCGGCCGCAGCTTGCGGCGCCGAAGTGGCCGGCGGCACGGCCAGAACGAATACCGCGAGCAACAACCCGCCGACCAACTCTATTCTGTGTCCGAAAATGCGCATGTGTCTCCTACCTGACGTCCTTCGCGGGGATGCGGATCTTAGCGGTCACGCAGCAATCCGAGGGGCGTACGCAACGGATCTCGACACGGTGTCGGCCCTTGCCGAGGGGGATCTTCAGGGTTTTTCTCTCGCCGGGCAACACGCCCGGACGGTCCATATACACGGCGGCGTCCAGCTTCTTGGTGTCGTAGTGGAAGATCCGCCAGGGTTCGCCATCGCAGAACACGTCCAAGGTGTAGGGCTGACTGCCGTTCATGGTGTGGTCGAAGTCGAGGCGGGTCCAGACGGTCAAGGTCGTCGGACCGGTCACTTCGCAGGTCAGCGGATGGTCGGGCGAGAAACTGTAGTAGGTCGAGCGCGAGCCGCTTTCGAACTGCAGTTGTGTCACGCCTGAATAGTGCTCGGGGGCATAAGTGACCAGGTCTTCGCGCTGACGCTTCGTCTCGCGGAAAAAGCGTGCCGCGACCGCCGCCTCGGCAGCGGTGATTTCCAGTTCGTGCCAACCGGCGGGAACGGTCACGTAGGCCCGGTGCAGACCGCCGGCATGGGCGTCCGCGTCGTCACAACGGACGACGTCCTCACGTGGCGTTCCCTGGAAGACCTTGCTCAAAACAGCCTCCCCGTCCATGGCCACGTGCAGGGTAAAAGCGCTCCGCCCGGTTTCACCGGCCGCGAAGAGATGGCGCGTGAGGATTTTCACCCGGCGCGGCCCGCGTATACGCACCACGACCGGGTCATCGATCTCGAGCCGTTTGTACGACAGGGATTGGCCGTCCACCGACAGGCAGACCTCGCCGTTGTCGGCGGTGGTCGCCAGGGTGCGCCAGCGAGCGGCTGAGGCGTCGGTCACCCCGGCCAGGAGCGTCACGGTGAAGGCCACGGCGAAGAGACTGCTCGCCATGAAGCGTCCATGTCTCATTTCTCACCTCCGATTCGCCTGCCGAGTCCGAACGGCGGCCGAAACTTGCGTCGGACCTCGGGCGCCAACACCAAGGCGCAGAGACCGGCGTAGACCACAAAGAAGACCGCCGCCAGGGAAAGCCGATAGCTGTCGCGTACGAAGATGTCTCCCTCACCGGGAACGGCCAGGTAATCGGGAACGATGGGCAGTCCGTGCTCCCGGGCCAAATCGACGATGTCCAGCAGATGGATCACCGGAACGCCCTTGTCGGCCATCAGGACCATGCTGCCCTTGCGCGGCCAGTTTTCGGCCTGGAGCGTCATCGACAGCCCATGCGGGATGAGGATCTTGTTCTGGCTGCTGCCCAGGCTCGCCACGCCGCCACCCACGTTCACATAACAGCGGCAGGGACGGCCGCGCAGGCGCTCGGCGAAGAGAGACATCCGCGCGGTGATGGCGTCCTCGATGTGGTCGGACGCCAACAGGGGCACGCCGTTGCGCTCGATGGCGTCGGTGAGCAGGCGTCGGCCCGTAGGACTCAGACCGCGCCCCATGTCGTCGCCGCCGCCCAGGGAGGCCGCGGCCGAGCGCACGTGGAAGATGCGTTCCTCGACGAAGAGCGTCTCCATGTCCAGCCAGGTGAAGGACGGATCGTTGGCGCCCCACATGGACGCGCCCACCGAAGTGACGACAACCGACGAGAGTTCCATGGCCTCGAGGGCCGCGTAGACGGCGACGTTCAGACCTGGGAACGATCCGGAGATCGCGACGGCCACCGGGTCGCCGGGCTTCAGGCCGGCGCGTCGGAACATGTCCACCATCACCGCGGCCCAGTTGGGATTGAGGCTGGTGAGCTTGGCGTCCAGATCGCCGCGGGCATTTGTGATCTGGCTGAACTCGGGGCCGATCAGGCCCGTGCCGGCAGGGTCGTTTACCAGGTCTACCGCCGCGCCGTCCATCAATCGGTGACGACGAATGGCCATGTAGGCCTCGTGGGCCTTCTCGGCAGCGGCGTATTTAAGATCGTAATCGCGCTGGCGCACGGGCGTACGCGTCCACTCGAGCACGCCCTGCAACAGCAGCGCGAGCACCGCGAGTGCGCCCAGGATCAGGGGGCGCCGATTAACCGATAGCCAGGTCGACAAGCCGTCCTCCATGGGCCAGGACCAGCGCGAGCCGGACCAGGAATGCCGCCATGAGCATGGTGCTCACGGTCTCGACCACGCCCTGCCGGTGCATCCAGTAGGCGATCAGGCCGGGAATGATGTAGCCGATGGACTGCACGATCGAGACGTCGAGTCCCGTATCGAGCCAGGCGTTGAACACGAGTACGTAGCGCGTCAGGTAACCGAAGACGAAGCCGACCAGCACGCTGAAGACCAGCGTCCGACGGCCGTATAACAAAATGAACCGGCTCAGCAACTGCACCGTGGCGTAGGTGAACATGGCTGCGACGATGGTACCGGCCACGCGCAGCGGTTCGTCCAGGTGCAGAGCGATGTAGCCGGGCACGATCAGGCCGCCCGCGGCCACCCCCAGCAGCTCCGAGAAGATCAGACTGACGACCAGTCCCAGCCCAATGGCCTGGATGATCATGTGTCCGCCTCCTCTCGCATGAGGTCGAGCAGGGCCAGGCCGGCGCCGCCGATGTTGCCGACACCGACAATTACGGAGCGTTCGCCGCAAGTCTCGAGGAGTGTGGGCCAGGCCTCGTCCGTGGGCAGTCCACCCAGGTCCAGGATGCGGTCGCGGGGCACGCGGCGCGCAAAGAGGTCGGTCAGTTGGGGGGTCGCCTCACCGACGAGAACATAGCGTCCTGCCGTGATGGCGCCGCCGAACAGGCGGGCCAGGTCGCGGGCGCGCCGCATACGGTCGGCCCGGTTGTTGTAGAGGACGACGGCCTCGTCGGGCCGCTCGCCGAGATTCAGGTGCTCCCAGATCCGCACGGTGGACTCGGGATCGTTGGCGGCGAAGGCGTTGACGAAACGGATGTCCCGGCCCGGCGCCGTCACGGGAGTCAGATCCAGGGCGCCCACATCGGGCTTGACGGTCCACATGCCCGCCAGAGCCGTATCCCGGTCCACGCCGGCCGATTCGCACACATCCAGGGCCAGGCTGACGTTCTCGGCGAACTCCACGTAGTCAAAAGGCACCAGATCGTCTTCGCTCACGGTCGAGGGATCGGTCAGCTTGAAGGTGGAATCCAACGCCTCGGCCCGTCGCGCCAGGTAGGGCGCGTAGGCGGTCTCGGCCGCAAAGAGCTTGGCCTTGGCGGGTGTCGTACCAGCCAAGCTGCGCGCCACGTCGTCGAGACGCGGTCCCTGCACCTCCAGATGATCCGAGCGCACGTTGGTGATCACGCCGTGCGTGCTGCCGACGATTCGATTCTCGCAGGTCCACTGCAGGTCCGGCCGCACAGCCATGCACTCGAGCACCAGTGCTTCGGCCTTTTCGGAAACGGCCTGTCTGAAGACGCGCAACTGTTCACGGATGTTGGGCGAGCTGCGCCGCACGATGGGCGACTCGCTGCCGTCCACATGGATGAAGCGGGCCGCGGAGCCCGTGGTCTTGGCGCAGGTACGAAGCCCACCTGCCTGCAGACCGGCGGCGATCAACCGGGTGACCGAGGACTTGCCCCGGCTCCCGTTCACGTGGATACGGAGCGGAATCCGGCGTCGCATGTAGCGATGCCGGGCCATCTCCCACACCCCGAGAGTCGTGATCACCGCCAGTAAGAGCAGGATGAACTTCACGTCACAAGCTCCTATCTGACCAGCAGCAGCTTTTGCGTCCGGGCATCGCCGGCGCTTTCAAGCCGCATGAAGTAGACGCCGGCCGCCGCCTCCTGGCCGCGATGGTCGCGTCCGTCCCAGGTCAGGCTCGTCGGGCCCGCGGGTCGCTCGTCGTCGAGCAGCGTCCGCACCAGCCGGCCGGCCACGTCGTAGACGCGCAGGGTAGCGGGGCCGCCGTTGCCCAGCGTGAAGGCGATGTGCGCATCGCCCCGGGTCGGGTTGGGCTGCGCCGGGTGCAGAACGAAGCGGACCAGTCCCTCGCTGCCGGTAGCCGTCGCGAGATCGGCCGAACCGGCCAGGTTGCGATGACCATAGGGGTGCAGGGAGTAGAGACGGTAGACCGCGTCGGCGGGGGCGTCGGGATCGAGGAAATCGCGCGCGTCGGCGGGTAACGGCCCGTCGCCGAGATCGGTCTCACCCTCGGCATCGACCCGCACAACGGACCAGCCAGTGAGCGGCCGCGCGTTGTCGACATGCCAGGTGAGTTCCACGTCGGCACCCACACGGGCCAGCGCGAAGCTCTTCACCGCGTAGGGGCTGTAAACCGGTGCGTCGGTGGTGAGCTTGACCGCCAGACCCGGTCCGATGGGCGCCATGCCCGGCGCGTAAATGCCGGCATAGGTCAATTCGAGTCCGTCGGTTTCCGACGCGTTCTCCTGCCCCACCGTGGCGAATTGCCGCAAGTGGTCCGCGTTGACCACCTGGCGGTACAGGAAGAGGATCTCGCCGTCGCCGGTCGCCGTGACGTGAACCGCCGGATCGAACAGCACGACCTGGAAGGTCTGGATGTCGTCGATGGGCGGATCGGCGTCCTCGAGAGCCGACAGGTAGTGAACCATGCGACTCCACTCGACCGTGAAGGTGCCGGCCGCCGCGTCGTAATACGTGAACACGCCACCGGTGCCCTCCAACGTGGGATCGAAATTGTCCCAGAAGGGCGCGATGACCGAGTGGTTGCCGTGCGTGTTCGGCAACGGCCAGTTGTAGAACTCGAGCTCGTCGCTGTTGTCGAAGCTGATCCAGCCGTTCTCGCTGACCCGGATCTGACCCGTGTGGGTCTGTCCGTAGTACTGGAACGCGAAGGGCAGGTCGGTCTGGACGAAGGCGTTGTCGGTAGCGAACACGATCTCCACACCATCACCGCCCAGGGCGGGATCGAGATGCGTCCAGCGGTACTCGGGCACCGACGCCGGATAGTCGATGTCCGCACTGTCGATGGCGTAGTAGCCGTAGGCGTCCGGTCCGATGGGCGCGCCGGCGTCCACGTCGCCCACGATCAGCTCGCGGTTCAGGGACGCCTGGTACCACTCGCCATCGTCGGAAATCACGAAGTGCAGGACCACCCCGCGGCCCGTCGGCACGTCGCCGTCGAGGTTCAGCACGAAGGCTGCGTCGGCCGTGACTGTGGCGCCGGGCGCCACGTCGGCCAGGGTCACGTCCTCGGTGACGAGGGTGCCCACGCCGAGAGTCACCAGATTCAGGTGCGCATGGGGGTTGACCAGGGGTAGCCCCCCGTTGTTGGTCACGGACAGGGTGATCTCGTTGTCCTGGCCCTGGCGCAGGAAGCCGTCGCCGCCAACTGCGAGGCCCGCCACGGTGATGGTCGGTCCGCCGACGGTCAGCATCTCCTCGGAGTGATCGGTGCCGGCGGCGTGTACGGCGTCGAAAAACAGATGCAATTCGGTGCCGTCACTGACCTGGGTCAACAGGCCGAAGCGGAAGAACTCGTCGCCGGTCGCCTGGTAGATGCCGTCGGCTGGGATGTCGGGCAGGGTGATGGTCCCCAGTTGGACGTTGGCCGGCGCTTCCATCGACAGGGTCATGGTGATGCCGGTAGCGGCAGAGGTGCCGGTGTTGGTCACCTCGGGGAAGACGTTGATCACTTCGGCCGGATTGATCACCTGATCATCATTGCCCAGGTTGTTGATCCAGGTCAGGCCTGACACCACTAGATGGGCGGCCGGCTGGACCACGGTCACGTCGGCCTGGTAGGGGAAGCGGTCCGAGTGGGTGACCGTCACGGTGACGGGCGCCGTATCGGCGAGACCGACCAGAGGCACATGAGCCACGCCGTCGTCGCCGCTGAAGACCGCGCCGATCAGCACGCCGTCCTGAACGATACCGACACGAGCGTCGACCAGGGGCGTCGTTCCGTCGGCCTCGGTGACCGTCACGTCGAAACGGGTGGCTTCGGGCGCACAAGTGGCATCGTGCGATACCGTGAGATCTGCGGTTTCGCCGCGCCAGAAGTTCAATTCCGGATCGCCGAGCAGATTGTAGATGTGCAGGTAGAATTCGACCGATTCCTCACCGTGCTCCGCGAAGGACATTTCGTGGGGGAAATAATCCATGAAGCGCAGCTTGCCCGCGAGCACCAGACGACCCAGATCGGTGATGCCGGGGCTGGCGATGTTTTCGAAGTAGGAGATGGCCATCGCATCGTTGTAGCGGGTGTGCGACCAATGCTCACCGTTACCGATGAAGGCCACGGCGCCGCGGGGTTCGGTCGGCGTCCCCTGGCGCAGGAAGACCTCGCCGAAGCAGGGATCGTCGTCGGCAAAATTACCATTGAGGCAGACGAAGCTCATGACCACGGGCGTCATGGCGCCGTTGGCCACTTTGGGAATGTCGGCCACCGTGAAGTGGGGCGGTTCCCAACCGGCGGTGCCGTAGGCCCAGCCGCGGTAAACCACCATCGACACGCCTTCTTCGAGGCTCTGCGTAATGGGAACGACACCGTTGAACAGGGGCGGGAACGACACATGCGTCGCCGCGTCGAAACCCAGATCCTCGAGTTGCTCCCCGACCCAGGTGACGGTGCTGACGGGTGTGTCGGAGCCATAGTTGCCGGCGACCATGAGCTGGCGGGTGAGCCAGCCCTCGTCGACGCGATAAGGCGTCTTCTCGTAGCCGACCGTCTTGTTGATAACCGTGGTCGCCTCATACACGGACTCGACCGGCAAACGGCCGAGCATGAGATCGGGCAGCCAATCGTCCTCATCCATCAGGGTGTAGGGATGATCGGTAACGTTCTCGCTGAGGCTCCAGGATGGAATGTCTTCCACGTCGCCCACGATGAGCACGTACTCGGGCGGTACGGTCCAGGTCGCATAGGCTTCGCGCAACCAGGTCCGGATACCGGCGTTGTCGGTGCCGGTCTCGGTCGTGGTGGCCAGTCTGACCGGGAATCCCTTCTCCTGTTTCCAGGCGAGCAACGGCGCGCAGGCATCCGCGTACTCCGGAGTGGTGATCACCAGGTATGCACCATCACCGGCCGAAGCGGCGACGGTGGGCAAACCGCTGAGCAGACCCGCGAGGGCTCCGTCGAAACCGCGCGAAAAAGCGCGCACGGAATCGCCGGCCTTGGCGGCCCAGCTGCCGTCGTGACTTACGTCCAGCACGGCGCCGGCGGAGAGGTCCCGGGTAACGATCGACGCCACCGGCAGGCCGCGCAGGCGCATGACGCCTCCGACGGTCGCCTCGCCGGCGCCGCCTGTCACGCGGACATCACAGTCGGACGCACCGGGCGGCAACGCCACCAGGATATGTCCGGCCGCGGCACCGTCCTCGACGGTCAGTGTGGTTCGTGTGTCGTCGATGGTCGCGAGTACAGATTCAGGCGATCGCTGACCGGCCGAGGCGACGGTCGTAACCGCCGCCGTCATCAGGCCGACTCCGAGAGCGAGCGCAAGCGCAGTCCGTGTCATTTTACTAGGATCATCCGCCTCGACTGTTTGGTGCCCAGAGCTTCGAGCTCGTAGAAATAGACGCCGCTGGCGGCCTGCTGGCCGTCGTCGGCATTACCGTTCCAGACGACTTCATGGCGACCGGCGGGGAGATCGCCCAGGGTGAGGGTCGCAACCGTCCGGCCAGCAACGTCGAATATCCGTACGCCAGCCTGCCCCGACTCGTCAAGTCTGAAGACGATGGTGGTGCTGGGGTTGAAGGGGTTGGGATGGTTGCCGAGCAGATGCGCCGCGACGCGCGGAGCGTCCTGGGCGCCGGTGGTCGAGCAATCGGCCGGCAGCGCACCGATAAAACCGCCGCATACGGAGGCGCAGGGACTACCGATCTGGAGCAGGTAGTCGCCGGCTCCGCAGAACTGGGGATCCAGGGAAATGTTGTTCCCACCGTCGGTGCCGCAATTAGCGTCGCCTCCATCGTTACCGTAGATGTCGGTGCAAGAGACCGTGGGGGTTGCGCCATCGCAGTACAGCCCCGCCCCGTTCGTGTTGAAAGCGATGATACACGACTCGATTACGGGTGCGCTGCCCCACTGGGCCATGACACCGGCGGCCAGGGCGCCGGACGCGGTCTGGTTGTCGGCGATCGTGCAGTTGCGCAGCGTCGGGGCCGGACTGAACAGGGTATGCACACCGGCCGCGTCGGTCACCGTACTCTGGCAGATATTGCCGACGATGGTGCAACCCTCGATCAACGGATCGGACGAGTCGACCGCAATGCCCGCGCCGTAGATGAAATCACGATCCAGGGTGTTGCCCGACACGGTACAAGCCATCATGGTGCCGGCTGAGCCGAGCTGGTAGGCCACGCCCGCGCCGTTACCGAGTGACGAGTTGCCGCTGATGTCACAACGGATCAGCGTCGGCGACGAATCACCGATAAACAGGCCACCGCCCTGACCGTAATCGGCGTCGATCGAGTTGTTGTTGATCGTGCACCTGCTCAGGTAGGCGTCGCTGCCGTTGCGGATGAACACACCGGCGCCACTGGGCGCCTCGTTGCTGTTGATCGTGCAGTCGATAACCCAGGGGGTGCTGTTTTCCTCGATGGCCAGGCCGCCGCCCTGCTTCGCCACGTTGTTGGAGCAGTTGAGACGGGTCATGGTCGGACTGGCGTTGTTGTAGCAGATCACGCCGCCGTCGGTGCAGTAATTGACTAGTACATCGGTTATTTCCACGTCGCGCCCGACGTTGCGCAGCAGGATGCCCGCGCCATATGCGGCCGCGTAGGCATTACGCACCTGCAGATCCTCGATGACGCAATCGCTCACGTTTTCAACGAAAATGCCGCGTCCGAGACTCTGGGCGTCGATAATCGTGGCTGCGGTACCGGCGCCGCGCAGTGTTACACCGGATTTCATGATCACGCAGGCCGGTGTTGTGCCCGTCCCCTCGGTCTCATGGGTGCAATCGTAATATGTGCCGGCAGCCACCTCCACGATGTCCCCGCTCTGGGCGGCCTGGACAGCGTCGTGGATCTGGGCATAATCACCCGGTACGGTGATCACGTCGGCGAATGCGGAAACGGCTGTAACAGCCGTGAATAGCAGGACATAGAGGCTCATAGTCCTCGACATGAGGTGTTCCTCCCGGGTGCGGAGTTGGAAGTGGCGAAAGCCAGGGCGGGGGGCGGCCGGCTCGACGCACGATTATAACACAAAGTGGTACATGAATGCATGTACACAAAAACCCACACTCGGAATTATAAGAATAAAGTGTAACGGTTCCATCACGGGAAGAAATGTAGTATAATGCCGATGCCACCGGTCGCCCGACTATCCGGTGTGCCGTTTTTTCATCAGGAACTTGATGGACCCCCCGCCCCATCACCGACCGCCGCTCTTGGAGGCACCGATGCGTTTGCGCCTGGCACTCACGACTATAATGCTCCTACTCGCTGCAATCAGCGTATCAGCTGATCAAACGCCTCGCGAATCCCTTCTGGACCTGGCGCCCAACGCACCCGGCGCTGAAGTTCGCATCATCGACAAGGGATCCGCGAACCTGCGCCTCCAGTTCGACATGTCACGCCTGGAAACGGAGAGCGTCAAGCTTGGTGACGAGACCTATCAACGGCTCGTCCTCGACGGCGCCTCGAGCCGAGGCGAAGAGGGCCGACCGGCCCTGCCGATCTTCAGCCGTATGATCCAGGTCCCAGACGGCCTGGGCGTCGAACTGCGCATCGTCGATCTCGAGACCCGCGAATTCGACATCGGTCGCATCATGCCGACACTGCCGCGCGAGGGTGAGGATCCCGTGGTGGACGAGACCTATTACAAACGGGACCTGTCCCACCTGCGCCCCGACGCCACCGTGGGCAAGCCGGGGATCATGCGCGACCTGCGCGTCTCTCCCCTGGAGATCCGACCCGTCCAGTACGATCCCGCCTCCGGTCGCCTGACCATCGCCACACGCATGGTCCTGGACATCGTCTTCACGCCCGACGGCGAAGGCGCCGACGTCCCCGCCCCGAAGAGCGTCGGCACGATCACCGAATCCTTCGACACCTTCTACCGCGCCAACGTGATCAACTACCAGGACGCCGACAAGAGCGCCACGACGGAACCCGGCACGTACCTGATGATCTGTCGCGACCACGACACGGTCTTGTACCATGTGGAGCCGCTGCTGGACTGGCGCCGCCGCCAAGGCTACAACGTGGTTCTGGCCACCACATCCGAGACCGGTACTACCACGACGTCCATCAAATCCTATATCCAGTCGACCTACGACGCCGTGAAGCCCACGCTGGAGTTCGTCACCCTGGTGGGCGACGTGAGCGGCAGCTACGCGATTCCGACTTACACGGAGATCCAGAGCGGCTACGGCGGCCGCGGCGACCACACCTACACCATGCTGGCCGGCGGCGACATCCTGCCGGACATCCACCTGGGGCGTCTCTCTTTCACGGACGACGATCTGGACAACCTCCAGGATATCGTGACCAAGATCGTCACGTACGAGACCAACCCGCCGACCGGCGCCGACCCCGACTGGTTCACTCGCGGCAGCTTGGCGGGCGACCCGGGCACCTCCGGCATCACCTGCATCTTCGTGAACCAGTGGGCCCGCGACCAGCTCCTGGCCCACAACTACACCGAGATCGACTCCCTCTGGAGTCCCAACTCGACGTCCATGTACAACAACTTCAACAAGGGCGCCACGCTGATGACCTATCGTGGCTGGCTGGGCATGAGCGGCATGCAGGCGACCACCATCTACAACCTCGGCAACGGGAATGAACTGGGTTTCGCGGTGGTCATGACCTGTGACACGGGATCCATCGAAGACGGCATGTGCCGGTCGGAGGCCTTCCTGCGCGCGCCCAACGGCGGTGGCGTGGCCGCCATCGGCACCGCGACCATCGGCACCCACACACGCTACAACAACTGCATGTTCACCGGCGTGATCGAGGGCGCGTGGAACACCGGCGACTATCGCGTCGGCCCGGCCCTGACCACCGGCAAGCTGGCCATGTACAACAACTACTACCTGGCCGAGCCCGGACGCACCGAGACCTGGATGGTCTGGAACAACCTCATGGGCGACGCGGCCACCGAGATCTGGACCGGTTTCCCCGGCACCTTCTCCGTCGATTACGACGCCACCATGGACAACGGCGCCGAATCGGTCTTCGCCGAGGTGACCGACTCCGGCAGCGGGCTGCCCGTCGCCGGCACCAGCGTCACACTGTATAAGGATGGTGAAATCCGCTTCACGGCCGTCACCGACGCCCAGGGACGCGTGAACATCCCCGTGACCGGCTACACCAACGGCGATCTGTTGATCACCGCCGCCAAGCACAACTACATTCCCCATCGGGGCACGATCGTGATCGGTCCGGCCACGGATCTCGTCACCCTGGCGAGCTTCGTCATCGACGACACGAACTGGGGCAACAGCGACGGATTGCTCAATCCGGGCGAGCATGTGCAGATAGGCGTTCAACTCCACAACCTGGGGACAGTGACCGCCACGGCCGTCAACTCCACCATCAGTACCAGCGAGCCCACGATCACCATCAACGCAGCCTCGGCCAACTACGGCGATATCGCCCCCGGCGTCTACGACTGGGGCAATACCATGTTTGAGATCACCGTCGAACCCGGCGCGCCGGCCGAACATGTTCTCCAGATCGACGTGACCGTCACCAGCGGCGCCGAGACCTGGCATTCGCTCATGGAGATCGAGATCACCGGTGGCGGTTTCACGTACACCGGCAACACCTTCGGTGGACCCGGCGGCGACCTGGACCCCGGTGAAACGGGTGAACTGGTCCTGAATCTACGCAACACCGGCAACACCAACATCACCGGTGCCACGGCCCGACTGATCGCCGGCAGCCCCTGGATCTCCGTGAACGACGCCGACGGCACGTACGGAGCCATGCTGGTCAACGGAATCGCCGACAACAGCAGTGACCCCTTCGACATCTCCGTGAACTCCGACTGTTTCCTGGGCCACTTGGCGACGTTCTACGTGGCTATCGAGACGACCGGCGGCGCGCGCGACACCGTGGAATTCCAAGCCCCGGTGGGCACCGCCTCGTCGACCGACCCGGTCGGTCCCGACGCCTACGGCTACCACTGCTTCGACAACACGGACACGGGCTACGCCTTCGCTCCGACCTACGACTGGACCGAGATCGACCCGACCCTGGGCGGTTCCGGCACGGACCTGGGCCTGACCGATACGGGCTGGGAGGGTGACGACGTCACCACCGTCGTGTTGCCTTTCGACTTCATGTACTACGGCGAGGTCTTCGACCGCATCTCCGTCTGCTCCAACGGCTGGCTCGCCATGGGTACCACGTCGCTGAAGAACTACCGCAACTGGCATCTGCCCACACCGGGCTCGCCGGGCGCGATGATCTGCGGCTTCTGGGACAACCTGTACGATGGCGGCACCGGCGGCGTGTTCTGGTGGCATGACACGGCCAACAATCGCGTCATCGTGGAATGGAGCCGTATGCGCAACGATACGGGCGGCAACGTCGAGACCTTCCAGATCATCCTCTACGATCCCGAATCCCATCCGACCGATACGGGCGACGGCATCATCGAGATGATGTACAACACGGTCGCACAGGTCGACGGCACCAACGGATACTCGACGGTCGGCATCCAGAACCATGACCGCACCGACGCTCTGCTCTACACCTACTGGAACCAGTACCCGGCCGCCGCCGCGTCCCTGACCTCCGGCCGCGCCCTGCGTTTCCAGACCTTCGCCTCGGTGCCCACCGGACGCCTCGAGGGCACGGTCACCAACGCCTCGGGCGGCGGCACGCCCGCCGAGGGCGTCCAGGTGACGGTCCAGGGCGCCGATCGCGTATTCACCACGGCAAGCGACGGCACCTACGGCGGCAGCGTGCCGCCGGGCACCTACGACGTCGTCGCCAGTCATCCGTCCTTCGCGGCCGACTCCACGCTCGGTGTGGTGATCGTGGAAGACGCGACGACCGTCACGGACTTCTCCCTGACCGACATCGCCGGCCCCCTGTTCACCGGCACGACGGTCCTGACGAACACCTTCGACACCGTCGGCCCGTATACCGTGACCACGACCGTCACCGACTACACCGGCCTCGGTACCGTGCAGTTCTACTACCTGACCGCGGCCGGCGGGCTCGTGGGCGCCGCCGCGACCGACCTGGGCGGTGGCGACTACCAGGGCACCATTCCGGGCCAGCCCATGGGCACCCGGGTTCGCTATTACTTCACGGCCACGGACATCCTCGAGTACTTCAGCAGCGACCCGGTCGACGTGCCCGAGACCTCTTACGCCTTCTGGGTCGATGACTCGTACTATTACTCGTCGGACATGGAAACGAGCGATGGCTGGACGTCCGGCGCCCCTGGCGACGACGCCTACTCCGGCATCTGGACCCGCGAGGATCCCATCGGCGTCTGGGAAAACGACACGCCCGTCCAACCCGAAGACGACCATACGCCGCCGTCCGGCACGATCTGCTGGGTCACCGGCAACGCCGAGTCGGGAACACAGGGCGCCGACGACGTCGATGGCGGCACGACGACCCTGCTGAGCCCGGTCTTCGACGTCAACGGCTATACCAATCTCACCTTCAGCTACTGGCGCTGGTACACGAACGACACGGGCAACAACCCCGGCGAAGACGAGTGGGTGGTGCAGGTGGACGACGGCTCCGGCTGGACCGACATCGAGCGCACGACCACGAGCAACCGCGCCTGGCTGCAGATCACCTACCCCCTGACCGACTTCGTCTCCGCCACGTCCACGGTGCAGTTCCGTTTCGTGGCGACGGACGCGGGTGGCGGCTCCGTGGTCGAGGCAGGTGTCGACGACTTCATGCTGTACAACGATCTGGTGCCCGTAGACACCATCAATCCGCAGGTCGACCTGACCGCACCCCTGCCCGGCGCGACCTACGACGGCGGCGCGTCGTCGACGGTCGAATGGACCGAATCCGACAACGTCGGCGTGACGACGACCTTCATCTTCTACTCCCCCGACGCCGGCGTGACCTGGCCGACGGTCCTCGGCGAAGGCGGCCTCGCCTCGCCCTACTCGCCCATCTGGGAGGACGCGACCAGCAGCTCGGACGCGCTGATCAAGATCGTCTGCTTCGACGACGCCCTGAACGTCAACTCCGACATCATGGACGACACCTTCACCTTGGATGTCGACACGGGAGTGGGCGTCGACGACCTCCCGTCCCGCATCACCCTGACCCAGAACCACCCCAACCCCTTCAACCCGGCCACGGAGATCGCCTTCGCGTTGCCGGTGAAGCAGTCGATCACCCTCAAGGTGTACGACGTGGCGGGACGCGAAGTGGCGACCCTGGCCCACGGTGTCCTCGGCGCCGGCACCCACACGATCATGTGGCGTGGTGAGGACGACCACGGCGCGCGCGTGTCCTCGGGGCTGTACTTCTACCGTCTGACGACGGACAGTGGAGACCAGACCCGGAAGATGATGCTGCTCAAATAGGACCGAAACGAAGGGGCGTGTGCGCCTTGGCACCCCCCTTCGGTCCTGAGACGAACAGAGGATGTCATGACCAGACTACTGCTCTGTGCCTTGGTTTTCATATGTGTGGTCGGATGCGGGCAGGAGGACGTGGCCAATATTCGCGCCGGCGCCTTGCTGACTGCTGAAACGACGGCAACCGAGGCAGATTTCAACGCCGAAGTCGTCCTGTGTCGACGAATCGGCAGCAAGACCGGCAAACGCATCGCCATCGGCGACAGCTTCGTGGAAAACCCGAAAAAGAAGAACCGCTACATCCACGCTTTCCTGGATGTGACCGGTGCCCCGCCGGGCGTACACCAGGTCCACCTGGTCTGGATCAAGCCGGAGGGGAAGGAGATGTTCCGCAAGTCGGCCGAAGTCACGGTCACGGAGACGACCGAGGGCTTCGCCACCGACGTGATCTGGTTCAAGGCGGAGGATCTGCACGACCGGGATGCGGACGAGACGCGATTGGGCGACAGCCCGGACTTCACCTTGTATGCGAGACTCAACGTCGCACCCCGGAAGGAACGCGTCCCGGGCGAATACGCGTTTCGGGCTTATTGGAACCGGGAACTGCTCGTCGATAAAGCCTTCATATTAGAAACGCCGGACCGCTCCTGACAACAGCACCCAACATTGAAAACGGCCGCTCCCCCAAAGGAGCGGCCGTTTCCTGGCACGGTCCGGAAGGTCAGGGCTGAACACTTTCGTACAGCTCCGTCATATTCCTCGCGTACAACTCCCATGTGTAGTTGTCGAGCACATGCTGCCGGATACCCTTGCGGTCCCAGTCGCGGTCGAGCGCATCGACCAGGGCGGCGGCCAGAGCGTCTACGTCGCCTACGGGCACGAGGATACCGTAATCCGGTTCCTTGATGGTCTCGGGCAGGCCGTCGGTACGACTGGCAATGACAGGTAGCCCCACACTCATGGCCTCGATGGTCGCTACGGGCATACCCTCCGAGAGCGTGGGCAGGCAATATACATCGGACTGCTGCATTTCGCGCACCATGTCCTCGTGGGGCAAGCGGCCGGCCACGGTGACCTTGTCGCCGATACCCAGCTGCACGGCCAAGGCCTTGAGATCCTCCTTGAGCGGTCCCCCGCCCACGAAAATCAGCGACGCCGTCTCCCGCAACGCCGCCGGCAGCCTGGTAAAGGCGTGCAGCAACAGCTGGTGGTTCTTCCGCGGGAGCAACTGGGCCACGGTGATGATACGGTGGCCGAAATCGTTGCGAGTCTCGTCAGGCTTGAAGAGGTCGGTTTCCACACCGTGGAAGATGATGTGGGTGTTGGGATGGGTCAGTCCCGCCGCCTCGGCGTTACGGCAGGTCGACTCGCAGTTGAACTGAAGAGCCGTCGCCCGGCGCACATGCTTGATGACGTACCCGCGATGCGGGAATTCGTGTATGTAGTAGTTAGCGTCGTTGCCTATGGACTGCACCACCACGGGAATACCGAACTCGCGACCCAGCATGCTGGCGCAGACACCCTCCGGCGAGAGCCAGGCGGTCTGGATGACATCCGGCTTGAACGTGCGGATAATCTCGGCCAGGTGACTGCGGAGTTGCCTGTACATGAACCAGCCTTCGTAGCCCCAGAGCAGTTTCTTGGGTCCCCAGCACCAGCGAGGATACGTGACCGGGATACCGCGAACCTCGTCGTACTCGGGCTGCGCACGACGCGCGGCGAACCAGTCGCCCAGGGCGGACGGTCTGGTCAGGGCCTGCTTGAAGAGCGCCGGCGGCGGCGTCATGCCGACCGGGCAGACGGCTCGCACGTCGTGACCTTCGTAATCGCGCATGGCGACCGACCCCCGGATATTCCAGGGACCGCTCAGCCAATTGAATTTTGAAGGGTACATGCCGGCAATCCAGAGCACCTTCATGACGCGAATCCACCTTTCAGCAGTTGGCGATAGACTTCGATGTTCTTGTCGGCAACGCTGCCAACACTGAAACGTGATTCGGCCTCGTGCTTGGCATGGGCTCCCATGGCGCGGCGTCCCTCCGGATCGGAAAGTAGCGATGCCAGGGCGTCGGTCAAGCCCGCAGTGTCACCGGCATCGACCAGCCGACCGCTGGCGCCTTCCTCGATGAGCTGGGGAACACCCCCGACCCTGGTGGCTACCACGGGTTTCCCGGCCGCCATGGCCTGTTGGACCGTCATCGGCGACGTCTCGGCATAGGACGGCAGCACCACCAAGTCGGCTTCACTGAATTCCCGGGCCAGCTCCTCCTCGGTCAGAAAACCGCGGAATATCACGTCGTCGCCGAGACCCAGACGCTCGACCTGTGCGAGTAGACCGGCGTGATAGGCCTTGTCGCCGATGCCGCCGGCGATGTGCACACTGAACCCCGTCCCCCGCTCCTTGAGCGAGGCGGCCGCATCGATCAGGACCTCGATGCCCTTGCGATGGTAGATGGTGCCGGCGAAGAGCAGGCGGCCCTCGACCGGCGTATCCGGTACATCGAAATAGCTCTGTTCGATGGGATTCTCGACAACCTCATGGAGCTTGTGGGAGACCTCGGTCATCTCCCGGCTGACATAGGCGCTGCTGGGAACATAACGGTCCACGCCGCTGATGGCCCGTCTCGCCATGAAACCGAACTGCCAGTACCGCAACTTCGCCCGCAGCCCGGGATAGTGTACGCCCTCGTTCCGAAAAACCGCATGCACCGTGACGACCTTGGGATAAGACAGCGGTGCGGAGATATAAGCCTCGTGGCCGCTTTCCTGGCAATGGATGAGATCCGGATCGAGACGCCTGATGGCCCGCCTGGCGTTTATGATATCCAGCATGCGGAAAGTCGGCAGGTTGAAACGTTGCTGGCGTTTCACATGGTGAACCTGGAAGCCGTCGTATTGCCTGGTACAGTCGCTATCGACCCGGCTGAGAGAAACCACGTGCAAGTCGATCTCGTCCAACTCCCGCAAACCCTCCACGGTGTTGAACATGACCTTTTCCACGCCACCACTCGTGTATTGTGGATCCACGGGATACGGACCGAAGAGTACGACCTTCAACATAGTCCTCTCAGACGCGGGCTCTCGCCCGGGACGACGTCTCTCGTGAAACGTTGATCAAGGTGTCGGCGATGGTTTAAGCCTGCGGGCTGTTGGCCTGCTCCGCCTGGTACTTCTTCACGTCGGCGTCGACCATCATTTGGACCAGCTCGGCGAAGCTTGTCCGGGGAATCCAGCCCAACTTCTCACGCGCCTTGCTGCAATCGCCCAGCAGGAGCTTGACCTCGGCGGGACGGTAGAATTTCGGGTCGACGACCACGTATTTCTCCCAGTCCAGACCGGCATGCTCGAAAGCGATGCGACAGAACTCGCGAACCGAATGGGTCTCGCCGCTGGAAATCACGAAGTCTTCTGGCTCGTCCTGCTGCAGCATGAGCCACTGGGCGCGCACGTAGTCCAGGGCGAAGCCCCAGTCGCGCTTGGCGTCGAGGTTGCCCAGGCGCAATTCGTCCTGCAGGCCCAGCTTGATGCGGGCCACACCGTCGGTGATCTTGCGCGTCACGAATTCGAGCCCACGACGGGGCGACTCGTGGTTGAAGAGAATGCCCGACACCGCAAACATGTCGTAGCTTTCACGATAGTTGATCGTGATGTAGTGCGCATAGCACTTGGCCACGCCGTAGGGACTGCGGGGATAGAGGGGCGTCAGTTCGGTCTGCGGCGTCTCGCGCACGTCGCCGAACATCTCGCTCGAGGAGGCCTGGTAGTAACGGATGTCTTTGTCCACCATGCGCACGGCTTCGAGCATACGCGTCGCGCCCAGGGCGGTGATGTCGCCGGTAAGGATGGGCTGCTGCCAGGACGTCGGCACGAAGGACTGGGCCGCGAGATTGTAGATCTCGTGGGGCCTTACATCGTCGACGGCGCTGATGACCGAAGTCTGGTCGAGCAGGTCGGCCTGGACGAAGTTCAGCTTGTCCTGGATATGCTTGACGCGATCGATGGTCTCGGTGCTGGTGCGGCGAACCACGCCGTACACCTCGTACCCCTCTTCCAGGAGCAGTTCAGCGAGATACGAACCGTCCTGGCCCGTGATGCCGGTAATCATCGCACGTCTTGGGCTGTCTGCAGCCATCTTATCCGACCTTTCTTTCAGTGAATAACCCCTGTTGCCACATCTGTATGCAGAAACGGAGAGAACGCTACAGGATCCACAAAACCCAGGATTCCGCAAGTTCGACGCCGGTCACCGGCAACGAGCAGCGCGGGAGTATAACCCAGGCTCCGATCGTCTGGCAAGACCCCGAAGGGATCCGCCGACCTAACCACCTATCGTCAGTTCAGGCCGGTAATTGACCTTTTTCCCGCAGTTGACCCTCGACCACGCTTTTGACAGGCTCCATCCCCGAAACTATAATCCACACGCGACGCGGGGCGGCTCAGCGACCGACTCCGCCCCGATATCCCCAACGAACGGACCGTATCTGATGAACCTCGAACAGTTCTACGCCGGCAAGACAGCCCTGGTGACCGGCGGCGCCGGCTTCATCGGCTCCCACCTGGTCGATCACCTCCTGGCTCTCGGCTGCGACGTACGCGTCATCGACGACCTGTCCGACGGCCTGAGCGAGAACCTGGCCGAGGCCGGGGACCGCATCACGTTCCGCGAGGGTTCGATCACCGACGCCAAGCTTCTGGACGAGCTTATGCCGGGCTGCGACGTGGTCTTCCACCTGGGCGCCAACGCCTCGGTCCCCCGTTCGTCCGAGGATCCGGCCTACGACTACGAGCGCAACCTGGCCGGCACCTTCTCGGTGTTGGAGGCCATGCGCCGACACGGGGCCGGCCGTCTGCTATTCGCCTCCTCGGCCGCCGTCTACGGCGAACCCCAGACCGACGACGGCCGCATGAGCGAGTCCCACCCCTTCGTACCCAAGTCGCCATACGGCGGCACCAAGCTGGCGGGCGAGTTCATGATCGAGGCCTACACCCGCTGCTACGACATGGATCAGCGGCGCGTACGCATCTTCAACACCTTCGGGCCGCGCCAGCGCAAGTACGTCATGTTCGATCTGCTGGAGAAGCTGCGCAAGGATCCGGAGCATCTCGAAGTCATGGGCACCGGCGAACAGAAGCGCGACTACAATTACGTCGCGGACACCGTATTGGCCTTATTAATCGTGGCTGCCCACCCCGACGCCCGCGGCAACGTCTACAACATCGCCGGCGGACGGCCCGTCAGCATCCGCGACCTCGTCGAGAAGATCATCGAGACCACGGGCATCGCCCGACCGGAGATCACCTACACCATGCAGAGTTGGCCCGGAGATGTGATGAGCATGGTCGCCGACACCTCGCTTATCGAGGACGAACTGGACTACAAGCCGGCCGTGGGACTGGAGGCCGGGCTGGAGAAGCTGAGGGATTGGCATCGGGAGATGTACGGCACACCCTGGTAGACCTCGCGAACACCGTCACGTCAAGGGCCCGAAAGCCGAAGCTCCCGGGCCCTTTTGCCATTGGATCGGCCGCCATATAACAGCGGCTGGGACTCGACTAAATAGTATCGAGCCTCTCCCCCATACGCAACCGATGCCGCAGTCCCATGAGCTTGGCGTCCAACTGCCGCAACTCGTCCAAATTGGCCCGCTCCCTCTCACTAAGCTCGATCACATCGATCATGGCCCCGTTGTTGATCACCACACGCCGGTCACCCATCAACGCCAGGATGGGATCATGAGTCGCCATCAGGACGATCTTGTCCTGCCCGACCAGGATGTCGAGGGCCTTCTGACGATCGATCCCCGCATTCTCGATCTCGTCGATGAGCACCACGGGCGAGCGGCTGAGTACGGCCGTATCGGCGATCATCAGGGCGCGCGACTGGCCCCCGCTCAGGCTGGTGACGGGCGTGTCCAGACCGAAGGGCTCGCCGGCCAGGGAGTTGGCATCCTCCCAGATGCGCTGGATCTTGGCCTCGGGCTCGGTGGCCTGGCGACTGTCGGCGTGCAGGGCCAGAAATTCCGCCACGGACAGGTCCATGACGAAGTTCATGTTCTGGCTGAGCTGCGCCACGAGCTTGTGCTCGCTCGAAGTCCGCCACTTCATCTCCGGTTCGCGACCGTTGATGCTCACGTGGCGGCCGGTGGGCGTATCGCCGCGGGCGACCCACTCGATGTCGCCCAGCAGACGGCTCTTGCCGGACCCGGTAGGCCCGACGATGCAAACCACTTCCCCCACGCGCACGGTCAGCTCGCGCACGGCTTCGGGGGCGCCGTCCTTGTCGCGACCGCCGGTGATCGTGACCTCGGTGACGACTTCCTCGTCGCCGGACAGGAACGCGTCCATTTTGCCCAGGAACACGGCCAGGTCGTCCAACAGGTCGGTGGCGATCGTGGCGGTCAGGGGCTGGGCGGGATCGTCGCCGAGTTCGGCGCCGCGCTCGGCCAGCCAACCCTCGGCGAAGGGCCAGCGTGTGAAGAGGTCGGCGACCTTCAGGTCGCGCAGGGTCTCGGTGGTAATCACTTCGCACCTCCGTCCGGACCGGTCATGGGCGCCCCCTGTTGCCGATCCGCGGGAGAGTCGAGGTCGATCTTGCGCACATTGCCCATCTGATAGGCTTCGCCGATGCGCGTTTCGCCCAGACAGTACGAGCAGAGCGCCGCCGGCATGCTGAAGCGCAGCCGCTTGCCCTCCACGGTTTCCACCGCGTCGCCGTCCTGCCACAGGGTCGAGAACTCGAAGCTGCCCTGCCCGGTGATCCCGTTCACGTGCATGATGCGCGCCTTGGGATTCACCCGTCGCACGCGGGCGGCAAAGACTTCGCGCTCGGCCTGGCTGACGATGTCCCACTTGGTGATCACCACGATGTCGGCCGACTTGAGCATGGGCCCGATCTTCTGCGGCGTGTTGATGCCCGACAGGTTGTCGATGACGCACACCGCCAACACGTCGCGGATATACGGCGAACAGCGGTTGCACAGGCCGGCGCTCTCGCTGACCAGCACGTCGTAGCCCTCGGCCCGCCCCCACTGCACGCACTCCTCCACGTTGCTCACGAAGTAGTGGTCGGGGCACAGGGCGCCGCTGAGGCCCTTGCGCACGGGGATGCCCGCGCGTGCGTAGATCTCATCGTCCAGGGTCGACAGGCAGTCGAACTTGACTACGCCCACCTTGAGGTCGTTGCCGACCAGATGCTCGAGGGTCTTGAGGATGACGGACGTCTTGCCCGAGCTGGGCGGTCCGCTGACGGTGACGAATTTCATCCTACACCTTCACACCTTCGTTGAAGATCTCCAGCATGCGGGGGATGCGCTCCCCCAGGTCGTGTTCGCGCACGAAGTCCCAGCCCAGCCACAGCCAGGGCGCCGGGTCGGGCAGCTCGTTGACCACGTCGGGATGCAGCGAGGGGAAGAGCCCGCGATGGCTCAGGATCTCGCCCGCCGCCTTCGACAGGAAGAAGTCGGCCAGGTCGCTCGTACCCTCGGGCGCGTCCTTGCGCTCGAGCATGAAGATGGGACTGATGATGGCGCCGTCCTCGGGCCACACCACTTCCACGTTGGGATTCATCTTGGCCATGCGCGAGAAGAAGTACGGGATGACCGAGATCGTCGGCACTTCGCCGCGATTGGCCTTGAAGCGCCCCGCCGCCTGGCTCGGATGCAGCGACTTCATGAGATTGCGCGACAGGGACCGCACCCCATCGTCGCCGAAGTGCTTCCACAGGGTCAGCAGGATGCCGTTGAACAGGTCGAAATCGCCGACCGGCAGCGCGATCCGCTTCTCCATGCGCGGCGACAGGAGGTCGGCCCAGGTCTGCGGCACGGGCTCCCCCTTTTCGAGCTGCTGCTTGTCGACCAGGAATATCGCCGGCACCACGCCGATCATGGCGAAGTGGCCGTCGGGATCCTTGAGCTGCAGCCCGTCGAACGCGGCGTTGGTCGTGCCGGGCGAGCGCTCGGTGAAGGCGCCGGCATCCTTGAAGCGCGCCATGTTCTTGTGATCGAAAAAGGACTCGAAGCCGGCCGAAAGGAACACGTGGGGCAGATCATCCTCGGTGCGGATGCCGGCCATTTCCTTTTCGACTACGTCCATGCCCACGCTGGCGGCGGCCAGCTTGTGGCCGACGGTGACGCCGTATTTTTCGGTGACCGTGGTCTTGGCTTCCTCGAAAGCCTCGAGCAACGGAATGCGGACCGGACAAGGCAGCAGGCCGGCCACGCGGATGTCGCCGGAGGTCGGGAACATCCTGCTCTCGTCGATCACCTGCAGGGTGATGTCTTCGGTGCGCTGGGCTTCGGCCACCGCGTCGGCCAGCAGGGCGCTGAAGGCGTCGAAATCCTTGCCCTTCATCTGCAGGGCCTGGCCCAGGGTGACCAGTTTGCCCTGGGATGTTCGCTTGCTCTCGTCTCCCACGTGCGTGAAACCGTTTTCCACGAAGGCGGGAATGGTCTCGGGGTATTTTTCGGTGACCTCGAAGAGGGTCATTTCCGGCGTAATCGTAACGTTTTCCAAGACAAGCTCCATCCGACGGATAAATCATTACCGCATGGTGTAGATCTACTGTCGCCAATATCGCTCCGGCAATTCCCATCCGCAAGGGTGATTATTCAGCTTGATTGACTCTCGCCCCGGCCCGGCGAGTAACTTAGGGTCCGCGCAAGAATAACTACCCAGTTTTCGCGCCCGGATTTGGGTTGGCTTCGGTGCGGATGATTGAGCGAAACCGCAGGCATAGCTATGCTACGTCGAGGATTTCGTGATTGAGTCCGGGCCGAAGACGACCCGAAGATGGGATGCGAAAATGGGTAGTTATTCTGGTGCGGACCCCTATATTCGGGCGGACAGTCCGTGTCCCCGCTACATCCTGCCCGGAGGAGATCCCATGCGCCGCCTGATCCTGTTGCTTGTCGTCCTGGCCATCGCCCTGCCCGCGCTCGCCGACGACCCCCATCCCTTCTCCGTCCACGACATGCTGGCCATGGACCGCGTCGGCGATCCCCAGGTTTCGCCGGACGGGCAGACCATCGTCTTCACGCTGCGCAGCACCGACCTAGACGCCAATCGCGGCCGGACCGACCTCTGGCTGGTGGATGTCGACGGCGACAATCTCCGCCGGCTCACCTCCGATCCCGCCGGCGACTGGAACCCGCGCTGGTGCCTCAACGGCACGGTGTATTTCCTGTCGACACGCGGCGGGTCGTCCCAGGCCTGGCATATAGACCCGCGCGGCGGCGAGGCCGTCCAGATCACCGACCTGCCCCTGGACGTGGGCAACCTGGAGGTGGTGCCCCAGCTACGGTCACTGGTCTTCACGATGGATGTCTACCCGAACATGACCGTCGCCGAAACAGTGGCCCACGATGAGATGCTGGCCGCCAAACCGACCACGGGCATGGTCTATGACGAGCTCATGTTCCGGCACTGGGATCATTGGGAAGACGGCAAGCGTAGTCACGTCTTCACCTGGTCGCCCCTGGATCCGGACGCGGATCCCGTCGACCTCACACCGGGCCTGGACGCCGACACGCCGACCCATCCCTGGGGCGGCAGTGAGGAATTCGCAATCTCCGCCGACGGTAAAACCCTCGTCTTCACAGCCAAGATCAAGGACGGCAGCGAGGCCGCCTGGAGCACCGACTACGACCTCTATGCCGTCGATACCACGGGCAACAGCCGACGCCGCTGCCTGACCGACGACAACGAGGCCTGGGACACGGCGCCGCTCTTCTCCCCCGACGGCGAGACCCTGGCCTACCTGGCCATGACCCGCGCCGGCTTCGAGGCCGACCGCTTCCGCATCGTCCTGCGCGACTGGCCCGAAGGCGACACGCGGTACCTGGACCTGGTCTACGACGGCCTGGAACTGAGCCCCCGCAGCCTGCTCTGGTCGGCCGACGGCAAGGTGCTCTACATGAACGCCGACTACCTGGGCCAGAACTCGATCTTCAGGATGGAGGTCAAGAGCGGCAAGGTGAAGCAACTGGTGCGCGACGGCAACAACGGTTCGTTGGGCCTGGCCGGCAAGACGCTCATCTACACCAAGAACCACCTGCGCGGCCCCAACGAGATCTACGCGTTCGGCAGCAAGGAACGCCGCGTCACGCACATCAACGACGACAAGCTCGCGGCCTGTCTCATGGGTGAACCCGAGCAGTTCTCGTTTACGGGCTGGAACGGCGAGACCGTCTACGCCTACGTGGTCAAACCCTACGACTGGACCGAAGCGAAGGCCGCCGCGGGCCAGACGTGGCCGCTCACCTTCCTGGTGCACGGCGGCCCCCAGGGCAGCTTCGGCAACGACTTCCACTACCGCTGGAATCCCCAGGCCTATGTGGGCGCCGGCTTCGCGACCGTCGCCGTCGACTTCCACGGCTCCACGGGCTACGGCCAGGATTTCTGCGACGCCATCAGCGGCCACTGGGGCGACCGCCCCCTCGAGGACCTGGAAAAAGGCCTCGCCGCGACCCTGGAACGCTACGGCTGGCTGGACGGCGACCGCGTCGTCGCCGCCGGCGCCAGCTACGGCGGCTACATGATCAACTGGCTGCACGGCCAATCCTTCGGCGAAAAGTTCAAGGCCTTCGTCTGCCACGACGGCAACCTCGACGAACGGATGGCCTACTATGACACCGAAGAGCTGTGGTTCCCCGAGTGGGAGCACGGCGGACGCCCCTGGGATAAGGACTCCGGCTTCGGCAAGCACAACCCGGTCGACTTCGTGCAGAACTGGCACGTGCCCACGCTGGTCATCCACGGCGCTCTCGACTATCGCGTCGTCGACACCCAGGGCCTGAGCACGTTCACGGCCCTGCGTCGTCGCGGTGTCGAGGCCCGGTTGCTCTACTACCCGGACGAGAATCACTGGGTGCTGCAGCCGCAGAACTCGATTCAGTGGCATGATGAGGTTATGGGGTGGTTGACGGGGCATATCGAGTAGGGGCGTATCTATTGGCCTGGGAGGGCGGGGCCGAAAGGTCCCGCTCGTTTTTGTTATGGAGGTGCGGTTCGTGGGGTTGGGGATTGAGTTATATGTGTGACCGGGGGTTTACGGTGCGCATGAATCATGCCCGCGTGATCGTGCAACTTGTTTTATATTATATAGTTAGGTGTTGCGCAATTGGCGTTCTTGGACTATCTTGTCTCCATCGAATGCACTCGTTTCGACCTCCCGCGAAACGCTCGTTTTCTGGGAGGTTATTCTATGTCCGCTGCCGATATTCATGCTCGTCTTGAAGCTGCTTTGAGGGAACTCCAACAGGCCGAGAAGAACGCCGTTCTGTTGTTCGGCGAGATTCTCAGCCGCAAGTTGTATCGGGATCTTGGGTACTCATCCATTCAGGTTTATGCAGCCGAGTCGCTAGGATTCACGCCCAGTAAGACGTCGCAGTTTGTGCGGCTGGCGGGGGCGCTTGAAGAGCTGCCACAACTGCGTCGATCGGTGGCAGCCGGCGAGCTGGGTTGGACCAAAGCACGGGAGGTGGCCAAGGTGGCTACGCCCGAAAGTGAAGAGAGATGGATCGCTGAAGCGGAACGATCGAGTAGTCGCAAGTTGGAGCAGACGGTAAGAGCGACACGCACCCGGGCTCGTCAGGCACCGCAAGTTGCGGAGTTACCTTCGCTGGACCTGGCCGAGGCTGTGTCAGACCCGCTACCCACGGACGCTCCGGTTAATGTGAACACAAAACTCACGACCGAACAATACGCCCGCCACGAAGCCCTGTTCGAAACGATCCGCAAACTAGGCAATCGAAAGGGTTCGACAGTAAAGGGAATGGACCGCGCCGAATTGTTGCTCGCCGCGCTGAACGACTTTGCGGAGAAGCTTGCACAAGAGCCGGAAACCAAGACTGTCTCCAACCCGCCATACCAAGTTGTAGTTTCCACGTGTAAAAAGTGCGGCAAGTCCGAGGTGCAAACCGATCGTGGTCCCAAGCCCATTTCAACCGAAGTAGTCCAATGCGACGCCGTCATCCAGGAAGCCGGCAAACCCAACCGCTCGACAATCCCGCCGAAAGCCCGTCAGGCCGCCATGATCAAAGCCAACCACCGCTGCGAAACACCAGGCTGCGGTCGAACGCGCTTTCTCGAGGTCCACCATCGCCGCCCACGATCACAGGGCGGCGGTAATGAGGTAGCCAACTTGCAGGTGCTGTGTTCAAGCTGCCATCAGCTGGTCCATCAGCAGAGTCGAATCCCGGACCGCCGGAATCAGTCGCGCTCCACACTGATGTTGACGGCTTGCCAGATGAGCGTCCCCGAGAGGTCCGAAACCTGAAGCGTGCCGCCCAGATGGTCGCCGCCGCGGCTCAGGGAGGCATGATAGACGAAGACCTCATCCTCGATGTAGTAGTAGATCCGGTTCTCGTCGGCGACGGGACCGGTGCGCCGGTATTTGGGGCTGTTGGCCAGGTCGTGCACCAGAAAGAGCTGGATGTTCAGTTCGTCGACAGCGGGGTTGAAGTGGATGGTTGCATCCATCTCCCGCTCGAAAGCACCGACGCTGGCACAGGTCAAGATACAGCGCCCCGTGTAGGTGCCACGCCAGGCTTCGGCAGGGGTGTCCGGATTCGTCGTGGACGGAGGATCACTATAGGGATCGCAAGCCGACCCAAAAGATCATGAGCGATACTTCAAGCTACATAAGTCCCACCAGTCGGTCAATGCCATGTCGGCCCCGAACTTGCACGATCGCGGTTGGATCGTGGGAGCAAACTCTCTCCCCTTGGGCAGGTCGTACCTGATCAGGTCTCGCGCATCCCCACTGGGGAGAAAGATTCCCGATCCTTACTCGGACGGGAGGTGTCATCATGCACGCTTGGAGAACGATTTCTTTGCTGATCGCGACAATCGCGATCCCCCTTGTGGTCTTGGCCGACTGCCCAAACCAATACGAAGTGCTCGGAGACGAAGGTAAGGCCTGGCTCGGCATGAACGCGGGTGGATTCGTCGCCGGCGAAGGGCAGAGCTTCAACCTGGAATGCACCTCCGAAATACTATCGGTGGAGTTCTTGCTGATTCTCGACGGCTTGACATGGTACGGCGTCCCGCCCCTCGGCACGGGCGACATCCTTTACGGCGAGATCATGACGACCAACGGATTGACCCTGGCTACCGAGTCGATCACGCTCGACTTCGACGAGGGGATCCAGTGGATCACCTTCGACTTCACGTCGCACGAGCTGGAGTTGGTCGGCGGCGAGTACCTGATCACATGTCACCCGGCCAACGCCAAGCAGGCCCGGATGTCCTACCATCAGGCGGAGGATATCTACGGCGGCGGTCTGCGCTACATCTCGTCGAACGGCGGCGCGGGGCCATGGACACCCGCCGCGGCCGAACACGGTGATCTGGCGTTCCGGGTGAACACCCCGGGTACAGTCGCGACCGAATCCCTGCAATGGGGACGGGTCAAGACGCTGTACCGCTGACTTGAACCGCTGATCGACACCCCTACCACCGGTCTGCCTTCGGGCTGACCGGTGTGTTTTTGCCTCGGTTCGACTTAGCGGTTGAACCCCCGACAAGCTTGACCGATCATCCGCCCGAACACCCCCATCGAGCGGAGCCATCATGCACGACAAGACAGTACTGATCACGGGCGCGAGTTCGGGTATCGGCCGAGCCTGCGCCGAGGTCTTCGCCCGCGAGGGCGCCCGCCTCATCCTGGCCGCGCGCCGCGAGGACCGTCTCGCGGACCTGACCGGCGGCCTCGCGGTCAAGACCCTACCCCTGGCGTTGGACGTGAGAAACCGCGCCGCGGTCGAAGAGACCATCGCGGGACTGCCCGCAGCCTGGGCCGATATCGATGTCCTGGTGAACAACGCGGGTCTGAGCCTCGGTCTGGAGACCCTGTACGAAGGGGAAGCTACAGACTGGGAAGATATGATCGATACCAACATCAAGGGTCTGCTGTGGCTGACCCGGGCCGTGGTGCCGGGGATGGTCGCAAGAGACCGGGGGCACGTCATCAACATTGGGTCGGTGTCGGGGCACGACGTGTATCCCGGCGGCGCCGTCTACTGCGCGACCAAGTTCGCGGTCCATGCCATCACCACGGGATTACGCATCGATCTCAAGGGAACGAGGGTGCGGTGTTCGACGGTTGATCCGGGGATGGTCGAGAGCGAGTTCAGCCTGGTGCGATTCCACGGGGATGACGAGCGGGCCGACGCAGTCTACCGGAATTACCCGCCCCTGCAGCCGGAGGACGTGGCCGAGGCGGTGATGTTCTGCGCGACGCGGCCGCCGCATGTGAACATCGGCGAGCTGATCCTGTGGCCCACCGATCAGAAGTCGGTGACCGTCAGTCATCCGCGGGGTGTGGATTAAAAACCCGGCTAAAAAGCCGGTTCGATGGAGATGATTTCCCAGCGTCGTCGCTCCCCATCATCGCCGAACTCGACCTCGTCACCGGCAACGTGTCCCATGAAGGCCAGGGCCAGAGGCGCCCGGTAGGACAGGACATGATTGTCGGGATCGGAATCCCACACACCCATGAAAGCGTAGCTTTCCTCCTGGCCGCTCGACATGTCGCGCACGCTGATCCGCGTGCCGACGTTCACGAAGTCGGTGCGGGTCATCTCGGGCTCGATCACCTTGGCCTTGGCAAGCTCCAACTCGATCCGGGTGGCATTGCTGGTGATCTGATCGCGTTTCTCCAGCGCGGCGGTATACTCGGCGTTCTCGCTCAGGTCGCCGTGTGACGCGGCTTCCCCGATCTGCTTGGCGACCGCGGGCAGGGCGTCCTGGACCAGATGATCCAGCTCGCCCTGGCGTCGGGTCAGGCCGGATTCGGTGGTATAGAACACGTCCTCATCCCAGGGCTTCGCGCTTTCCACGAAAATGTCGGGATGCGCGCCGCGCAGGAACGTGAGCAGACTCGTGCGGGTGCTCGCGCGTAGGCCGCCGCTGGCCTCGACGCGTTCCTTGAGCGCCCGGGCGGCAGCCTTGTCGCTGGTGTCGATATACTCGCGGATGGGCTTGCCGTCCTGGAGTGACAGGGCCTCCTGGGCCTGGTCGATCACCTTGCGCAGGCGCTTGTCGTCGGACAGGGCGGTCATGCGGCCGGTGGCGTCCATCAGTTCGATCAAACCATAGAGCACATCACACGTGCCGAGGCCCGGAAGTGCGATGAGCGTACGAGCCGTCTTCGTGTCGTTGTGCCGGGCGCGCCATAACCAGCACATCACATCGGGCGAGGCGGTGGGGCGCTCCAGGACCTTGATCAACGCGGCGGCAAAGAGATCCGTCTCGCCGGCGGCGAGCAGCTCGCGGGCCATGTTGTCGCAGACCATGCGGCCGGTCCGGGGCAGGATGCGCCCCCAGATCTCGGCCCAACCGTCGGGCAGGGTTCGGCGCAGGAACTCCAGAACGGCATTGAGCATGCGGTCGTTCAGGCGCGTGGGCATCATGCCCGGATCCTTGACCCGAGCCATCACGGCCGCGGCGGCCTTGGGATTCATCTCGGCCACGTCGACGCCCCGCGCCGCCACGGCGGAATGGACCGCCAGGCAAGCCAGGGTCAGGACGGGATCCTTCTCCAGATGCTGACCCGCCATCCGCGCGGCGGTGTTGCCCATCTCCGCGAGCAGATCCAGGTCAGCGTCCTTGTCCTTGCGGACGCCGACCAGATGATCGAGGACGAAGTCCAGTTTTTCCTCGGGAGTCTTGAGACGCTGGAACTGCTCCCGCACGCGATCCTCGTAGCTCCGCTCCTCCTTGAGGATGCGGAAAGTAGGCTGCGTGCCGCCGCCCACATCCAGACGCGTCGACTTCTTGAGTACCGGCCGCGCCTTCTTCCACCAACCGGTCCAGGCCGCTTCTCCCTCGAGGGTCACCAGGGACTTGCGCAGCTCGCGATAGCTGCAGGACTGGTTGCGTGTCGTGGCCAGGGCCTTGATCACGAAACCTTCGGGATCATCCTGGGCCAGGGCGCGCAATTCGTCGGGCCGGTAGAGGATCAGCGAGGGAAAATGCTCCACGGGCAGGATGATGACTTCGGCGACTTCGGCGGGCCCGATGGTTTCGTGACGACCTTTGAAAGAGACGTTCAGGGACGCAGCCGATGGGTCCACGTCGACAACCATGCCCGGCTCCAGATGAGACCGATCGCTGAAGAATGCACCTGGACGGAGACGCAAGTAGCGATCCATGGCCTCGACGGCCTTGTTCAGAGGCAAAGGGTCGGCCAGCAGTTTGTCGAGCAGGCCCGGCAGGTGTTCGTAATCGCCATGCTGGGACTTGAAGAGCGATTTGAGTTCCTTGCGCAGATAGGTGGATTCGGGCAGATGCGCGGCTCCGGCGATGGCCGTCGCCAAGCGGGCGGCCTTGCCGTCCTTCTCCTCTACCGACGTGAGCATGAGTTGCAACAGCGTCTCGGCCCGTTCCGGCTCACCCAAACGCCGGACCTGGCCGATGATGGGCAGCAATACGATCCGCTCCACCTCATCGTCCATGAGCGCCTCGGGCCAGATGGTCTCGAGATCGTTGAACTGTCGGGCATTGGCGAGTTTCTTGAGCTTGATCAGGTTCATGACCGGCCTCTATGGATCCATACACAAAAAAAGACCACACGGCTCGTCGGGGACGGCGTGCGTCGTAACGGCTGCAACAGTTGGACAAGATAGCAGATTTGGCGGGTCAGAAAAGAAACGAAATGCGGGAGAGCGGACTCGATGGCCGATCAGTCCCTCCAAAGAGAAGGCGCACGATCACTTGATCATGGTCATTTTCCAGGTCGAAACGTTCCCGTCGGCCACCAGACGCACGATGTAATGACCCGAAGGCTGCATGTCCCCGTTCTCGTCGCGACCGTTCCAGGCCACCTCGTGCCAGCCCGGTCTGCGGTCGACCGGGAAATTGCGCACGCGCACGCCGCGGAGGTTGTAGAGCTCCAGACTCACACGGCTGCCGGACGACAGGGACTCGGGCATACCGTACCGGATGGTGGTTTCAGGATTGAAGGGATTGGGGAAATTGGCGCGCAGGTCGGAACTGGGCGGCGGGCCGCCATCCTCGGGCTGTAGATCGGGCAGGTAGGCCACGTCGGACGGGACGCTCATCACGCCTTCGTGCCCCGCGGCCGACACGCCGCTCACACGGATGCGATACTCGACACCCAATTGGGCCTCGAGGACATAGGTCGTGTCGCTGCTGATGGTCTCGAAGCGGAACTCATAGTCGTTATGGGAAGCGTAGACGATGTAATGGTCCACGGGCGCCCCGTCGGAGGGCGAATTCCAATGGAAAGCAACAGGAACCGTCTGTCCCAGGGCAAATGTGGGAAGAAGTGCCAATAAAATTATAATAAGTCCGGATGAGATCCGTTCTCGCCGGTCCGTCGTCAATGTGACCTCTCCAGGAATACTCGTTTGGTGTCTTGCCAACGGTGTCGTTCCATGCCCGGACCTTTTGCAACTAAGGTGCCAGACAAGCAGTCCTCTAGCGTCGTGCCTGCAACGTCTTGTGCCGCAATGTATTGGAGATGCGCTTCTGCGTCGATCCGAAAGCGAGGGCCTCCTGCCCGTCGCGGCATATGGGGCGGATCGCGAAGCGGTGTCACTCCTTGGAGATCAACTATGACCATTGGTGAGGCTTTGTCAATGATCGTATTGTCAGAATGGATTGATTTCTACAAATGCCCCGCCGGACCTCGTTGTTACTCATGATTCCGGTTGAGGGGGCGATTATATCCGGTGCGGGACCATGCGGGTCGAGCGGAGAGAGCGAGGGGACGTCAGCGGCCTGCTTGCACGCCGCACTTGCAGCTTGCAATCCTTGACTCAGTGGATCGATTCTTGTTCGGGCGGATAATCGTCTCCGGGATAATCCGCGTCCATCTCCTCCGGATCTTCGAGTTCAGCCAACTGGCGCCGCGTGCGGCGAATCCGCATGATCGCGCCGAAAGCGAAGAGCAGGGCCATCAGGACGAACAGGGTGGGCCAACGAGTCAAGGTCACCAGCCAGCCGAAGCGGATACGCATGGACTGGGCGAAACGAGCCGTGAAATCGTCGTAGGACGTGTCTGTCGCCGCGGCGAAGCCGGCCTCGAAATCGCCACGCAGGCGGGTCGCCATGATGATCTCGGCGATCACGTCCTCGCCGTACCAGTCGATCAGGGTATCGACGGCCAACAGACTCACCCGATAGGCCCGGTCCGCCCATTGCGCGTTGCCGGGGAAGCTGCCCTCGAGTCCCTGCAGGTCGGGCACGAAACCGTCCATCATCAGGGAGATCGTGTCGCGGAAGCGCCACTCCCCCGAAAAGGACTGGGCCACACCCTCGTGGAACCAGGACGGTACGCGGACGTTGCCCATACCCTGGTGCAGCAGGCAGTGGACGATCTCGTGGAGCATGACATAGGGAACGGTTCGGCCGACGCCGGGCACACGCTCGCAATCGATCCAGGCGGAACGGCCCAGAGCCGCGCCCACGCCCCAGTCGGCAATCCGACCGCGCAGGGTGTCGCGGAAGCCGTCGGAGGTCATCAGGTGGACGTCCACCCGCGGTCGCTGGTGCGCGAACGGCCAGAGTCGTGTGACGAGGGTCGGGCCATGCTCGCGCAGGGCGTCGAGGCAGTCGCGCTCCAGGTCGGGGTGGATGTCGGAGGCGCGGATGATGCGTATCTGCAGGTCGGAATCCGATGTCGCCTGCGACCAGGCCGTATTGACGGAGCCCATGACAACCAGCATCAGCAGGGCCAGGATGAAATAGACTCTCTGCGGCATTATACTCCCGGTCGGCTTCCGAACGATACTCCGAACGATATTGACACGACGCGCCCCGCCATCCGATGATGAGGCATCGCGTCCCGGACCGCAACCTCTGCCGCCCCGATCGGCCCGAAAGGACATCGCCTTGCCCCAGCCCGGACCGTCGTTCGCCGACATCAAGGCCGTCGTCTCCCCCGACACGCGGATCTCCGTGCTGACGGGCGCCGGTATTTCCGCGGCCAGCGGCGTACCGACTTTTCGCTGCGGCGCCGACAGCCTCTGGGAAAATGAACGCCCCGAGGACCTGGCCACGGCACAGGCCTTTTTCCACGACACCGACAAGGTCTGGCGCTGGTACGACTGGCGACGCGGCGTGGTGGCCGGCTGCGAACCCAACGCGGCCCATCTGGCCCTGGCCGACCTGGCCGAAGTCGTCGCCGACCTGACCATCATCACCCAGAACGTGGACGGCCTGCACCAGCGCGCCGGCAGTACCGACGTGCTCGAATTCCACGGCTCCCTGTGGACGCTCCGCTGCACCGCCTGCGGGCTCGAGCAACACAACGAAGACGTGCCCCTGGCATTGATGCCGGCCTGTCCGGACTGCCAGGGCCTGATGCGTCCCGGCGTGGTGTGGTTCGGCGAGTCGATAGACACCGACGTAATGCGCGCCTCGAGTCAGGCCGCCCGGACCTGCGACCTCTTCCTGGTGATCGGCACCTCCGGGCTCGTCCATCCCGCCGCGGGCATGGCCATGCTGGCCAAGCAGTCCGGCGCCACCGTGGTCGAGTTCAACCTGGAGGCGGGCGGCGTGAGCGAGTGGGTCGACCTCTTCGTCGAAGGCAGCGCCGACGTCACAGTCCCGGATCTGCTGCCATGACCGATACCGCCAAACGCCCCACGCTGCTGCTCGTCAACAAGTTCTACCACGATGTGGGACCGGCCGGCGGCGTGGGCCGCTACCTGCTGCAGGAAGAGGAGGATCTGACGGCCAGGGGCTGGCGGGTCGTACCCTTCGCCATGCGCGACGAGCACGCGCGTCCTTCGCCCTGGGACGATTACTTCGTCAAGGCCCACGACTACCGCACGCCGCGGCTGGGACCGGGATCGCTCGGCGCGGCCGCGTCCCTGATCTGGAATCGCGAAGCGGCGCGCAACCTCGACCGGTTGCTGCACGAGGTCCGGCCCGACGTGGCCCATCTGCACAACATCTACCACCACCTGAGCCCGTCGCTGCTGCCGGTGCTGCGGCGTCACGGCATCCCCGTGGTGATGACGCTGCACGATCTGCGCCTGCTCTGTCCCGCCATCCACATGATGCGTGACGGCAAGGTCTGCGAGCGGTGTCGCGGCGGACGATTCTGGGAAGCCGTGAGCGGACGCTGCGTGAAGGGATCGACCGCCGCGTCGATTCTGGCCGCCGTGGAAACCGGCCACCAGCGTTCGCGGCGTCTGTACGAGACGATCGTGAGCCGCTTCCTCTGCCCGAGCGGTTTCTACGAACGCAAGTACGCCGAGTGGGGTTATCCCGCGGACCGACTGTCCCACCTGCCCAACTTCGTGGACCTGGATCGCTGGCGACCGGCCGACCGCGATCCCGACGACGCCTACCTCTACTTCGGGCGTATCTCCCGCGAGAAGGGACTGCTCACCCTGCTGCGCGCTCACGGACGCTGGGAACGGGCTTGCCGCGAGGCTGGCGAAGCGCCGCCACCCCGCCTGCGCCTGGCCGGGTCGGGTCCCCTCGAGGACGACCTACGCGCACTGGCCGCCGAACTCGCCCTGGAGCGCATCGACTTCCTGGGACCCCTGAACCCCGACGACCTCGCCCTGGAGATCCACGGCGCGCGCTTTACCGTTCTGCCTTCGGAGTGGTACGAGAACGGGCCGCTGTCGCTGCTGGAATCCCTGGCGGCCGGCGTGCCCGTAGTGGGCGCCGACATCGCCGGCATCCCCGAATGTCTCACCGACGGCGAGGACGGCGTGCTCTTCTCGCCGGGAGACGTTGCGGATCTGGAGCGGGCCCTGCGCCGGGCCGATACCCTGCCGCCGGCCGCCCGCGCCGCGGCCCGCGCCCGCGCGGAGCGGGATCACGACCGCGGACGCCACATGGAAAAACTCGCGGGAATTCTGGACGCGACCCGGGTGTAGCAGTTACCCTGTGTCCATCGTCAAGGACGACGATCCCGCTTCCGGGCGGGCGCCACCAACAGGAGCAACCAGCCCCTCATGCGCCACAAGTTCATCATTGTCCTGGGACTGCTCGCCTTTCTGGGCCTATACACTCTCGCCGTCGCCCAAGAGTGGCGCACGCATGTGGTGTCCAGGGGCGAGAACCTGACCGAGATAGCCAAGCGCTACGGCGTCACCGTCCCCGAACTCATGAACTGGAACGAACTGGACGACGACCAACTGCTGGTCGGCCAGAAGCTGCTGCTCCCCGCCGAGGAGCGGGAGTGGTACACGATCCGCCGGGGCGACAACCTGTCGAAGATCGCCGAGCGCTTCAACCTGACCGTGACCGACCTGAAGCGGCTGAACGACCTGCGCGGCAGCCGCATCCACCCCGGCCGGAAGCTGAGGCTGCGGGCCGCCGACACGGACGCGGTGGTGTACGTGGTGCGCCGGGGCGACAGCCTGTCGCGCATCGCCGGCCGGCACGGCACATCGGTGTCCAATCTGAAACGGATCAACGACCTGAGTAACGACCGGATCTACGTGGGCCAGAAGCTGCGCCTGCGCGCGGTGGCGCGATCGGTACACGTGGTGGAGCGCGGAGACGCCTTATGGGAAATCGCGCAGGCCTATGGATTGACCGTCTCGCGGCTGAAGGATCTGAACGGGCTTACCTCCGACCGCATTTATCCCGGGCAGGCGCTCGAGCTGGACGGCGAGACGGCGCCGGCACCCGCCGTCTACACCGTGCGCCGCGGCGACAATCTCAACGAGATCGCGCGTCTGCACCAGATGAGCCTGCGCGAACTACGCGACCTGAACGGTATCCGGGGCTCGCTGATCCATCCGGGCCAGTCCCTGAAGGTGCGCCCGTTGCTGGGCGCCCACACCGCAGCGCCGACCACGCAAACCACCCAGGCTTTCAATTGGGAGGACCTGACCGTCGCCATCAGCGGCGTCCATCGTATCGACACCGGCAACGGCCCCTACTACTACGAAGGGCCGCGCGCCGAGCATCAGCACAGCAAGACCTACAAGGAAGAGAGCAGCATCTCCCCGCTGGTCAGCTACCGGCACGCCCGCAAGCTGATCAACCGCTTCGACGAGGTCCTCGCCGCCATGCCGCCGCTGAGTCGTCGTCTGGACGGCTGGCACTTCGTGCTCGACCCGGGCCACGGCGGGATCGATCCGGGCGCCATCGTGGCCGGCAAGGATGCCAAGGGGGATCGCTTCTTCATAGTGGAAGACGAGGTCGTCTACGACCTGAGCCTGCGCATCTACGCCCTGCTGAAGCTGCACGGCGCCGAGGTCACGCTGACGCTGATCAGCCCCAACCATCTGCTGCGCGGCAGCACGCCGGTGTCGAGTACTTTCGTACACGACCGCAACGAGGTCTTCAACAGCCTGTCGTGGAATCGGCGCGACAAGCCGTCCACGTGGCCCAAGGGCGGACAGAAGTATCTCACCGCGCGCGTCGACATCGCCAAGACGGCCTTCAAGAACGTGCCCAAGAATCGGCAGGTCTTCCTGAGCTTCCACGCCGACAACGACGCGCCGTCGGGTAACGTCGTCACCCTCTTCTACTACCAGAGCTCGCGGCGCACGGACAAGGTCTCGCGCGACTTCGCCCGCAAGTTGCTGCCCGACATGGGCGCCGGCGCGCGCGCCAAGGGGCGGGCCTTCGGCGTGCTCCGCAATAATCCCACTCCTTATAAACTGCTGGTGGAGATGCGTAACCTGGCCTTCGACGATCACATCTGGGCCGTGCGCTATGAGCAGCTGCGACAGCGTGATGCGCAGAAGGTGGTCAAGGCGTTGTTGGACGCGCTTTCGTAGTTCGGCTTTCCTACCTGATCAACACGACCCGACACATTGACGTGGCGCCGTTCAACTGCAACCTCGCCGGATAAACACCGCTCGGCAGGTCGCGGGGAGTCCTTCGCCGAACGGATTCCAGGTCAGGCCGTCGTCCAGAGTGGTGCGAATGTCCTGATCACCGCAGAGCAGCGTATAGGCAACCGTATCCAAGGGGGTGTCGGTATAGGCGGTTGCAAACGATCTCGGAGCGATGAAACCGTGGTCCATCACGTTATCCCACAAGGCTCCGCCGTTGCTCGACTTGAGAACGACGCCGGGATCCTCGCCCCCCGGTATACAAGCCCACAGCTCATGGTTTCCATATCGTCCGGTATGATCGATCCGAGTGAACAGACCGGGCTGATGCTCAAGGGACAAAACCGTTGCGCCATCGGAAATCTGTGTCGTGGCGAGGGCTCCTCGGCCCTGATCATCGACACTGCCGGTGATCAGCTGGTCGGGATAGTCGGGTGACCAGCCCACGGCCGACACCGGCCATCCGGCGACTCCCTCACGATCCAGGTCGAGCCATGTGGCCTGGCTTCACCCCCGGCGTTTCCTTAATCGACAGGATCTAATCCGCCAGCCTGATCGGCACCTCCAGCACCACCGCGCCCCCGTCGTCGCCGGGTCGGCGGTCATCGAGATTGCGATCGCGGAAGGTCAGCGAACCCGTGGCGGTTAAATCCTCGGGCGGCGCGGGCCAATCGCCTGCAAACGATACGTCCAACTCGGTCGGCACGCCGCAGAACAGATGCATGGGTCCGTCACCCGAACGCGAGACCTCGCCCGAAACCGGCGCGGCCAGGCGATAAGTCTCGACCAGATCGAAGCCCCAGCTCTCGGCATCGACACCCAGGGCGAATCCGCCCGTGACCTTCAGCGTGTACTTGGCCGTGGTCGCCGATGCGGGTTTCGACACGCTCACGTCGCAGACCATGCCGTCGAAGCCTGTGCCGCGCACGGCGTGGCCGTCGGCGTCGAGGATGTTGACGGCGCAATCGGTGAAGAGATTGGCCGTGGCCTCGTCCATCTCGAGATGGAACGAGACGCGGGGTGTGGTGGCGTCGAGGGTAAACGAGTGGGACCACTCGTCGGACTCTTCGACCTCGATCTCGCGCTCGCGGCCGAAGCCGTCGATCACCGCCGACACCGTGCCCTTGAAAACGCCGGGGAAGGCGCGAGTGACCGTCAGCGAACCGTCGGCCGATTTGCCGGTGCCGCCGCGCGACAATTCGGTGATCTCGGTGGGCTGTGTCGTGTAGGCGTCGAAGGACACGGTCAGGCGATAGTCCGTATCGACCAGATTGCCGATGGCCGCCACGATGTTCATCTCCCACAGACCGGGATAGAGCTCGTCAGCGGTGATCACCGTGTCGGTAATGGGATAAGTGGCGGGACGGGCATAGCCGGCCCAGTCGCCCTTCACCGCGCCCTCGGGGTTGCAGATCTCCAGGTAGCAGCCGGCGCCGTCACGGGCGCCGAGATCCTTGCTGACTTCCAGCCGACAGCGCATGGCCGTCGCGCCGGCGGGCACCGCCACGAAATGGCGGCGGGTGGTCGAGGCCTGCAAGGCTTTGCCGTTGAAGACGCGCATGGCGCCTTCGGCCGGATCGGCCGCCTCGCCCACGACGATCGTGTTCCACAGGGAAAACTCGCGGCCGGCCACGCCGGAAAGGTCGCCGCCGTCGAGCGACGCGATGACCCGCGCGCTGTACACGCCGGGATCGGCGACGCGCTTGCCGTCATAGGTCACGTCCACGGTCATGGCCATGTCGCCGCGGATGTAGCGCTTGCTTGTCTGGACCTTCAGCCAGGACGCCTCGCTCTTGAACTTGAACGACCGGAAGAAGGTGTCGCACTCGTCGGGCGTCAGGTCGGGGTGGAAAACGGGACGCACACGGAAGGTGATGCGCTCCGGATCGACCGGCACGCCGCCGGGCGTGCGCCAGTAGGCGGCGGGCGCCTGGCCGTCGCTCTGAAGCGGACAGTTGGTCTCGATCTCGTAGTCGAGGATGCTGTGGGCCGTTTCGCTGCGGGCCAGCGCGCGCAGGATTCGCCAACTGCCGTCGAGATTCACCAGGCCGCCACCCTGATCGAAGAGCGCGAGGCCGGGCACACGTACGGCGCCGCCGATCAGGGCGCGCTTGATCATGCCCCAATGGACGGTGAGGTCTTCCTGGAGCGCCGCGCTGAGCAGACAGGCCACCGCGCCGGCGGTCTGGGGCGACGCCATCGACGTGCCGTTGTAGCGGGCGCTGCCGTCCACGAAACCGGGCACGGTCGACAGGGCCGAGCCGGGCGCCACCACGTCGGGCTTGGGCGCCTCGCCGCCGCGGCTGGAAAAGGCAAAGAGCGTGTTGACGGGCAGGTCGGCCTGGTAAAGATCCTTGGCCGTTGCGCTCGACAGGTAAGCGCCCGAGGCGATCACGCTGCGGCTGGTGGCCGGGATGCCGCTGGAGGACAGGCCCGGTCCCTCGTTGCCGTTGCTGGTGCAGACGTAGAAGCCCGGGTTGTCGGCCAGCAATTCGTCCAGCCAGCCGCCGATGGCGTCGTCGTCCTCTTCGACCGAGTTGATGCCGAAGCTCATGTTCACGACCACCGGCAGTCCGTAGCGCTCGCCGAAGTCCACGGCGTGTTCGAAGGCCTTCTTCATGGACTCGGTGCGCGTGGCGCCGCCGCTCAGCCGGTTGTCGCCGAGCTTGCAGGAGATAAGCCAGGCGCCGGGTGCGACACCGTCGAGGCCATCCTGGCCGCTCACGTCGTGGCCGACGGCGATACCGGCGCAGTGGGAACCGTGGGCGCCGGAGTCGTGGTGGAACTCGATCGTGGGAGCGTCGAAGCGGCCGAGCCAGTCATCTTCGTCGCGCACGGTGACGGTCCAGGCCATCATCGCGCGGCTGTCGGGCGCGTGGGGGCTCTGCAGGGCGAAGACGTCCCAGGCCACGTGATAGTCGCGCAGGAGAGCTTCGTCGTCGACGCGACCGTCGCCGTCGGTATCGACGGCCACCAGCCAGACCAGGCGGCTGCTCCGCTCGCGCGCCACCGTGGCGGCGGCGGTCTCGTTCAGACCCGACAGCAGTTCCAACCCCGCGCCAACACCCAGAGCGGACTCGACGGCATCACGCTCGGCGGCGTAGACCAGAAAACTGAAAGCGTCGCTGGTATCGCCATCGTCGTTCACGTCGGACACGCCGCCGTTGTTGATGAACTGATTTTCGGAAATCAACCCCATGTAGACGGGCCTCAGCGGATCGCTATCGACCGGCGGAACCGGCAGGTCCGCGGCGCCGGCGAGGATCGGCCCGTCGGGATGGGTGTAGACACCGTCGGCCAACTCAGCCTCGACAACCTCCCACTCGCCCTCGGGCGTGAAGTCTCTCGCGTCCAACACCTTATGACCGCCGGCAGAGATCGTCTGCAGACCGGGCGCCAACTCGTCGACGCCTGTGTCGAGGATCGCCACCACCACGCCGCGACCATCCCATTCGGGGTGATCGGCGTACCAGGCGGCGGTGCCGATGCTGCCGACGGGCAGGTAGGTCCAGAGATCGTCGGCGGCTGTTTCGGCCATTGCGACGGGAACGAGGAGCATGGTCAGCAGGGGCGCCACGAACGCGAGACGCCGGGAGACGGCCTTGATCTGAAGCATCTGAAACCTCCAGCAACACGGGGGTCTTTTACAACTCGTGACGGGAGACCTATTATATGAGCGGTCGGGGTCACGGACAAGCCGCAACCCTCGACGGCGTTGAGCGTACTCGCTGCTGTAAACCGAAAAGGGAGATCACAGATGGATACCAAGAACATGCGCATCGACACCAAAGTGGTTCACGCCGGGCAATACCCCGATCCAGCCACCGGCGCCGTGTCCGTTCCCATCTACCAGTCCTCGACCTTCCGTTTCCGGGAGGCGGCCGAAGGCGCCGCCCGTTTTGCCGGCACCGACGACGGCTACATCTACACACGTCTGGGCAACCCCACGACCGCACACCTCGAGGAATGCATCGCCACCCTCGAAGGCGGCTGCGGCGGCCTGGGCGCGGCCACGGGCATGGCGGCCGTCAACACCGTCTACTACACGATGCTCAGCCAGGGCGACCACGTGGTCTGCACCGAAGCCATGTACGGACCCTCGCGCACGGTTCTGGAAACCGAGTACACCCGCTTCGGGATCTCGTCCACCTTCGTCGACTCCTCGGACATCGAGGCCGTCCGCGCAGCCATGCGTCCGGAAACCAAGCTGGTCTATATCGAAACGCCGGCCAATCCCACCCTCAAGATGACCGACGTGGCGGCCTGCGCCGAGATCGCCCACGCTCAGGGCGCGCTGCTGGCGGTCGACAACACGTTCTCGTCGCCGGTCCTGCAGCGGCCTTTCGAAATGGGCGCCGACATCATCGTCCACAGCATGACCAAGTTCATCAACGGGCACACCGACGTGGTGGCCGGCATGGTCGTGGCCAAGGAGCCGGACGTCTTCGCCCGTCTGCGCAAGGTACACCGCAACCTCGGCGGCACCATGGACCCCCATCAGGCATGGCTGGTCTTGCGCGGCGTGCGTACCTTGGCTCTGCGCATGGAAAAGGCCCAGGCCAACTCCATGGAGCTGGCGCGGTACCTGGAAAGCCATGCCAAGGTGGCCTGGGTTCGTTACCCCGGCCTGGAGAGCCACCCCCAGTACGAGTTGGGCAAGAAGCAGATGGACGGCCCCGGCGCCGTGATCTCCTTCGGCGTCAAGGGTGGCCTCGAAGCGGGACGCACGGTCATCGACAACGTGCAAATCCCCAACCTTGCCGTGAGCCTGGGCGGCATCGAGTCGCTCATCGAGCATCCGGCATCGATGACCCATGCGGGCATCCCGAAGGCCGAGCGCGAAGCGGCCGGTATCACCGACGACCTGGTGCGTCTCGCCGTCGGCTGCGAGGACTGGCGGGATCTGAAGGACGATCTCGACCGTGTCCTCGACATGATCTGAGCCCGAAAGAAAGCGTATGAACCAACACTGGGTCGATGCAACAAGACTGGGCTCCGACACCGAGTCCGGTGATACGTGGGATGTGGACTACAGCGCCCATCCCCTGCTCGATCCCCGCTTCATCCAGCGGCCTACGCGGGTAGGTCGTTTCTTCCGCCGGATGTACGATCGCATCATCAATGACGACCAGGCCTACCAGGTGGAAATTGATCGTATGCTCAACCCGCCTGGTAACGACAATCGTAAAACTCGCGAGCCCATCGAACTCGTCCGCTACCTGACCGACGCCGAAACCTATGTGCGCGACCTCGTGTCCCTGCTTCCGAGCGCCTCCCGGGACTACGTGCGCCCCGACGCCAAGATTTCCGCCTGCAACGACCTGCGCACACTCATGTCCTTTCTGTTCTCCCCGGAGAATCCCCGTATCCGCTACGAGGCGCAACGCAAGCTGTACCTGGCCAACTTGTTGTTGGACATAGATTACTCGCGGCACGTGCAACTCGGCCCCATGCACAAGTCCTACTTCGAGCGTCTGCTGCGCGTAGGATTGTGGGAACATGCCCTGGATACCAACGCCGTCGAAGTCGGCTTCCATATCGACGACGACGGCGATACGATCCGCTACAATCTCAACCCCAAGCCGGGACAGGAACGCTGGGAGTTCAAGTCGATCTTTCTCGAGAAGACCATCGACGGGCGCAAGACCCCCCTGGATGTCCTCTACTACAACTGCCGCTACAAGCGAACCGTGGTGCCCATCTCCTACGAGATCGTCGACGGCAGCCACCGGGTGATCGAACGCAAGCGCTGGGACGCCACCGGTGATCACAGCAGCGGTTCGATCCTGTCGAAAATGATTCGCAAGGGGATACACGATCCCGACGAGATCACCGACATGCTCGGCGCCATGTTCATCGTCCACGACGAGGACGGCATCAACGAGCTGCTGACCCTGCTGGACAGCGTCTTCGGCAATCCCATCTCATGGCAGGACATCACCGACACCCTCGCCGACGAAACCGAAGGACGGCATCTCGACCGTCACTCGGGGCGCGGCTACAAGGTCTACAAGGGGGATCTGGGCATCCTGCACCCGTCGGCCACACCCGGCGGTCTGCCCTACCGCTTCCATGTGGAAGTGCAGATCTACGCTTTGGAGGGATTCCTGCGCACCGTCCACGGCGCCCATACCGCCAGTCATCTCGCCCTGAAGCTGCGGCAGTTCCTGCATGGGCTGGCGCCCATCATCTTCCCGCGCACCATCTATGGCGAGGACTGGCTCAAGCTGCCTTGAGCCACGATGCGCTGAATCTCCTGCGCGCCGACGTGCGCGCTGTCGTGGGCCCGCTTCATCTCGGCCAACCTGGGAGCCAGATCCGGAATGAGTCCGATCGCCAGGTCGTCTCCACCGTCCGCATACCAGCGACCAAAGGCACTGCAACGACCCGACATCTCCCCTTATGCATCGGTTATCCAGCAAGCCGGTCTAATGGATTAACGAGTTCAGTCGGTGGGATTAAAACGACGGATAAGACCATAGCCGTTGTCCCGCTGGGCGGGGACGAAGCCGACGCCGCGAATCATCTCGTTCAGGTCGTCCTGGGTCAGCGGATGGGTAACCCCGGCGGCCGAAACGACACTCTCCTCCATCATCGTGCTGCCCAGGTCATTGGCTCCGTACAGCAGGGTGAGCTGGCCCACGCTCTTGCCCTGGGTCACCCACGACGCCTGGATATTGGCGAAGTTGTCCAGGGCGATGCGGGATATCGCCAGGGTGCGCAGATAGTCCAGGGCGCCAAGATAACCGCGTGCGTCGACGGACCGCATCAGCTCGGGTATGCGTGACAGGGGCGTGTTGCCGGGTTGGAAGGTCCAGGGAATGAAGGCGGTGTAGCCGGACGTCTTGTCCTGACTCTCGCGCAGACGCAGCAGGTGCTCGACGCGCTCCGGGTAGGTCTCGATATGGGCGAACATCATGGTTGCCGTGGTGGGCAGCCCCACGTAGTGGGCCTCTTCGCTGATCTCGATCCACTCGCGGGCCGTGGTCTTCTTGGGGGCGAGCACGGCGCGAACACGATCATTGAGGATCTCGGCGCCGCCGCCCGGAATCGAATCGAGCCCCGCGGCCTGGAGTCGACGCAATACTTCGAGGGTGGGAACCTTCGAGACCTTGGCGAAGTGCTGGATCTCATTGGGCGAAAAGCCGTGGATCCACAGGGTGGGGAACTCGGTCTTCAGCGCCCCGAGCATCTCCTCGTAGGTCTCGATCTTCATCCGGGGATGATGGCCACCCTGCAACAGGATCTGACGGCCGCCCGCGACGATGACCGACCGCACCTTGTCGCGCACCTCGTCCAGGGTCAGCCAGTAGGCGTCCTGGTCTTCCTTGTGACGGTTGAAGGCGCAGAACTCACAGTCCACGTAACAGAGATTGGTATAGGTGACGTTGCGGTCGACGACGTAGGTGACGACCTCGGGATCGCTCCGCCGGCGACGCAGGGCCGTGGCGGCGCGACCAAGATCATGCAGGGCCGCGTCCTCGAAGAGCAGCAGTAGTTCACCGCCGGTCAAACGACGGTCGAGGGCCTCGTCAAGAACCTCGAGGGCGGCGGGCGACGACCGGTCGGGTACGTTGTGATCCTCGTCGGGCGTGATGATTAGCTCATTCATGAATTATCCGGGTCAGGTCCACACCCCGTCCGGCGGGACAGATGTCGTGACGCACACATAGTGTATGAAACCGCCTCAGGCCCGCCAGCTCCCTCTCCCCCAGCACATAGCGGAGCGATGTGCCGAAATAGCCGTGGATGGCCTCGGCCGACGAAACGCCGTCGGGCCCCAGGCGACCTTCGGTCGCGGCGCGGGCCGCCAGGATGTCCAGACGCTTCAAACCTTCGGCGCAGGAGCGGCCCAACAGGATCCTCAGCTCGGATCTTTCCTCGTCCGACGCGCGGGCGGCGAAGCGCTTGCCCAGCGCCCAGACCGCGAAGACGAAAGGCAGGCCCGTCATGTCCTTCCAGGTCCCGGCCAGATCGATGACGTGGATGTCGGTGCGACCTTCCTCGCGAAACCGCCGCTCCGCCGCGAAGCAGCGGTCGCCGATGACCAGGGCCGCCTCGTGATCGTCGAGCAGGGTGTCCACGTGGGGTTCGAGCACCATAAAATCAGGCTGCACGTCGTACAGGTCGGCGAAAAGGATACGCAGGAGCGCCACCGACGTGCGGCTGCCCCGATCGACGGCCACGTTGCGGATCTCGGTGGGCGCGACACGGCTGAAGAGTTTGACGCTGTCGACGGGGCCGTCCGCGGCGATCCCCACACCCGGCACGAGGCTCTCGCCCGCGCCGCGAAAATACTCGACCACGGGAATCAGGGCGGCATCGGCCTCGTCGGCGTGCAGCAGTTCCGGCAACACGCTGGGCACCGCGGCGATTACGCGCACCCGCTCGGGCGCGAGTTCGTCTAGGGCATCCACCAGCGGCCAGGCGTTGAGAAAGGAGACCGTGGCGATACGGTAGGTCATGGCGTCACATCCCGCACGAGAGTGCGCTGGTAGAGTTCGCCCAGGTCCCGGGACACGCGATCGATGGAATAGTCGCGCACGACCTGCTCGCGGCCGGCAACGAGGCAGCGTTCCCGCAACGCGGGGTCATCGATCAGGCCCGACACGGCCCGGACCAGATCTTCGACATCGTCCGGAGCCGCCAGCAGGCCACTGACACCGTCATCGATCAGGTCCTCGACACCGGGGACCCGCGTCCCCACGACCGGCAGGCCACAAGCCATGGCCTCCAGCATGACCATGGACAACCCCTCCCAGCGCGACGATATGACGAACCCGTCGGCGGCTTGCATGACCTGGGGCAAGTCATCCAGATTGCCCGGCAGGTAGACCCGATCACCCAGTCCAAGCGAAGCCAGGCGCTCCCTGTAGCCGGTCGTCAGCGGTCCCTCGCCGGCCAGGACCAGGCGCACGTTGCGGCCCCGGTCGCGTAACAGACCGATCACGTCGATCAGCGCCTCGTAGTTCTTGAGTTCGCAATGGCGGCCGGCGGCCAGAATGAGGAAATCGTCGGGCGCGCAATCGTAGCGGGCGCGAATGACGGCACGCTCCGCCGCGGACAACGGCTCCGGTACCGGCACACCGTTCGGCACGACGACGAGCCGCTCGGGACACTGCCCCCGCATACTCAGCTCAGCCAGCAACGCCTCCCTGACGTTCTCGGACACCGCCACCACGGCCGCGCATCGGCTCAACATGCTCCGGTAGGCCCAGCGGCGTCCCTGGGCGCGCGGCAGGCTCACCGCTTCGCCATAGTCGAACTCGCGGTTGCTGTGGACCGTGGGGATCACCGTCCGCCGCCCGGCGACGCTCAGCAACAACCCCCAAAAGTTGGCGCCGGGCAAATGGGTCTGCAGCACGTCGATACCGTCGGCGGCCAGGGTGTCCAGCAGGCTTCGATATCCGTCGCGAACGGACTTGAAACACCGCCACGGCTGCGACGGCGGCGCGACCCGCTGCTCGAAGTGTCGCACGATCACATCGGGGGAAATCTTGGCCGAGAGAGGGCCGGGACCGTCGAGGATGTACAGGTGTGATCGATCCCCGGCGGCGGCGCGGGCATTGGCGATCTGAACCGCGAGATGTTCGGCGCCGCCCATCCGCAGGCTGCCGACCATCTGCGCCGAGGCGAGTGGGGGGCCATCCCCACGCCCTGTCATGATCAGGGCAACCTGACGATCATGGACCAGGACGTCAGCCCCTCGTCCTGGGCGGTGATCTGGGCCAGTTGCGCGTCATCGAGCTCGGCAAAGGGACCGACGTGGACCCGATACCAGGTCTTGTCGTTGATGACGGCCTCGACGATGAAGGGCAACAGATCGAGTCCCGCGCACCGGCCGGCAAAGACGTCGGCGCGGGCCAGATCCCGGAAAGATCCCAGATGGACATAGAGGCCCGGTGGCGGCACGGGCAGGGACAGCGTCTGCGAAGATTGTGCCGGTGTCGTGTCGACGACGGTTTCGTCTACGGTGACATCGGGCGTGTCGGTACCGCCGTCTGGTGTCGTATCGATGGGGAGAGGATCGGCCGGCGCCGTCTCGCCATCGTCGCTCGGATCAGACGAAACAACTGGATCAGACGAGATAACCGGATCGGCCGAAACATCCGGCCCGGTCTCGACCATGAGGCTGTCGGCGGTTTCGGTCACCGAACCACCCAGGGAATCGATCGCGGCGAGACCCGCATCGTCGCTCGAGAGCAGATCCGAGGATTCGCTATCGTCGGGAGCCGTGGTTTCCGTCACCTGGGCCGCGGGCAGGAAAGGCAGAGTGATCAGCCCCCGCTGGTGGGCAAGCACGACCATGGTGACCACGGACGCCACCACCACGACCAGGGCTATCGCCAGCAACCGCCGCGCGCCGCCACCGCGTCGCGGAACCGCCATGGGTGGAGAGGCGTCGTCATCCGATTCAGCTTCGGAGTCGTCCGTTTCGGGAACCACCGTGACATCAAGGTCGTCATCGAGAAGATCGTCATCCAGCATATCGGCGGCGACTCCGGCCGACTCGGCGACACCAGTCTCGGGCTCATCGCCACTTTCTTCAACAGCATCAGGCGTGTCGTCGGCCAGTGCCGAGGCCGTGATGTCGTCCAACGCCTCGTCAACCGACTCGGGCTCAGGTTCGGGCTCGATGACTTCTTCGGGCTCGGGTTCCGGCGTAGGTTCGGGCTCAGGCACAGGTTCCGGCTCAGGTGTGGGTTCGGATTCGGACTCCGCCGCGGTGTCACCGGACAACTCCGGCGGCTCGGGTTTGACCAGAGGTGGCGACTCGGAAGCCTGCGCCGCGACGGCGGCGACCACCGACTCCTCCACGGGGGACCGGGGCAATGTCGAATCGTCATCGACATGCTCGGTGCGAACCTGGTCGGCGCCATCCACATAGGCTGCCAGCAGGGCTCGGTCGGCGACCATGTTGACCAGCCGGGGGATGCCGTCGCTGAGCCGGTGGATGTGCTCGATGGCATCCTGGCGAAACACGGATTTTTCGCAACCGGCCACCTTGACGCGATGCTCGATGTAGTCGCGCGTCTCCTGGGGACCCAGCTTGTCAAGATGATAGTGAACGCGGATCCGCTGACGAATCTGCGCCAGTTCCGGTTTGTTGACATTGGCACGTAACCCGGGCTGGCCTGCGAGGACGACCTGCAGGGCCTGCTCCTCGGGCGGCCCGAGGTTGGTCAACAGGCGAACGCCTTCCAGTGTGGCGTCGTCCAGATTCTGGGCTTCGTCGATGATCAACAGGAGGCGCTGACCGCGACGCATGGTCGCCATGAGTTCGGTCTTCAGGGCGGTCAGCAGATCGGCGCGGTCCGCGGACGACGGGACTTCGACGTCAAGTTCCACGAGCAGCATCTTGAGCAGCTCGCGAAAATCGAGCTGGGTGACGTTGATCAGGGCGGTCCGGTAGGTCTTGGTGATGTGCTGGGCCAGGTTGTAGAGCGCAAGCGTCTTGCCGGTGCCGATCTCACCGGTGATCAGGATGATATCCTCGCCACCCTCCAGTCCGTAGACCAGATGAGCCATCGTCTCCTCGAACGCACTCGACCTGTAGAGGAACTGCAGGTGAGGGCTCAGGGAGAACGGCGAGGTGAAAAATCCGAAATGTTCGTGGTACATGGCCTCACTTCAATCAACGACATCACACGGATATGTAGACAAACCTTAGCGATCAGGCGGATGCGAATTCGCCGGACTTGCACGGAAAATGTACTTGATCAACTTAAGCAGGGCAATGAATCATTCGGAGGACTTGAGTCGGGATGCCGCGAGGTTCCAGGAGAGTAGCAACCCCCCGTACATGAAGAAGATACACGCCGCCTTGACGACCGCGACCAGGATGTCGCCCCCCAGGTCGACGCGTATGCTCCAGCCGTCGATCAGGGCGCTCGTTCCGCTCGGGACGTAGAGGGCGTAGGTGCCGATAACCACGAGACAGTACTTGATCAACGAGGCCGCCCACCGCCCCACGCCCAGCCCGATCCCGTACCGGTGCAGAATCCACAGCGAGAGCCCGAAATAGAGCACGGCGGCAAAGGTCGACGAGACGGCCAGGCCATTGATCCCGTACTCCCCGATCAGCAGCGCGTTGCCACCGACGTTGGCCACCAGATAGATCAGCGACAACCAGATCATCTCCCGCAGCCGCTGCAGAGCGTTGAAGACCCGGGCGGTCATCTGGATCAGGACCAGCGCGGGCAGCCCGAGCACGTAAAGGGACAGGGCTCCCGCGGTTCGCTCGGCGTCGTCGGGCGTGAAGGCGCCGCGCATGAAAAGCACGCGCACGATCTCGCCGCTGGTCACGCACAGCACGAGCGCCGCCGGCATCACCAGTCGCGCGACCCGCACCACGTTGTCGTGGACGTAGTCGCCGAGCCCCCGCAGGTCGCCGGCCGAGGCCAGTTCGGACATGCGCGTGAACATGATCACCACGAGCGTGAGGGCGAAGAGTTCGACTCCGAAGAGCAGTATGGTGCCCGCATAGGCGATCGAGGAGACGTTGCCCGACGCGAGGGTCGTCGCGAATACGCGGTCAACGAACTGGTAGATGATCGAGAAGGCGTGGATCAGCATCAGCATCCAGCACAACGACCACAATTCACGCAGGGCGCCCGGCGGCGCACTCGGTGCGACGGGGGCCGCGTTCCGCCCCGTCGTCGCCAACCCCCACAGCAATCCGGCCTGCAGGACGTTGGACACCCCGAAGCCGAGGGCGAAGGACAGGATCCCGAGGCGGTCATGGAAAATCGCCACCGCCAACAGGATGATCGCCGCGTTCACGACAGGCATGGCCGCGGCGAAGCGGAAGCGGTTGTTGAGGTTGAGGATCGCCTTGCCCATGATCCCGAACAGGAGCATCACGCCGGGCAGGGCCATCAGGCGGATCATGCGGGCGGTGTAGGCCTTGGTCTCGTCCGGCAGACCGGGACCGGCGATATCGACGACCAGCCCCGTCCCCGCCATGAGCAACAGGGTATAGGCGGCGGCCGGCAGCATGAACAGAAACAGAACCTTGTTCTGAAATCCGAACAGCTCCGAGCCCGACAACCGCTCGCGCATCTTGATGATGAACGGCACGACCACGGCCGTGAACACGTTGCCGATCACCTGGCTGAAGAAGGTGACCAGGAAGAAGGCCAAGGCGTAGGCGTCGTAGCGGGGGCCGGCGCCGAAGAAATTGGCCATGAGCATCTGGGTGGCCAGGCCGAGGGGTTTGACGAGGATGACCAGGGCCATCAGGCGGAGGACGTCGGGAGAGAAGAGGTAGCGTCTGATCAGGGAGGGTGACGCCGTCTTGTTCATGCGGACGCTCCGTTGTCACGGATCCGGCGTTCCGAGATGCGCCAAGCCAATAAGACAAGTGCGTAGACAACGCAGATGAACAACGCTTTGGCGACACCGATCATGATATCGCCGTGGACACGACCCGCCAGACTCCAACCGGACAGCAAGGGACCGAGTCCGCTGAGCCAATAGACCAGGTAGACCACCCCGCCGATAATGTGGTTCTTGAAAAAGACCCATGCCCAACCACGCACGTCCAGACCGATCCGGTATCGGTGCAGAACCCACAGCGACAGCAGGAAGTGCACATAGATGGTGAGGGTTGATGCCAGCGCCAGGCCCATGACCTTCAGGGGTCCGATAAAGAGGAAATTCAGCAGCACGCTGGTGACCAGGAACTGGACCGCCAGCCAGATCTTCTCCCGCATCCGCTGCAGCGAATGAAAGACCCTGCCGATGATGGCATTGAGGATGATCGCCGGCAAACCCAGGACGTACATGGCGATGACGCCCGTGGTGCGCGTCGCGTCGTCGGGCGTGAAGGCGCCGCGCAGGTAGAGAACACGCACCATCTCCTCGCTTACCACACATAAGACCAGGGCCGCGGGCAGGACCAGGCGCAGTACGCGCCCGAAGTTGTCCCTGATGTAGTCGCTGTACCCGGCGATGTCCTGATCGGCGATCAGCTCCGACAACCGGGTGAACATCACCGTGACCAGCGTGAGCGTAAAGAACTGGATCACAAAGGACTTGATCGTCAGGGCGTAGGCCAGCGATGAGATGCTGCCCGACACGAGGGTCGAGGCAAACATCTTGTCGATGATCCCGTACAACAGCAGAATCGACTGGGACAGCATCAGGGCCCAGCTCAGGGACCACAGTTTTCGGACCGTCCCCTCGGGCAGGCGCGGGCGCGTGAAGACCACGTGGCCGCAGGTCAGCGTCCTCCCCCACAACATCACCGTCTGGACGACCTGGGAGACGGCGAAGCCCAGGGGCAGGGACCAGATACCCATTCTCTCGTGGAGCAAAAGAACCGTGACCAGCACGATCACGGCGTTGACCATGGGCATGCCGGTCGCCAGCCGATACTTGCGGTTCAGGTTGAGGGTGGCCTTGAGGACGGCCACGACCACAATCAGGATCCCCGGCAGCGCCAGCAGCCGTATCATGCGAATCGCATAGTTGCGGGTTTCTTCATCCAGGCCGGGTCCGACCAGATCCACGAGCGGAGTGGGCCAGGCGAAAATCAGGGTCGCACCGACCACCGCGGGCACTACGAACATGGCCATCATCGAGTTCTGGAACCCCACCAACTCGCGGGGGTCGAGCTTGTCGCGCAGCTTGATGACGTGCGGAACCGCCACGCTCGTGTAGACGTGGCCGAGCACCGCGCCGCCGAACATGACGATGTAGATGGCCAGGGCGTAGGCGTCGTAGCGCGGACCGGCGCCGAAGTACTTGGCGACCAGCATCTGCGTGATCAGGCCAAGGGGCTTGAGCAGCACGACCATGGCCATCAGGCGCAGGATTTCCGGATCGAAGAGGTACTTGCTCGCCAGCGCCTTGAAGTTACTTATCCCCATAGGCGACTCCAGGGAGACGAGCATCCCGTGACGATCCATTGACATGGGGATTGGCGGTCGACGGCATTATTCCGTGACCGCCTTCGTATCGGCCGCCGGTTTCACTTCGTACCCGTAGATGATCCCCATCATGAGGAACATCAGCACGTTGATTAAGTCGAAATAGCGATAGTCGATGACCATCCCGCCCACCAGGTAACAAACCATGACGGCACCCATGACCGCCATCGAGTCCCTGTTGAACCACTCTCCCTGGGGATTCATTCGCCACTTCTTGACGAAGGCCCTAATCACGAGGAAACCGATGATGAGCAACGGCCCCATGCTCATGAATCCCTCGTCGGCGGTGCGCCCGATGTAGATGTCGTGGATCACGATCTTGTAGCCGGATTTTTTCGCTACATACCCGTAGAACGGTATGTTTACGCCTCGGCTGTACTCGGCCATGTAGTACTTGGTGTTGAAATACCCGACGCCGAACATGGGATGATCCGCCACGATCTGCAGACTGTTGGCGATAAAACGCAACCGCCCCTCGAAGGTGTTCGCGGCACCGAGTCTTTCCTGGAGAAAATCGCTGTTGGCGAGTTGATACATACCGAGAATACCGACCAGGACACCGAGAACGGCCATCACGCCCAGAATCTTGCGGTAATTGGGTCTCAGCAAGCCGAGCACGAGCAGGGCCGCTGCAGCGGCTATCCAGGGACCGCGCGTATAGGCGAAGAGGAGCCCCAGCATGCTCAGCCCGAAGGAAAGGATCAAAAGCATCTTCTTGAAACCGCCCTGCATGCGCACCAGAAAGTAGAAGTAGATCAGCATCATCATGGCCTGGATCTGTCCGAACATCGGCGGATGCATGAGCGGACCGCGCGAGCGTCCGGGCTGCCAGAGACCGATGCTCGAATCGAGAATCTGCTTGGGCCAGAGTATGCTGAAAAGCCCCAGATGCTCTACGATCGCCGTGTAGTAGAAGAACACCGATATGAACAGGAACATGTAAAACAGATTGCGGATGTGGTGCTCTTCGTTCACCACATACTTGCCGTAGAAATACCCGAACATGGGCGCGAGATTGCTAAGCACCCAGGCCGTGAACGCACCGGGCTTCGTGATCAGAATCAAAAGAAGGATATACACCGTGTGCGCGAAGATCAGGATATCGACGGTGTAGGGACCGGTCAATTTCTGCCTCTTCATCACCAATTGCAACAGGAAGGATATGACGATCCATATGAGCAGGACGCGGTCGATCGTGATGTTGGGCAGACCAGGCATATCCATGTTGACAACGTATCTTAAGCCGGACATGGCCAGGATCCAGGCGGCCAAGGGTATGGAGAGATTGCTGGCCGACACCTTCAACAAGTATAAGGCGACGAGCAAGGCCACCATGGCGAACAGGAAGAACTCGATGCCAAGGCGGGTCAGAAAGACGTAAGTGCCCACACTCGACACGACGACGAGCATGAGCACAAGTACGGGATTGTATAGTGGAGACGAGACGACTTTTGACTCAATGTCGTTCATGTCCCGGACACTCCACTGATCACGTACCCTCGTTCGATCGATCGGAGGAGATCGCTCCAAGAACGGGTACGTCGAGGGATTGAACCGCCTGGGCGCGGTCGTAGATGCGGTGATCCTGGTTGTCGACAAACCAGCCGGCGATCAAACCGAGCAGCATCGCCAGAATCGTGGCCATCATCAGGTAGAGGGTCTTCTTGCTGCCCACCATGGACACCCGGATGGCGGGTTCGTCCAGGGGATAGATGTTGCTGATGCGCATGTCGGCACCGGCCGACAACTTGACCTCCCCACGCTTCAATTCCAGGGTTTTCAGAAGTTCAAGCTGCGAACGGATCTGCATGTCGAAGGTCTCGACGCGCCGCTGGATGTCGGGATAGCCCTCCAGTTCCGCCTCCTGTTCCAGTATGGCGTTCATGAGCGCCTGTTCCCGGCCGGACAACTCGTCGATCCGGATCTCGATGTCGCGCATGAAGTTCGTCCGTTCTCGATCCAATTCCTTCCATATCTCCGCGAGCTGACGCTCCTTCACGACGATATAGTTGGAGTCTTCTTTGTATTGGCTGCGTGCGTCGGCGAGCTTTGTGACGAGCTTGTCCGCGCGAATCTTCAGGGTATTAAAGAACGAACTCTGCCCATTATCGGTGGACGGAATATACGTGGGATCGTCCAGGAGGGCTTTCTCAATGCCGCTCAGTCGCACTTCGAGCGCCTTCCGATCCGACCGGTAGCGGAGCATGTCGGTTTCCAGGGCCTGGATCTGCCCAACAGCCGCCGTAAGGTTGCCGGTGATGGACTGCATGCCGGCAGCGTTCACGATCGCCGCACGGCGAATGAGCAGACTGTCGATTTCTACGTGCAGATTGTCGATCTGATCGGAGTAGTATTCGACCGCAGGCATGTTCTGCAGAGACTTTATGCTGAATGCTATGTATGCGGTGCTGATGTTCTTCACCACCATAAGGGCATATTCGGGGCTTATGTGCGAGTAGGTGATGTTGAGAATGTTCGATTCGCCAACCTGGAGGCATTCCACGTTGTTGACCACGGAGGCCTTGATTTCTCCAATTGACTCGAACTGGGGGAATCCGGGAGCTTCGGGGACGTGGACCTTCAGGCTGTCGAAGATCGCCTCTGCCGCCAACTTGGCCACGGGGAGACTCATGACGACCTGGGCCGCCGAACTCATCTCCAGGTCCCAGTTGGTAGCCGCGCGGCTGAACTCCGGGGTCTCGGGCTGCCGCCCCACGAGCATGAGCCGGGTACCGGCCGTCGATTGCTCGGTGGAGCGCAGGGTGACCATGGCCGAGACCAGGAAAATCGGCAAGGCGATACCCAGAATGATCCAGCGACGACGGATTATCATGGACAGCATGGATTTCAATTCGAAATCGCCGCTTCCCGTCACCGCTTCATGCCTTATAGTGGAATCCTGCATCGCCGTAGCGACCCCTTTCTATTGCCCCATGATCGTAACCTTCTCAAGATTCATCACGGCGTAGATGTCCCAGAACAGATCGGACACCGACAAGACCGTGCTGAGTATCGTTCTCCTGAAGTAGGTGAGGTCGCCGATCGCCGATCGCGGTACGTAGATGACGTCGTAGGGCTGTATATCCAACAATTCGGGCGACATGAACGCCCGCTGCTCCAAATGCGAGAGATCCATGTGCCGATAGACAAAGCCCGCGGGCGTGACCCTCATGAGCAGAACTTCGCTCGTCGCCGCATCCTCGTGGAAGCCGCCGGCGATGGCTATGGCATGGATCAGACTGGTCGTCTCGGCGGATAGCTGGTAATATCCGGGTTTGTTGACTTCACCCAGCACATAGACCCCGATGGTGCCGAATTCAGACAGCAGAACCGACAGGTCGGGGTCGAGATACTCGCGCCCAAAAAACTCGGTGAGGGTGCTGTCGATCTGGGAGACCGTGAGGCCGGATACGACAACGCTGTCGATCTCGGGCATCGTTATACGGCCATCGGGCAGGATCTGGACATTATCCAGGTTCATCTCCGTATGGTACTTGAACCTGACGCTCAGCTTGTCCCTGACCCTGACGCGGTATTCGGCGGTCTTGGCCGCCTCCCAGGCAGCCTGCTCCTCGGGCGTGAAGGACTGGACTTCGGTGACCACCGGCTTGGGGCCTTCCGACGATGCGCATCCGCCGAACGCCAGCAGGCCCAGGGCGTACAGGACAACGAGCGACCACAGCACGAACAATCGCCCGTGCCCATGAGAAGCCGCGAAATGTCTGGTAATCCTGGTCAAGACCGCATGCCTCCTTGCTGCGTTGTCGGTGGGACGCGCGTCCGTCAGCCGTATTCCCGATCGTCGCCCATTATGGTCCCGGTTCCCCGCCGCTACAAGCCTCAAGATGGCCTGGCGGCGCCCCATCTACACACCCGTGAATCGACGATACAAAAAGCCGGGAATGTCGAACCGCCTCCGATTGAGAACGGTTCCCAGCACGGAAACACCCTGCGCCCGTACATCATCGATATTGTTCTTCACGATCTCATGCTTGAGCTTGCGCGTTTCCACGACAACCACCAGGCCGATCGTGGGTTTAGCGAGATGCCCCACGTTGATGGACTTAGTAATGGGCGGCGCGTCGATGATGACGAAGGCGAACTGTTGGGTCAGCCGCTTGAGCAGATCCGGATAACGGGCGCTCAACAGGACATCCGTCTGCTTCATGGGCCGGCTCCCGTTGGGAATCACGGCCATCTGGCCTGCGCTCTGCAGCTTGTCCGTAAGCTGCGGATCCAGCAGAAGGCTGCGGAAATCGACAGGAGCGTCTATGGGTTTCTCCAGTGGCGACACGAAATTGGCGTCGATCCAGGCCACCCGCAGATCCAGCATGATCGACAGGTGCCGCGCGACGTTGAATGACACGTAGCTGTTGCCCTCGCCCTTGATGGACGATGCGAAGGTGACCGCCACGCCCGTCTCGCCGTCGTACATGGAAATCAGGGTGTTGGCCAAACGCTCGAATTCTACCATCTGGTTGCCGGGAGGCTTGGGAAACAGGTCCCCGCAGTCCAGGGTCTTGAGCTTGAACTCGAGGTCCAGGTTCGATCCCGACTTTCTGCGCATCGCCGACATGATCTTGCTCAAAACCGTGACTTCCTCGCTGGGGTCCTTCGGACCCTTTTCCGCACGCGGTGTTGCCTCCGGTGCGTGCTGCTACATTGGTGCTGGACGGGGCTGAAGTCCCCGGACCATCACATCATCCTCGCTATCTCCATACGATCGACTGTAAACCGATGTACTTTAACAAGGAATCGCGTTCGGCTCCCGAGTCGGAGAGGTTGAATAGGAATATCATCCCCCAGTAGAAACAAACCATACGATCGGTCTGCACGCGTGTCAACTCGATGAAAGCCTCAATCGCACAAACTGTTCAACATATCCATGACTTCGTTGGCGTCATGTCCGCGTCGATGTACCAGCCCGATCACTCAAGTAGTCCAGCAACACGGCGGCTATCCGTTCGCCGGTATTCCCATCCCAAAGCTCAGGCACGCGGCCCGTCTTCCATTCGCCCGCAATGATCCGCGCCATCTGCCCCGGCAGCGTGTCCAGGGTTGCCAGTTCGTTGGTGCCCACGTCGATCGTTATGGGCCGCTCGGTGTTGGGACGCAAGGTGAGACAGGGTACCCCGAGGTAGGTGGTCTCTTCCTGAATCCCACCCGAGTCGGTTAGCAGGAAACGGGCATGCATCGTCAGATTGAGAAAATCGTCGTAGCCCATGGGATCGGTGAGAATTACCTGCGAGCCCTCCTCGGAGAAACGATCGGTAAGTCCGGCGGCTGCCATCACCTTGCGTGTGCGGGGATGAACCGGGAACACCAGCGGCATGCCCACGCCGTCCAGTCCGTCACATAGCCGGCGCAGGGATTCGGGATCGTCGACATTGGCCGGCCGATGCAGGGTGACCAGCCCATAATCATGGGGGGCCAACCCAAATTCGGTGTATTTCGCGCGGTTGCGGGCCTTCTCGATTGCGTTGACCAGGCTGTCGATCATGATGTTGCCTACCAGCTCGACCCGTTCCCGCGCAACGCCCTCGGCAAACAGGTTTTCATCCGCGTCCTGTGAAGGAGTGAAAAGGAGATCGGCGATCGAGTCGGTCAGGATGCGGTTGACCTCTTCGGGCATGGTCCAGTCCCGACTGCGTAATCCCGCCTCTACATGCGCCACGGGTATGCAGAGCTTCTTGGCGGTGATGGTGGCGGCCATGGTCGCGTTCACGTCGCCCACCACGAGAACCAGGTCCGGTTGCTCCTTCGTGCAGATCTTATCGAACTTAAGCATGACGCCAGCTGTCTGCTCGGCGTGGCTGCCGCTGCCCACGCCCAGGTGGATGTCCGGGCGTGGCAGGTCCAGGTCGGCGAAAAAAACGTCTGACATATTCTTGTCGTAGTGCTGTCCCGTGTGGACAAGGACGGGCTCAAGCCTGTCCAGCTTCACCAACGCCCTCCAGATGGGTGCGATCTTCATGAAGTTGGGGCGGGCCGCTGCGATGAGCATGATCTTGAATGGCATGTCAGTCTTTCCTGGCCTGGAGGCTACGGTACATGTCCACCAGGTTGGTTTCCTGGGTGGCCCAATTGAACCGCTCACGGGACAGGCGAAGAGCGGTCTCCCGCATGTCGGCCAACTTGTCGCGGTTCTCGGTCAATTCTCGAAGGCCGGTGGCGATGGCGTCTATGTTCTCGGCGTTCACGGTCAAGGCCGCACCAGGCTCGCCGAATTCCGCCACGAAGGCCTCAATATCGCTGCTGAGTACGGCCATGCCGGCGGCCAGGTACTCGTACATCTTGTTGGTGCTGCAGTAGCGGATCGAGACATGATTCTGCGGATTCGTCAACAGGTTCACGGCTACGTCATACTTCGCCACGTTGGCCATGACCTCGTCCGGTCTCACCAGGGGCAACCAGTGAACCCGGTCTTCGAGACGATGCTTGGATGTGAGGGTGCGCATGACCTGGCCGCCGTCTCGGTAGCCGAAAGCCATCAGGTAGAGATCAACACCGGGCACTTCGACCATCGCGGGCAACAGGAGATCCAGCCGATTGCTGAGCAGGTCGAAGCCGCCGCTGAAAATCAAGCGCAGGGTATCGGTCGATTCAGGCGGCGGATACTGGACATCGGAATCGACAATCGGATAATTGGATACCAGCGTGAAATGCTCCTGCGGAATACCGAATCTTTCCGAGCAGACCCGTATGCGCCCTGGCGAAACGTTGATGATCGCATCCGCATGGTGGATGTACGTCTCTTCCAGCACCCGTGACGGCCGACCGTGCTCCCACTGAACCTCATGGGCATCGTAAATGAACCATTTGCCGCGCAGACGACTGGACAAATGCATCCCGAACAGGAACATTGTATTGTGACCATGATAGAATTGGGCTCTGGTCAGCAGGATGATCAGATTGATGATCGCGATGTTCACAACCATGGACATGGTGCGCAGGGTACGGTGCTGCCGTGAAAAGATCGGCAAGGTGTGAAGTTTAAAAGGGAAATGGACATCAGTAGGCGCCTGCAGCGTGCTGCGGAACCCGTAGACGGTAACCTCATAGCCGGCCTCGACGAGCGTCGCCGCTTCCTTCTGGACGCGGTAATCATGATAGATATCGGTCGCCTCGGCCATGACCACTTTGGATGCCATGAACACGTCCTTCTCTTGTAAACCGGGTAATGGAAAGACACGAGATCCATAACCCGTTATGAACCGCAAATCGTCGGAATCGCTCTACCGACAAGTTAAAAAGGTCGATATCGAACGGACAAGAAGAAAAACAAGACCTGATGTCGTATGAACTAACTGTGCGGAGCAGATGACTGTGCTATCCTCGATCCACAACAGTGAAGGAAGATCTCACCTGGGAGTCGAACTGCTGATGCGTACAATCCACCGATCCATCTCGATGATTATCGTCTCTTGTCTCGTCACCATTAGCATTTACACGACAGTGTCGGCCACCCCCCTCCCCTTCGCCGTCCCCAAGGACGCCCCCGAACCCGATCGCCCCGCGTTCCGCGCCGAGCGTGGCGCCGTACCCGATTGCACCACCGCCCCCACCCTGACAATCACCCCGACCTACACCGACACCCTCTCCGGCGACACCACCGCCGCCCCCTCCCTGGTCGACGGCTACGACTGCGTCGCCTGGCAGGAAACCGGCCCCGAAGCCGTCTACCTGCTCGATGTGGTTCAGGACCTGAACCTACACGTCCGCCTGGACACCGACGTCGACCTGGACCTCTTCCTGCTCACCGACTGCGACAGCGATTCCTGCGCGGCCTGGCATGCGAGCGAATTCCTGGTGTCCCTGCCCGCGCGTGACGATCCCTACGTGCTCGTGGTGGATGGATACATGGGCGCCGAAGGTCCCTTCGATCTACAGTTGATGGGCTACGGCGCCGGACCGGGCGACGATGTCTGCGCCAGCGCGACACCGGTCGGCTGTAGCGAGTCTCCCCTCGACTATCCAGGCAACCTCTACGAGCTGCCCAACCGCCTGCTCAGCGACGACTGCGCCTCCTTCCTGGAATGGGGCGGTGAGCAGTGGTTCGCCGTCACCTTGACCGACAGCGCCTCCGTCACGGCTGCAATCTCGGAGCATCTCTTCGACGCCGCCCTCTGGCTCTATGACGATTGCGGCGACGATGCCGAATGCGTAGCCTTTGCCGACGAGGACAGCGCCGAGGAGACCGAAACGATCAGCTTCCGAAACCTCAGCGGCGTCACGCACACCTATTATCTGGCCGTGGACGCTTTCCGGGAGATCGAGAGTCTGAGCAGCGGCAGCTTTGTCCTGACCTTTACCTGCACCGGCCAGTTCGTGGCGAATGAGCGGAAGTCGTTGGGCGATATGAAAGCCATGTTCCGCTGACATCCTGATATCGAAACACCGAAAGCCGGGACCAGCCCCGGCGTCTTGAACTTCTGCCCACGGACCTGTACTGTAGGTTGTTCAACATCACAACCCCAGGGCCGGAAGGGATGGAGCCAGATGCCCGCCATTCGCAAGCCACGCACCAGTAAGCCCCGCAGGAAGGCCACCGCCCAGAGCATGGCCGGCCAGCAGCGCGAGATATCCATCAGCGAGTTCTTCACCAAGAACCGGCACCTGTTGGGTTTCGACTCGCCCGCCAAGGCGCTGTTGACCACCATCAAGGAAGCCGTCGACAACTCCCTGGACGCCTGCGAAGAAGCCGGGCTGCTGCCCGACATCCTCGTGGAGATCGTGCCCGTCAAGGCCACCAACGGCAATGGCCGTCAGAACGGCAACGGCGACGACACCTTGGAAATGACCGCCGCGAAGCCCGACACCAGGAAGCGCAAAGGCGCGACGGCTCCCGGCAAGGAAGAACGCTACCGGGTGATCGTACAGGACAACGGTCCCGGCATCGTGAGCCAGCAGGTGCCGCGCATCTTCGGCAAGCTGCTCTACGGATCGAAATTCCACAGTCTGCGCCAGAGCCGCGGCCAGCAGGGCATCGGCATCTCGGCCGCCGGCATGTACGGCCAACTGACCACGGGCAAGCCCGTGGTGATCGTCAGCTGCCCTCAGAAGCAGGACCAGGCTCGCCGTTTCGAACTAGTGCTGGATACCAAAAAGAACGAGCCCGTCGTTCAGCTGGACGAGGAATACGACTGGGAGCAGGAGCACGGCACCCGCGTCGAGATCGAATTGACCGGGTCCTACAAGCGCGGCCATCATTCGGTGGACACGTACCTGCGGCAGACCGCGGTGGCCAACCCCCACGTGCGCCTGGTCTACCGTACACCTCGCGGCGAGGAGATCATCTATCCCCGCGCAGCATCCGAACTGCCCGTGGAGACCCACGAGATCAAGCCCCACCCCTACGGTGTGGAGCTGGGCATGCTGTTGCGCATGCTCAAGGACACCAAGCAGCGCAATCTCACCGGATTTCTGCGCAAGGAGTTCTGCCGCGTCGGCCCCAAGACCTGTACCCAGATCCTGGAGACGGCCGGTTTTCCGGCCCGCAAGTCTACCCGCCACATGGATCGCGACGACGTGCAGGAACTCCTCGACGCCATCAACGAGACCCGCATTCCCAATCCGCCCACCGACTGCCTCTCGCCCATCGGCTCGGAGCTGATCCTGGCGGGCCTGCAGCAGGGGTTCGATTGCGAGTTCACCACCGCGGTCACGCGCCCGCCTTCGGTGTATCGGGGCAACCCCTTCCAGATCGAGGTGGGGCTGGCCTACGGCGGACGTCTGCCCGCCGAGGATCTGGCGCAGGTGCTGCGCTACGCCAACCGTGTGCCCCTGCTGTACCAGGCGTCGGGTTGCGCCATCCACAAGGCCGTGCTGGGCAACAAGTGGCGCAGTTACGGGCTGCAGCAGGCCAAGGGGGCCATACCCTCGGGGCCGCTGGTGATCCTTGTGCACATGGCGTCGGTGTGGGTGCCCTTCACGTCGGAGAGCAAGGAAGCGGTGGCCCACTATCCGGAGATCGTCAAGGAGATCAAGCTGGCGCTGCAGGAGGCCGGACGGCAGCTGCATCGCCATATTCGACGTCGCGTACGGGAACGTGATGCGCTGAAGAAGCAGTCCTACATCCAGAAGTACATCCCGCACATCGGCGATGCCCTGCGCGACATGCTGGACCTCGCCGAGGGGGATCGGGAGGAGATCATCGCGACTCTGACCGATACGCTCGAGCGGAGTCGCAAGATGTAACGGGGACGGAGCGGCGGACGTCGTTCCAATGAGGAGACCAGTAAAATGACCGACACCTACGAACGCTATCTCGAGCACATGAGGGAGATCCGCGCCCTGAATGCGGCGCAAGGTCTGCTGTCCTGGGACCAGGAGACGTTCATGCCGAGCGAAGGACTGGCCGCGCGCGCCGAGTCACGCATGGTGCTGAGCGGACTGGTGCACGACCGGATCGTCGACGAAGCCCTCGGCGATACGCTGGCCGATCTGGCGGCCGCCGATCTGGACGAGGCCCGCGCGGCCAATGTTCGCGAAACCATCCGCGACCGGGATCGTTCGGTGAAGGTGCCCCGCGATCTGGTTACCGACCTGGCGCACGCGACGACCATGTCCCAGCAGGCCTGGGCGCGGGCTCGCGAGGAGAGCCAGTGGTCGATCTTCGCCCCACATCTGCGTGAGGTCCTGCAGCTCCGGCGCCGCCAGGCCGAAGCCCTCGGCTACGAGAACGAACCCTACGACGCCTTGTTGGACGAATTTGAACCTGGCGCGGACACGGCCGAGGTGGCCGCCGTCTTCGCCGATCTGCGTGAAAGCCTCCGACCCCTGGTGGCGGCGATCCAGGAGACCGGCCCTCGCGACGACACGGCGTTACGCGGCACTTTTCCCGAATCGGCACAAAGTGTCTTGTCCATGCGCATCCTGGGCGCCATTGGCTTCGCCTTCAGCGCCGGCCGGCTGGACAAGTCGGCGCACCCGTTCACGTCCGGCGTGGGGACGCGCGACATCCGTCTGACCACGCATTACGACGAGAGTGATCTGGCCAAAGCTCTCTACTCGACCATTCACGAGGGTGGCCACGGTCTCTATGAGCAGGGACTACCGACCGAGGAAGCGGGACTCCCCCTGGGCGAGGCCGTCAGCCTGGGTATCCACGAATCCCAGTCAAGGATGTGGGAAAACCAGGTGGGGCGCGGCTTCGCCTTCTGCAAGTGGTTGATGCCGCAATTGCGTCAGCTCTTTCCCGGCCGGTTCGACGACCTGGAAGCCGACGCGTTCTACCAGGCCGCCAACGTGGTCCGGCCGTCGCCGATCCGCATCGAGGCCGACGAGGTCACCTATAACCTGCACATCATCCTGCGCATGGAACTCGAACGCGCCATGCTGCGCGGCGAGGTGGACGTGGACGACCTGCCGGGCCTGTGGAACGAGCGCATGGCCACCGACCTGGGCGTCACACCGCGCGACGACGCCGAAGGCGTGCTGCAGGACATCCACTGGTCGTTCGGCCTGTTCGGCTACTTCCCCACCTACGCCCTGGGCAACCTCTACTCGGCCCAGCTCTTCGAGGCGGTGCAGGCGGCGCTGCCCGGCCTGGAGGATGGGTTCGCGCACGGCGAATTCCAGCCGTTGCTGGACTGGCTGCGCGAGACCATTCATGACCACGGCCGACGCTACTCGGCCGCCGAATTATGCCGCCGAGCCACGGGCCGGCCGCTGGAAACCGCGCCGTTCATGAATTACCTGCATAGCAAATTCGGTGCCCTCTACAACCTGGAGACGGGAGACGTCCGTGCCTGAGACACCCAAGAAAAAGCAACAGGCCGAACTGGATTTCCGCGCCGCCAAGACGCCGCGACGGAAGGCGGCCGCCAAGAAGGTCACGGCCAAGAAGAAGGCGCCGGCCAAGGCCGCGACCGTCAAGAAGGCGGAAACCAAGGCCAAGATCGGCAAGAAGCCGGCCAACAAGGCGCCCGCGTCGGGCAAGACCCTGCTCAAGCGTATCGCGTCCGAGGCCGGCATCGTGCGCACCAGTATCCTCAAAGGCAACAAGCCCTCGTTGCGCTTTCCCGTGCGCTCGCTGCAGAACGTGAAGTACCAGCCCAAGGTGGGCTACTTCGAGCTGAAGGGCCGCAAGAAGGAGCGCACGCTGACGGTCAGCACGGTCAAGACCTTCGCGCAAACCCTGAAGATGATGTCGCTCTCCCAGGAGCTCGTGCGCACCGACGACATCGCCACCAAACGAGAGGCGTATTACGTCAGTAAGAACTGGGAAGAAGCGCGCTTCAAGGAGCAGCCCGAGTCGGACGCCGTGATGGAAGACGTGGAAGCCTTCTTCCAGGTCAACCGAGAGCAGCTCGGCTTCGTGCCCGAGGAAAAGGGCGGCGACGTGGCGGGTCGGCTGGTGGTCATCGACCACGACCGCGATACCGGCGAAACCCTGCGCATCGACTGTACGAAGTTCGGCAGCGGCGCCTACTCCATTCCGATCTCGGTGGAGACCCTGGGCTTCGAGACCGACGCCAAGTTCATCCTCTGCATCGAGACCGCGGGTATGTTCCAGCGCCTGGTGAAACATAACTACTGGAAGAAAACAGACTGCATCCTGATCTCCCTCGGCGGCGTGCCGACCCGCGCGTGCCGTCGTTTCGTGCGACGCCTGTCCGACGAGAAAAAGATCCCCGTCTACGTGTTCGTGGACGGCGATCCCTACGGCTTCTCCAACATCTACCGCACGCTCAAAGTGGGCAGCGGCAACGCGGCGCATCTCAACGAGTACTTCTGTGTGCCGCAGGCGCGATTCCTCGGCATCACGCCCCAGGACATCGTCGACTACGAACTGCCGACCCATCCCCTGAAGGACGTCGACGTGAAGCGGGCCAAGGACGCCCTGAAGAACGACCCCTTCATCCTGCACCACAAGCAATGGCAACTGGCGCTGCTGCAGATGATCAAGATGGGCGTGCGCGCGGAGCAGCAGGCTCTGGCCAAACACGGCCTCAACTATGTGATGGAAGAGTACCTGCCCAACAAGTTGGGCGATGTGCGGGCGTTCCTTCCCTAGGAGTATGCCGATGAAAACGATGCGTAACACGATGCTGTTGGCGCTGGTCGTCCTGATCGCCGGCTGTGCCACGACCGGCCCCGGCGGCGAGCGCAGCTTCATCATCATCGACACGGCCACCGAGATCCAGATGGGCGCGGAGACCGACGTGGGCATCCGCCAGGAATACCCCGTGGTCGACGACCCGGCCCTGGCCGCCTATATCGCCGGCATCGGCGCGCGGGTGGCCGCCCACAGCGATCGTACCGACGTGCAGTACAGCTTCACGGTGCTCGAAAGCGAAGTCGTCAACGCCTTCGCGGCGCCCGGCGGCTACATCTACATCACCACCGGCCTGCTGGCCCTGGCCGACGACGAGGCCGAGGTGGCCTGTGTCCTGGCCCACGAGGCGGGCCACGTGGTTGGACGGCACTCGGTGCGCAGCATCCAGAACGCCATGGGCATCGCCCTCGCAGCCGAGCTGCTATTGGGCGAACAGAGCGAAGCCTGGGGACAGATTGCCGGCATCGGCGCCGGTCTTTTCATGATGCGCAACAGCCGCGAACACGAGTTCCAGGCCGACCAGTTCGCCGTGAAGTACAGCGTGGCCGCGGGCTACGACCCGGCCGGCGCAGTGCGCTTCTTCGAGAAATTGATGGCGATGCACGGGTCGGGGCCGGGCGGGGTTGCCGGCTGGCTGAGTACCCATCCGCCGACCGATGAGCGGATTTCGCGAGCCAACACGGAGATCGGCAAGTACGACATGACCGGGCATTCGCGGACGCGGAATCGGGACGTATTCATTCAAGCTACCAACCACCTTCGCTAGGAGACCCAAGTGCGCAGCATCCTGGTCGTCAACCGTCATGATCTCTTCCCGGGGCTCAGCCCCCAGGGTTTTCTCCCCTCGGACAGCATCGACCTGGACACGATGCAACCGCGCCTCTTCTTCGCCGAGCGCGACTACATGGAGCAATGCTCCCACTACAAGCAGATCATCCCCTACCTGGTGCTGACCCGCGGCGAAGGCGCCGACGCGCGCGTGCTGTGTTATCAGCGGCGGACCAAACATACGGAGCAGCGGCTGGGCGGGTTGTGGTCGGTGGGATTCGGCGGACACATCGAGCCGCTGGATCGCGACGATCCCGAGATCGCCGAGCATGGGCTACTGCGGGTGAGTGCGTTGCGCGAACTGGTCGAGGAGACCGGACTGAAGGTGAACGGCGATGCATTGGCGCCGGTCGGCTTCATCAACTCGGACAGCGAGGACGTGAGCAGCGTGCACTTCGGCGTGGTATTTCGGATCGCGCTGGATGGGATCGAAGGCAGCGACGACAAACTCATGGAGACCGTGATGGCGCAGGCCGAGCCACATAAGGCGCGGTGGGTTCCGGCGGCACATTTGAATGGTATGACCTGCCCCGGTGACGGGCCGGACGGGGGGAGTTTCGAGGACTGGTCGCGGATTGCGGTGAAGGGGTTGTTCGGGTGATGTTGTAGTATCTGTGCACAACCGGGTGTATTCACAGCTACAGTCTCTATCTACTATCTTGTTCCGTCGGATACAGTTATGCCTATTTCTCGTGATGCGCCAAAACAATTCTAGCTATTTATATGGGCCTATAGCAGCTTCAGGCTATACATTGGTATAATTCACTAGAATTGCCATGGAGGCTCACAGATGGATCCCATCAAGAATCCGTTTTCACCCGGCGCCGGAACTCCCCCACCCGAACTCGCAGGTAGAGAAGAGGTTCTTGAGCAAACCCGCATCCTGCTGGGCCGAGTTAAACACAAGAGATCGGAAAAAAGCATCCTGCTGACAGGTCTGCGAGGTGTTGGCAAAACCGTATTGCTCAACGAAATGGAACGTATCGCCCTAGCAGATGATTACCGTACGATCTTGATTGAAATCCACGAGAACAAATCGCTGGGCGTACTCCTGATCCCTCATCTGCGCAGGTTATTATTCGAACTGGACCGAATGGCGGGTGCTGGAGACAAAGCACGCAGAGGACTGGCGGTACTGAAGAGTTTCATAGGGGCCGTCAAGATCAAGGTCGACGATGTTGAATTTGGTCTGGATATCGATCCGGAAATCGGCACGGCAGATAGCGGCGATCTTGAGATCGATTTGCCCACTCTTTTCACGGCAGTGGCGGATGCAGCCCGGGACCGCGGCTGCTGTGTTGCCGTCCTAATCGACGAAATCCAATACCTGAAGAAAAAAGAACTCAGCGCACTCATCATGGCCATGCACAAAATGCAACAGCGCCAACTCCCCCTTGTCTTGCTGGGAGCTGGTCTCCCTATCCTCCCAGGCCTTGCTGGAGATTCAAAATCCTATGCCGAGCGACTCTTCAGCTTTCCGGATATCGGTGCGCTGGCTGAACCCGATGCGAACGCAGCTCTACAAGATCCGGTAATGGAATATGGCGTCTGCTTTGAAACGGCGGCCCTTCAAGAAATCTACAAAATGACCCAGGGCTATCCGTACTTTCTGCAGGAATGGGGCTACCAGGCTTGGAACCGTGCCGATGACTCCCCGATCGATCTTCACGTTGTTCGGAATGCCTCCGAAATGGTATTCCACCGTCTTGATGAGAACTTCTTTCGGGTGCGCTTCGATCGACTCACTCCAAAGGAAAAGCGATTCCTTCGCACCATGGCCCATCTGGGATCGGGGCCACACCGTACCGGTGACATCGCAGACATCTTGGGTGTAAAAATAAACAGTCTGGGACCAACACGAGCGAACCTGATGAAAAAAGGAATGATCTACAGTCCGTCTCACGGATACTTGGCTTTTACTGTTCCTCTTTTCGATGAATTCATGTTGCGTACTATGCCGAGGCTTGATGGGGATTAACCGGCTCAAATACTATTTGGGAAACACTCAAAGCAATCCCTAGCCGACATGGTCACCGTCCGCACCTTGCCGGAAACTTTACACGTTAAAGTTCCAACTTCACCGAACGGGTCACTGACAACTCCGGTTTCTGAACCATGATCTCAAATCCCCAACTTCCCCATTGAAACCCATCCCCCAACTCGCTACATTCCCTGAAGTCTTAAGTCGGAATCAGCCGGAAAGTCCGGCATAATTAGTCTCGATTCCCTCAAGCAAGGAGTATCCCGATGGTGAACAAGATCGGACTCGTGGGCGGCGGCCAGATCGGCGGCGTGCTGCTGGCGGAGATCGTGGAACGCAGACTGGCTCGCGAGGTCGGCTTGGTCGACATCAAGCCCCCCGCCCTGGCCGAAGGCAAATGCCTCGACGTGATCGAGGGCTCGCCGGTAATCCGCACGGACGTGAACTATGTCGCGTCGAAGGACTTCAGCGCGCTCAAGGGCGCCCAGTACGTGATCAACACGGCGGGCGTGCCCCGGACCAAGCGTCCCGACGGCTCCATGCCCACGCGCGAGGAGCTGCTGACGATCAACCTGACGATCACCGACGCGGTCGCCAAGGGCATCAAGCGCTACTGCCCCAAGGCCACGATCATCTCCATCGCGAATCCGCTCGACGCCATCGTCTTCCGTCTGAGCCAGCAGTTGGACACGCCCAAGAACAAGCTCTTCGGCATGGCCGGCGTGCTCGACTCGGCGCGTTACCGCTACTTCGTGGCCAAGGAAGCCGGCGTCTCGGTCGAGAACGTCGAGGCTATGGTGCTCGGCGGCCACGGTGACACGATGGTTCCCATCCGCAGCTGCTGCCGCGTGGCCGGCATGCCGGTGGAGCAGTTCGTGAAGGCGGGCGCCCTGAACAAGATCGAGGCGCGCACGCGCAAGGCGGGTGGCGAGGTTGTCGGTCTGCTGGGCAGCGGCTCCGCGTTCGTCAGCCCGGCCTGGTCGGCGCTCGAGATGCTCGAATGCATCCTCTTCGACAAGAAGAAGATCATCCCCGTCTGCGCCCTGCTCGAGGGTGAATACGGTGTGAAGGGCCTGTACGTGGGCGTGCCCTGCGTGGTGGGCAAGGACGGCATCGAGAAGATCATCAAGGTCAAGATGACCCCCGCCGAGAAGAAGCTCTTCAAGCATTCGGTCGGCGCCGTGCGGAACACCTGCAACGAGGTCAAGAAGCTGACCCGTGCGGCCGCGCGGAAGGCCAAGGCCAAGAAGAAGAAGTAGGTTCGGCGTTTCGAAACGACGCGTCCGCTCCATGCAGGGGCGGGCGCGTTCGTGTGTCTGGCCTCCGGCGTTCTGTTGTGGTATACTAGTGTCCCCGCCTGTGACAACCCAGAAACGCTATCGATCCTCACGCCCGGAGGCAGGAATGAGACGCTTTCCCCACGTCCGCAACGCGCTCGTGTTACTCACGGTCGCGCTGACGGCCATCTCCGTCACCGTCACGACGGCCCAGGCCGCCGACGCAGACAAATATTCCCTGATCCGCGTCAAGCTGGACACGCCGGACGTCGAGGCGGCGATACGCGCCAACCCCGACCTGGACATCATCCGTTTCAAGCCCGGCAGTCATGTGGAAATCGTCGCCCGCGATCGGGATCTGAACTGGCTACGGAGCGAAAACCTGGGTTACGACACGATCCAGGACGATATGGCCGCCCTCTACGCCCAGCGTAGCCGCGGCCCCAACTTCGGTCTCTTCCATACCTACAGCGAGGCCGGTGACTGGCTCGACCAGATGCACATCGACTATCCCGACGTGGTCAGCGCCAAGTGGAGTCTCGGCACCTCCCACGAAGGCCGCGACATCTGGTGCGTCCGCGTCTCCGACAATCCCGAAGTCGACGAGACCGGCGAACCCGAGATCCTCTTCGACGGCATGCATCACGCCCGCGAGATCATGGCCTCGGAAATGGTGCTCATGCTCATCGACCATCTGGGCTCCGGATACGGCATCGATCCGGAAATCACCTGGCTGCTCGACAACCGCGAGCTCTACCTGGTGCCTATCGTCAACCCCGACGGCGTTGTCTACAACGAGACCACCAATCCCGACGGCGGCGGCATGTGGCGCAAGAACCGCCGCAACAACGGCGGCAGCTACGGCGTCGATCCCAACCGCAACTACCCCTTCGAGTGGGTGGGCCCGGGCAGCAGCACCGATCCGACCAGCGAAGTCTATCGCGGCCCGTCGCCGGGCAGCGAGCCCGAGGTACAGGCGATCATGACCCTGGTCAACGACCACGCGTTCGTGACCGCGCAGAGCTTCCACTCCTACAGCAACCTGACGCTCTATCCATGGGGTTACACCGCGAACGACTCGCCCGACAGCGACACCTTCGTGCACATGGCCGGCATCATGACCCAGTACAACGGCTACGAGCCTGGACAGGCCCCGGACATTCTGTATTCGGTCAACGGCGGTTCCTTCGACTGGGTCTACGGCGCGCAGGACGAGCACCCCATGTGCCTCGCCTTCTCCAACGAGATCGGCGGTTCCAGCGACGGGTTCTGGCCCGACGAGAGCCGGCGCGAGGCCCTCTTCAACGAGAACCTCTGGCCCTCGCTCTATCAGATGATGAGCGCCGGCGCCTATGTCCAGGCCGACGCGGCCGCCGTCGTCGGCGGCGACGGCAACGGTCGCCTGGATCCGGGCGAGACGGCCGGACTCTCCTTCACACTCGAAAACCTGGGCGTCACCGAAGGCGCGACGAATATCACGGTCACCCTGTCGACAGCCGACCCCTACCTGCAACTGAACGAGACGACGCTGACCGTCGGCACCCTGGCGGCCATGGCCTCGCTCGATCTGTCCGGCACATCCTTCTCCGCTACCCTGGACCCGGCCTGTCCCGACGGCCGCGCCCTGCCGGTACTGGCCCAGGTCAACTGGGACGGCGGCGCGATGGATCACAATCTGGTCTACCCGGCCGGTTCGGCGCAGATCATCTTCGAGGATGATTTCGAGGGCGCCTTCACCCAGTGGACCACGACCGGACAGTGGGGTCTGACGACCAGCCATAGCCACTCGACCTCGACATCCCTGACCGACTCACCGACCGGTTATTACAGCAACGAGACCCTGATCTCGGCCACCATGGCCACTGGCGTGGCGTTGCCCGCGGGCGGCACCCTGACCTTCTGGCACCGCTACGACATCGAGTTGGGCTGGGACTATGGCTACGTGCAGGTCTCCGTCGATGGTAGCGCCTGGAACACGGTCGCCACCTACTCGGGCACCCAGTCGTCCTGGACCGAAGTCGAGATCGATCTGGCGGACCACGCCGGCGATTCGGTGCGCGTGCGCTTCACCCTCGATACGGACTATTCGATCGTCTATGACGGCTGGTACGTCGACGACGTGATGATCGAGGGCGTCGGCTCCACAAACCAGTTGCCGCCCGCCCCGGCGCAACTCTGGCCCCTGGACGAGAGCGATACCGAGTCGAGCACCTTCAACCTGATCTGCGGCACGGTCACCGATCCCGAGAGCGATCCGGTCACCTACGGGTTCCGGGTCTACGACTCGCCCGCACTCACCGCCGTGGTCTTTGCCACGCAGGACGTGGCGGCGATCGGCGCCCAGGCCCAGGCCACGCCGACGGGACTGACCGTGGGCGAGACCTACTGGTGGCGTGCCTTCGCGGCCGACACCGAGGCGTGGGGTCTGATGGGTGACATGCACAGCTTCACCGTCACCGAGATCACCGGCGTCAACGACCTGGCCCTGGGCCTCGACCTGCGGCGCCTCGACGGCACCGGCAGCCGAACTGTTAATCTCGCGTTGAACCTGCCCCACTCGGGCGACCTGACGGTCACCGTCTACAACACACGCGGCCAGGCCGTGCGCACGCTCGTCAGCGGCGAGCGGACCGCCGGCAACCATGTGCTGAGCTGGGACGGCCGCGATACAACCGGTCGCGGCGTCGCCTCGGGCGTGTACCTGGTGCGGGCCAGCGCCGGCGAGCAGACAGCCGTCAGCCGTGTATTGATGGTGCGCTGACCTCGATTCGAGCCAAAGAAAAGGGCGGGCTGCATGGCCCGCCCTTTTCATATCGATCCGGTCGTCGCTATGGCTTGACCGTAGCGAACAACTCATGAAACCCGTCGCAGAATGGCTCTTCACGACTGCGCTTGCAGGCGCAGTAGGACGCTCGAACGCGTTCGGTGATCTTGAGTATTTTCGGTTCAAAACCGGTTCCGGCGTGTGAATCTTCACAGAACGGCTGGTTTTATGACACGCCGCACATGCAGTAGTGGTAAGTCCCTGGTTCGAGTTCCAGGACGACGGGTTTTGTAGCCGCGATCCTGGCTCTGCTCATAATCCCTCTCCTGTTTCATCATGCGGACGCGACCGATATTAATATTCATTATCGTAATCATTAATGACCTACATCTAATGCGTGTAAGCTAACGTGCGCAACCCAGGCTTTGACCCACCCCTACCCCGCGAGTATTCTGATTGACAGATTTACCGGTACAAATCCCCGCGCCACGCGTAGAAGGAACCCATGAGCCTCAGAACACGCATGATCGTTACCCACACGCTGCTGACCCTGCTGCCCCTGCTGGCGCTGGGACTCGGTCTGCGTCATGTCATGAGCCAACGGCTGGCCGAGCAATACGACCACCGTGTGGAATCGCTGCTGTCGGCCATCGACGAACGTCTGCTGACCCACCAGGACGAACTGGCGGCGCGCTTGACCGCCCTGCGCGATGCCGCGGCGCTCGATCAGGCCTTCGTCCTGTCGGTCGCCGGGATGGACGAGCGATCGACCTATCTGGACGAGTTCGTGGAGCACGGGCGCGACCTGTCGGGACTCGATCTGCTGGTCGTGACGGACGACCGGGGCCGGGTGCTGGCTGCTTCGCCCACCCTGGACCTCTCCGACCGGAACGTCACGCCCCTGCTGCGCGCCCTGATCGCCGGCGGCGGCGCGCCGGGCCTGATGCGCGACACCCGACTACCAGGTGCCGGCCTGGCCCTGGCCCGCGTGGACTCCCTGTGGACCCAGAGCGGCGAATTCCACCTGCTGGCCGGACGCGGTGTGGATCTGGTCTTCGTGGCCGGCCTGTCGGGCGGCGACGAGGTGCGCGCCTCGCTCGTCTTCTCCGGCGGCGCCATCGTATCCGATCCCGGCCTGGACGTCTGGCTCACGCGGGCCGGCGTGGATGACCTGCCCACCCCCGAATCCGTCGTTCCGATCGACCGGTACCTGGCACGCGGTGTCCCGTTCCCCGCCACGCTCGAGCGGCGTGGCGCGACCCATCGCCCCCCCGAGCCCCTGGTGTCAGCGAGACTCGTCCTGACCCATCCCCACGACGACTGGTTCGCGTCGCTGCGCAACCTGGACTACTGGTTGCTCGGCGCCCTGGCCCTGACCTTTCTGGGCGTGGTCCTGGCCTCGATGATCGCCGCCTCGCGGGTAACCCGCCCCTTGGCCAGGCTCGCCGAGACCACATCGGGGCTCGATCTCGATCGACTCGACGCGACCTTTCCGATTGGCCGACCCGACGAGGTCGGTATCCTGTCCCGCTTCATGACCGAGCTGGTGACTCGTCTGCGCAGCGGCGTGGACCGACTGCGCGCCGCCGAACGCCGCGCCACCCTGGGTGACCTGGCGCGTCAGGTGAACCACGACATCCGCAACGGCTTCCTGCCCATCCGCAACGTGGTCTGGCACCTGGGACGGGTGGCGCGCGAAGAACCGGAGAAGCTGGCCGATGTCTATCTCGAACGCGAATCGACCCTCGACGCCGGGTTGAAACATCTCGAGGATCTGGCCGGCAGCTACAAGCGCCTGGCCGTGGAACTGCCGCCGGAGGCCGTCGACCTGGCGCGATTGACGCGTGAAACCTGCGCCGCCTTCCCCGTCGATGTAGACGCACCGGCCGACGGCACATTGCCGCCGGTGACCATCAATCCCACAGCCATGCGACGCGTGATCGGCAACCTGGTCCGCAACGCTCTCGAAAGTCTCGACGGTGACGGCAGCGTGCGGGTCGGCGTCCGTCGCGACGGCGAGGCAATCGTCCTGGACGTGGCCGACGACGGCTGCGGCCTGAACGCCGGACAGATCGACCGCGTTTTCGAGCCCTTCGTCACGACGAGGGCCGCAGGCAGCGGGCTGGGCCTGACCATCGTACGCCGACTGGTGTCCGACGCCGGCGGTCGTATCGAAGTGGACAGCGCGCCCGGCCGCGGCAGCACTTTCACGCTCATCTTCCCCGTGGCCGGACCGGAGGCTTCATCATGAGTCGCGTCCTGATCGTCGACGACAACGCCGCCATGCGCGAGCAGTACGCCTACGACCTGCACCGCCACGGCGGGCACGAGATCCTCACCGCCGCCGACGGCACCGAGGCCCTCGACCTGCTGGCCGCCGAACCCGTCGACTGCGTGGTGCTGGATCTGGAGATGCCCCGCACGGACGGCTTTGCGGTCCTGCGCGGGATGCAGGAAAAGGACATCAACACGCCCGTCATCGTCTACACGGGCACCGGCAGCTACCAGCGCTGCGTGCAGGCGGTGAAACTCGGCGCCTATGGCTTCGTCGACAAGGACGAGCCGACCGAGCGGGTCGCCCACGAGGTGGAAAACGCCCTGGCCCACGGATTGATGGCCCGCGAGATCGAAACCCTCAAGCGACGGCTGGCCGACGATTCGGGACTGGTGGGCCGCAGCCCGGCCATGGTTGACCTGAAGACGCGCATCGCCAAGCTGGCCCCGATTCCCAGCCCGATCCTGGTGACCGGCGAGAGCGGCACGGGCAAGGAGCTGGTGGCGCGGGAACTGCATCGTCTCGGCGCGGCCCCCAAGGGGCCCTTCGTGCCGGTCAACTGCGCGGCGCTGCCGGATACCCTGGTCGAGAGCGAGCTCTTCGGGCACGAACGCGGGGCGTTCACCGGGGCGGACCGATTGCGACGGGGCGCCTTCGAATCGGCCCACGGGGGCACCCTGTTCCTGGACGAGATCGGCGAACTGCCCGCCCAGGCCCAGGCCAAACTGCTGCGGGTGCTGGAAGAGAGCGAAGTGACGCGCGTCGGTGCGACCCGGGCGATCAGGATCGAGACACGCGTCCTCGCCGCCACCAACCGCGACCTGGACGAGGAGGTCGCCGCCGGACGTTTCCGCGAGGACCTGCTCTACCGGTTGAACGTGCACACGATCGCTGTCCCGCCCCTGTGCGAGCGGCTGAGCGACGTGCCGGTGCTGGTCGACCACTTCCTGCGGCTCACCTGCGAGCGGTTCCGGATCCGTCACAAGAGCGTCGCACCCGCAGCCCTGAAATCGCTGCAGACGCGAGAGTGGCGCCGCAACAACGTGCGCGAGCTGCGCAACGTCGTGGAGCAGATGGTCATGGCGGCCGACGGGAACGAAATCGAAGTCGCACATGTGCCGCCGGTGACCGCTCCCCCCTCAACCGGCGGCGGCGTCGCCCTGAGCGGCGGTACGCTCCAGGAATTGCGCGCCGCGGCCGAGCGACAGATCGTCGTGGCGGCTCTGGAACGGAACGGGTGGCATCTTACCAATACTGCCAAGGAGCTGGGGCTGGCGGATCACGCGAGCTTGAGCAAGGTGATGAAACGACACGGCCTCAAAAGACCACGCTGAGGGAGCGACCTACTGGGTCTCCGAGGCGCCCGCCGATTGGATCTCCGGCGTGGCGGAATTCAACTACTGCCTCGAAATCTGCGGACTCGAATACGATGTCGTTCCGAACGAGAACGCGTCCCGGGGGGAGATCAAGACTCTATATCGTTGATCAATAATCGAGTTGAGAGAGCGACGGAGCCGGGAAGCGATTCCCGGCCCTGTTTTCATGTTTGCGGCGACACTCTTCATTGTGTCCATGTGGACACAACCATGGTTTCCCCCGCAAACCGCCCCTGGGCCAACAAGTTGGTTAGTTCTATTATAACAACCAGTTACCATAACGACACCTTCTACCCAGGGTGTGGCCACTCCCTTGCGCTAAGGCGGTCAGAACCCGAAACCGTCCTGATACACCAGCGAAAGGAAACGCCATGAGCACCCGCACCGAAACCAAACACGATCCCCGCAAACTGAAGCTGGCCGAGGCCGGCATCCTGTTCGTCCTGATCCTCGGCGTGGTCATCGCCGTGGGCGTCAACATCTCTTCGCGCAATGAGAATACCGAGGTCGCCGAAGCGATCGTCGTCGAGGAAACCGCGCTGATGGAAGAGTCGGTCGTCGTGGCGGCCGAGCCCGTCGAACCCGAGCAGCCCGGCGTCGTCGAAGTGACGGTCACCGAACCCGCACCCCTCTACGCCGACAACGCCCCCGCCTCCGAAATCTACCGCGACGGCGAGGCCGCCTATCGCGACAAGGCCTACGATGAAGCTGTCGACATCTTCGCCGTCTACACCGAGCGACGGCCCGAGAACGCCTGGGGCTTCTACATGTACGGCCTGTCCCAGTGGAAGGCCGGCGCCGCCGAGGAAGCCGAGATCTCCCTGCGCGTCGCCCTGGACATCGCGCCGGACCACACCAAGAGCCTCGTGAACCTCGCCCGTGTGCTGCTGACCCAGGGCCGCGCCGATGACGCCCTGCCCGTGGTCGCGGCCGCCGCCGGCCTGATGCCCGGAGACGCCGGGATCATGCGCCTGACCGGTCGTGTCCTGCACAACCTGGACCGTCGCGACGAGGCTATCGACGCCTACCACGAAGCCCTCGCCGTCGACCTCGACGACGCCTGGTCCCTGAACAACCTCGGCCTGCTGCTGATCGAGACCGATCGTTGCGACGAAGCCTTGGCGCCCCTGGCCCGCGCGGTGACCCTGGCCGCCGACAACGCCATCTTCCAGAACAACCTGGGCATGGCGCTCGAGCGGACCGGCCACTCCGGCCAAGCCGTCGCGGCCTACACGGCCGCGCTGGCCGCCGACGCCAACTACGCCAAGGCCGATGTGAGCCTGGCGCGGGTCGAAGAAGTGGCCGACGCGCAGACCGACGCCACGCCGGTGGACCTGATCGCCATGGCCGCCACCTTCACGGTGACGCCCGAAGCGGCAATCCAGACCGTGGCCGAGATCAACGCGGAGCCCGAGGTGGCCATCTCCGATATCGAACAGTAAAACCGGACACATACATGCAGGGGCCACGCGGTCGAGTTGACCGCGTGGCCCCTGTTTTTCCATATCCCCGGGGGAGACGTCTTGCCCAGGGCGTCCGAAAGCGAGAGGGGCGAGTAGCCTCGCCCATGGTGCACGCCTTCCGACTACTTCTTGGCCGTGGACTTCTTGGTAGTCTTTTTCGTCGTCGCCTTCTTTTTGGCGGTTTTCTTCGTCGTCGCCTTCTTGGTCGTGGCCTTCTTCGTGGTTTTCTTGGCGGCAACCTTCTTGGTTGTCTTCTTCTTGGCCGTCGCCTTCTTGGCGGTTTTCTTCGGCGTCGCCTTCTTGGTCGTGACCTTCTTGGCCGCCTTCTTCCGCGGCGGCCTCTTCCCGACCGCCGGTTTTTCTTCGGCGACGGGCTTGGCCTCTTCCACCTTGGTCTCGGCCGCTTCGGTAGGCACCGCCTGATCCGGACGTTCCGTCGCACCGCCGCGTCCCCGTCCGCCCCGCCGCCGCCCGCGCCGCCGCGAGGACCGTTTCGAAGTGCCGGCTGTCGACAGCGGACCCGGCGTTCCACCCACGGCGGTCACCACGTAAGTGCCACCGGCCTTCTCGTCACGCTCGGCCGTCACCAGGCCGTGGGCCATGGCCTCCTCGAGCAGGTCGCCGAAGGACGAAAAACCCCACGAGCGCTCGTTGAAGTCGGGCTTCTTGCGCTTCATGGTGTCCTTGACCAGCGACGAATAGAGCGGGCCCTTGTGCTCACGCACCAGGCCCTCGATGGTCGTCACCAGCAGGTTGAAGAGCTTCTTCTTGTCCTGGGGAACGCTGTCCAGGTTCACGCTCTCGATGCTGACCGGTCCCTTGGTGAGATCCTCGTAGAAGATGAACTCGTCGCAGTTGGCGATCAGCAGTTTCGAGGTGGACCCCTTCATGCCGACGCCGATCACTTCCTTGTTGTTCTCGCGCAGCTTCGAGACCAGCGGCGAGAAGTCGGAATCGCCGGACACGATCACGAAGACGTCGATATGGTCCTTGCTGTAGCACAGGTCCATCGCGTCGACGACCAGACGGATGTCGGCGCTGTTCTTGCCGCTCTGTCGCGGCGACGGGATCTCGATCATCTCGATGGCCGCCGTGTGGAGATCCACCATGTAGTTCTGGTAGTAGCTCCAGTCGGCATAGGCCTTTTTCACGATGATCTTACCCTTCTCGAGCAGGCGTTCGAGCACGAGATCGATATCGAAACGCTGGCGCGCGTCGCGGGCGCCGATGGCCACGTTGTCGAAATCGAGAAAGAGGGCGAGGTTCGTATCGCTGTTGCGGCTCATTCCATACTCCTTGATCGCCCCTCCGTGGGACGGGTGTGTAATCCGTTGCCGCGAAAATAGACCCGGAATCCACTCCGAAGCCACTGTAATCTTGGGGAACGACGACGACATTGCTATACTGTCGCCGTCACGACTCCGTACAAACCAAAGGATAGACCATGAGCGAAGCCCTTGCCGCCACCGATCTCGTCCGTCTCGTCAGCCGCGTTTTCGAGCCCACGACCACCGACAAGGGGTTGGCGATCCTCGTTGATCTGCCCGACGAGCGTCTGGCCGACAACCCTGACTGGGCTGCGCGCCGCGCCATGGCCGCCGAATGGGGCGCCATGCTGGACGAGGTCAAGAGCGAACTCGGACTCGACCGCGTAACTGTGGCTTGGTACCGCAACGCTGGCGGCAACAACGCCGACCTGCCGGCAACCTGCGCACCCATCGCCGCCGAAACGCTCGACAATGCCGACGATCTCGCCGACCGCGACACGCTGCCCTTCGCCGACCTCTTCGCGTCGCACAGCCTGATCCTGGCACCCACCGAACTGTCGGCCACCGCACCACTCAAGGTCGCCGTCCGCGACCACGCCATGCGCGCGGCGACCATGCCGGGGTTCCTGCCCTCGATGATCCCCGCCCTGCGTATCGACTATGCCGAGGTGAACCGCCGCGTGGACCTGCTCAAGGACCTGGTCAACGGAGCCACGGCCGCTGTGATCACGACCCGCGTTGGCGGTACCCACCACGTGTTGCGCCTGGACCTGCGCCACAATCCGGCCCACGCTTCGGGCGGCCTCTTCCCCACCAACGGCGCCGCCGGCAACCTGCCCTCGGGCGAAACCTACGTGGTGCCCTATGAGGGCAACCTGGACGATGACCCGAGCCTTAGCGCCGGCGAATTACCCGTACAATTCGAGGATGAGGTCGTGCTCTACAGGATCGAGGGCAACAAGGCCGTCGCCGTGCTCAGCGAGGGACCACACAGCGAGCGCGAGGCGAAATACATCACCGACGAGCCGGCCTACGCCAACCTGTCCGAGCTGGGCCTGGGCGTTCTCGGCGACTTCGGCCTCAAACCCGTCGGCACCATCCTGCTGGACGAGAAACTGGGCCTGCACGTCGCCTTCGGCCGCAGCGACCACTTCGGCGGCAGCGTCGCGCCTGGGGATTTCAGCTCGCCCGACGCCGTCGTCCACATCGACCGGGTCTACATCCCCGAGGTGCAGCCCGATGTAACCGTCGTCTCGCTGGTTCTTGAGTCGTCCGACGGCGAGCGTGCGATCATGCGCGACGGGGAATGGACCGGGGTCTTCTAGATGGACTATGTCGGTAACATCTTCCGACCACCCAGCGAGGCGCAAAGCCTGCTGCTGCAGGTAACCGTCGGCTGCAGCTGGAACCGTTGCACCTACTGCGCCATGTATCGCGATCCCGAGCAGCGCTTCCGGGTCAAGCCCTGGGAAACCGTCTCCGCCGACATCGAAGAGGCGGCCGCTTTCGGGCGGCCCATCCCTCGGGTCTTCCTTTGCGACGGCGACGCCCTGGTCCTGTCCACCGACAAGCTGACCCGCATCCTGGAAAGCCTGCGCGACCGTGTACCCGGCGTGCGACGCGTGGGCATCTACGGCGACGCGCGCACCATCCTGCACAAGAGCGTCAGCGAGTTGAAGGCCCTCAAGGCGCTGGGTTTGGGCATCGTCTACCACGGCGTCGAAAGCGGCGACGAGGAGACCCTGCGCCGCATCGACAAGGGCTCGTCCCGCGACGAGACCGCCGCCGCCGCGCACCGCCTGCGCGAGGCGGGAATCCGCCACTCCGTGATCGTCATGCTGGGTGTCGGCGGCACCAAACGCAGCCGCGAACATGCCGAAGCCACAGCCGACCTGCTCAGCGAGATGGACCCGCCCTATGTGGGCGCCCTGACCACCACGGTCATTCCCGGCACCCCCCTGCACGAGGCCGAAACCCGCGGCGAATTCGGACTGCCCGATCCCTGGGGGATGCTGGCGGAACTGGAGATCCTGGTGGATCGCAGTCGCCTGAGCCGCTGCACCTTCCACACCAATCACGCCAGCAACTACCTGCCCCTGCGCCTGAACCTGCCCGCCGACCGGGAAACGGGCCTGCGCGCCATCCGCGAGTTCCTGGCCAGGCGCGACCCGAATCTGCTGACGCCCGAGTACCGCCGGGGTCTATAAAGCCGGTTTGTGCTTGGGATTCATGCTGCCTGCGCATATTATGATCAGAGACGATCATCGCCCCGTTTTTGAATGCCATATTGACGCTGGAGCACAACAACCGATGAGCGAATCATCTCAACGCAATATCCGGGTCCTGCTGGTCGATGACGAAGAGGATCTGGTCACCCTGCTCGCCGCCCGCCTGAACAAACGCAACATGGACGTCGCCTACGCGACCTCCGGCCAGGAAGCCCTCGATCTCGACGCGACCTACTCGTTCGACGTGGCGATCCTGGACCTGAAAATGCCCCAGATGGACGGCGTGACGGTCATGCGCGAGCTCAAGACCCGGCACCCCATGATCGAGACCATCATGTTCACCGGTCACGGCACGCTGGACTCCGCCCTGGAAGCCGGCAAGCTGGAGGCCTTCAAGTACCTGCTCAAACCCTGCGACTTCGGCGAGCTGGTCGCGACGATCCAGGCCGCCTACGAGAAGCGTCGCGCAAGCCTGCGCCTGAAGTATCAGGAAGAGCTGATCAAGGGAATGGATCATTTCCAGTCGGCGCAGGACATCCTGCATCACAGCGACGAACTGCGCCGGAAATACGAGCAGGATTAGCGCCTAGCGAGCCCTGATTGCCACCACGTTGGGAATCGGCCACGCCCGCCGGTTGAGTTCACTCTCCAGGAACCCGCTCTCGAAGCTGCCCACGAACTCGTGGCGTTCGCCGCCGGCGTTCACGTACAACTGCGATTCGGGTCCCCCCTCCACGTACATCACGTTGCGCAGGTCCAGAGGAAGGCCGAGCAGGATCTCGATGAAATCGTGGGTCGTATAGGGCGAGCGGCTGTGAATCATCAGGAAGCGCCCGGACTTGTCCATGGCGACCGCCGCGGTACTGTACCGCCGCTTCTGCTGCTCCCAGACGTTGTTCCCCCGGCAGGACACCATGCGGATGCTCTGGACCAGGGTACCGTAGCGCTTCGAGACCGCATCGAAATCCTGGCAGGTGCGATCGATGATCTGCACCGGCGGCACGCCGTCGTCCAGCCGGTCGAAGGCCAGCACCGTGTTGTCCTTGGAGACATAGGAATTGTTGACGTGATCGCGGGTGCGCATGAGCGAGACGCTGCGCCGGCGGTCGGTCTGGTACATGCTGGCGTTGACGGCCGCCACGCAGTCGTGCAGCTCGCACCACTCGGCGGTGGTGTGCAGGTCCCCCTCGCCCGGTGCCGAAGTATTCAGCAGGACCAGGTCCCAGGTCTCGGGGGCGACCCGCACGATCCGGATCGTCGAGTCGCCGGACTTGGCTTTCACCGGAGAGACGAACTCGCCCAGTTCTAGGCCGGGCTCGAGTTCGCGCCACATCGACACATCTGCGGTCGAATCGGCAATGACCTCACCGACTTCAACACTGACGCTGCAGATCAGCAGTACGCAGCTCCACAAGAGGTCGAGCCATCCGCTGCGTTTCCTGTGTGCTGGAATGCCGCAGGAGAACCCATGTATCGCAGGCCCGATGCTCAACCCGATGCTACTATACCACGGCATCCTGAATCCCAACTTCGCCTATCTACTGTACTCCCACAGCTTTGGCTCTCTTCCATTCTCCATCGATGATTTCGAAGGTCATCTCTCGGGTCCCATCGGGCAATTCGATGGTGAGGCGGAATCTATCGTCTCGAATGTCATCCCATGATTGTGTGGAGGACAAGACAAAATACATGTAGCCCGTCACCAGTTCACCTGGAAAAACCGTATTACGGCGCAACATCGAGTTCACGAGCAAGTCTGCGTACTGCTCGGACATGTGCTCATAGTTGTCCGCATCGTTTCGGGCCTGGGTAGCCACGACATTCGCAGTCAAATTGTCTCCGTCCGCAGCATAAGATGCACTTCGTAGCGCCCCTAGCAGTCGCATGGCGAACGAATGCTCAGCCCTAACCTGAGCCAGCGAATTTCGAATTTTGTAGGGAGGCAATGGCGTCCATACAGGGAACTCCTTGTCGCTCGTCATGATCTGAAGCCAGATATGATCACCAGGATCGAAGTCGAAGGCTGTCTCGGTGACATTCAGGATCGTCAAATCGACTCGCAAGACCTTGGTCAACGACAGTGTCGTCGGGATGAGGCTGACCGATACTCCTGCGGTTTCGGTTTCGAAATCCAGGATCGGTGTCCCATCGAAGTAATACTGGATGCCTCCGTTCAGATCATCCGTCGTGCAGATCATGGGGGGACCAAGTTGCCGGGCACAACCACCCATGAAGACGAAACCAACCACCACGAGTTAAGAGTATCAACTTCATACAACGATCCCTCCCGGTTTCATATGACATGAAAAAGGGCCTTAAAATCAGGGATATAGACCCTAACTGCAGGTCTCGAATCCAATAGCGAGCCTACACCGCAGCGCTCATAAATGCCAGCAGTTCGTCCGTCTTGGCCTTCATCAGCGACGCGTCACCCCGCGACTCCACATTCAACCGCACCACCGGCTCGGTGTTGGACATACGCAGGTTGAAGCGCCAGTCGGCGTAGTCGATCGACAGGCCGTCCACATGATGCACGGCCACCGCGCCCGACGCGTAACGCTCTTCCGCCGCGGCGATCACCGCCTTGGGGTCGGCGATCTCGCGGTTGATCTCGCCGCTGGCCGGATAGGCCGCCTGCATGTCGCCCACGAGTTGGGACAGGGACGCGCCGCTCACGCACATCTCCTGCAGCACGAGCAGCCAGGGAATCATGCCGCTGTCGCAGTAGGCGAAGTCGCGAAAGTAGTGATGGGCCGACATCTCGCCGCCGTAGACCGCGTCCTCGGCGCGCATACGCTCCTTGATGAAGGCGTGCCCGGTCTTGTTCATGATGGGCCGGCCGCCCGCCGCCTCGACCACTTCGATGGTGTTCCAGGTCAGTCGCGGATCGTGAACGATGCCCGCGCCCGCCTCGCGTCGCAGGGCCGCGCGCGCCAGCAGGCCCACCAGGTAGTAGCCCTCGATGAAGGCGCCGGTCTCGTCGAAGAAAAAACAGCGGTCGAAGTCGCCGTCCCAGGCCAGCCCCACGTCGGCGCCGCTGGCCTTGACGGCTTCGGCGGTGGCCGCCCGGTTCTCCGGCAACAACGGATTGGGAATCCCGTTGGGGAAGGTCCCGTCGGGCTCGTGGTGCACCTTGACCATCTGGAAAGGCAGCCGCGGCTGGATCTTGTCGATGATCGGCCCCGCGCAGCCGTTACCTGCATTGACCACGACCTTCAGGGGTTTCAGCACGCCGGTATCCACGTAGCCGAGCAGGTAGTCGATGTAGGCGCCGGCGTTGGTCTCGACACGTGTCTCGCCCGTACGTTCGACGGCGGGGAAATCCCCCGCGACGGCCATGCGCCCGATCTCGTGCAGCCCCGTATCCCCGCTGATGGGTTTCGACTGCTCGCGCACCAGTTTCATGCCGTTATAGCCGAGCGGGTTGTGGCTGGCGGTGACCATGATGCCGCCGTCCAGTTCCTTCGCGAAGGTCGTGTAGTAGATCTGCTCGGTGCCGCAGAGGCCGATATCGATGACATCGGCGCCGCCGGCGTTGAGTCCCTTGGCCAAAGCCGCCGACAGTTCTTCGCTGCTGGTGCGTATATCGCGCCCGATGCAAACGGTCCCGGCGCCGGTCTGCGCGACGAAGGCCCGTCCGATGTTGTACGCCAGGTCGGCGTCCAGATCCTCGGGCACGCGGCCGCGTATGTCGTAGGCCTTGAAACAGGTGGGAATGGCGGTCATGGGTGGTCCTTTTATGGCCAGGGTTGATGGCGATCAGTCCGGTTGGGACAGTGTCCCGCGTGCTTCCCGAATCGTCAAGAATCCGGATTGGACCGATACGGTCGAGATCATCTGTTATTGGTTACCTGCGGTAGGTTGACACCGCTGGTCGGTATCGGTTCCCTGCGCTATCCTGTCGCCAGCGATAGGAGCGCGCGATGACTGAAAACCCGACCCGGATCACCCTGCCCATCCTCGGCCTGCACTGTGCCGGCTGTAGCGCCAATGTCGAGCGCGTGCTCGGCGAGCGCACCGACGGCGTGCTGGAAGCGACCGTCAACCTGGCTCTGGAACGGGCGACCATCACCTACGACCCGGACCGCGTAGACCTCGACGGCCTGGTCGCCGCGGTCGCCGGCATCGGCTTCACGCTCATCCCGCCCGACCCCACCCGCTCAACCGTTCTGGCCCAGGAAGAGGCCCAGGACCGGGAAATCGCCCGACATAAACGGGACCTGCTGATCGGCCTCGCCTGCACCGTTCCCCTGGCGCTCATGGCGTTGGGACGCGGGATGGGCTGGCTGGGCGACTGGCCCGCGTCGCCGGCTTTCGGCTGGGTGATGTGGCTGCTGGCCACGCCGGTGCAATTTTTCGTCGGCCGGAGCTTCTACACGGGCAGCTACAAGAGCCTGCGCGCCGGCGGCGCCAACATGGACGTGCTGGTGGCCCTGGGCAGTTCGGTGGCCTACGTCTATTCCTGCGTCGTCCTGCTGATGCCCGCCGTCGACGGCCCCCTCCACTTCCCCACCGCGGCGATGATCATCACCCTGATCCGTCTGGGCAAGTTGCTCGAGGCCCGCGCCCGACGCCTGACCACCGGCGCCGTCCGCGGTCTGCTGGACCTGGCGCCCGAGACGGCCCGCCTGATTCGCGAAGACGGCGAGGCCGAGGTGCCCGTCGCGGCCGTGGCGCCCGGCGACCGCGTGCGCGTGCGTCCCGGCGACCGGATTCCCGTGGACGGCGAGATCGAAGACGGTCACGCCGCCGTGGACATGAGCGCGTTCACCGGCGAGCCCCTGCCCGTCGACTCGGGACCGGGCGACACGGTCCTGGGCGGCGCCGTCAACCGGGACGGCTCGCTGATCGTGCGCGCCACCGCCGTCGGCGCCGATTCGGCCCTGTCCCGCATCACGCGACTGGTCGAGCAGGCCCAGGAAGGCAAGGCGCCCGTCCAGAGATTGGCCGACAAGGTGGCCGCTATCTTCGTCCCTGTCATTATCGTTATCGCCCTCGCGACCTTCGCGGCCTGGTGGCTGATCGGCGGCGCGTTGGTGCCCGCCCTCATGCGACTGGTCGCGGTGCTGGTTGTGGCCTGCCCCTGCGCCCTGGGTCTGGCGACGCCCACCGCGATCGTGGTCGGCACCGGCCTCGGCGCCCGCCACGGCATCCTCTACCGCAACCCCGAGGTCCTCGAACGCACGCGGGGCGTCAACCTCCTACTGGTGGACAAGACCGGCACGATCACCGAGGGCCGGCCGGTGGCCACGGACTGGATCGTCGCCGCCGGTGCGACGGTCGACGCCACCCAGATGCGCGATCTCGTCTCGGCCGCCGAAGCCCCCTCCGAACACCCCGTGGCCAAGGCCCTCGCCGGCGATGCCGATCCGACGCGCGCCACCGCCTTCCGCGCCGTGCCGGGCCAGGGAATCGAGGCGGATGTCGACGGGCATCACGTCCGTGTGGGCACGAAGGACTGGATCGTCGGCAACAGCGACCTGCCCGAGGATCTCGAAACCCATCGCCGTACGCTGACCGCGACCGGCAAGACCGTCATGGCCGTGACGGTGGACGACGTCCCCGCCGGCCTGGTGGCGATCAGCGACACCGTACGCGAAGGCGTTGCGACCGCGATCACCCTGCTCGAAGCCCGCGGCATCGACGTGATCATGCTGACCGGCGATACGCAGGCGGCCGCCGACACCGTCGCCGGAGAGGTGGGCATCCACCAGGCGGTGGCTTCGGTCCGACCGGACGAGAAAGCGACCATCGTCACCCAGTTCCACGCCGACTGCGCCGTGGTGGGCATGGTGGGCGACGGCGTCAACGATGCGCCGGCCCTGGCCGCCGCCGACGTGGGCTTCGCCATGGGCCAGGGCAGCGACATCGCCATCGAGGCCGCCGACGTCACGCTGGTGCGCGGCGACCTGCGCGACGTCCTGCGCGCCATCCGCCTGAGTCACGCGACCCTGGCCACCATCCGCCAGAATCTTTTCTGGGCTTTCTGCTACAACTTGTTGTTGGTACCGGCGGCTGCCGGCGCCCTGTCCACGGTTGCGGGTCTGCCCGGATTCCTGCGCGACTTCCATCCCGTCCTGGCCGCGGTCGCCATGGCCGCCAGCTCCCTCACGGTCGTCCTGAACAGCCTGCGCCTCGGGCGCACTCGTCTATAAAAAACCGCTCCGGACGGCGGGCTCCGGAGCGGTCGGCGGGGGAATTATCTTCGTAAGCCCGGAAATTTCCGGGCTAAACAGGTTGAATCGCCAGCGCGACCAGAGCGCCGGGATTACGCGCCAGGAAACGTCCGAAGGCGCCGTCGCTGTCGTTGAGATGCCCCGTGAACCAGTGACGCATGAACTGGAGTACCGGCAGGTCGATGGTCAGGCGACCTTCGGCCAAAGTGCTCTCGAATCGACGCATGCGCTGCAGGAAATCACAGTGTTCGTCGCGATGCTCGGGCCACATGGGGTAGCCCGCGGCCTCCATGAGCTGTTCCTCTTCCGCGAAGACGCTCTCGGCGCAGTCAAGCAGACGCGTCATCCCGCCCAACAACGTCCGTCGGGAATCGCCCCGCTTCAAGGCCAGGTAGATCTCGTTGTAGAGACCGACCAACTCCCGTCGTCCCGTGTCTGATTCCGCAAGCCCCAGCCCCCACTCGTCGGTCCACTTGATGATCGCCATGCTGTCCCTCTCGAGGTGCGTGTCGAGACTAGGCGGACAGGATACGGGCTGGGCGAGGAGAACCCACCTCGCCGGCATCCATGCCGCCAACTATCAGATGTATCGGCGATATAGTGGATATCTTTAGTTAATGTTTGATCTTTTATTCAATTAACATCCCTCTTGAGGGCCTGGCTTTGTTGGTGAGCCTCCGATCGGTTCATTGTTGTTTTTTTGCTTTTCCCACGAAATAGGCCAGGACAGGCTTGATCCGGTTTTAGCGGATCCTTATGTTGATGCCCTTCTGAAGGGCAATCCTTCATGGATGAGACCGTCGCGGGGTGTTTCCTCCCCCGCGGCCCCGGCCCCCGCGACGTCGCACTCGCGGGGGCAAATTTTTCCGGTCCAACCGCACGTTGTCCGCCGGGCACGGCTGTGCGACCATGAGGCATGCGCCTGATCGACACACACGTCCATCTCGACTTTCCCCGGCTGCGCGATGACCTGCCTGCGGTGCTGGCGCGCGCCAGCGCAAAGGGTGTCGGGGGTTTCATCATGCCCGCATACGACGTGGCAGGATGGGACGCAGTGGCGCTAATTGCCGGCGCCCACGAGGACATCTTCCCCGCCATGGGACTGCATCCCTGGGTCGCTCATCATGACTTCGACATCGATGATCTCCGCGAGCGACTGACGGCCTGCAACGCCGTCGCCGTCGGCGAAATCGGCCTGGACACCAAGATCGAGGCCCCCGGCCTGGACGTGCAGATCCCCGTCTTCCGCACACAGTTGCGCCTGGCCCGCGCACTCGGCCTACCGGTGATCTTGCACTGCCGCGGTGCCTTCGACACCTTTATCGACGTACTCGCGGCAGAGGGGCCGATCAGCGGTGTGGTCCACGCCTTCTCGCGCGGGCCGGACCTGGCGCGTCGCCTCCTCGACCTGGGATTGTACCTGGGCCTGGGCGGTGCGATCACGCGTCCCCGCGCCAAGCGCCCGCGACGCAGCGCCGTCGTCACGCCCCTGGACCGTATCGTCTTGGAAACCGACGCGCCGGGACTGGGCATGGACGGCGTGCCCAACGGAGAGAACGAACCGGCCAACGTGAGCGCGGTCGCCGCGGCGCTGGCCGAATTGCGCGAAACGACGCTCGAGGAAATCGCCGACACGACCACAAGGAACGCCCATGACCTCTTCCGACTCCCCTGAACGCTTTACCCGCACCGTCGACCTCTATGGCGAGGACGGATTCGCCGCCCTGCGCGCCGCACGCGTCACGGTCTTCGGACTGGGCGGCGTCGGCGCCCATGCGGCCGTGGCCTTGGCCCGCAGCGGGATCGGCGCGTTGACGCTGGTGGATTTCGACAAGGTGACGGCCTCTTCGCTGAACCGCAGTCCCGCGGCGACCGAAGCCGACTTGGACCGACCCAAGGCCGAGGTCCTGCGAGATCATCTCGCGCTGACCTGTCCCTACACCGAGGTCCGGTCCGTGCGGGCCTTCTTCCATGAGGACTCGGCTGACGAGCTGCTTTCACCCGCACCGTCTCTCGTCGCCGACTGCATCGACAGCCTCAATCCCAAGGTGGCCCTGCTGGTCCAGTGCGCCCGGCGCGGATTGTCCGTGGCGAGCAGCATGGGCGCCGCCGGTCGAACCGACGTTTCCCTGGTACGCGCGGGCGACCTGTGGGACAGCCGCGTCTGCCCCCTCGCCAGCCGGGTGCGCAAATTCCTGCGCCGGCAGGGCATCGACGCGCCCGTCCCCGCCGTCTGGTCCGAAGAGCAGCCTTGCAAGGCCCTGCCCCCCGATCTGGACGATCAGGTTCTCGATCGCGGCCGCGTGCGCAACCGTCTGCCCAGCGGTATTGCCTTGCCGGGTATTTTCGGCTATGCCTTGGCTTCGCTGATCCTGGATCGTCTCGCAAGCAAATGAGCGCCGCAGGAATTTTTGTGCCGACGCGTTGATGTCCCGCGAGCCAACAACCCCATTTCCCCGGGAGACCCGCATGAAATACTCATTGCTTGTCGCACTGCTGCTGGGCTTGATCCTGCCCGCAATGACCAGTGCACAGGACACCGCCAACCAGACGGTCCAATTGATCGAGACCACCAAACCCACTTTCAACGGCACCTGGATCCGAAATGCCGACCTCAGCGACGATCCGGCAAAAATCATGAGCCGACGCGGCAGTCAGCAGGGCGGTATGGGCGGCAGGATGAAGGGTGGCGGCGGACGAGGCGGCATGGGTCGCGGCGGTGGCGGCGGCCGTGGCGGCGGCTCGCGCGGCGTCGACACCATGCCAGACGGCATCAGCGACGCCCCTCCCGGCAAGAAACGCCCGGACATGATGCGCGGCCGCGAGCGCCTGGCGATCTTCCACGAAGGCGAAGAGTTCTCCGTCACCGACGCCATGGACGTCATGCAAACCGTCTACACGGACGGCCGTCGCACCGAGCGCTGGACCCAATTGGGGCAGATGTTCGACACGGCCACGCCGACCAAGGACGGGCTCATGGTCCGCAGCGAGATGTCCGACGGCAACAGCCGATCCGCCTCATACACCCTGAGTGACACCGGCAACCGACTGACCGTCATCCATTCGTTCAAGCCGCCCAAGAGCGACAAGACCGTCCACTTGAAGATGGTCTACGACCGGGCCAAGTGACGCACGGACAGTTCCGATGAAGGGGCGGCCGCCGGGCCGCCCCTTTCTCGTGCGAAACGGACGCTGGTCACCGGAAGCCGGCATGTCGTACCCTCCCGCGTGACAGTCGACCCGACCAACAAGCACCCAGGAGCGGACCATGGGCCCCCTCGACACGAAGGCATATCTGTCCCAGGCGGCAACGCTCGAACACGCCGGCGACCTGAAACAGGCCGCCGTGGCCGTGCAGAAGGCACTGGTCCTGTCGCCCGAGACGAACGGTATCCGTCAGTACCTCGCCAAGCTCCTCAAACTCGACGGACGCCCGGCCGACGCGTACGCCCACTACCGCAAACTGTGGCAAGACGGACGAATCGATCTGGATCTCCAGGTCAACCTGGTCGACACCCTCAGACATCAGACCGACCGCGCCGCCGAGCCCGGACTCGAGGACGAGATCAGCCTTTGCCTGAGCTTCCAAAATGTCGCGTTCAACAGTCTGGCCAACGTTGTGGCCGCCCGGCTGAAGCAAAAGTACCCGTCGACAGAGACGCCGGACCTCGACGCGCTCTGTGCGGACGACTTCCTGCGACTCACCCTGGAGCGGATCTTTTTTACCGACGCCGAACTGGAATCGCTGCTGAAAGCGACCCGACGCGCGCTGATGATCGAGGTGATCGAGACCGGGACCCTGTCCCCCGCACGGATCGACCTGATCGTCGCCATCGCACTTCAGGGAGCCAACAACGAATACGTCCACGACAGCGACGACTACGAGAAGCAGATGCTCGACGGACTCATGCAGATGCAGGAGGCGATGCTCAACGGAGAGGGCGACACCGACGGCCTGCTGGGCACGGTGCTGGTCGCGGCCATGTACCGACCGTTGATCGACATGCCCGCCGAACCCAGCCTGCGGGACCTCCCCCTCGAGAACTGGCCCGAGACGGTGCGCCCCCTGGTCCGGCGCACCTTGAGCAATCGGCGGGACGAGCAGGAGATCGCGGCGACGATTCCCGCCCTGAAGCCGATCGAAGACGAGACCTCGCAGTCGGTGCAGGCCATGTACGAGGAGAATCCCTATCCACGTTGGTTGTCGATGGCCTACCGGGCGCCTGTCGACTTCAACGCCGACATGCGGGTGTGTCTGCCGGAGATCGACTTGCCCGATTTCAGTAGCCGCCAAACCCTGGATGTCCTGGTCGCCGGCTGCGGCACCGGACGCCAGCCCATCTCGGTCGCCAAGGCGTACAAGAGCGCGTCGGTCACCGCCCTCGACCTGAGCCGGGCGAGCCTGGCCTACGGCAAGCGGATGGCCACGGAGATGGACGTCGACATCGATTTTCTGCACGGCAACATCCTGGACCTGTCCCATCTGGACCGGCGTTTCCCGCTGATCTACTGCTCGGGCGTCCTGCATCACATGGAAGATCCGGTGGCCGGGTGGACGGTGCTGTGCGGGATGCTCGAACCCGAGGGCCTGATGAACATCGGCCTCTACAGCGAACGGGCCCGCGCGGTCATCGTCAAGGCGCGGCTGGTCGTCGAGAAACTGGGCATCGGCGACGACGCCGGTTCGATACGCCGTTTCCGGCACGACGTCATGTCCGGGCGCTACGGCGACATGCTGACACCGCTGACCAGGATCAATGATTTCTACAGCCTGAGCGGTTGCCGCGACCTCATCTTCCACGTGCAGGAAACCCGCTACACCCTGCCGCAGATCGACGCGATCCGCCGCGACCTGGGGTTGGAATTCATGGGGTTCGAGACAATGAAGCCCGTTGTCGCGAACGCCTATCGCCAGTCGTTCCCAGACGACCCGGCCATGACCGACCTGGCCAATTGGGATCTCTTCGAAGCGAAGAACCCCGGCCTGTTCCTGAACATGTACAACATGTGGTTCAGGGGCGCGAAGTGAGTGGCGAACAGCCTGCTTGATCCTTCCAGTTCCACCATTTCAGCAGATCGGGATCGTGGTCGGCCGTGCTCACGGCGTAGACGGCGCAGCGGAAGGTGTAGAGGACACAGCGGTCCATCTTCTCCCCGCGGATTTCGCAGAGGTCGGTAAACATGCGCTCGGGATCGCGGCCGTGGAGGTCGGCGGGTTCGTGGAAGCCCAGGTCGCGCAGGCAGGCGGCCAGGCTGGGGCCTATGCCGGGGAGGGATTGGAGGTTGGGGGCGAAGGTCCGATCAGTCATAATGGACTCCTAGTCTGGCACGTCCTGCCCATCGTCCCCCTCCTCCATCCTCTGCAAAATAGCCCGAGCAATATCCGCCGAATGCGAGTTCATCTTCCGCAGCGCATCCATCAGGGCCAGATGCACCTCGCTGGTCGCCACCGACTCCTTGACCTCGCCGCCCACCCGCTCGAAATGGGCCTGGCGGTAGCCGGTTTCCAGAGCCACGTAGCGGGCCGCCTTGCGTTGCATCTTTCGGGCGGTCTCCAGGCTCTCCTCGCGGAAGGCTTCCAGGCCGCGCGAGATCTGCTTGAGCATCTTGATGTGGTAGGCCTTCACTTCCTTCATGCCCGCGGGCGAGAAGTCGGCGCTCACGGCGGCTTTCTTGTGGGCGAGCGGCCGCAGCTCCTTGTCGATGATGTCGGCGATGAACTCGTACTGCTTGGTGACGTGCATCATGAGATACACCTCTTCGGCCTGCTCCTCGCTGAGGTCCTGCTTGCCGATGTCGATCAGGTAGGCCGATATGTGCGTATCGAGATCGTCGATCTCGTGCTCGCGCTCGTGGAGGTCGTCGAGAATCTCCATGTCGTTATCCACGAACGGGGCGATGGCGTCGGTGGCCATGTCGCGGACGATCTCGCCCATCCTGATGATCTCGACCTTGGCCAGGTTCAGGGCCAGGGACGGCGTCTGCAGCATGGTGGGTTCCAGGTAGCGCGGTCGGAAGCGCAGCTCGAGGGGCTCGATGCGGTCGGGCATCAGCTTCATGATGAGCTTGCCGAACAGGCCCGTGAACGGCAGGAAAACCAGCGCCAGGCTCACATTGAAGATGGTGTGGGCGTTGGCCACCTGGCGCGGGATGAACTTGGCCATGCTCGTCGTGTCGGCGGGATCGATCGCGCCGCCGGGCGACACCGAGCGTACGAAGTCCGCGAAGGCCGGGATCCAGAAGACCATCGCCAACACGCCCACCACCTTGAACAGGGTGTGGGCCAGGGCCACGCGCCGGGCTTCGCGACCGGAGTTGATGCTGGCCAGGCCGGCGGTCACGCAGGTGCCGATATTGGCGCCGAAGATCAGGGGAATACCCGCGTCCAGGGTCAGGAACCCCTGCTGCGCGAGCACGATGATCACGCCGGTGAACGCGCTCGAACTCTGGATCAACGCCGTGAACAGCGTACCCACCAGAATACCGAGAAGCGGGTTCTCCAACCCGGCCAACAGGTCCAGGAAGGGCCGGTAGGTACGCAACGGATACATGGCCATGCTCATCACGGCCATGCCGTAGAAGAGCATGCCGAAACCCAGGATGATGTTGCCCAGGTTGCGCAGTTTACGGCGGCGCCCCATGAACTTCAGGGCGAAGCCGAGGGCGATCATCAGCAGGGCGTAGTCGGTGAGCTTGAAGGCGATCAGCTGAGCGGTGATGGTCGTGCCGATGTCCGCGCCCAGGATCACGCCCAGGGTTTGCGCGAACGTCATCAACTGGGCCTGCACGAAGCTCACCAGCATCACCGTGGTAGCGCTGGAACTCTGGATGACCATGGTCACCAGCGCGCCCACCGCGGCGCCCAGATAACGGTTGGCCGTCAAGGTGCCCAGGATGGCGCGCATGCGGCCGCCGGCCGTCCGCTGCAGCGACGAGCTCATCATGTCCATGCCGAAAAGGAACAGGCCTAGACCACCGGCCAGTCCGAAGAGCATGAACAGGATCCAGGTTGGTTTGCGGACGGGAACCGAGTAGACGAGCTGCCCACCATGGGTCCACACGCCTTCCAGATGAGCAACAACGGTATGCTTGCCGTCCTTGTTGCCGGCCGCGTACGCGAAGGTTGCGAGTCCATCGGCATCGGACTCGCTACAGCCCAGACATTTCTCGACGGGAACCACACAATCGAACTCGACCGACACGCCCGCCACGGGCGCACCGTCGGCGTCCAGGACCAACGCCTTGAGTTCGGTGGACTGATCGGTGAAGACGGACGCCTCGTCACCGGAGGCGCGCCGGCCTTCGTGATCGACGGGATGGACGAGACGGTAGGGTACATCAGCCGCCGCTGCGCCGAATGCAACCAAGAGCAACAGCGAAACCGTCGCTGTACGTATTAATAGGCGATTCATCATACTCCTCGAACTCAGTCCTCCGCGGGCGTCAGCGCCTCGCGGAGCTCCCCTTCTATCGGCAAGGCCTTCTGCGTATTGATATCGACGATGACGAACGTGATGTCCGCATCGGTCAGCCGCTCGCCGTCGACGACCCGCCGTACTTCCTGATGGATGACACCGCTGCGGCCGCCCAGATGAGCCATGGCGGATTCGATCTCCAGCTCGTCGTCCAGCAGGGCGGGGCGGCGGTAGTTGATCTCCACCTTGACCACCACGAAGCCCAGACCGCGCTGGTGCCAATCCCGCAGGCTCGCGGAGCCCTCGACCATGCGCCAGCGGGCCTCCTCGAGCAACTCCAAATAGCGGGCGTTGTTGACGTGCCCGTAAAAATCCAGGTGATAGCCGCGGACTTTGATGCAGGTCACGTGACTCACTTGTCGACTCCGACCTTCGGTGGTTCCACGTCACGCACCACACGGAAGCCGACCGCGGGGTTGCGAGCCCCCGCGTTGTAACTCCCCCGCGCCGCCGAACGACAGATGTACCCATTGGCCCCGTAGTTGCCGCCGCGCACCACGCGGTTGCTGCCGGACGCCGGGCCGGTCGGATCCGCCGCCGGTGACGATCCGTAGTAGTCGGCACTGTAGACGTCCCAGCACCATTCGCCCACGTTGCCGTGCACGTCGTACAGGCCCCAGTCGTTGGGATACAGCGAGCGCACCGGCTGCCTCTCCATGCCCGCGTTGGGGCAATACCAACCGTAGTAGGTAAGCACGGGATCGGGATCGCAATCGGTCTCGGCCAGTTCGCCGGCGGAGATGGCGGTCGTCGTGCCGGCGCGGCAGAGGTATTCCCATTCGGCTTCGGTCGGCAGGCGATAGCCGGGCGCGCCCTGGGTCCAGACCACGTCGTTGCCGACGATCTCGTAGGCCGGTGTCAGCCCTTCGTCCACGGACAGGGCGATGCAGTAGTCGATGGCTTCGCGCCAGTCGACCATGGCCACCGGCAGGTTGGCGACGGTCGGGTCGCCTTCGCGCTTTTCGCCCATCACGTCGTCCCACTGGGCGTTGGTGACCTCGGTGACACCCGCCCAGAACGCACGGGTCACCATCACCTCGTGACGGGGCCATTCGTCGAACGAAGTCCCCGGTTCCGTCGTCGGCGAGCCCATCATGAACGACCCGCCGGCCACCTGAACGTATTCGCGCGGCCAGGCCGGCAGCAAGGTGAAGGTCACTGACAGATTCAGGGTCGCGCCGCCCGTCAGGACGGCGTCTTCGTAGCCCGGTGTCGGGTTCAACCAGCCGGGTACGGGTTCCCACTCCACGGTCAACGGGCCGACCGGTACATTCGCGAGGATCCGGTTGCCGAAACCGCTGCGGTCATTGACGCCGCCGCCCTCGACCACCTTCAGCACCCACCAGATGTTGAGATCGTCGGGTTCGGGATCGATCGACACGGTGCCGGTGACCTGGGGAACGTACACACCCTGGAAGGTGATCGAATCGTCCACCGCCAGGGCCTGGGTCGTGGGTAGCGGGTCGCTGTAGCTGATGACCTCGTTCCAGGTCACCGTGTAGTCCCCGACAACACGGTCGGTCAGACGCTCGTCGCCGGTACCGGTGTGGGTATAACTGTTCGGACCATCCAGGATCCAGGTCGCGCCAAGGGCGTCGGGCTCGACATCGACGATCACGATACCGGTGTCCGGCGCCGGTTCCACGGGGTCGTCTCCACCACAACCGGCCAGCAGGGCTGTCGCGAGCAGGGCGAGGATCAGAACGTGTCTCATTATGGTCAAACCTCTGGCTGAGGGATGCGGGGCATCTGCGAACATCTAACCATAACCCCTGGGGGGGGCGTGAGGCTAGTCCGGATCATATCGACTTGATCCGTGCTGGCCGTCTGTCGCGGGTTATGGCATCTTTGTTTACTGTTAATGGATTCGCGGATTGAAAACACGGCAAGGAGAGAGAATACCATGGCCACCGTAGCCGACATCCTCAAGCGCAAGGGCACCGACGTATACAAGATCACCCCCGACGCCAGCGTCTACGACGCTATCTCGTCGATGTCGACCAATGGTGTGGGAGCCCTGTTGGTGACCAACGGGGTAGATATCCAGGGCATCATCACCGAGCGCGATTACATGGTGAAAATCGCCCTGCAGGGACGCTCGTCCCGCGAAACCTGGGTCAAGGATGTCATGAGCGACAAGCTGTTGTTCGTCGAAACCTTCCACGACGTGGAAGAAGTGCTGTCCATCATGACCGAGGCGCGCATCCGACATCTGCCGGTGATGGACAAGGGCAACCTGGCCGGTCTGGTGTCCATCGGGGATTGCGTCAAGCAGGTCAGCCAGGAGCGCAAGGCGCAGTTGCGATACCTGACCGATTACATCGAGGACAAATATCCCGGTTGACGCTCCTTGTCTGAGCCATGGCCCTGGGCTACATTTCCCGCTACCGGAGGTGTAGCCATGGCCCAGACAGTTATCGAGAAAATCGCTCAGTCCCACGCCGTCGATCTGCCCGCGGGAGCCGAACTCCACGCGGGCGATTTCGTGACCCTGGTCCCCGACCAGATCATGACCCACGACAACACCGCCGCCGTGCTCAACAAGTTCGAGAAGCTCGGCGTCGGTCAGATCAAGAATCCGCGACAACCCGTGTACGCCCTGGATCACGATATCCAGAACAAGAGCGAGTCCAATCTCGCCAAGTACGCGCGCATCGAGGCCTTCGCAAAATCACAAGGCGTGGATTTCTACCCCGCCGGCACCGGCATCGGCCATCAGGTCATGCTCGAGAACGGCTACGTCAAACCGGGTGGTTTCTGCGTCGCCAGCGACAGCCACTCGAACATGTACGGCGCCATGAGCGCGGTGGGCACGCCCGTCGTGCGCACCGACGCCGCCGCCATCTGGGCCACCGGCCGTTTCTGGTGGCAGATCCCGCGGACGGTCCGCGTGTGGTTGAGCGGAGAACTGCGTCCCGGCGTGACGGGCAAGGATCTCATCCTCACCCTGTGCGGCCAATACAACCAGGGCGAAGTGCTGAACGCGGCCATCGAGTTCGCCGGCCCCGGCGTGGCCAAGCTGTCCATGGACGCGCGCATGTCCATCGCCAACATGACCACCGAGTGGGGCGCCCTGGTGGGCTGGTTCCCCTGCGACGAACTGACGGTCGACTTCCTAGCGAAGCGCCGCGCGATCCTCGACCTGCAGGGCTTTCACGATCGTGTCACCAAGGACGAGCTGGACGCCTGGACGAACGAGCCCATGGCTTCCGACGAAGACGCGATCTACGCGGGTACCATCGACCTGGACCTGGACGACGTCGGCCCCCACGTGGCCGGCCCCGACACGGTCCAGCGCACCGCGCCGCTGTCCGACCTCATGGCCGCGGACATCAAGATCCACAAGGCCTACCTCCTGTCCTGCGTGAACTCGCGCCTGGAAGACCTGAAGGCCGCCGCCGACGTGCTGCTCGGCCACAAGGTCGCCGAGGGCGTGGTTTTCTACGTGGCCGCCGCCAGCCAGTACGTCGAAGACCAGGCCAAGGAGCTGGGCTACTGGCAGGTCCTGCTGGACTCGGGCGCCACGCCGCTGCCGCCGAGCTGCGGCCCCTGCATCGGCCTGGGCACCGGTCTGCTGGACGCGGGTGAAGTAGGCATCTCGGCCACCAACCGCAACTTCAAGGGTCGGATGGGCTCGCGGGACGCCAAATGCTACCTGGCCAGCCCCGTGGTCGTGGCCGCTTCGGCGGTCGCCGGCAAGATCGCCGGACCCGAAGAATTCTCCGGCGAACAGCCCGAGTACACCTTCAAGCCGGGCGAAGCCGCCCCGCGCGCCGGTTCGGTGGACATCCTCGACGGGTTCCCCACCGCCGTCGAAGGCCGCGGCCTGTGGCTAGACCTCGACAACCTGAACACCGACGGCATCTACGGGAAGGACTACACCTACAACGAGGACATGACCCGCGAGGACATGGCCCGTGTGGTGATGGAAAACTACGACGCCGAATTCGCCGGCATCATCAACACGGGCGACGTGCTGATCGGCGGCTTCAACTTCGGCACCGGGTCGTCGCGCGAGCAGGCGGTCACCGCCTTGCAGGCCGCCGGCGCCTCGATGCTGATCGCCGGGTCGTATTCCCAGACCTACCTGCGCAACGCCATCAACAACGGCTTCATCTGCCTGGAAAGCCCGACGCTCGTGGAGGCCATGCGGGCCGCACACGCAGCCCAGGACGAAAAGACGGTCGTGGTCGACGACGCGTTGACGGTGGACTTCGCCGGAGCGAGCATCACCTGGCATGGCCATGCCTATGGGTTTGCGCCGCTGGGGAAGCCGGTCCAGGAAGTCATCGTTGCCGGGGGTGTTGAGAACCAGGTTCGGGAGACCCTGAAATAAGGGCTGACCGGACCAGCTATACGACGAAAACCGCACTTTGCGGATTATTGGGGTCGGGGCATGGGCGGGTTCATTCTCGCACTTTTTGCCCCGACCCCATCGACTCTGATTTCCCGGCCGGCACAAACAAATGCATACTCGAAGAACGATCCTGCCGATGGACCTGTTGGTGGCAGCTTGAGCATAGCACTTGGAGGTTAGCCGCCTCATTGCCGCCGCCCTGTGATCGTGGGCGCCGGTGATGGACCTCGAGAAACCGTGTCCGCCCGCATCCCGGTGTCTCGCAACGATGGTTGGCCCTGATCATGGCGGCCCGACGGGCTTTCGGCGGAATAGTCGATCGGTTGGGCATGCCGGGCTCCGTGACGACGGCATCACATTGCACGACTTCGGTTGATATGGGCTTGGGACCGCGGTCTGTTTGCACCTCGGATTTGCCACAGACTTTACACGT
>CAYYYS010000005.1:0-109109 GCA_964476155.1 uncultured Fibrobacteraceae bacterium
CAATGGACAACGGGACCTCGCTTGGCAACCAGATTCGGCGATTGACGACTCGCCAGGCCCCCGGAATGCTGCTAGTGTTCTGTCAAGCAGTAAATTGGGGGTTGGCGGGCTCACGAGTGGTCAGATGCAAGACGCGCGACCGCAGGACTAGCCGTAGCTAATTCTAGGGAGTGCAACGCCGCAGATGGCCGCTCGTGAGCCCGCCAACCCCCAATTTACTGTTTTACAGCGCACTAGATTGCGAAGGTCATTTAACGGAATTCCCAGAGGAGCGAAAACGATGTCAGCAGCCGGCAATCTCGTCACGGTCGAGTCCCATATCCTGGACCTGCAGCGGCTTCATCCGAGCGCCAGCGGGGATTTCACCAGTCTGCTCAACGACATTGCCTTTGCGGCGAAGATCATCGCCCACGAAGTGGGGCGAGCGGGTCTGGTGGAGGACATCCTCGGCTCCACCGGCGAAGAAAACGTCCAGGGCGAGATCGTCCAGCGCCTCGACGATTACGCCAACCGCATCATGCTGAGCTGTCTGGGACAACGCGGCCAGTGCTGCATGCTGGCCTCGGAAGAGCTGGAAAAGCCCGTCCTGATGAACGTGGGCAGTGGCAGCGGGAACTACGTGGTGGTCTTCGATCCCCTGGACGGATCGAGCAACATCGACGCGAACGTGAGCATCGGCACCATCTTTTCCATCTACCGGCGGCGCTCCCTGGACGGAGCACCCAACGACGGCGATCTCCTGCAACCCGGCTCCGATCTCCTGGCCGCGGGTTACGCCATCTACGGATCGTCCACCATGTTCGTCTACACCACCGGCCACGGCACCCACGGCTTCACCCTGGATCCGGGTATCGGCGAATTTCTGCTGAGTCACGAGAACCTCCACATTCCCTTCGGCGCGGATATCTACTCGGTCAACGAGGGAAACGAGCCCGGGTGGGAACCTCGGATCCGGGAAATCGTGCGCTGCCTCAAGTACGGCCGTGACGACGGGGACGACGGCATGACCGCGCGCTACATCGGGTCGCTGGTGGCCGACTTCCACCGCAACATGCTCTACGGCGGCGTGTTCCTCTACCCCGCCCAGGACGGCCACCCCGACGGCAAACTGCGCCTGCTCTACGAAGCCGCGCCCCTGGCCATGATCGCCGAACAGGCGGGGGGTTACGCCAGCAACGGACACCAGTCCATTCTCGAGATCCAACCCGACAAACTTCACCAGCGGGTTCCCCTGTACATCGGTAGCCGTGAAACGGTGCTGTGGATCGAAAAAATGATGGCCGACCCCACGGTGGGAGCCGGCCTCTAGCAGAACCGCTTGGCGAGGGATCGGGAAACTAGCGTCCTTCGATCTGCAAACCCTTGGTCTCGGTGACCAACGCCAGGGCCATGTTCTTGCAGCGCGGTCGATGAGCGGTACCCGCCGGTATCAACACGGCTTCCCCCTGTTTCACCGTCACCGTCTCGTTGTTCATTTCGATGTCTATCATGCCCTCGATGATGTATATGAACTCATCGGCCGAGTGGCTGTGCGGGATGTAGTCGCCGCTGTAGCGCACGATGAAGACGTGATAGGCACCGTCCAGCTCGGTGATCTCCACCGGGCGGAAAGGCTGGGACAGATCACGGGCCATCTTCAGGATCGGAAACTTGGCCATCTTTCCTCCATTGGGTCGGCGTCAAGCCGGAACCGTCTCGTCAGACGCGACAAGAATCACTCCCGCGACAACTCCGCCGCAGCCAGGGCCGCCTGCTCGGAATCGGGGTAATCGGACTGGAGCAGGGTCAACAACTCCCCGGCGTGATCGTCGGCGCCGGAAGCCTGGGCGGCGTAGACCGCCTTGAGCAGGGCGTCGGGGCGGCGGTCCGCGTCACGAGGACCGTCGATGACGATCTGCAGGTAGTCCAGGGCCTTGTCGTAGTCGCCGTTGCCGTATGACATCTCGCCGAGCCAGTAGCTGGCATCGTCGGCCAGTTCCGACTGTCCATACCGATCCAGGAACAGGGCGAAGCCTTCGGCGGCGGACTCGGCGTTGCCGCGATCCCGATCCAGCATGGCCGCGTTGAACAGGGCGCGCCCCTCTTCGGGCAGGGCGTCCAGGTTATTCGCGTCGTCCTCGACGGTCTTGAACTCGCCGAGGGTCGGCAACCCCAGCCGCGTGGCGAGCAGATCGACACGGGCCGACAGGTTGCGCATGAACTCGTTGTTGTCGTCGAGTTTGCGATCGATGCGATCCATCTTGCTCAGGATCTGGGTGATCTTGACCTGGAAAATCGCGGTCGATTCCACACCGGTCCCCTGGTCCGAGCGAAGCAGGGAGTTGATGCTCTCGACTTCCTGCAGGATGACGCGTTGCTCGTCGCGGACCTGCTGGATCTCGCCGCGATTTCGCTCGACGGCTGACTCGATGTGTTCGAACTGAGGCGAGCAGCCTACTGCCAGTGCAAGCACCGGCAGCAGACTAATCAGCAGTCGTCGATGTCCGACCATGTTCGGCTCCTAGGGGCGCGCGAAGTGACCGCGACGATTCAGGGCCCAGGCGCTCTCGTTGCTGCCGTAAGCGAAGGGTCGCTCCTCACCATAGGAGGTGATGCGCAGCTGGGACGAGGGCAGTCCCAGGGAAACCAGGAAGTCGCGCACCGCGACGGCGCGTTTCTCGCCCAAAGCGAGGTTGTATTCCACGGTCCCACGCTCGTCGCAGTGACCCTCGATCACGTAGGTCACGTCACCGTGCTGGCTCATGATCGCGGCAGCCGCGGTCAAGGTGGCCAGGGCCTCATCCGAGAGGTCGTACTGGTCGAAGGCGAAGAAGACGTCTTCGATACCGTACTCCTGAGGATCCATGCTCGTGTAGTCGATGGGCGCGGGCTCCTCGGCCACGGTCTCTTCGGCGACGGGCTCGTCCGGGACCGGCTCGGTCTCAATGGTCGTGGGGTCGACAACGGGAGCCTGATCCTTACCACCACAACCGGCGATGAGGAACAAGGCGGCTAACATGATGCTCACCATCACTAAAGTCCGCTTCATGATGACGAGTCTCCTTTCCTTAGCAAGCTACATGGTCATTACAATTACCCGGGCAATCTAACACGCAGAATCAAGGGGACCAATCAGGAGTTTTATCCGACTCGTCCCCGAAGGTCAACTGTCTACTGGTCCGATCACGCACGTCCATGACGTAGAGCTTGAAAACGCCCGTCCGGTCCGACGCGAAGACGATGTGTCGTCCGTCCGGCGCCCAGCTCGGATCCTCGCAGTTACGCCACGATGAGTTGGTCAGAACGCGGCGATTCTCTCCCCGGGCCTCGATCAGGACGATCTGGGTAATATCGCGCTCACGACAGGCGTATACTATCTGCTCGCCGCTGGGCGACCAATCGGCCGCGTCGTTGTAGCGCCCCTCGAAGGAGAGGCGTCGGCGCCCGGAGCCGTCGGCATCCATGATGTATAGCTGGGGCGATCCGGTCCGATCACTGGTAAAGACCACGTCACGGCCCGTGGGCGCCCACGACGGCGAAACCTCGATCGCGGGTGAAACCGTCAGCCGACGAATCGTCGTGCCGTCGAGGCCGATCCGGTAGATCTCGTGCTGTCCCACCTTCGACAGGGTGACCAGCAGCTCCTCCCCACTCGGATGCCAGGCCGGCGCCAGATTGGACCCCACGGTCTCATTGACCAGATCGACCTTGCCGGTGCGGGTGTCCAGCAGGTAGATGCCCTGCTGCCCCTCGCGATAGGACATGAAGGCCACGTCCTCCCTGTCCGGCGACCAGGCGGGAAAGAGGTTCAGGGTGCGGTTGGCCGTCAGGCGCAACAGATTCTCGCCGTCGTAGTCCACGCTGAAGATGTCGCGACGTTCGCCGTCGCCGCGGGCGAAGACCACCCGCGTCAGACTGATGCCCGGCTCGTTGTTCAGGAAGAGGTGCAGCTCGTTGACGAAGTGATGGGCGGTGGCGCGCAGCCGGTCCCAGGTCGGACGGTAGCGCTTGCTCAGCAGGAGTTGCCGGCCGGGGTAGGCCACCAGCCGCAAGGTCAACAGGGGCGCGCGTTCCTGGGCGGTGACGCCCGTGCCGGCCAGACGCCCCTCGAGCAGCCCCTCCACCGCGTATTGAATCTGGGTCGTGTCGCTGATGTCCTCGGCCGACAAGGCGCGGAAAAAGCCGCTGTAGTCCAGATCCACGCGGATGACCGACTCGACCAGCCACGCCGCTTCCTGGGCTTCGGTGCCGCCGGAGACGACCTCCAGGGGTTGGACCAGCATGTCGATGCGCTCAAACGCCATGCGGGAGGTTCCGATACTGATCTCGGGATCACTGGCGGCGGCGCTCATGGCGAGACACACCAGCCACAAACAGATTACCTTCCCTGCGAAACGGCTCATGTCGTCAATTCCCGGCGGTGAGGGTGAACGTGTAGGTGACGCCCAGGGCGTTGTCGGCCAAGCCGCGCGGCAGGGGCATGAAGCGCCCCACCGTCTTGACGGCCTTCAGGGATTCACGGTCCATCAGGGGCACCCCCGAGGACAAGATCATGGTTTCGCGGGTGATCATCCCGTTCTGCTCCACGTGGAAGTGGATCTTGCAGACGCGCTTCGACTGAGTGCGAAACCCCAGCTGCTTGGGGTGCCAGTTGCGGGCTACACGCTGCTCGAGCAGGTCAATGTAGTACTTGAAACGCGGCGGCACGACCACGTCCGTGCCCACGACCGCGGGAGCGGCGATCTCGGTCGCGGGTGCGGTGTCCTCGACAACCGTGTCGGGTGTCGGTTCGGGTTGGGCGGGTTTGGTCTCCTCCACCTTCTCCTCGACTATGGTTTCCCGAACCGGCTCTTCGGGCACGACGGCGGGTTCCTGCTGCGGCGTTTCCTCGACCACGGGCTCCGGTTCCTGTTGTTCCACCGGCGGCGGATCCTGCACCACGGGCTCGGCTTCCTGAGCTTCTGGCCGGGGTTGCGACAGGGACGTCACGCGTACGTTGATCGTGTACTGTCGCGGGATGACCTGCCGTGTAACGTGGGATCCGAACCAGATGATCAGGGTCAGGCCCAGCAGGTGGAGAAAGAGCGAGGTCGGAAACGCGCGGGTCACGGCTGATCCACCTGGCCGAGTTCCTGGTCGGCGATCAGGCTCAGGTTGGCAAAGCCGAGACGCTCGATCGATGCCATCACCTGCAGGACGAAGCCGTAGGGCACCTCCTCGTCGGCGCGCAGGTAGATCGGGATGTCGTCCTTGACGTCCAGAAATACGGACAACCTGTGGGCCAGACCGTCCATATCGACATCATCCTCGTCGAAGTAGATCTCGCGGTTCTTGGTGATGGTGACGATCGGCCCCTCCTCGACCACCACTTCGCGCGTTTCGGCGTTGGGCAGGTTCACTTCCACGCCACCCTGAATATAGGGCGCGGTCAACATGAAGATGATCAGCAGGCAGAGCGTCACATCCACCAGCGACGTGATGTTGATCTCGGACAGACTGCGATAGGCCGACCGCCGTCTCATCTGATCCGTTCCTTGTCATGGGTGTCGGGCCGGCGCGGCGGCCGGTCCCGTCCCGTTCTACGGCTGGTGCGCGGCGCGTTCTCTTCGAGAACCGTGCGCAGGCGTTCCATCTCGTTGCCGATCAGGTCGATCTTGCGCACGAACATGTTATAGAAAACCACTGCGGGAATGGCCGCCGACAACCCGGCGATGGTCGTGATCAGGGCCTCGGCAATTCCCGGCGCCACCACGGTCAAGTTCGCGCTGCGCATGGCCGACATGTCCCAGAAAGCCTGCATGATGCCCCATACCGTACCCATCAGTCCCAGGAACGGCGAGATGGTGACGGTGGTGGACAGGATGATCAGGTAGCGCTCGAGGCCCTCCACCTCTGAATAGGAAACGCGTTCGGAAACCCGGCGGATGGCCTGGGGGGTCTGCTTGTTGCGTCCTTCGACCCAGAGATTGGCCAAGGGGAGATCCTCGCGCTCGCGGCACCAGGCGTCCAGATCGTCCGCGGCTCCGCCGCTATCCAGCCAGGCTTCGCAGCGCGCCCAGAAGCGGCCATGTCCCTTGCGGATCAGCGACAGGGCGCGGGCCTTGTCGATCATCACCGCCCAGGACAGGACCGACAGGAGGAAGAGGATCAGCAGAACGGTCTTGCCAAGCAGCGTGGTGTCGCGCAGCAGACCGAGTAACTCCGGGGCGCCCAGAGAGGCGAGAAATATCGTATTGACCATGTCAGCTCCTTCTGGCAGGGGCGGCACCGTTGAGGCACCGTCCCCCTCACTGTACCACCACGGCCCAGGGCTTCAAGGACGGATGTGCGGGGATAACGACACGGCGAGGCCGCCCTATCATACGATATCGACTGGTGCGAGTTCCCGTCAGGCCCGGCCGGCCAGGACACGGTCGTAAAGATCGACATAACGCTTGATGACGCAAGGCGCGCCGAACCGGGAGACGGCGTCACGGAGGCCATCGTCGGCGATCTGTCGGTACAGGGCGTCGTTTCCCAACAGATCGAGAGCCGTGCTCACCCACGCATCCAGGTCGTCAGGAGGCAATCTGAAACTGTTGTGGCCGGTCTCGATGAACTCTTCGGCGCCGCCCACACTGGTGACGATCACGGGCGTTCCGCAGGCCATCGACTCGAGCGCCACCAGTCCAAAGGACTCGTGCCGCGAAGGCATGAGCATCAGATCGGCCACCGAAATCAGGTCCTCGAGGTTTTCCGCGTGTCCCAGAAAAGTGACCCGGTCCCGCACACCGAGCTCATCGGCGAGTTTTTCGGCCGGCCCCCGTTCGGGCCCTTCCCCCAGCAGCAGCAGACGGCTCGGCCGGATCTCATTGATTCGCGCGAAGATGCGCAACACGTGGGGTACGTTCTTGACGGGACGGAAATTCGAAGCATGGATCAACAGCTTCTCGTCCGACGAGGCGTAATCTTCCCGCCGTAGTGCATCGCCGGGGCGGAAGCGGCGCGGGTCGATGAAGTTGGGAATGACCTCGATGTCGTCCCCGACCTCGAACACCCGACACGTCTCATCCTTGAGGGACGTGCTCACCGCCGTGACGGCGTCGCTCTCGGCGATCAGGAAGCGTGTCATCTCGAAGTACGAGGGCTCCTGCCCCACCAGGGTGATGTCCGTGCCGTGCAGGGTCGTGATCATCGATATGTTGCCGGGGCCGAGCATGCTGCGGGCCAGGAACGCGCTGGCCGCATGGGGGATCGCGTAGTGGACGTGGAGAATATCCAGCCCATGGTGGCGCGCCACTTCGCACATTTTGGTGGCCAGGGCCAACGTGTAGGGCGTGTGCCGGAAAACGGGATACGACACCGCTTCGACCTGATGGAAAAAGATGTTTCGCTCGTAGCGTTGCAGGCGTACGGGCATCGCATCGGTGATGAAATGGACCTCGTACCCGCGCCGCGCCAGGTTCAGACCCAGCTCGCTGGCCACGATGCCGCTACCGCCCGCCGACGGATAGCAGGTGATGCCGATTACGGGCAGGCGGTTCACGACCAACGCTCCTGTGGCATGTCGCCCAGAACGGGTGCCGCGGTTACGTGCAGGGCTTCGGCCAGCGCAACGCCCGCCTTGAAACCCCAGCCCCGCGCCCAGCGCTCGACCTCGGCCAGGAAAACAGGATCGTTGATCATCGTGGCGCGTTTGCCGACGGACGATTCGAACTGGCTGGCGTAGCATTTCAGGGCGGTGATCTTGGCGTCCCAGGTGCGGGTGACGTCGAAGTAGGCGTCGGGTTTTTCGCCGGGCAGGCAGACCGAAGCGACCGCCTCGCATTCCCATCGCTCGGCCGGTTCCGGCAGGGACGTCTTTGCGGGCCAGATCCACGACTCGGCCAGTTCGGGTTGCCAGGTCGCCAGACGCGACATGAACGCCGACTTGCGCACCAATGCGGAAATGGCCTGATGATCCGGGTGATGATCCGGTTTGGGCGCGGCGACGACCCACCGCGGGCGGAGGCGCCGTATCACGGCGGCCGTCAGGGCCACCTGCCGCGGGTCGTGGACCGAGATGAACCCGTCCGGCAGACCGAACTGGAGACGTCCCGTGAGACCGAGCGCGGCCGACGCAGCCTCGGCTTCGCGCCAGCGCTGCTCGGGCGTGCCGTTGGACCCCAACTCACCACGCGTCAGGTCACACACCCACACGACGCGGCCCTGCTCGCTCAACAACCGCAGGGTTCCGCCCAGGGCGATCTCGGCGTCGTCCGAATGGGGTGATATACAGAGCAGGTCGCACTGCGGCGAACGGTCATTCATGGGCTGGTCCTTTCGCATCGAGCTCCGTCCACGATCAGTTGCCAGTCTCGCCAATCTCCCGCAAGTCCCGCTTCCAGATGTCGACGCGCGGCTTCGAGGGACTGGTCGACAAGGTCGCGCCCCCACAAGGCCAGCGCCCAGTCCATGGCCAGCACACGTTCCTGGCGTCGTCCGGCCGGCGCGATCCAGGCGGGCGAGCTTGTCGCGGCGGTCCTGTGTTTTGCCAGTCGCGCGAAAAGGGCGCCGTGGCGCTCCGAGTCTGCGGCCGTAGCTGCAGTCACCAGGCGGTCGACCTCTTTGTCGCGGGAGCCGAAGGCCTCGTCTACGGCGGTATCCAGGGCGCGCGTGGTTTCCCCATGGAGTCGCGCCAGGATATCTTCGTGAGAGACCCGACCGGCAGCGACCGTATCTGGGGCTGCATCCTGCTCGCGCAATATCGAGCCGAAGAGACGGGGCACCAAGGGGGATCGCGGTAAATCAAGAGCATCGTACACCGGCGCCAGTTGTGTCAGATAAGACAGCTCTCCGGGACCCACAACCACGGCAGCCGGCCTGAACAGCCAGTCCTGGACTGGCGAGCGGAACAGAACACCGGGTCGCAGGCAGGAGGCGTCCGCGGGTACGGTTTCGTCAGCGCCGAGTCGCAAGCGACGGTTTTTCTCGGCCACGCTGAACGGACGCGCCAGGGACGATCCGCCGATCTGCGCGTGATAGCCCTGCTCAACCAGGATTTCGCCCCGTTCTGCGACCAGATCCGCAAGACGACCCTGGTCGCGCCGCAGTCTCTCGTAAAACGGTGCGGCGGCGGCGTGCAGGGTCGGGTCGTCACCCGAAACCACGAGGAGCCCTTGTGCCCCGAACAGCGTGCAGAGAACGCGACGTTGGAGGCGACCCCAGCCAAGCCCCTCCACGCCCGCCTCCCGCCAGAGAACCGCCAACTCGCCGGCCAGGGGCTCGTCTGCGGATTGCTCCGCTAGCCACGCCTCCTCGGCCGCGCCGACCGCTGCGACCGGCAAGCTGCCCACGGTCGTCGAAGCGTCCACGTCGGGAAGCCGTGCGCTCAGCATCGCACCCCGTTTGGGATCGTAGAGGGTGGCGGCGAAAGCCTCACGCAGGTCGTCGTCATCGTCGCCCATCCAGAACACCGGGACGGTCGGTCGACCGGCGGATGTGCGCGCGGCGGCGGCGGCGATACAGGTCGCGATTTTAAAGAGCGTAAAGAGGGGGCCCCCCAGAAATCCGGGCTGCTGTCCCGTTACGATGACGTCGGCCTCCCCCGCCACCAGTCGGTCTACACTGGCACCAGCCGTTTCTCGCGATGCGTCGTCGGGCAGATCCGCGGCGAAGTCGGCCCACCAGGCCGATCGCCACGTCGTATCCTGCCAAACCGGCGCGGCTGCGCCGGAAGTCTCGGTGGCCAGACAGTCGCGCCAGGCCACCGTGGCCGCAGGATCGCTCTCTGCGGTAAACAGCCAGTCATGAACAAGCGCGGGGAAGCCGACCACCTCGTGCAGGGGGGCCGCGCTCTTCACGCGTCGGTGCCGATCGTTCATGGGCGTGGTCTCATCATGAAGGGTCCCGTCGGTAGAAGAGCAGCCAGCGATCCGCCTCGTCGGGATCGAAAGATCGTCCGTCGTAGCCACCCATGGCATCGTGTCGGTGCAGGCCGACGCGTGCGGCGAGCGCGTCGAGCGCCGCGGGGTCGAACAGGGCCACGGCTTCCGTATAGTCGAGACCGGCGGTCGGGACTCCCAAAGCCTGGGCTGCGGACTCGCGTCCGGCCAGCGGCGCGATTTGCACGCGTTTATGGATACGCGCGCCATCGGCGGCCAGGGTTTTCGATTCCACGACTCGGCAGGGGCCCGCGTCTCGCTCGGTGACCCCGTCGGCCGTTGCCGCGACCCGTCGGCAATTGAGATAGTCGAGACACCAGATCCCGCCGGGCGTGAGGACGCGCGCGATCTCGGCCAACAACTCGGCGTGTTCGGCGAGTCGGCCGAAATACCCGAATGCCGTGAACAGGGACAACACGGTACCGAACGAGGCCGTGGCGAATGGCAGGGTGCGCATATCCGCCCGCACGAGACCGGCGGTGTCGGCGGCCCGGGTTCCGGCGCGCGTCAACAACTCGGAAGACAAATCCAGGCCCACCACGTCTCGCGAACCCCGCGCCGACAGATCCGACAGATGACGTCCTTCACCACAGCCCAGATCGAGAATGACGCCCATGGACAGATAATCACGCGCGGCCAGTGTCGCCACGCAGGCTTCGGCCTCGACCTGATCACGGTGGGCATAGAGCCAACTGTAGTGGGCGCCGAAGGCCGTCTCGTACCAGGTCATGGCGAGTCGGTCCGGTCGACCGAGATGGCCGTCAGACCCGTGTCGCCGCCCACCAGGGTATCGACGGCCACGTCGAGTTTTTGCGGATAATCCAGTGTATGGTGTAGACCACGACTCTCGCGACGCTCGCGGGCGCTGAGCACGATCAACTCGGCGTTCAGGGCGATGTTGCGCAATTCGACCAGATCGGGACAAGGCAGAGTCGACCGATAGGACGCCTCGACGGTAGCCCGGATATTCCGGATCCGCTCGAGAGCGATGTCGAGGCGATTCCGGTTGCGAACAATGCCCACATAATCCCACATGACCCGTCGCAACACATCCCAATCGTGCTCCAGGATCATGACTTCGGCACCGCTTTCCGCACCAGAGTCGCCGCGCAGGATCGTGTTACTGTTTCGGGTCGCGGTGGTCACGTCGTCGGGCACGACCCCGGCTGTATGTGATGCCGCCTCGGCGAAATAGACCGCCTCGAGCAGGGAGTTACTCGCGAGTCTGTTCGCGCCGTGGATGCCCGAACACGCCACCTCGCCGATGGCCAGCAAGCCCGCCAGACTGGTCTGCCCGGTGGAATCTATCTTCACGCCCCCGCACATGTAGTGGGCGGCCGGGACCACGGGCACCGGATCGCCGGCCATGTCGATACCGAACTTGGCGCAGGTCTCGCTCAGGTTGGGGAATCGTTTCCCCACGAACTCGCGATCCAGGTGTCGCAGATCCAGGTAGACGCACGGATCGCCCGTCAGCTTCATCTCGCTGTCGATCGAACGGGCCACCACGTCCCGCGGCGCCAGTTCCTTGCGCGGGTCGTAGCGAGGCATGAACCGCTCGCCCCGCCCGTTGATCAGATAGGCGCCCTCCCCGCGCACGGCTTCGGAGATCAGGAAGCTCTTGGCCTCGGCGTGGTAGAGACACGTGGGATGGAACTGGACGAATTCGAGATTGGCCAGCACCGCGCCGGCGCGGTAGGCCATGGCCATGCCGTCACCGGTGGCGATATCCGGATTCGACGTGTAGGCGTAGACTTTTCCACAGCCGCCGGTGGCCAAGGTGACCACGTCAGCCAGATAAGGCGTGCGGGTCAGGAGATGGCGATCCAGAACCCAACAACCGGCCACGCGATCCGGTGGCAAGGCCGAATCTGGCAGATCCGAGCCCAGGATCAGATCAAGTCCCACATGGTTCTCGCCAAGCGTGATGCGCGGATGGTTGCGGCAGGTTTCGAGCAGACAGCGTTCGAGTTCGCGGCCCGTGAGGTCGGCGGCGTGCAGGATGCGGTTGCGGGAGTGGCCGCCTTCGCGTCCGAGGGCGTAACCCTCACCGTCGTCTTCGCGCGAGAACTGGACGCCGTACTCGAGCAGTCGGTCGATCAGGCGCGGCGCCGCGCTGACCATACTCCGCACGGCAGCCTCATCGCATAGACCGTCACCGGCGATCAGCGTATCGCGAACATGTAGTTCGAAATCATCCAGGGGCGACAGGACGGCGGCGATCCCACCCTGCGCATAGTTGGTATTGCTCTCGAACAGTTCCTTCTTGGTGACGACCTGGACGTCGCCCTGCTCCGCGGCCAACAGGGCGAATTGCAGGCCGGCGATGCCGGACCCGATCACCAGATGACGCGAAACGACCGGATCGGATGGTTGCACGGTCTCAGTCCTCCAGGCGTGACAGGACGGCTTCGGCCAGGCCGGGCTCCCCCGGCCATGTGAGTTCCAGATTCACCACGGTGAGCGGCGGGGCGTCGTCCGGCCAGATCCCGGCCAACTTAACGTGGTCCTTGGCCGTGGTCAGCCAACGTTCGACAGCCTCACCGGCACCCGCGGCGACGATCTCGGGCAGATGCTCGGCCCGATAGGCGATGTGGTCGTCGAAGCGAACCGCGACTCGCGGGGTGTGCCCGACGAGGTCTCGACAGGCGTTCTCGAATTCCGCCGGTTTGGCGATTCCGCTGACCACACCGTAGGGACGCGACGCAGTCGTCGCCATGTCGTCGGCCGGCGTACTCCGACGATGAAATCCCAACACCAGCGGCCCGGATCCCGCCGTTTTCTGCAGGATCTCGCCCGCATCGAGCGGAACCAGCCAGAGACCCGCGCGGGCGGCGCCGGTGCTTCCTTCGCGGTAAGGACCCCAGGGAAGCCGACGCCCGACTTCGGGCACGACGTCCCGGCCCTCCAGTCGCCAGCGATCCAGGATGATCACGTCCAGATGTCGCCCGGCGCCCGCGCACTGATGCCCATCCTCCAACACCACGATTCCGATCTCGGGCGCGTTGTCGCGCAACCAGGACAGTCCCGCTACACGATCTCGGGACTGCACGACCACGCAGTCGGGTAGCTGTGCGGCCAGCATGCGGGCCTCGTCGCCACAGCGGATCTCTTCGGGAGTGACGCGGCAGGGGCCACGCACGACGGAACCGTATCCGCGCGTCACCAGTGCCACCCGCCGCCCCCGGGCCGTCAAGTCCCGGGCCAACGACGCGACAACGGGCGTCTTGCCGCTCCCCCCGCTCGCGAGCGCTCCAACCGAAACCACGTGTGGCGTATCTCCGGGTGTGTCGCGACTTGCCAGTCGATGCCGCAGGTTCGCCTGCGCAACGGCGTTCGTCAGGGGGGTGAGCAACGACATCCAGCGCGGCGCCTGGTCGGCCCAACGTCCCCACAAATCATGGGTGACGCGGCTTGCGTAGCTGCGTCTGTCCACATAGACGATTCCGCTCATGGTGCGAATCCCGTTTCGAGCAGAGTGGCGGCCAGGCGCCGGGCGTAAGCCTCGGCGCCGTCCTCATCGATAGTGGACGGTACCACGATCTCGGCCCTTTCCTGAACCTTGATCCGCGCAAAGGGCCACGGGAGGACCGTGCGGTCCCAGGTGGAAAGCGTGTGCTGTCGGCTAACGCTGACATGCAAAGGTACGATGGTAGCCCCGGTCAGTCGCGACAGCTGGATGACGCCGTTGTGAACGGTTCCGAACGGTCCCCGGGGTCCATCCACGGTGATCCCGATCGAATGCCCCGCCTGCAGGGCCGCCAACAAGCCGCGAAACGCGCCGCCGCCCTTCTTGCCGGTCGAGCCGCGCACGAAGGAGTAGCCATGTCTTTGCAGGGTGTTGATGAGGATGTCGCCGTCGGGGCTGCGGCTGATCAACAGGGCGGGACACGCAGGCTTGACGTGCATGATCGCGGGAATCATGTCCCGATGCAGACAGGCGAAGATAACCGGGCGCTCGGACGGACGACGTGCCGTCCCTCCACCGTCGAGGCGGATACTAACGACCAGCAGCTTGTAAAGCCATGGTGTCAGCCGGAATTTAAGACGGCCCAGCATCGGTCTCCTATACGATCAGCTCCGCCGCCGCGGTGGCGGCCCGTTCCCAACATCCGGGTACGCCCAACATCTCGCGCAGGGCATCCACGTGCGAGGAGAACTTGGCCCTACGCGCGCTGTTGCCCAGCCAGTCCGCCAGATCTTGGGACAGCGCTTCGCCGGTCACATCGTCCTGCACATACTCGCGCACAACATTGCGCGCCATGATGAGATTGGCGAGGCCGATCCACTCCACGCACACCAGCCGCTTGCCCAACCAGTAGTTCAGACCGGAGGTCCGATAGGCCAGCGCATGAGGTACGCCAGCCAGCGCGATTTCCAGGGACGCCGTCCCGCTGCAGACCAGGGACAGATCCAGTTCGCCAGCCAGATCGGTCAAGGGCTCGTCCCGCACTTCGCAGCCCGCGGTTGTCGCTGCGTCGAGCAGGGCCGCTTCGACACCTGGCGCGCGACTAACGATACACCTGAACTTACGGTTCGGAACGCGCCGCTTCAACCCGGCTACGGCCGCCAGCAGGGCCGGCAGCAACATGGTGATCTCCTGACGGCGGCTTCCCGGGAGCAGGCCGACGGTCAGGACCGCGCTCTCGTCGCTCAGCCGGTCTTCGCGCACACGGCGCGCCTGGTCGGACGCCTGCTTGGGATACGACTCGACCAAAGGGTGACCCAACCAGGTCGCCGCCACGCCCCGCTCCCGGAAGTAGCGCTCCTCGAAAGGCAACAGGACGCCCAGTCGGTCCACGGCCCGGCGCAACTTGCCCGCGCGCCAGCCGCCCCAGGCCCAGAGCTGGGGGGCCACCAGATAGAAGACCGACACACCCATTTTACGGGCGTGAGCGGCGAGTCCCACATTGAAGCCGGGATAATCGATCGGGACAAAGAGATCGACACCCCCTTCGACGAGGTGACGACGCAACCGGCCGCGGGCACGCCATATGGCCGGCAGGGCCGATACCACTTCACTGAAGCCCATGACGGACAGCTCGTCCCGTCTGCAGATCAACTCGACACCCGCGGTCGCCAGTTCATCACCGCCCAGGGCGCTGAAACGCGCCGCCGGAAAGCGGGCACGCAAAGCATCGACCAGCCGCGTGCCGTAGCGTTCGCCACTGGCCTCGCCGCAGGACAGAAAGATATGGGGTGATGGGGAGTCGGGCCGATCCGACATGACGCGGCTCCTTGCGAAAAAGCGGCGGGACGTATCCCGCCGCTCGATCCGGCCGCCGGTGGATCAGCGGACGATGCCGCGTTCGGACCGGCGAATGAAGGCCATCAGTTCCTCAAGATGCGGATCCAACTGGCAGACCAGCGCCATCTTCTCGAGAGCCTGACTGACGTTCATGCCGCTGCGGTACAGCAGCCGATAGGCCTTCTTCAGATTGAAGAGTGACTCTTCGCTGAACCCGCGCCGCTTCAGGCCGACGCTGTTCAGTCCCGACACTTCCACGGGGCTGCCGGCCACGCGGACGAAGGGAGGCACGTCCTGGGCGACACGACTGCCGCCGCCGATAAAGGCGTGGGCGCCGATGCGCACGAACTGGTGAACCGGCGTCACGCCGCCGAGAATGGCCCAGTCCCCGATGTTCACATGTCCGGCCAGATTGACGGCGTTGGCCAGGATGATGTTATCGCTCAGCACGCAGTTGTGAGCCACGTGGACATAGGCCATCAACAGGTTGCCGTCGCCGATCCGGGTCTTCTCGTTCTCACCGGACGCGAGATGGATCGTCACATACTCACGGATGGTGTTTTTGTCGCCGATCTCGACGTAACTGATCTCGTCGGCGTATTTCAGGTCCTGGGGAACCACGCCGATGATCGCGCCCGGGAATATCTTGTTGCCGTTACCGATGGTGGTGCGACCCTCGATAACCACCGAGGAGGCGATCTCGCAGTCCGCACCGATCGAGACGTGGGGTCCGATCACGGTAAAGGGCCCGATCTGCACATTGTGTCCGATGCGGGCGTCCGGATGGATCACCGCGGTCGGATGGATTTCGGGTTTAAGGACCGGGCGCAGTTTCGACGCCCGTTTCATGTTTGCAGACACACAGTCCTCCCTGGTCGGGAACTCAGCGATCGACGATCGTCGACATGAGTTCCGCCTCGGCGACTTTTACCCCGTCCACGTATGCGACACCACTCATCTTGCAGATGGGCCCGCGCAGCTTGACCAACTCCAATTCGAAACGAAGCTGGTCTCCGGGGGTGACGGGTTTTCGGAATCTTGCGCCATCTATGCCACTGAAGTAAACAAGTTTCGTTTCCGGATTCTCGACACTGCTCATGAGCAGTACTCCGCCGACCTGGGCCATGGCCTCGGTGATGAGCACACCGGGCATGATGGGATGATCGGGGAAATGCCCCTGAAAGAAAGGTTCGTTCACGGTCACGTTCTTGATGCCCACGACCCGCTTGCCGGGTTCGAACTCGATGATGCGATCAACAAGCAGGAACGGGTAGCGGTGCGGCATGACCTTCATGATCGAAGATATATCCCAGTAGGTGGGATTGCGAGGCGGATAGATACGAGAGGTCCGGCGCTCCTTGCGCGCCATGACGCGGGCAAACGCCAGGTTGCCGTCATGGCCCGAACAGCGAGCGATTATGTGTCCGTTGATGGGCATGCCCACCAGGGCCAGGTCACCGATCAGATCCAACATCTTGTGGCGCACGAACTCGTCCGGAAAGCGGAGCGAGAGGTCGTTGACCAGTTTGCCGTCCTCGACGATCAGGGCGTTTTCGAGGGTTCCGCCCTTGGCGAGTCCCATCTCCTGGAGTTTCTCGACGTCCCGACGCATGGCGAAGGTGCGGCAAGGCGCGATCTCCCGCTTGTAGACATCCGGGGTCACATCGCATGTGTACTCCTGGTCACCGATCAGCGGGTCGTCGTAGGCGATCCGGCAGGTGAGGCGGTAGGTGTCGCAGGGATGAGCTTCGATGGATACATCGCCTTCGCTCCAGTACAGGGGCGCATCGATCGAGAAGGAATTGCCGGGCATGCCCTGGTTGACCACGCCGGCTGACTCGATGAGTTCGACATACCCGAGCGAGCTGCCGGACTTCGGCTCGGGAGGCTCGGGGCCGTCCAGTTCCACGACGCAGTTGGTGACGCCCATGCCGACCAGCGCCGACAGGACGTGTTCGACCGTCAGGATCTCGACGCCGTCCTTGACGAGTTTCGTATTGCGGCGACCGCCGTGATCGGCGGGAACGTTTTCGATGACGGCGGGAATATCCACCGTCTCGCCTTTGGTGGTAACCCGGAATACGAGGCCGGTGTTCAAGAGCGCGGGCGCGAAGGCGATGGTCGCAGGCTCACCGGAATGCAGACCGGTACCCGACATCTCGACCCTGTCCCCCACGGTCTTCTGCAGACACAGCATAGTCAGTCTTCCTCTTCCTCGACGTCCAGGATCGTCTCGACCTTGCTCATCCGCTTGAACAGTTCCGGTAGTCTTTGCGTCAGGGCAATCTGCTTGAATGAACGTCGGATTTCCACGGCGGGATAACCGAAAACAGTTTCCCCGTCCGGCACATCCCTTGTCAGACCTGATTTTCCCCCGACTTTGACCCCGTTGCCAAGCTTCAAATGATCGCCCATGCCGACCTGACCGCCCAGGGTCACGCCGTCGCCGATCTCGGAACTGCCGGAAATACCGCACTGCGCCGAGATAGCGCTGTGGGAGCCGACGCGAACGTTGTGGGCGATCTGGACCAGGTTGTCGATCTTCGTCCCGGCGCCGATACGCGTTTCCCCCGTGGTGGCGCGGTCCACGCAGCTGTTGGCGCCGATCTCGACACGGGCCTCGAGAACCACGATGCCGATCTGCGGTATGCGGACCAGACCCTCGGCTCCCGGATGGTAGCCGAAGCCGTCGGTACCGACCACTACGCCGGGATGCAGGATAACTTCGTCGCCGAGCCTGCAGCTTTCGCGGATGGTGACCTGGGCATGGATCAGACACCGGGCCCCGACACGAACGCCGCGCTCGATCACGACGTGGGGGCCGATGCGCGACCCTTCGGCAATCGATACGTCCGGTCCGATGACCGCATGGGGGCCAATCGAAGCGACACCGGTAACATCCACGCTCTCATGCAGAACAGCGGTCGGGTGTATCCCTGGCGGAAATACGCCGTCCAGTCCGGGTGCGAAGAGTCCCAGGATCCGGGTGAAAACGGCCCGGGGATCCGCATGGCGCAGGGCGGGCAGCGTGCAGTCCTGATCGGGTGTCACCACGACGGCCGACGCCCGCGTACCGGCAAGCTCCTTGGCGCGTCGACCATTCTCGGCGAAGGTGATGTCCCCTTCCCCGGCGTCCGCAAGACTGGCCACGCCTGAAATGAGAGGATCATCCTCGCCGGTCATGGTGACGTCGAGACGGCTCGAAAGCTCACTGAGCTTGAACGCCATGCTAGTCTTCCACACCACGCACGAGCGCCGACAGCACCTCGTCGGTGAGATCGATATCGTCGTCGATGTATACGGTGGTCAGCGCCGCCGTGTCGATGATGATGCCGAAACCCTTCTCCTTGCCGATGCGCTCGGCGATGAGTTTCACCTGGTCGATGATGGGTTGGATCTTGGCCTTGTACTCGTTCTCCGCACGGGTTTCGATGCTCTCGCGGAAGGAGAAGTAATCGGACTTCATGTCCTCGAACTCGGTCATCTTCAAGCGCAGGGCGTCCTCTCCCAGGAGCATCCGCTGGCTCTCGATTTCCTCGGTCAAACGCTGAAGATCCTTCTCGCGATCAGCTATATCCTGCTCGAGATCCTGCAGAAACTTCTGGTACTGGGTCTGCGCGTCCTTGGCGGCGCCGTATTCCTGGACGATCCGCTCGGAATCGATGACGCCCAGCGGTTTCGGGTCCCCCGCCTGGGCGGCGACCGGCAACAGGAGCATGACGGCTGTCAGCAGGGACAGCATCGTGCGGAACGAAAATGGTATCGTGACTGAACGCATTATTATCTCCTCACGCAGTGTGCGTATCCGTTGGACCGGCTAGAAGAACGTGCCGAAATTGAAGTGCGGCTCCCAGCTGGGCCCACCGGCCCGATCGAAGCCGTACCCGTAATCGAAACCGATCGTGCCCATCATGGGCACTTCGACGCGCACGCCGAAACCCGCGCCCTTGCGCAGGTTGGTAAAATCAGCTTCGCCGAAACTGTTCCAGGTATCTCCCTGATCGACAAAACCTAGCAGTTGGACCGCCGGCGTCAAGGGATAGAGGACTTCCGAACTCAGGATGGTGTAGGCGCGTCCACCGATGAAGTCGGGGTTCCCGCGGGGAACGATCTCGAGATCCCGATAGCCGCGCAGGGGGTAGATGCGGTTGCCGCCGAGCCGGAACTTCTCGTAATCGGGTACGCCGTCGGGGTCGTCGAGGCCGCGAATCAGGCCCATGGCCACCCGCATATTCAGGGCGAAGCCGCCGGGCAGCTTCTGGTAATAGGAATGCTTCAGCAGATGCTTCTGGTACTCGATCTCGCCGCCGAAAAGCCCGCCGGACAGCTCCCCGCTGTAACTGGAGCGGGATCCCGCGGTCGGGAAAAACGGGTTATCCGTGGAGTTGCGCGACAGGCTGAAGGTCACGGCGCTCTTGGTGCGCGGCCAGTCCACCTTGTCCAGTCTCTCCCACTCGACTTCTCCGGAACCGACCTGGGCCTCGAGCTGGTCCAGGTAGTCCACATAGGAATAACTGAAGTTGGACAGGCGTGTTTCCGACAGCTCATAGCGCAGACCGACCCGGCTGTAGCGCGTGCCGGGGATGCGTCGTCCGAGCCGCATGGCGCCGCCCTTGATCCGGCTCTCGTAGAAATCGTCGAAATTGTACTGGTAGCGGTCGAACAGGTCCGCACCCACGAGCATGGGATAGCCCATGAACCAGGGTTCGGTGAAATTGAGGTCCACGTAACGCTGGCGGCTACCGAATTGCCAGGCCAAGCCGATATTCTGGCCCTTGCCCCGGAAGTTGGTCTCGGCGATCTGAATGAAGCCGGTGGCCGAGGTTTGCGCGCTGTAGGCCATGCCGAAGCTGAACTGACCGGTCTGCTTCTCCTTGACCTTCATGATCAGGTCGATGTCGCCGGCCGTATCGGCGGGCTGGAAGTCCACCTGGACGTCGTCGAAATAACCCAGTTGGAAGATGTCGCGCTGGGAGATCCCCACCAGGGCGTTGCTGAACATGTCCCCGGGGTAAACGTGCATCTCGCGCAGGATGACATTGTCGTGCGTCTTGAGATTGTCGACGATGGCCACGTCGCGCACGCGCGCCGGCTCACCCTCCTGGAAACGGAACGTGACGTTGACCACGGTGCCGCGGATCTCGCGCTCCGGCTCGATGGTGATGTAGATGTAGCCGCTGTCCCAATAGAGCGAATGAAGCGCCTGAACAGTTTCCTGATAATCGCTCTCGCGGAAGGTGTCGTCGGTCTCGAGCAGGATGAGTCGGGCAACGGCGATATCGTCGTATACCGTATTGCCCTCCCAGTTGATTTGTCCCACGCTGTACAGGGGGCCTTCGGTCACATGGATCAACAGATCGACGCGTTCGTTTTCCTCGACGAAGTCCATGTCCACGCTGCTGATCGCCGCGTCCAGATAACCCTGGTCGTGGTAGAACGCCTCGATGCGGGCCTTGTCCTCTTCGAACTGGACCTTCTTGAAGGTCGCGCTCTTGAGGAACCCACCCGTGCTCTGCTTCATCTCGCCGCGCAATTTGTCGTCGGGGAAGGTCTCGTTACCGGCGAAGGCGATAGTACGCGCCTTGACCTTGCCGCCCTCGTCGATGGTCACGATGAGATCCTGCAGATTGCTGGCATCGACCGTCGAGGAGTCGATGTGGGCCGCCATGTTGTAGTAGCCCTTTTCCTGATACAGATCCCGCAGCGGCGCCAGTTCACGGATGATGACGGCCGGATTGCCGAACTGCCCGATGGTCACACCGAACGCTTCGCTCAGATCGTCGTCCTTCACCTTGTCGTTGCCCAGGAAGGTGATCTGCTTGATGCGAGGAAACTCCCGCAGGTTGATGATCAGGCGCAGACTACCGCCGTCATCCTGGCGATACACGTAGACGTCGGAAAACTTGCCGGTTTCGAAGAGTTTGCGAATGGCGGCGGCGACGGCCTCGGTGGAGTAGACATCCCCCTCCGCCAATTCCGACCAGGCCATGACTTGTCGCGCGCCAACCGTGCGGGCGCCCACCACGTCTATGGACGTGACGGTCTCTGCACGCGCGAATTCGGACACGGCGCTTACCAGCACGAGCAGCATGGTCCAAAGGACCACCTGCGATAGTCTCGTTCGTTTCATTCCGTCTTTCCGGTTCGTGTTAGCGAAAGCCGGGGCATGTTAACAGAGGGGCCGCAGACTGGCAACCTCGTGGAGCCCGCGATTGTACGCGGCGACTTTGGCGAGGTTCCAGCCGGAATCGGATAAGAATGCGGCAATGTGGGGAGATACGCAAGGACGGGAAGCCGGTGACCTCCCGTCCTCTTCGACTCGGGGCTTGATCAGCTCTCGGACGGTCCTTCGCTGACCACGGCGGGCTCCTTGTCCTGCTCGCCAAGCTGCTCGCTGGTGAAGGAGAGCTCGTCGTTGCCGCCACCCACGACCACGTGGCTGTTGTGGGAGATCTCGCCGCGCAACAGCTTTTCGGACAGGGGATCCTCCACGTATTTCTGGATAGCGCGGCGCAGGGGCCGGGCGCCCTGCGTGGGATCGTAGCCCACGCGGCAGAGAAAGTCCTTGGCCTCGTCGGTAAAGGTGAACTCGACGTCCATGTTCCGCAGACGCTCGTTGACGTCCCGCAGCAGGATCTCCACGATTTTGCGCATGTGATCGCGATCGAGAGAGCCGAAGAAGATCAGTTCGTCGACACGGTTGAGGAACTCGGGGCTGAAGGTCTTGCGGAGATCCTGGTCGATGACCGATTTGATGCGCACGTCCTGGGCTTCCTGCTTCTCGGCGCCGAAGCCAAGAGCCTTGCTGTCCTTGGCGCTGCGGCTGCCCACGTTCGAGGTCATGATCAACACGGTGTTCTTGAAATTGACGGTACGACCGAAGCTGTCGGTCAGCTGTCCGTCCTCAAGCACCTGCAGCAGGATGTTGAAGACGTCGGGGTGGGCCTTCTCGATCTCGTCGAGCAGGATCACCGAGTAGGGCTTGCGGCGCACCTTCTCGGTGAGCATGCCGCCCTCGTCGTAGCCAACGTAGCCCGGAGGCGCGCCCACCAGTCTCGAGACGGCGAACTTCTCCATGTACTCGCTCATGTCCACGCGGATCAGCGAGGACTGGTCGCCGAACATGAATTCGGCCAGACGTCGCGCCACTTCGGTCTTGCCCACGCCGGTCGGACCGGTGAAGAGGAAGGACCCGATCGGACGCCGCGGGTCGCGCAGGCCGGCCCGGTTGCGACGGATGGCTTTCGACACCGCGTCGAGCGCATCGTCCTGACCGATGATCCACTTGCGCATCTCGTCTTCCATGCGCAGCAGCTTCTCGGTCTCCTCTTCCTCGACTTCCGCCACGGGAATACCCGTAATGTCGGCGATGACCCGGCACACCAGACGTATGTCCACTTTGGCCGAGTTGTCGCTGGACTCGATCTTCCAGCTCTTCTTCATGTCCGCCAGCCGGGTCCGCAACTCCTTTTCGTCGTCGCGATAGCTGGCCGCCTTCTCGAATTCCTGGGCCTGGATGGACGCTTCCTTCTCCTTGACCACCTCGTGGATCTGGGACTCGATATCGCGCAGATCGGGCGGCATGACGGCCATCGAGAGGCGGGCCCGCGAACCGGCCTCGTCGATCACGTCGATGGCCTTGTCGGGCAGGGCGCGTGCCGAAATGTAGCGGTTCGACAGCCACACGGCGGCCTTGATGGCTTCATCCTCGAACTTGACCCGGTGGTGGGCCTCGTAACGGTCGCGCAGACCGAAGAGGATCTCGACCGTTTCCGCTTCGGTCGGTTGGTTCACGATGATGGTCTGGAAGCGTCGCTCCAGGGCGCCGTCCTTCTCGATGAACTTGCGGTACTCGTCCATGGTGGTGGCGCCGATGCACTGGATCTCACCGCGCGACAGGGCCGGCTTGAGCATGTTGGACGCGTCGATGGCGCCCTCCGCCCCGCCGGCGCCGACGATGGTGTGCAACTCGTCGATGAACAGGATGACATCCTCCGACTCACGGATCTCGGCCATGATCTGCTTGAGTCGTTCCTCGAACTGTCCGCGGTATTTGGTTCCCGCCACAACACTTGCGAGGTCCAGGGAGATGATCATCTTGTCGCGTAGGGTTACCGGCACCACGCCCTCGACGATGCGCGAGGCCAGACCTTCCGCGATGGCGGTCTTGCCGACGCCCGGCTCGCCGATCAGCACCGGGTTGTTCTTCTTGCGCCGCGACAGGATCTGGATAACGCGCTCGATCTCGGGAATACGACCGATGGTCGAATCCAACTTGCCGTCGGCCGCCATCTGGGTCAGGTTGCGGCCAAACTGGTCCAGAGCCGGCGTTTCCTGCTTCTTGGCGTCGGGGATCTTTTCCCTGGTCCGGTCGGTCGCGCCCAGCATCTTGAGAATCTCGCGCCTGACTCGCTCGTGACCGGCGCCCAGATCATTCAGCACGCGGGCGGCCACGCCCTCGCCCTCCTTGATCAGCGCCAGGAGCAGGTGTTCGGTGCCCACGTAGTTGTGGTTGTGGGTACGGGCCTCATCGATGGAGATCTCCAGAACCCGTTTCGCCCGCGGCGTGAAGGGAATCTCGCCGATGGTGATCGTCCCGCTCTGGGTGCTGACGATCTCCTCGATGGACTGCTGGATCTGTGTGAAATCAACGCCAAGGCGCTGCAGGACCCGTGAGGCGATTCCCTCACCCTCGCGGATGATCCCCAGCAGCAGATGCTCGGTGCCGATGTAATCGTGCTGCATCCGTCCGGCCTCGTCTCGGGCCAGGAAGAGAACCTTGCGTACTCTCTGCGTAAAACGGTCATTCATGCTGAAGCGCCTCCGTTCGCAAACCTTCACGGCACTGACCAACAAGGGAGTGCCGTGTTTAGCCGACAATATACGGCTCACCCGTCCTATCGACCACCGGTCGGGCGGATCGTAGCAGACGGGGCCGACAACGCAACCGCCCGCTCTTCTCATTATCGAGCAAAGACGACCGGACTTGAGAAATGCTGGTGAGTTATTACGCGGGAGTGGAATCATCGACCAGGATCAGGCGTCCACCCTCGAGCCGGAGCACACGATCGGCGCGAGCCGCCAGTTCCCGGGAGTGGGTCACCACGATGAGCCCACTGCCGTATTCCCGTGAGAGATCAAAGAGTATGTCGGAGAGTTCACGACCCAACTGCCGGTCGAGATTACCGGTAGGCTCGTCGGCCAGGACAATCGCCGGCTCGTTCATGAAGGCCCGCGCCACGGCCACACGCTGCTCCTCCCCTCCCGACAGCTCGCCCGGCAGGTGATTCATGCGATCGCCCAGGCCCATGCGCTCCAGAAGACCCTTCGCGCGTCGCTCCTGTTCCGGCGTGACGGCTCCGGCCATGCGCACCGGCAACAGCACGTTTTCCAGGGAGGTGAAATCGGGCAGCAGGAAGTGGAACTGGAAGACGAAACCAACAGTGTCGCGCCGCCAGCTGCTCCACTCGGCCGACTTGGCGCCGCCCAGGGACCGCTCGCGAAAAATGATCTCGCCGGCGCTGGGAACGTCGAGCCCACTCAGAAGGTTCAGCAGCGTGCTCTTGCCCGCACCGCTGGCGCCCATGATCGCCACGCGTTCGCCTTCGGCCAGGGCGAAGTCACAGTCGTCCAGGATGACGAGTTCATCGCCGGCCCTGGTGAACACCTTGCTCAATCCGCGGCACTCCAGCAGGCTCGCCAAGACACACCTTCCTAGGTATAACGAATGATCTCCATGGGGCGCAGACGTGCCGCCTCGGCGCTGGGCAGCAACGTGGCCAGCAAAGTGATACCCATGGCCACGACCGCCACGATCATAAAGTCGATCGACTGCGCGATGACCGGTACGTGATCCACGAAGTAGACGTCGCCCGGAACCGAGATGCCCACCTTGTCCAGGTACAGGTAGCCCAGGTAACCCAACAGGCTCCCCAGGACGGTACCCACCGCGCCGACAAACAAGCCGTCGAGGACGAAGATGCCCTGCACCTGTCGCTGGCTGGCGCCCATCGAGAGCATGATGCCGATCTCGCGGCGCCGCTCGCCGACCATCATGGTGAGGATGCCGACGATATTGAAGGCGGCCACCAGGATCACCAGTCCCAGCAACAGGAACATGAGGATCTTCTCGATGCTCACCCACTGGAAGAGATTCCGGTTCAGGTCGATCCAGTCGTTGCAGCGGTAGACGAATGGTCCGAGGGCGGTCTCGATGGCGTCGCCCACCTGGGGCGCGCGCATCATGTCGGCCACCTTGACGCCGATTCCGGTGGCGCCGTGCGGGCCGTACCCGAAGAAATCACGCGCCGCGTCCAGGGGCATGTAGATGAAACGGGCGTCGAAGTCGTAGAGCCCCGTGTCCAGGAAGCCCGCCACCACGAAACGACGACTTTCCGCTTCGAGGGCGTGCAGGTCGAGATCCCCGCTTGGCGCGGTGACGGTCACCGTATCGCCGAGGCCCGCGTAGAGGGAGGCCGCCAGTTCGGCGCCGAGGACGATCCCCGGGAAAGCCTGTCCCCCGCGCAAGGCGGTCAGGGCCCGCTCGGCGGGATGAACGAGATTCGAAAGAGGCGTGACCGTCTCCTGGAGATCCGGGTCCACACCCCAGACCACGCCGGCGCGATGCTGGGTCTGGATGGCCCGGCCGCGCGAGGTGACCACGACTTCCTGCCGGACGAAGGGCGCCACGCCCGTCACTTCCGGTAGTTGTCCAATGGTGTCGATGGTCTCCCCAAGACGGACAAAGCCCTCGGGCCGACTGGTGACCACCGTGACCATGGGCATGTTCTCGATGAAGCTGCGGCGCAGCTCGTCGTGCAGGCCGTTCATGATGGCCAGGGTCAGGTCGAGGACCATGACGCCCAGGGTTATGCCGGTGATCGCGATGACCGTCACACGGTTGACGAGGCGTGAGCCTCTCCGGCTGCGCAGGTAGCGTCTGGCGATATAGGCGGCGAAGCGCATACGGTCTCCGTGCGGACGGGGCGGCTACTCCTGCGGCCGCATGGCCGGGAACAACACCACGTCGCGAATGGAATGACAGTCGGTCAACAACATCACGATCCGGTCCAGGCCCACGCCAAGGCCACCGGTGGGCGGCATGCCGGTTTCCAGGGCCTCGATGTAGTCCTCGTCCAGCATCTGGGCCTCTTCGTCGCCCTTGGCCTTGAGGTCCATCTGGTCCGCGAAGCGCTTGCGCTGTTCGAAAGGGTCGTTGAGTTCCGAGAAGGCATTGCATATCTCGAAGCCGGCCACGAAAGCCTCGAACCGTTCCACCAGGGCGGGATCGTCGCGGTGTTCCTTGGCCAGGGGCGACAGTTCCTTGGGATGGTTCGTGACGAAGGTGGGCTGGATCAGGTCGGGCTCCACCAGTTCGCTGAAGAGCTCGTCGAGTATCTTGTCCACGCCCATGGCCGGCGACACGGAGATGCCGTGCTTCTCGGCTTCGGCCTTGGCGGCGTCGCGATCGATCCCCGTGAAATCCACACCGGTCTTTTCGCGTAAGCCGTCGAGGAAGGGCAGGCGGCGGAACCCGTTGCTGAAATCCAGCACGTGCTCGCCGTAGGTGATCTTGCCGTCCGCGCCGAACCGGTCCACCAGCCGCAGCACCATGCGCTCGAAGAGGTCCATGACCTGCTCGTAGTCCCAGTAGGCGGCGTAGCATTCCATCATGGTGAACTCGGGGTTGTGGGTGCGGTCCATGCCCTCGTTGCGGAAGTCCTTGCAGAACTCGAAGACCTTCTCGAAACCGCCCACGATCAGGCGCTTGAGATAGAGTTCGTCGGCGATGCGCAGGTAGAGGGTCTGATCCAGCGCGTGATGATGGGTCTTGAAGGGGCGGGCCGTGGCGCCTCCGTAAAGGGGCTGCAGCACGGGGGTTTCCACTTCCAGGAAATCCTCGTCGATCAGGAAGCGGCGCACATCCTCGAGGATGGCCGAGCGACGCCGAAAACGCTCGCGCGTCTCCAGGTTCATGATCAGGTCCAGGTAGCGCTTGCGGCTCTTCAGCTCCAGGCTCATGTCGTGGAACTTCTCGGGCAGGGGGCGCACGCTCTTGGCCAGCAGACACCATTCGGAAACCTGCACGGTCAGCTCTTCGGTCCGGGTGCGGAAAAGCGTTCCGCTCACGCCGATGATGTCACCCACGTCCAGGTTCTTCTTGAAGTAGGCGAAGTCGTCCTCGCCCAGGTCGTCGCGCTTGGCGTAGATCTGGATCTTGCCGGGGCCGTCGTAGAGCGGCAGGAAGATGGTCTTGCCCGCCTTGCGCTTGGCCATGATGCGGCCGGCGATGCGCACGACCGTCCCGGCGGACATCAGCTCGGCTTCCTGCTCAAGGAGTTCGGTGCTCGTGTGTGTGCGGTCGTAGCCGTGAGGATAAAGCGGGCCGCGCTCCGCAAAGGCTTCCAGCTTACCCAGACGCTCCTGAACCAGTCGGTGCTGCTGCTTGTCGTTTTCGTTCCCTGACACGGGCGGCTCCTTTGCCATGCGATTCGTGCGAACGCCTACTTGGACGCGGCTTGACTGGTCTGCCGCAGGTATGCGTCGATGAAGGCCTCGAGATCACCATCGAGCACGGCCGTCGAATTGCCGGTCTCGTGGTCGGTGCGGTGGTCCTTGACTTTGGTATAGGGATGGAGGACGTAGGAGCGGATCTGACTGCCCCAGGCGATCTCCATCTTGTTGTCCTCGATCTCCTGGCGCTTCCTGCGCTCCTCCTCCAGCAGTGCCATGTACAGCTTTGCGCGCAGCATCTTCATGGCGCTTTCCCGGTTGCGCAGCTGTGACCGTTCGCTCTGACACTGGACCACGATGCCGGTGGGTTCGTGGGTCAGACGCACGGCGCTGTCGGTCTTGTTGACGTGCTGGCCGCCGGCCCCGCTGGCCCGGTAGGTGTCCATGCGGATATCGGACTCGTTGATCTCCACTTCCACGTCGTCCTCGATCAGCGGAAAGACGAAGACCGAGGCGAAGGAGGTGTGACGACGGCTCTGGGCGTCGAAGGGCGAGATGCGCACCAGGCGATGCACGCCCGACTCGCTCTTGAGATAACCGTAGCCGAAGTCGTGCTTGATCTCGATAACGGCGCTCTTGATGCCGGCCTCGTCGCCGCCCTGCAGGTCGAGCATGGCGTGGGTCATGCCGGTGCGTTCCAGATAGCGCTTGTACATGCGCAGGAGCATCTCGGCCCAGTCCTGGGACTCGGTGCCGCCGGCCCCGGGATGGATCTCCAGCAGGGCGCCGCGGGCGTCGTCGGCCCCGCTGAGCAGGAACTGGGAATCGAGACGGTCGAGGCTGCGAGCAAGTTCCGCGACGCCTTCGGCGACCTCGGCCGTCGTTTCGGGGTCGCTTTCCTCAGCCGCGAGTTCGGCCAGGACGTCAAGATCCTCGCAGGCCTGCTCGGCCGCGGCGACGGGATCTAGCCATACTTTCAACTGGCGCACGCGCCGCAGCACTTTTTCGGCGCCTTCACGGTCGTCCCAAAATCCGGGTGCCGACTGTTTCTGCAGCAGCGATTCGTGTTCGGCGATCAGGGTCGGAAGGTCAAAGACCCTCCTTGAGCCGGTTCAGTCGAGCCTTCTGCTCGGCCAGCGCTTCCAGATGCTCCTTCATATCAACCTCCCGGGGCGTCCCCGATCACATGTATGCGGTAGAGTTCGGTTACGGCGAGCTTCAGGGCCGCCGCGTCGTTGGTGTTGTCCAGGATCACGTCGGCACGATCGAAATCTGCCCGCAGATCGTGCTGGCAATCGACCCGGGCCAGCGCCGCCCGTTCGTCCAGGCGCCCGGATGCCGCGAGCCGCTCGATCCTGAGCGGCGCCGGCGCCGTCACGGTTACGACGAGATCGATGGGACCGAACGGCGGAAGCAGAAAGTACACGGCGGCTTCGACGACTGCAAGGCCGGGCTTCGTCGCTTGCGCCTCCAGATCGTCCAGTCTGGCGGCGAGACGTTCGCTCAGACGTCCATGTGTAATCCCGTTCAGGCGCGCCAGGTCTCGCGTGTCGGCAAAGACCCGGCGGGCCAGGGTTGCGCGGTCGACTTCGCCATCGAGCTGGATGTCCATACCGAACGCCGCGACGAGGGCCGCGATCACGTCGGGCTCCCGCAGCAGGGCGTGCCCCTCGGCATCCGCGTCGATGATATGGGCGCCCAGGTCGGCCAGGTACGCCGCTGCCGCTGATTTGCCCGCGCCCACGGGTCCGGTCAGGATCCAGCGTTTCAAATGACGCGAGGGCTTAGCCATGAGCGTCCGCCCAGTTGGCTCCCACGTGGACATCAACCACCAGCGGAACATCGAGCGTGTGGACACCCTCCATGACGTCACGCACCAGATCAATCACGGCGGTCGATTCTTGGTCCGGAACTTCGATCAGCAACTCGTCGTGGACCTGCAACAGCATCAGCGCCGCGTGGTTGCTGTCCTGCAGCCGTTTTTCGACCTCGATCATGGCCAGTTTCATGAGATCCGCCGCCGTGCCCTGAATGGGCGTGTTGACGGCGACGCGTTCGGAAAAGCTGCGCAGCCGGTTGTTGTCCGCCAGGATATCCGGCAAGGTGCGGCGCCGCCCGAAAAGGGTTTCGGTTCGCCCCAGGTCGCGACCCTGGACATGACAACGGTCGATATAATTCTTCACGCCGGGATAGGTACGAAAGTAACCATCGATAAAAGCGCTCGCTTCGCGGGTCTTGATGCCGAGTTGACGGGCCAGGGCCCGGGCGCCCTGCCCATAGATCACACCGAAGTTGACCGCCTTGGCCCGGCTGCGCATTTCGCGCGTGACGTCGTCCTCGGACACGCCGCCGACCAGGGCCGCGGTACGCCGGTGCACGTCGCCGCCGGCGCGGAAGGTCTCGATGAGTGTCGCGTCGCCCGACAGGTGCGCCAGAAGTCGCAGCTCGATCTGGGAATAATCGGCCGAGATGAAGACCGACCCCTCGTGCCGGGGAACAAAGGCCCGCCGAATGCGACGACCCCGTTCGGAATGGATGGGGATATTCTGCAGGTTCGGATCCGATGACGACAGGCGCCCCGTAGCGGTGACAGCTTGATTGAACGACGTATGGATAAGCCCGGTATCAGGGCTCACCAGTTCTCTAAGGCTATCCACGTATGTGCCTAACAATTTGGCTAGTTGCCGAAACTCCAGCACAAGGCTGGGCAGCGGGTGTTTATCCGACAGCGCCGTCAACACCGATGCATCGGTACTCCAACCCGAAGCGGTCTTCTTGGTGGGTTTCAGGCCCAGATCCTCGAAGAGAACGCCTGCCAGCTGCTGGGGGCTCTGAATATTGAACTCCCGGCCGGCACTGGCGTGAATGCGTGTCTCGAGTTCCGCCATCTCCGCCCGAAAACCTGCGCCGAGTTCTTCCAGAAAAGGAAGATCGAGAGCGATCCCCCGCCGCTCCATGGCGTAGAGAATTGTCGAGAGCGGAGTCTCCAGGGTCGTGAACAGGGCTTCGAGGGTCGGTTCGACCGCCAGGTCTGCCTTGAAGACCTCATGCAGGCGCAAGGTCATGTCCGCATCCTCGGCCGCGTAGACCGTCAGCCGTTCGAGGGGCACCGAGAGGATGTCCTTGACCCGGTCCCTGGACTCGAAAAGGTCTTTGTACGGGATCATCTCCACGTTCAGGCAGGATGCGGCCAGCGCGTCCAGACCGAACCGTTCGCGCCCGGGATCCAGCACGTAGGCCGCGACCATGGTATCGAAAACACGCGCCCCCAGGGACAGGCCATGGCGTTCGAGTATCCAGCGGTCGAACTTCAGGTTCTGGCCCACCAGCAAACGCGACTCATCACCCAGGACGGGTCCCAGGTCGCGGCTAATCCAGTCCAGGTTGTCCGTCTCGCCGCCCGGGAAGAGATCGCCCTGGGCCTGGTTTTCGCGCGCGAGGACGGGGATGTAGACCGCACGTCCCGGTTCGGCGCACAGGGCGATGCCCACCAGACGTGCCGAGTCGGAACGCAGGCCGTCGGTTTCGGTATCGACGGCCAGAGGCGCGTCGGCCGGTATGGTCGCCAGGTAATCCGCAAGAGCCCGGGGTGTGTCCAGACAGAGATAGCCCCGGGCCGCCGGATCCCGGCGAGTCGTCTCGTCGTTGGCGGCCGGCATGGCCGCGGCCGCGGCGTCCACCGACAGCTCGAGCCGATCGATTTGGGCCAGGACCTGGCGCAGGCCGAGCGTCTCCAGCAGGGCGCGGACTTCGGGCCCCTGGGGCAGCGTCGTGCGCATATCCGACCAGGTCACGTCCACGGGAACGGCTTCATCGATGATGAACAGGTCGCGCGACAGGAAGACCTGATCGCGGTTCTCCCCCAGTACGCGTTTCAGTCGCGGCGTGAGCTTCGTGTTCTCGAGATCCCGGTAGAGACCTTCAAGGGATCCGTACTCCCGGATGAGCTTGGTGGCGGTCTTCGCGCCGATCCCCGGCGCACCGGGGATGTTGTCGCTGCTGTCGCCGGACAAGGCGAATACGTCCACCAGATCGCGCGGCTCCAGTCCGTACTCGCGACGCACGTCGTCGGCCGTGAACTCGGTCACCGTTGCGTTGCGACGCCCCGGTTTGAGCATCGATACACGCTCGTCCAGCAACTGCATGAAGTCCTTGTCGCCCGTATAGAACCAGACGTCGTCGTCGACCTCGTGCGACGTACGGGCCAGGGTGGCCATGATGTCGTCGGCCTCGAAGCCCGCCCGGTCGAGGACCGGGACGCCCCAGGCCGTCAGCAATTCGCGCAGACGCGGCAACTGGGCCGCCAGTTCCTCGGGCATGGGCTTGCGGTTGGCCTTGTAGTCCGCGTACAGATCGTGACGGAAGACCTTTCCCTTCACGTCGAATACGACAACGAGATAGTCGGGACGACGCGACGCGATCAGGCCCAGCAGACTGTTGAAAAAGCCGAAGGCCACCGACGTGGTCTCGCCGTTGGGCGCCGTCAGCGGGTGCTTGATGAAGGCGTAGTGGGCGCGATAGACCAGCGCGGAACCGTCAACGATGATCATCGACATGGGTTGCCCCCCTTCATGCGTGCGCTTCGAAGTCGTACAGTCCGTGCGTGTGAATGTAGCGCAACACCGGCGGCGGCACCAGATCGACCAGATCCTCCCCGTCCGCGAGACGACGGCGGAGATCCGTTGACGAGACGGGTTCCTCGAAATCATCCAGGATCGTCACGGAGTCAGGGAGGTCCTGCCCGTTCACCACGAGCCCGTCCCGGGGGAAAACCAGGATACGCGCCAGGCGCAGGATGTGCTCGGGATCTCGCCAGGTGTGAAAGTCCCGCCAGGCGTCGCCGCCGATGACGAGGAACAGATCGCTGTCCTGGTGCTCTTGTTGCAATGTAGACAGTGAATGCACCGTATAGCTGGGGCCGCGGCGGCGGAGGTCCATATCCGTGACGGTGATGTCTTCGAGGCCGTTCACGCCCAGACGGGTCATGGCGAGACGATGAAATCCGGAGACCCGGGGTTCCGACTTGCCCGGTGAGAGCGCGGACGGCGCCAGCAGGATCTCGTCACAGAGATCGCGGGCCCGCAAGGCCCGGACGATGGCGAGGTGACCGTTGTGAAAGGGATCGAAGGAGCCGCCATAGAAGGCGACTCTCATGACCCGGACTCGCTTGGCCCGATTTCGGCCTTCAACTCACGCGCCAGGTCGGCCGCGGCCACCGCCGCGGCGGCGACGGGATATTCATCCATGATCCGCGCGGTCAGCGCGAGCGCGATGTCGTACTCTTGGGTATCGCGGGCGAGACGCGCGCGACGCAGCATCACGTCGGGGCGCAAACGGCTCAGGGGCTCGGCTTCGATAAGACGGTCCAGGGTGACGGCCACGGCCTCGTCTCGACCGAGCCGCTTATAGACCGAGAGCTGCTTGAGGCGTTTGCTGACGATCATGTCGCTGATGTCGATGATCCGCTCGCGAGCCTCGGAGCTGTAGGATGACGCGGGATATGACTCCAGGAAGGTCTGATACCGATACCGCGCGTCGAAGGCCGGCGTGATGTCACGTTCGACACGTCCGACCTGCCGGTAGAAGGCGTTGGCTTCCTCGAACACGGCTTGTTCCACGAGATCGCTGGTCGGATATTCCTGTCGGAGGATCTGCAGCTCGACCGCTGCGAGGGGATACTCCCCGACCTCCATGTAGCTCATGGCCTTTTCGAACTGGGCCTGGGCGGCGAGAGAGTCGGTGGGACTGCGCCGCAGAAAGGCCGAATAGGCCGCCACTGCCTCATGATGCTTACCATTCTCCTGGAAGGCCTGCGCGCGATCATAGGATCCGGGCGGGTGCGGGTTGGTCGCACCGCAACCGGACAAGAGTGTGGCCATCAGCAGGAAGCCCACGGCCCCGAGCAGGGAAATAGTCGATTGGCGTGATTCGGTCAAGTCTATCCTCCGGCCGCCGTGACGGCGTCAGGTTCAGTTGCCCGTATTGGCAAAATAGATGGTCACCAGTCCCGTGAGAGCGCCGACCACGACCAGTTCCTCGAGAACGGACATGAGACCGCCCTCGGCCGTCTCGGACGAGGTGAAGCTGTAGACGGAATCGTCGATGCGCTGCAGGTGCTCCGACTTTACCCGGTCACCAAAGCTTCTCTGCAGGCGCTCGTCCATGAGGAGTCGTCCTGATCTCATATCGACGACCGTCACCAGAACGCTTACACCCATTTCGCGATCTACCCAGTTTTTCCATAGCCCGAGCTTGCGGCCAACCCTGGGATAGGCCAGATCGAGGGCCTCGAAGCTGTAGCGGATCTCGAAGTCGGCGTCGACAGGCGCGACCGTCTCTTCCTCGTCGGCCTGCTCAATCTCGTTCAGATAGGCCGTATGGCCCGCGGCGACGACCTGCTCGAACAGCTGAGCTTCCAGCAGCGGTCTCGCCTCGTGATCCTGCGTCGTCCGCAGGGAAATATCGAAATCGACGCCGGGGACTACAGCAACGATCTCGCGAGCGATGTCCGCCATCAGGGCTTGCGCAATCCAGAGATTCGTCCGCACCGTGTCGGCCGCCGTAAAGGCGAAGCCGGGGTTTGCGGAGCCGGCGACGGCCACCGACGGCAGGACGGTCATGGCGACGAGGAGTATGACGAGGCAGGTACGCATCGCGATGTCCTTTCCGGTCAGCCGTCTGCCTGGGCAGGCACGGCCAGTGCGTCATAGGGAGTGATCGCCAGTGTGCGCGCGGTCAGCCACTGGCCGGCCCGCAGATCCGCTGCGGGAATCAAGGTAACACCGTCAACATCGTGGGACTGGTGGTCGCCACGCGCGATCGCCACCATCTCGCCCGAAAGCAAACGTCGTCCCACCTCGGTCAGTTCCGTTTCTCGATCCGCGGCCGCCGCGTCGAGCAGGTCTGCCGCAACATCTCGCCACTCTTCGACAGGGGCGATCTCGTCCACGACAACTCTCTGCAATCCGCCCAGACGTGTTTGCTGACGTCCCAGGGACAGGTCGTGCTGCAGGTCCTGGATGCGGGCCTCGCGATCGGCCACGTCCTCGGCATCGGGAACGTCGGTCAGCTCGGCGCCGCGTGTTCCCGCCTCAGGAGAATAACGGTAGGTTCCCACGTGGTCAAACTGGATACGCTCCAGGAAATCGGCCACCTGCTCGACATCCTCCTCCTCCTCGCCGGGAAAGCCGAGCAGGATCGTCGTGCGCAGGGTTACGGTCGGGTCGTCGGCCCGCAGGGTGGTGAAGAAGGACATCAGGTCCGCAGGATCGAAGGGCCGGCTCATACGCTTGAGAATGCGGGGCGAGGCGTGCTGGACGGGCATGTCCACGTAGGGCGCCACCACCGGTGTGTCCAGGATGCGCCGAAACCGGTCGGTAGCGATCAGGCCGGGAAACAGGTAGTGAAGACGCAGGCGCTCGAGTCCGTTGATCTCGTCCAGGGAGGTTACCAGATCGTGCAGGTCCTCTCCCGTGCCCCGCCCATAGTCGCTGGTATTCTGGGAGACGAGCATGACCTCGCTCACACCCCGGTCCACGAGTCCCCTCACCTCCGACACCAGGTCGGCCACCGGGCGGGAGATCTGATCGCCACGAATGAAGGGAATGCGGCAGAACGCACAGCGGAAATTACAGCCTTCGCTGATTTTCACGAAGGCGAGATGAGACGGCGTCAACAGGGGGCGGTCCGCGAATCCCTCGTAGCGGGCGTCCTCGGGTCGGCCGACGGGGACCAGGCCCTCGCGGGCCTCGAGGGCGTCGAGGAGCCGCTCGAAGTTGCCGACGCCGTTGATCAGATCCACGTCGGGAAAGCGCTCGGCGATGACGTCGCCCTGTTCCTGTGACAGACAACCGGTGACCACCAGGGTCCGGTCGCCCTTGAGACGGCAGAGGTCCGCTATGGCGTCGAAGCTGTCCTGGCGAGCGGCTTCGATGAAGCCGCAGGTGTTGATGACCAGGATATCGGCGTCTTCGGGATCAACGGCGTGCGCCATGCCCCGCGCGCCGAAGCGACCGAGCAGGGCTTCGGAATCGACGAGATTCTTGTCGCAACCGAGGGTCATCGTGAAGACGCTGCGGGGCCGGGTCACGACGGATCTTCCCCGTCCGCCGCTTCGAGGGCATCGAGCACGTCGGGTTTCATGAGAACCTCGCGGGCCTTGCTACCGATAAACGGGCCCACAACGCCGGCCTGCTCCAGCAGGTCCATGAGTCGTCCGGCGCGGGCATATCCCACCTGCAACTTGCGTTGGAGCATGGAGGTCGAACCGTGCTGTGACAGTACGACGATCTCGCGCGCCCGTTCGTAGAGCGGATCCGAATCCAGTTCCAGACCGGGCCCTTCGCTGCGTTCCTCGGTCAGGGTGATATGGCGCGTGGCATCCGAGTAGGCCTTCCAGTGCGATGCAATCGCTTCACACTCGACCACGTCCAGGAACGCGCCGTGCAGACGCATGGGCTGGGCGCGGCCGGGCTGCAGATAGAGCATGTCGCCCTTGCCGAGCAGTTTCTCGGCGCCGTTGGTGTCGAGGATGGTTCGCGAATCGTTCTTCTGGATCACGCGGAAAGCAATCCGGCAGGGTACGTTGGCCTTGATGACACCCGTGAGCACATCCACGCTGGGACGTTGCGTGGCCAGCACGAGATGGATCCCCACGGCGCGGGCCTTCTGGGCCAATCGCGTGATGGGCAGTTCGATCTCCGGACCGAGTTGCACCATGAGATCGGCCAACTCGTCCACGATGCACACGTAGTAGGGCATGGGTTCGGTGACGAGTTCGCCGTCCTTGCCGACCACCAACCCCGCTTCGATCTTCTGGTTGTAACCCTCGATGTTCCGCACGCTGTGCCGCGACAGACGCCGGTAACGATAGTCCATCTGCGCTTCCATCCACTTCAGCGACCGCAGGGCCTCTTTGGGATCGGTCACCACCGGCGTCAACAGATGAGGGACGTCGTTGTAGACGTTCAGCTCGAGCATCTTGGGATCGATCAGCAGCATGCGTACCACCGAGGGATCGCAGCGCAGCAGCAGCGAGCAGATCATGGCGTTGATACAGACGCTCTTGCCGCTGCCCGTGGAACCGGCCACCAGCAGGTGCGGCTGCTCGGCGAGATCGATAACCACCGGATCACCGAAGACGTCGCGGCCGAGCACCACGCTCAGAGGCTTGCGCATGTGGTCCACCGCGAGGGTGAACACTTCCTTCATGGAGACGATTTCCTGCACGGGATTGGGAATCTCGATACCGACGGCGGCCTTGCCGGGGATGGGCGCTTCCATGCGAATCGAGCGGGCCTTCATGGCCAAGGCCAGATCGTCCGCGCGCTGGACGATGGCGTTGATCTTGACGCCCGACGCCGGTTGGTATTCGAAGGTCGTCACCACGGGCCCGGGCCGCACATCCGCGACCGATCCCTCCACGCCGAAAGAGCGCAAGGTCCTCTCCAGAAGATCGGCCGAGTCGTGCAGTACGTCGGCGGTAACCTGGTGTACCCGCGCGGGAGGCTCGTTGAGTAGGGAGAGGTCGGGAAGCGGAATACGCTTTTCCGGGTCCACGAGGCCGCCGTCGGCCTCGGCGAAACCGTCCATATCGATCGTACCCTTGCTGACGGCGGTGCTCACCGAGCCGCCGCCCCGGGTCCGGCGAGTCACGGTCTGTGTCTCGGGCTCGTCGTCGCTGACCGGCGGTGATACCGTTTCGGCGACCACGGAGGTGTTCACCGGGTCCTGCATATGCACCTTGCGCGGAACGGCAACCGGCTCGGGAGTGCCGGCTCGCGGGGTTGCCGCGGGTCGAGACGGCGACGTCCTGTCCTGTCGGCCCTCGCGCCAGCTCGCCATCTCCTGTCCCGCGCCGCGCCACAGGCTCCAAACGCCCTTCACGGCTCTCACCGGCAGTAAGACCACGAACCAAAAACCACGGCCGAGGGAACCGAACACCGAGCCCAGGCCCGCAGCCAGGGGCGCCAGTCGATCCAGCAGCGAGCCGAGCCAGGGGCGCGCCACCAACAGGATTGCCGTGAGCAACAGGAAGGTCAGGAAGATGAAGCCGCCCCAGCGACCGAACAGCGCGTGAAAACCGAGAGACAGGTAGTAGCCGGCCGCGCCGCCCCAGCGCGCGGCCGCGTCGGGAGCGAGAGGCCATGCGGGCTGGGCCAGCCAGGCCGCCGAGGCGAGCCACAGGGGCATCAGCTTGCCGCCCCGGGGGAAGATCGATGCCGTCCCCCGGAAGATCAGCAGTAGACCACGCCAGAGAAACCACAGGGGAACGCCCCAGCACCACAGAGCGCCGAAAACAGCGCGACAGGCAAAGGCGAGGGCTGAACCGACCGGTCCGCCTGGATAGTCGGGCCGGAACAGTTCCGGAGCGGGACCGCCGGACAAGACATCGCCCCAGTGAGGCCCGAGACCCGACAGAGCCAGAGCCGCATAGAGTCCCAGCGCCATGTGCAACAGACCGCCGAAACGAGGCGACTGCCACCAGGAGCGTCCTTGCTTCCTTTTAGGCTTTTTCCGCGATGACACGAGCTTCGATCGCCTCCTTGAGACCGTCCATTTCGCGATCCAGGAACTTGGTGGTCGCCTGTCCCGATCGGAAGGTCTCGTTCTGCAGGACTTCAATATGGAAGGGGATCGACGTGGGTATACCCTCGATGACGCACTCCTCCAGCGCTCTCTGCATGCGGACCAAGGCCTCTTCCCGGTCCCGTCCGTGGGTGATGATCTTGGCCAGCAACGAATCGTAATAGGGCGGGATACTGTACTCCGAATAGACATGGCTGTCGACGCGCACGCCCGGTCCGCCGGGAGCGTGATAGAAGAAGACACGGCCCGGACAGGGCATGAAATCCCGCGCCGGATTCTCCGCGTTGATGCGGCACTCGATGGAGTGGCCCTGGATTCTGATGTCGTCCTGGATGAAATCCAGAGGCTCGTTCGCCGCCACCGCGATCTGGTATTTGAGCAGGTCGATGCCGGTCACCATCTCGGTGACCGGGTGTTCCACCTGTATGCGCGTATTCATCTCCATGAAGTAGAACGAGCCGTCCTCGTCCAGCAGGAACTCGACCGTCCCGGCCGAATCGTAGCCCACGGCCTGGGCCAACTTGACCGCGGCTTCGCCCATCTTGACGCGCAGGGCGGGATCGACGGCCGGCGAGGGCGCCTCCTCGATGAGTTTCTGCAGACGGCGCTGCACCGAACAGTCCCGCTCACCCAGATAGACAACATTGCCGTGCTTGTCGCCCAGGATCTGGATCTCGACATGCCTCGGGTTGCCCAGGAACTTTTCCACGTAAACGCCGTCATTGCCGAAGGATGCACCGGCCTCGGTTCGTGCCGCGATATACCCGGCGCGAAGATCCTCCACATCCTTGGCCACGCGCAGACCCTTGCCGCCACCACCGGCGGTCGCCTTGATGATGACCGGATAGCCGATATCCGCGGCGAAGGCTTCGGATTCCTCCACGGAGTCGATCAACCCCGGGCTGCCCGGAACGGTCGGTACGTCGGCCGCACGGGCCGTCTTGCGGGCCTCGGCCTTGTCGCCCATGCGACTGATGACCTCCCCCGGCGGACCAATCCAGGTGAATCCGGCCTCGGCGCAGATATCGGCAAACTCGGCGTTCTCGGCCAGGAAGCCGTAGCCGGGATGTATGGCGTCGACGCCGGTAATCTCTGCGGCCGCGATGATGTTGGGTATGTTCAGATAGCTCTCGCTGCTCTGCTTGCGCCCCACACAGACCGACTCGTCCGCGTACTTGACGTGCAAGGACTCGGTGTCCGGAGTCGAATGGACGGCGACACAGGCGACATCCAATTCGCGGCAGGCTCTCATGATGCGCAGGGCAATTTCACCGCGGTTGGCTATGAGGATCTTCTTGAACATCAATATCTCCCGTTTCTCAACAAGCTTGTACGGATCCGGGACCTGAGGCCATTGTCCGGCCTGGGGCCACAAATGGCAAGTCCCTTCCACGGGATATCAGGACGCGCTCCCCGAGTGGAGAGCGCGTTCCGGTGCCTCTAACGGAGTCTCAGGAGGGGTCGACGAGGAAGAGCACCGCCTCGGCCTCGATCGGGTTGGCGTTCTCCACCATGATCTCCTTGATCACGCCGCCGAATTCGGCCTCGATCTCGTTCATGACCTTCATGGCCTCCACGATGCAGAGCGTGTCCCCTGACGCCACCTTGTCGCCGACGCTCACGAAGTCCGGGGACTCGGGTGAAGGCGCGCGATAGAAGGTACCCACGATGGGCGAACGGATTTCCTTCCACTTGGCCCGTTCGGGGTTCTCCGCGGGTGCGGCTGCAGCCTCGGCGACCGGCGTCACCGGCACCGGCACGCCAGGCACGCTGGCGGCCGCCACCGTCACCGGAGCGGCGCTGTGCTTCTGGATGCGGATGGTCGTGTCGTCGCTGGAAATTTCCAGCTCATCGATGAGGCTCTCCTCGACCAGCTTGACCAGTTCGCGAACCTTGTTGAGATCCATGATGGCGTCCCTTTCCGCTGCCGGGCGTTTAGCCACGACCCAGGTATTTACCCGTTTTCGTATCGATCCTCAAGAGCTCGCCCTCTTCGATAAAGAGGGGGACATTGACGACCAGGCCCGTTTCCATCGTCGCCGGCTTGGTGCCGCCCTGGGCGGTGTCGCCGCGAAGTCCGGGATCCGTATTGGCGACCATGAGCTCGACCGTCTGGGGCGGTTCGACCGTCAGGGGGTTTCCCTCCTGCAACAGCATGCTCACCGTCTCGCTTTCCTTCACATACTTGGCGAGATCACCGAGCGTGTCCTTGGGCAAGGAGATCTGCTCGTAGGTTTCGAGGCTCATGAACGTCATGAAATCGCCGTCGACGTAGAGGTACTGGTAGTCGCGACGCTCGAGCCGGACTTCTTCCACCTTCTCGCCGGACCGGAAGGTGATGTCGACCACCTTGCCTGACTTGATGGCCTTCAACTTGGTGCGCACGAAGGCCGGTCCCTTGCCCGGCTTCACGTGCTGGAACTCCACGATTGACCAGAGGTCGTTCTTGTAGTTGATGACCATGCCGTTTCTGAAATCGCTCGTATCTGCCAACGCAGCCTCGCTTGCTTATGTCTGAGTCGAATCCACTATCCAGGAGCTGGTAATTGATAACACGCCATTTCCGGCTTGGCAATGCCCGCCTCAAGCCAGCAGGGACCGCAGCCCGGTCAGGGCCAGGCCGTAGCCGGTCAGGCCAAAGCCCTGGACGCTTCCGGTCACCACGTCCTTGATCAGGTTTTGCCGCCGAAACGCTTCGCGTGCGTCCGGATTGGAGAGATGGACCTCGATCACGGGTACCTTGGCGCAAAGCAGGGCGTCCCGCACCGCAACGGACGTATGGGTATAGGCCGCCGCGTTCAGGATTATGCCGTCGTACGCCGCGGCACTGTCGTGGATCAGGCCCACCAGGTCGCCCTCCCCGTCGGTCTGGTGACAGGTCACATCCAGATCCAGGTCGCGTCCACGCACGCGGCAGAAAGCCTCCAGATCGGCGTAGGTGAGGTCGCCGTAGTGTTCGGTTTCGCGGTCGCCGAGTCGTCCCAGATTGGGGCCGTTCAGGACGGCAACCCTGTGTGTGGCCATGCTAGTGTTCTCCCCTTGTCTTTTCGGCCCAGTCGTCGAAGCGGCGACGGTTCGAATCCTGGCCGTCGTCATGGGCTTCACTCGCCGTGGACGTATCGGGCCCGCCCCTCTGCTCCAGTTCGGCAATGCTTGCCACGATGTCTTCGCGCTCGGGGTGGGCCGCCAGAACCTGGTACAGGATCCTCAGGGCCTTGTCCTTGTGTCCCTGGGACAGATAAATATCCGCCAACGTTCGCGTGACGAACATGGACGGGATGGCGTCATCCTGTCGGGTATCCGCGGCCGCGGCCACGGGGGCCGATTCGTCGGCGATGACCGGAGCTTCAGGCGCCTCGGTCTCGCTGTCGGCATCTACGATCGGCGGCGGCTCAGGATCGGCTGTCGGGACGGGAGCCGCGTCCTCCGGGAGCGTTTCCGGTTCCGGCTCCGTCTCGGGCTCGACCTTGGCTGCTGGCTCAGGCTCGGATAACGGAGTCTCGACACCCTGATCCGCCGGGTCTACGCATTCGGCGAGCGCCTCGACGGCCCGGATGTGGTGCGGATCAAGAGCGAGGACCTGACGGAACTGGTCGCCGGCCCCGACCGGATCGCCGGTTTCCAGCAAGCACATCCCAAGGACAAAACGCGCCGATATCGAATCGCCGCATCGGGCCAGCCCGTTGGTCAGGATTTCGACGGCCCGGTCGAGATCACCCGCGCGACGGTGCAGATCCGCCAGGGCCAGAAAGTGACGCGAACGGGGATTCCGTTCGCACTGCATCTCGAAATATCTGATCTGCCGTTGCACTGTGCCGTCCCATCGTGATGACGATCGTGTCGGAGGAGATGAAGTTTAGTTAATCAGGACGTGTGCCGTCAAGACGCCTGTCAGATCAGGCCCAACCAGTTGCCCAGCAGATCCTGGAAGCGACCGATCAGCAGGGCCACGCGGGCCATGACCGCTGAACCGAACGACGCCCCGAAAGTTACGAGCATGAACATCAGGCCGAGCCGCGCGACACCGCCGACGGTTCCCGTGTTGCGACGGGTGTTGATAAAATAGACGAGACCGCTGAGGGTGCCGATCAGGATCATCACCGCCGCCAGGGATTCCTGCCAGAGCCAACGCCCGTCCGCGGTGGGCGCGAGACCGTGTCCAACAGTGGCGCGGATCTGGAAGATAAAGTCGGAGCGAATATACCGGACAAGTCCGTAGCCGGCGGTCGTGCCGATCACGAAGGCCGTGGGCCAGCGACCGATCCAGGACCAGCGCGGCACGAGACGGCTCAGCATGAGCAGGCCCAACCCCAGGGGTATCAGCGCCGTGTAGTCCGGCTCACCGGGGGTCGCATCGGGACGAGCCACCCGCGCGGCCGCCGGCACGAGCTTGACCACGACCTGGGGCCAGAACGTCGTCCAGAAACCGATGACCATCCAATAGGCCGCACTCACACCCACGAAGATGTGCTCGGCGATCTTGTAGAGCGGGTTGTCACGGAACAGGAAGGAAAAAACCATCAGGGTCAGCGCGGCACTCACCCAGATCGGCAGATCGTTGCTGAAGTGGATGGCGGCGATCATGAGCGGCGCCTTCCCAGTCGCGAGAGCAGCAGGCCGACGTTACCCAGAACGATGAAGACGACGATCACCGTGTGCGCCACCGCCTGCGCGCCCATGCCCCGGGTCGCGCGCTGTACGTAGGGCACCGACCCCGGATAGCCGGCCAGCAGGGCCGCCTCGTATTCGGCCGCGCCCTTGAGCGCGCCCATCAGTCCGATCAGCTGCAACGGGTAATAGGGGAAGAACTGGGGCGCCCCCACGCCCGTACTGCCGCCCGCGACCGGGACGTCGATCACGTCGCCGGCGTAGAGGATCCACTCCTTCAGACCGGGCAGACCGGCGGAAATACTGACCACCAGACCGAAGTCGGCCAGGCCGATCACGTCCCGCAGGGCCGGCAAGTCACGCAGGGAACGACCGGCCATGTCGGTCTCGTAGCGGGTCGCCAGGGAGTCGCGCAGGGAATTGATCAGCATCTCCCCGCCCGCCTGGTAGCCGAGACTGACCCAGTCGTGACCGGGAACCGCGTCGGGAAATTCGGCCAAACAGATACTCTGCTCCACTCGGGAGATCATGTTGTTGCCGGTGGGCCACAGGGACAGGAAGCACACGGGATGACCGGACAGGAGCGCGTGCCGGGTCAGGGCTTCCGCCATGGGCTCCAGTTCGGGCGCCGAGCTGGGCGAGTAGTCCAGCGACAGCAGGATCGGCGTCCCGTCGGGCAACGATTCCACGTGATCATAGATGGGCATGACCACGTCGCTGGGCTTGTCCGGATAGTAGATGCCCGACAGCAGGGCCAGGACGACCGACGCCGCCAGCACCAGGTAGATCCAGCGTCGGTCCAGGGCTTCGAGAGCGGCGGCGAATTCCTGGATGAAGGTCATCGTCGGGACCTCCCCCCCTGTCCCTTTTCCACACCGAGGATCAGGCGCATGGCCATGGCCACCACACCCAGGGCGATGCCGATCATGATCGCCCGCTGCCCGGCCGTGTTGGGCACCTTCAGGATCCAGAGCGACAGGTCCTCCATGCGCAGGAAGGCGAAAGGCTCCGGGAGCCAGGAGGTGAGAGACGCGCCGAAGGGGATGCGGCCCATGATCACGATCAGCGCCGAAACCAGCAGGACGGTGGCCTCCAGATTACGGGCCCGGAAAGTCCGGAACGAGGCTGAAGCGATATAGAAGGCCAGCAGGGCGTAGAGTGTTGCGTGCAATGGGCTGAGGACGGTCTCGAAAATGGCGGTCAACCAGCCGTCGGACGCGGCGACGTTGCCCTGCAGCCCCGGCGGCCCGCCCAGCTTGGCCAGTCCCACAACCAGCACGATCACGAAGCTGGCCAACGTCACCAGCGAGTAGCGCCAGTCGCGCGCGCGGTCGCGGACCTTGCGCCAGTGGGTGCGCATGAGGTTGGCGCCACCCAGGATGAAGGCGAAGACCGCCAGCACGCTGAACCAGACCGAGGCTTGCTGATCGAAGAAAGCCAGGAAACGGATCGCGGCGGGATCGCTGTCGCCGTCGGGCCGGGTGGCGAAGGCCGATGCGATCAGCAGGAGCGCCACCGCCGACAGGATGCTCTGTCCGACTCGTTCACGCATCCCGTCACCCGCTCCTGAAGAGGGTGAAGAAGGCGTCGCCGATGCGTGTCAGGAGGTCGAATCCCGTCAAGTCGGCCAGGGTCACGATCAAGGTGCCGAAGAGAATACAGCCGATGGCCAGACGCTTGCCCATGTCCTGTCCCTGCAGACTCCCGAGCATGGCGGGATCGCTCTCCAGGGAAGCGCCCGCCGCGAAAAACTCCTCGCCGATGAGCGTATGATCGCAGGCCGCGACGAAGAAGGGCAGTTGCACGGGACTGGCAGTGCCGGCGATCTGCACGGCGCCCACATGGTAGCCACCCTCGGCCAGCAGCAGCGATTCCGAGGCGAAGAAGCCCATGAAGAGACAGAGACCCGGTTTCTCGCGGGCGATCAGGCCGTCGACTCGCGCCACGAAGCCGAGCTGGTCGTCGGATATGTAGGTCACCATCTCGTCGTCCCACAGGTCCTCGCGTCCGGCTTCGACGTAGGCCCGCCGGCAGATATCACGGGCGCTGTCCATGACCATGCTGCGGCTGGTGGGGACGAAGATCCGACCACCGCGAGCCGCGACTTCGGCAGCGACCGGCCCGAGCACGGACAGGGCGGCCACGGTCTGCATGTTGTCCAGGTCGCGTACGCCGGGTATGAAGAACACGCTTTTACCGGCATCCACGGCGGTGACGACCGCGTCCGAAACGGCGTCCAGGGCGGCAAACCGGCGCAACTCCACGACAGCGCCGGACCGGGCACGCCAGATGGACCAGGCGATCAGTCCGGTGAGCAGCACGGTCAACAGCAGAATATTCCAGCTGTGGAGATCGATATAGGCGCTCAAGACTGCGCGCCCTCACGCGTGTCGTCCGTTTCCAGGTGGCTCAGGAAACGGTCGAGATTCGCTCGATCCTCGAGAATACGGGCGAGACGCGTCGCGCCCTCGCCGGAGACGAGAACATCGAGCAGGGGCGCAGCCACATGGAGCGCCTGGGAGCCGAGAAACGAGAGGGGACGAATACTGGCCAACCACAGGATCGCCGATGTGGCCAGTCCCGCACGCTTCAGGCGACTCGCCAGGGTTTCCAGGAAATGATCGTCCGCGGGTGAAAGGGCCGACGAGGCGAAGGGTTCCCCGCCCGCCCGCACCGCTTGCGCGTGCGACCGGGCGCGCCGCTTGTCGTCGACACTGCGAACGGCAGGACTCATACGACCTTCTGCTTGATGTACTCCGTGATCACGGCATCATCGGCAAAGGCGCCGGCCTGGGCGGGCAACGGATCGCTCGTGGCCAGTCCGGACAGGAATTCACGGCCGGCCGTCATGGCTTCGGAATCGGCGGAGTCGATCGTGCCGGCGACACTGATCGCCACGCCGCTCCCCACATCGGCGAAGGCTCGCCGGGCCTGGGCTCGGCTCAAGGCCGCGAAGGCTTCGGCGTCGGCGTCGCCTGCGACCGCCATCTCGGCGGCACGTCGGCACATGGCCCCGGACACTTCGCATACGGTCATCATGCTGGCCAGGGAGAACTGGACGGTTTGATGAGTCGCGGTCCGCTTGGCATGACAGAGCTGTATCGTGGCATTGAGGTCGCGCGTCGCCGCTGCGACCAGATCGGCTCCGACAACGGTTGTGGCGGCATGCAGTTCGTCCAGGGTCATGGCCTGATCCTCGTACCACGCCCCCTTGCTACGAACGGTCGCCTTCCAGCGGAACATGCCGATGATGCTCTGCAGGATCTCGCTGGTACCCTCGTAGATGGTGGTGATGCGCACGTCGCGCTTGATCTTCTCCACGAGATACTCGCGGGTATACCCGTAGCCCCCCAGAGCCTGGATGGCATCCTCCGCGGCCGTGTTGCCCGACTCGGTGCACCACAGCTTGGCGATGGCGCCCTCGACCTGCAACCCGTCCTCGCCGCCGTCGAGTCGGTTTGCGACCTCCTCGGCATAGGCGTTGCCCGCCGCGAGAGCGACCCAGTTAGGTACGAGCAGTTTGGCGCAGTACCCGGCCTTCTCGATCAGGGGCGATCCGAACTGGATGCGTTCCTTGGCGTAGCGAACGGCTCTATCGAGTGCGGCTTGTCCGGCGCCTTGACCGAAGGCGCCGACCATCAGGCGCGTGTAGCCGAAGACGGCGTTGGCCTGCTTGAGGCCCTGCCCCTCCACGCCGCCGATGAGTTGATCGACGGGGATCTCGACATCCTCCAACACCACGCCGGCCGTGTCCGACGCCCGGATACCATGCTTGTCCTCGTGCTTGCCGGCGGACAGACCCGGTGTATCCCGCGCGACCACGAAGAAGGTGGGGCCGTCGGGCGTCTTGGCCAGAATCGTGTAGATCTCCGCGACGCTGCCGTTGGTGATGAACTGCTTGGTGCCGTTGATACGGTAGCCGGTGATATTGCCGTCCGCATCGGTAATGCGGTCGGCGACCGTCTGCAGTGAGGCGACATTGCTGCCCGCGGCCGGTTCGGTCACGCCGTAGGCCACGATCTTGCCCTCGGCGATCTTGCCGAGCCACTTGGTTTTCTGTTCGGGCGTGCCGCCGACGATGATCGGGTCGGTACCGAGACAGATGGCCAGAAAGGAGGTCGCCAGGCCGAGGTCGATCCGCGCCATTTCCTCCGACACGCGGTAGATGTCCAAGGCCCCCCCGCCCAGACCCCCGACGTCCTCGGGCAGGAATACGAGGTGCAGGCCGACGTTGGGCGACAGCAGTTCACGAATGAACTCCATGGGGAACATGTCCTGGGCGTCCAGCTCGAGCTGACGTTCCTCTGGCAATTCGCGCTGGCAGACTTGGCGCAGGGCCTGGATCATCATGTTGCGCATCTCGAGGCTAAGTCCTGCGGTCGTGGTCATGTCTCTGTCTCCTGTGTTTTCGCTTGGCGTCTATTTGAACATCAAGTCGGGGTCGAATGATATACGACCGTCGCCGATATGCACGCAATGTCCACCGACACGGATGGACACGGCCTTGCCGGACTCGACGTCCGCATCAACGAACAGACGGCTGGGACGGCCCATCTCCAATCCCTGTTCGCAGACAATACGGGCCTGTTTGCCCGCGGGGACAAGTCGATGCTTGATCATGTAGGCGATCAGGGCGCCGACCGCGCTGCCGGTCGCCGCATCCTCGGGAATGCCGAAGCTCGAAGCGAACATACGACAATGCACGTCGACATTCTCGCTCACGGTTTCGCACGTGAAGACGAAGAGGTCGCCGAAGCCGAGATCCTTGGCGATTTCCCCGGCGCCGGCCGGGCTCGGCTTGATACGCCGTACGGTCTCGAGCAGGGCCAACGGAACGATGTGTATGGGCAAGCCGGCCGAGACGATTTCACAGGGCATGCCGGTGATGGCTATGTCCTGTTCCGAGAGGCCAAGCGCGCGCGCCACCTTCCCCCGCTGATAGTACTGTCCGATGAAGTCCGCCGGCTCATGAGCCATGCTGTACAGGGTGTCGCCGTTCTCGGCCTTGATGGCGACCGGATGAAAGCCGGTCTCTGTCTGCCATGTGAACGTGGTCTCGGACCCGTTGCGGACCACGAGCCCCCGGCTGTCGAGGGCGCCGGTCGCACCAACGACAGAAAGTCCGGACAGGGGGACCTCGGCGGACGGCGTGAAGATGCGCAGCCGGGCCTGGCTGCAGGGAGGCTCGGCGCCGATGACGAAAGCCGTTTCGGGCGTGCCCATCTCGCCGGCGATGGTCTGCATCACACTGGACTCCAGGCCCGCGCCGTCGGGGAACAACGTGAGCCGGCTGCCCCCGAACGGGGTCCGGGTAAAGACGTCCATCAACATGTAGTCGCGCTCGACCAAGATCAACACACCTCGTCGTTATGGGGTGAGCCGGCCGGATCGCCGGATGGTGAGCAGATGTTAGCCGCTGCCAGCGGTCAGATCAAGTGGTTACAAGCAGAGATTTCAGACGGTCAGGATGACCACGGCCATGGCATGTTCGCGCTCGTGGCTCAGACTCAGCAACGCCCCGGCGGCGCCTGTGGCGTCGAAGGCGATCTTGGCCTGGCCGTGCAACTTGAGTTCGGGGACGGCGGTGTTTCCGCGAACTACTTCGACATCGCGATAGGGCACACCGGTGGCGGCCTCGCCCAGGGCCTTCACGAAAGCCTCCTTGGCCGCCCAGCGTGACGCCAGGGTCTCCGCGGCACGGGAGCCCCGCGATTCGGCCAGGGTGAGTTCGTCCGGTCGAAAACAGCGTTTCAGGAAACGGTCGCCGTGCTTGTCGGCGACTGCGACGATGCGCGCCACCGAAACGATATCGCACCCTACCGCCAGCATCAGTAGGCTCCCTTGCGCTCGATAACCGCCGGTATGGTCCGGCTCAGGATCCACATGTCGAAGCGGAAGCTGCGCTGGCGAACGTAGACCAGATCCAGTGCCATCCATTCGGTGAAGTCCAATTGGCTGCGACCCGAGACCTGCCACAGACAGGTCAACCCCGGCTTGACCAACAGACGTCTCGCCTGGGCCGGCGTATACTCGGCCACTTCGCCGGGGATCTGGGGCCGTGGTCCGACAATGGACATGTCGCCGCGCAGTACATTGAAGAGCTGGGGAAACTCGTCGAGGCTGCTTCTGCGAATAAAGCGCCCCACGCCGGTGATGCGGGGGTCGTCCTCAATCTTGAAGGCCGCGCCACTCGCCTCGTTCAGGTGACCGAGTTCCCTCTTTCGGACCTCGGCATTCAGTTCCATGGAGCGGAATTTGAAGCAGTTGAAGGTCCGGCCCCGGAAGCCCACGCGCTTCTGTTTGAAGAGGACGGGACCCGGCGAGTCCATCTTGATCATCAGGATCAGAAAGGGCAGCAACGGCAGGATCAGCATCAGACCGACCAGGGCGCCGCCGATATCGATACAACGCTTGATCAACAGGTACAGACGGGAATTGATGGGCACCGGGCCGTTCTCGTCTGCCGCGATGAAAGCTTCAAAGCCTCCGTCGGCTGCAAATACGTCGCTTGGAGTGTGGGGAGCGTTCAAGGCGTAGTCTCCTCCCCGGGTGTGCCGGTTTCGGTTGCGGACTTGGTGAGACCCGTCACGTGCAGCAAGTGCACGCCGGGAAACTCCCGATGGACGCCGGCGATTCCATTGGCCAGAAACGCCTGCTCCAGATGATGTCCGGGATCCAGGGACTCGCTACGGCTGAGAACCAGCCAGGCGCCGTTGGCCCCCGCCACGCGCTCGTCGATCAGGGACCGTGCGGTCGCAGCGTCCGGTATGTGCGGGCTGTCCCAGAAATCCTTCACCTCGCCCGTCCCTCGATAGTAGAACTCGAAAATATTGGTCACCACCGGCACCAGAACCACATCACCGACGGCTTCCCGGGCCTGGATCCACTCGGCAGCGGCGCGGACATCGTCGCGCGCGTAGCGGTCATTCAAATGGTAGTTCCCCGTCGCCCATACGGTCAAGGCGAGCCATGCCAACCCGAGCACGACCGCCGGTCGTGCGGAGAGCCGGCGCAACCCCACGGCCGCCACGAAAACAAGCAGGGGCATCAGGGCCGACAGGTAGCGCGGCGTGAAGGTCTTGATATCCGCCAGGCGCAACACGGTGAGGATCAACACGGGCACCACGATCCACACGAGCACCGATGCGCGCACCCACCACCACAACCTGGCCAGTCCAGCCAGGAGTAGCGCCCCGACGATCAGCCCGGCCGGAGCGAGGATGGGTAAACTCGCTTTCAGCAGGTTGAGACGGTCCGGTTGATGAAGTTCGGTGAGAGTCGGCCCCAGGGTGAAACCGTAGAAAAAGGCGAACAGGGTGAAGGGGTAGGCCCACACATTCAGACTCGAGTTGCCGGCGGGCTGGAGACCGCCCCCCCCATCGGGCGCCAAGCGCCCCACGTACCAGTAACCCGTGGCTTCCAGCAGCCAAGGCACCGAGATCAGGCCCACGATCCCGAAAGCCGCCAGCCAGGGACGCCAACGGTAGTTCGACCAGGGCCGCGCAAAGAGCAGGACACCCAATCCCTGCGCAACGAAGAGGAACAGGGCCGACATGTTGCTCAGCACCGCGAGGCCCGCCAGGAGTCCGTAGGCCACGGCGCGACGATAGGTGGCGCCGTGGATCATCATGCGCACCAGCAGGATGGTCGCCGCAAGCGCGAAGAAGATCAGGAAGGAATAGCCGCGCGCCTCCTGGCAATACCACAGGTGGAAAGGATTGACCGCCAGCAGAAGCGCCGCCCACCGTCCACTGCGGGGGTCGTCGAGTTCGATACCCAGGCGCAGCATCAGGGGGATCGTCGCAATGCCGGTCAACGCCGCCGGCAGGCGCATCAGGAATTCCGACGCGTTGTCGCGGATCAGGGGCCACAGCGCCGCCATATAGAGGGGCCCCTGGATGTTGTCGCGGAACTGCTCCCAGAAGCCGTGACCGGGACCGGGATTGACCATGCCCCAGGTGAGGTGTTCGTCGATCCACATGGGTGCGGTGCCGAGGTTGAACAGGCGCAGGACCGCGGCCAACATCATGACGACGGTTACAAAGGCCCAGTCGCTCCGTTCATCCGCCGCTGCGCCGAGAGCGGTCACTCGCCGCCAGGGGGATCTGTCGTCCGCGTCGAACAGTCCGGGACCGGATACCATGTCATCTCTCCCCGTCCGTGTGCTCACCCAGAACAAATGATTTCAGCGAGGCATCGATGGCTCCCACCTTGACCTTGGTTTTCATCAGAACCGGCAGACGCCGTGGGTCGGCCGTTAGCCAGATGGTCAGCTTGCCCTCGAACTGGAAGAGTCCCTCCCCCAGTATGATCGGCTCGACCTTGTAGCAGTCGAAAGTACCCGCAGGAACCGTGATCGTCTCGCGGCCGTGCACCTTCACTTCGAGGTCGTAGTTCTTGTGGGAGCTGTGCGTGTGGATGAAAGTGCTGTTGCCCGGTTTCAGGTCAAGAGTACGCACGAAGTAGAAGGCCGACAAGATGTCGTGTACGCCGGGCTCGATTTCCAGGTCGCGTCCATCGGCGTAACGGGCCAGTCCCGCATCGTGATCGAAACGTATGGCGATGTTCCTGCGATAGTCGCCTTCGCGCAGACGCTTGCTGAAATAGCGGGAGCACAGGGTCGCCCTGTCGATGTGCGAGACCACCTTGTCACGCACCATGTAAAAGGCCGAGAACACACGGTTCGATCGCGCCTTGCTCTCCACACGATAGCAGTCCCACCCACCGGAAACGAGTATATCACGCACTTCGAGGGAAGCCTCGCCGGCGTTGATGGGGCCGTAATCGATGGAAAACGTCAGCAGCTCACCGGGTGCGTAAGGCACTGGCGCATAGGTCGGTTTCGAGTCATGTGCGGTTGAATCCGAATCAGAATTCGCAGGCGCAGCGAGAACGACACAAGCGCATACGGCCAAGAGTCCCACCAGAACGACGTGCTTGAAAAAACGATTCATTAAATAATCCGATCACCTGTCAGTCGGGTCAACCGGTACCGTCCTATCCAATACCGAGCGCACGGCCTCACCGACCGCAGTTGCCGAGAGATTCGTCAGGCAAGGATGATCGGGAAGCGGGCAATGCGTCAAATCACAGGGCGAACAGGACTCGCCCGTCCGCACCGCAACATGCAAAGGGTGTTCCTGGTTCCAACCGGCCGGGTCGGTCGGGCCGTAGAGTGTGACCGTCGGCACGCCCATCTCTGCGGCGAGGTGCCGGGGGCCGGTGTCGGTGGCGACCAGCAAATCCAGACGCGCGACGAGATCCGCCAGTTCGCGCAGGTCTGTGGATGGCGCGCAGGCGAGATCGGGAACGTCGACCAGCAGGGGGTTCAGGTAAGCCTCTTCACCGGGACCGGGGATCAGCACCAGATCGATGCCGTCGTCGATCAGCTGGCGCGCCAGTCGAGCCGCCTCGGTCATGGACCAGGCCTTGGCGGGCCAGGTCGCGCTGAGAATCAACCCGACGGTCGGTCGTGGGCCGGTGGGCCGCTGCGATATCCAGGTCGAATACGCCGCTCCCAGGTCCGTATCCGCCACCGTTGATCCCGCTCCGGGTCGCCAGGGCTTTGAATCGAGTCCCAGAGCGCGCAAGGGATCCACGAAACTCTCTCCGGCGAATTGACGGATCCGGCTTCGCGCTCCCCCGAGGCGCGGCACCCGCACATTGTACGCCCAACTTCGCCAGCGCAGATCATAACCCACGCGCCAACGCGCACCGCTCAGGGCGGTCCAAAGGGCGGTCTGGGGTGTACTCAGATAGTCGATCACCAGATCGTAACGCCGACGACGGAGCTCACGGATCCAGCGAATCGTGTGCGAGCGGTCGCGACCGTCCCAGGTCAGTATCTCGATTCCGGCCACGGATGTGAAAAGGGGCGACAGGGCCCGGTCGACAACCAGATCGACTTGCGCGCACGGCAGGGCGTCCCGCAAAGCCAGGACCGCGGGCAGGCTGACTATGGCATCGCCGAGAGCGCGCCGTCGGATGACCAGCACACGGCGCAGGGACGCCAGCGGGACTGGGGCAGTCCGCGTCACGTCTCACCGCCTGTGTCTTGGGCGAGCATCGCCACCGTTTCCGCGACCCTGGATACGTCTAGGGCGGGCATGCAGATGTGCTCGCCACATTCGTTCAGATCACAGGGGTGACAGTGTGGACGGGCACAGAGACACCGATAGGGTCCGAACGATTCGTAGGGGAACCAGAGCTCGGGGTCGGTCGGTCCCAGCAAAGCCACCGTCGGTCTCTGCAGGGCCACGGCGGCGTGCATGAGTCCCCCGTCCACGGTGACCACGCGTCCGCTGGCGGCCAGGAGGGTCAGGACGTCGCCGAGAGCCAGGGCCGGCAGGACGCCGCCACGGTCCAGGCCCACACCCGCAAACGCGTCACGGTAGGCGTCCCCTCCCACCGGCGGCATGACCATGACGACGGGACCGAGACCGGCTCCCGCGAGTTCCGCGGCCAGGGCTCCCCAACGGTCAGGCGCCCAGGCCTTGCTCGGCCAGGTGGCGCCGGGGATCAGGAGTGTGCCGATACGGTTGTCCGGAAGCCCCATGTCTTCCAAGGCCGCACGCGCCCGGTCGCTCACGAAGGGAACCGAGAGTCGCGGGGCCAGGCCCGCGGGGAATTCGGTCGTGAACCACTCGATGAAAGACAGGCCCGTGGGTTCGTGCACTAGGGGCGCGAGGCGTCCCAGATGATCACCCAGTCCCCCGGGCACGGCATGTCTGAAGTGGGGCGCCTCGGCTGCACTGGGTGCCTCGGTCGGATGGGTGAAGAGTCGTCGACGGGATCCGCGCGTTCCCCCGATGCGAAACCGCGAACCTGACAAGCGCATGAACCAGGCGCTGCGCGGATTGAAGAACAGATCGACGCACAGATCGTAGTGTTGTCGGCGAACGTCCAGGAGCAGGGGCCAGAACCGTCGGCCGCGGATCGGATCGAACGTGACGCGTGCCGCCGTGTCGCCACCGCGACGATGGCTCTCAAGCAAATGGACCCGATCGAGATTTTGTTGCGCGAAGAGCAACGGAGCACCGGCGATCTCGCCGAGAAAGCCGATCTCCACCGAGGGGTCGCCGTGCTTGAGGGCGTCCGGTACGACGGACGACATGACGATGTCGCCCAGGTAGCGCAGGCGTGAAACCAGTATCGAGCGTAACGGTTCACCTTCCAGGGTCCAGCTCATGCCTCGCTTACCCCCAGAATCTCGTTCACCGCGGCGCTCAGGTCATCAACGACGCCGACACGCGGGTCGGGCGTCAGACCGTCTTCGGCGCGACGCCCCTGGCCCGTGCGCACAAGGTAGGCGCGCAGACCCGCCTGACGCCCCAGACGGATATCCGACAGCTTGTCGCCGATCATCCAGGCCGAACCGGGTGTCCAGCAGAAAGACGCGGCGGCCGCGTCTAGCAGTCCCGGCCGCGGCTTGCGACAATTACAGGCGGCCTCCGGGGCGTGCGGACAGTAGTAGACGGCGTCCAGGGTCACGCCTTCGTCAGCCAGCAGATGATCCACGCGGGATTGGACGGCGGCGAAGTCCCGATCCGAATAATACCCACGACCGATGCCGGACTGATTCGTGACCACGACGATTCGTAATCCGGCCCCCTGGGCCCGCGCCAGGGCCGCGGCGGCGCCGGGAATCATCACGACCTCGGCGGGATCGCGGATATAGTCGGTATCCTCGATGATCACGCCGTCGCGATCCACGAAGAGGACGGGGGCGGTTCCGCCGATCGGCTGCGAGGGAACCTGATACCGGGTCGGTCCGGCTCCCTGTGCATCGAGCACGGCGCGGGTGGCCGCATGGACCCGTTCGGCATCCAGGGTATCGAGGCAGAACGTCTCTTCGGGACACGACTTGAGGAAGCAGGGCTGACAGGCGAAACCCTCGGCCGAGACTGTCGTCGTCCGTGCGCCGAGCGGACGGGTCCATGCCGTGCTGGACGACCCGTAGATTCCGACGGTGGGCGTACCCAGCGCCGCGGCCATGTGCATGGGCCCGCTGTCGTTGCCCACGAAGACGGCGGCCGACCCCAGCAAGCCGGCGAGTTCGACCAGGGACGTCTTGCCGACCAGGTCCACACGGCCCGCGTCCGGACCCAGCGTTTCGTTCCAGTCACGGCCGGTGGCGGCGCGTATGGTTGCGGCCGCCTCGCACGCGGCGGCATCGCCGATCAATACGATGCGTGCCGTCTCCCGTGCGGAAACACGATCAATGAACGAGGCCACGCGATCAGGCGGCCAGGTCTTGGCATCGCCGTAAGTGGCCCCCGCCGCAACCACCCAGACGGGTGGGCCCGTCTCGGGGCCGACACGCATCGCCGAGTCGGTTTCGAACGTCAGACGCGGTGCCGGGACCGGCAGGGTCTCGGCAAGCGCAACACCGTGGCAGACTTCAGCCCACACCCGGTAGAGGTGCTGCAACTCCTCCGCATAGTGCATGGTCCCGCGCTGCGGTCGGGCGACGGCGTGTGACAGCAGCAGATCGCGCCCCTCGCCACTAAAGCCGATACGCATGCGGATGCCGGAGAGCCGGGCGACCGCACCCGCCCGCAATGACGGCGGCAGCACCATGACGGCCGACGGAGACGCGTCACGCCACACGGCCGCCTGACGATGAATACCCGGCAAACCCGCGTGACGGCCGGATCGCTCGTAGTCAATGAGTCCCGCGAGGCGAGTATCGCCCGTCAGCAGGGGACGCCACCGGCGCCGCACCGAGACATGAAGTTCCGGACGGGGAATTCCGTACTGCGTCTCACCGAAAGTGAAGAGATCGAACAGCGAGGTGGCCATGACGAGATCGCCGAGCCAGTTGGGGGCCGCCAGCAGAAGCTTCAGCCGCTTGGCCATGCCGTCCCCCGCGTCAAGACGCGCCCCGCACGGCTTCGACCGATTCCATCAGGGTTTCGATGTCCACCCGCTGTCCGCCCTTCACGCGCAGGACGCGCGCGTTCGGATAGTCGGCGGGCATCCAGGACGAATCGTCCTCCTTGAGGAAGAGACCGAGGGTAGGGACACCCGAAGCGGCCGCGTAATGGAAAAGATCGGTGTTGCCCGCGATGAACAGATCGCAGAGCGACGCCATCAGGACCGTGTCGAAGAGGTTTTCACGAGGCAGGGCCAGAGGGGGCACGGTCAAACCGGCTTCGAACTGCCGCAGCAGATCAGAGTCGGCGTCGATACTCAACGGCAAGGTCCGACAAGGCATCTGGCTGGCAAGCTGGTTCATGACGAAATGCAGATTCTGGGCGGACAGCCCCACGCCCGACTTGCCCAGCGCTGGATCGACACCCACCAACACTTCGTCCTGACGCGGCTTGTTGAAATGGATCAGCTGACGCATACGGCGGACGCGTTCCTCGGGCAGGGGCCAGGCCTTGTCGCCGGCAAAGGCCGGCAGCCCCAGGAAGGGCGCGGCCACGGACAACCGTGAACCACGATACCGACTATCGTTCTCCGGAGCACGGATCTCGAAATTCACGGCCGGGTAAGAGCCCCGGTGCGACGGCCCCAGACGCAAGCTGGCGCCGCTCGCCAGAGCGATGCTCTCCAGCGCGGCCTGGGGTTCAAAGGACATGACCATGCTGAGATGGTAGCCCCGCTTGCGGATGGTTTTCAGCAACGAGAACATGGCCGGGTTCCACGCCTTCATCTGCTTGCGCCGGTAGGTCAGGCAGTGATGCGCGACGCCACTCGACACGATCAGCGAAGTATGCTCTTCCGGAATGAGGAAATCGATGCGCGCGCGTGGGTGTCGTTCCCGCACGGCCTGCAGCAAGGGCACGTGAAACAGCAGGTCGCTGAGATCACCCGTGTCTATTGCCAGGATACGCGATTCGTCACCGAGGGTGCCGGGAAGGCTGAAAGCCTTGACGTCACCACGCGCCATGAATCGCCCAAGAAGTCCGGTCACGAAATTGCCGTCCGCCAACGTCTGCCCTTTCGGCTCGGTCCGGTGGTTATTCTGCCAGATCCGGGAAGATCTCCGCGAACACCTCGTCCACGTGCTTGACGCAGACGAAGGTGATGTCCCCGGCCGCCTCATCGGGGATGTCCTCGAGATCCGACTCGTTCTGGGCCGGCACGAGGATCTTGCGAATGCCCGCGCGATGGGCGGCCAGAACCTTTTCCAGCAAACCGCCGATTGGCAGGACGTCGCCGGTCAGTGTGATCTCGCCCGTCATGGCCGTGCGCCGGTCGATGCTCTCGTCCACCATCAGGGAGAACAGGACCGAGGCCATGGTGATACCCGCGCTGGGACCGTCCTTGGGGATGGCCCCGGCGGGGATATGGATGTGAATGTCGTAGTCCTTGAAGAACGGGGCGAGGGATTCGAGATCACCGTACTGGGCGCGCAGATACGAGAACGCCGCAGTGGCTGATTCCTGCATGACGCTGCCGAGTTGTCCGGTCAACTTGAGATGACCCGACCCGTTGGGTAACAGCACGCCTTCGAGGTAGAGGATCTTGCCGCCGACGGAGGTCCAGGCCAGTCCCGTGGCTACACCCACGCGGGCGTGGCTGCGCAGGCGGTCGGGATCGTAATCGGCACTGCCGAGAAAATCCGGCAAGGTTTTGACCGTTATGACCTGTTTCTTGCGTTTCCCGGCGGCCACCATCTTGGCGACCTTGCGGCAGACGCTGCCGATCTTGCGTTCCAGGCCTCGCACCCCCGCCTCGCGGGTGTAGCCCGCGATCAGGGCGCGCAATCCGGCGTGGTTGAAGGAGATATTCTTGTTCGTCAAGCCGTTCTCGTCCACTTGCCGCGGCACCAGATAGCGCTTGGCGATCTCGATTTTCTCGAGGTTGGTGTACCCGGGCAGGCTGATCACCTCCATGCGGTCCAACAGTGGCCGCGGGATGGTGTCCAGCATGTTGGCGGTGGTGATGAACAGGACGTTCGACAGATCGAAAGGCACCGACAGGTAGTGGTCGGTAAACGAGTTGTTCTGCTCCGGATCGAGAACCTCGAGCAGGGCGCTGGCCGGGTCGCCCCGGAAATCCTGTCCCAGCTTGTCGATCTCGTCGAGCATGATCAGCGGGTTGTTGGTGCCGCACTCCTTGAGTCCGTTGATGATTCGCCCGGGCATGGCGCCCACGTACGTGCGCCGGTGGCCGCGAATCTCGGCCTCGTCGCGCATGCCCCCCAGGGAGAAGCGGAAAAATCTGCGACCGATGGCTTCGGCGATGCTGCGACCAAGAGACGTCTTCCCCACGCCCGGCGGCCCCGCCAGGCAAATAATCGGGCCGCGATGATCGCCCTTCAGCTTGCGCACCGACAGGAATTCCAGGATGCGCTCCTTGACGTCTTCGAGACCATAGTGGTCCCGTTCGAGGATCTTCTCGGCCCGCTTGATGTCCAGCTTGTCGTCGGATCGCTCCAGCCACGGCAGATCCAGCAGCCAGTCGATATAGGTTTTACTGACGGAGTATTCGCTGGCACCCGGAGACATCCGCGCCAGACGGGCCACTTCCTTCTCGGCCACTTTCTGGACGTACTCAGGAAGATCCGCCTCGGCCAAGCGCTCGTTCAGATCCTCGATCTCCACCGACGAATCGTCGCTGTCACCCAGTTCGCGTTGGATCGCCTTGAGTTGCTGGCGCAGGTAATACTCGCGCTGATCCTTGTCGATGGACTTGCGAACCTTGGTTTGCAGCTTCTGCCCCAGTTCGACGACTTCCAACTCGCGAACCACGATCTTGGACAGGATCTGCAGCCGGTCCAGAGGGGCATTGGCCTCTAGAATCGATTGCTTCTCATGGACGTCGATATCGAGATTGGTGGCGATGAGGTCGGCCAGCCGCCCCGGGTCATCGATATTCATCACGACGATCTTGAGCTCGTCGGACAGGGTTTCGCTGGCGTCGACGATCTTCAGGAAGTTGTTGGCCACACCCCGCATGTAGGCCAGCGTGTGGGGATCGGTCGCCAGTTTTTCCGGCATGGCTTCCACCGACGCCTGCAGGTACGGCTCATCGGCCACGAATTTACGGATGCGGATCCGCGCGATTCCCTGGCCCAGCAGTCTCATGCTGCCGTCGGGAAAACGCAGCATCTTCTGGATCTTGACCGCCGTGCCGACGCTGTAAAGGAGTTCCTCTCCTTCGGGCAGGTCGGCCTCGCCCTCGTCGTCCATATCGATCTCGCGCTGGGCGACGGCCCCCAGGATCTTGTCACTGGCGAGGCAGTCGTCGGCCAGCTTGATCAGGTTCTCGTCGCTCAGCACCAGGGGGACCATCATGTAGGGGAAAATGACGGCCTCGCTGATGGGCAGTATGGGCAATACCTCGGGAACACGGCTCTCCGTGATCTCGCCTACGAACGTACTCTGGTCGCTGTTCATATCCTGGAGTCCCTCTCCCGGGGTTCATTCGCTGCCGTTCACGTCGATTCGCCGTCGATCACAATCGCGGCGATCACCCAAGCTGAAGGTCACGTAGAGAAATCCGTTCCGGTAACGCGCGGTGGCGCTTTCGGCGACGACCGGTACGGGAATGGTCAACCGTCTCGCGAAAGGGCCGACATTGATCTCCATCTTGAAGTAGTGCTTCTTGCCGGACGGAGCAATGTCGCTTCGCGTCCCCCGCAAGGTCAAGGTCTCTCCATCGGTAAGCACCTCTATGCCGGCCGGATCCATACCCGCCAGATCGACCTGGACGACGTATTCGCTTTCGGTCGCGTAGGCGTCCGTCGCCGGCCGCCAGGTGAGATCCTTGTCGAGTACGAGCGGGCGCGTGGCGCGCGAGTACGACGTGACGAGTACCTCGAAGATATCGTCAACGTTTTCCGAATCGTCCTGCAACACGACTGGTCTGGTGTCCATCCCCGTCCCCTTCGTTCGAACCTTGACCGGATGCTAACTGCGGCTACCGTCAGCGTCAACCTCTGGGGTGCGCCGACCGTGGCGACTCATCCGGCCGGTCGGCCAGGAGGGCCTCGACCTCTTGCCGAGCGGGCAACCCCGCCCGCCCTCCGTAGGCCCGACATTTCAAGGCCGCCACCGCGGCGCCACGTCGAAGACAGTCGCGAAAGCCGTGACCGTCGGTGAGCGCCCAGGCATAACCGGCATGAAAGGCATCCCCCGCTCCGGTGGTGTCGACCGCGTCCACCGGGAAGGCCGGGACAGCGTGAAAGCCCGTGGCATCCAGACCCAGCACACCTTCGGCACCGAACGTCGTGCCGACCCGGGCCGGTCCGGAGTCCCTCAAGATGCGCAAGGCCGATTCCTGGTCGTCGGCGCCGGTCATCGCGCGCGCGAACCCCATGGCGCCGATCACGTCGGTGCACAGGGGCACCAGTTGCCGCACGCCTTCTCGTAATGATCCCGCGTCCATCACGACGGGGAGACCGCGACGCCGAGCTTCGCCGGCCAGAACGGCGGCAGCGGGAGCTTCCTGGGAGTCGCAATAAAGAAGATCCACGCCGTCGAGCCAAGCCGGCTTGATCGTTCCCGGATCCAAACGCGGCAGGTCGCCGCGACCCCAATAGATTCGTCGTTCACCCGAACGGGGATCGACACGGATTATGGCCCGCGGCGTAGTCGAGTCGGGTATGGTCGGTGTCAGTGACAGATCCACACCCTCGGACAACAGCTCGCTCCGGTGAGCCCGGCCCTCGGCGTCGTCCGACAAGACCGTCAGTAAACGGACCGCGGCGCCGAGACGGCGCAAGGCGACCGCCGCGGTTGCACCGGGTCCGCCGCCGCAGGCTACGATCGGCGCCACTTCGGTCTTGGTGTCCGGGAGCGGTGTGTCGGCCAGTGGGAAGATGACGTCCCAGGCGCTGTAACCCACGACGAGGATAGTGCTCATGTCAGCCGCCCGTTGCTCCCGGCGCGAGAGCCGTGCTAATGTAAAGTCGTGCGACGTGGAGTAGCCTGTACACCAGACCACCGCCAGCCACGAGGTGAATCATGTCCGACTGCCTGTTCTGCAAGATCGTGGCGGGGGTCATCCCCTGCGACAAGCTCCACGAAGACGACTACTTCATTGCCTTCCGGGACATTTCGCCCCAGGCGCCCGTCCACGTCCTCGTGATCCCCAAGGAGCATAAGGCATCCCTGACCGAACTTGAACCAGCGGATGCGGACATGCTCGGACGTCTCCTGATCACGGCTGGTCGCATCTCGTCCGAGCTGGGGCTGGATGAAGGCGGCTATCGCTGGGTCGTCAACTGCGGAGAGGATGGCGGACAGTCGGTCGGCCACCTCCATCTGCACATCCTGGGCGGACGCCAAATGGCTTGGCCCCCGGGATAAGATAAAAGGGACGCCCCGGCAAAGGCGTCCCTTTTATTGCGCCGAGCGCTGAGTCTACTTGAGTGCGTATATGCCGCGACCCGCCCGCTTCATGAGCTTACTCGTGGACAGCGTGCGGCGGAGCACGTTCGCGAAGTTCTTACTCTTGGTCTTGATGAGCTTCTTTTTGGTAATGATCGCAAGAATGTCTTGGAACGCCATCGGCTTGCCCTGCTTACGGATCAGATCCGCAACGACGGACTCGACGGTGGGCTTACCGGACCGGGGCTTGCGCGCAACGGTCTTTTTTCTTCCAGTCTTCTTGATTACCTTCTTGACCGTTTTCTTGGCCGCCTTCTTCACGGTCTTGCGCTTGGCCTTGACGGTCTTCTTGGCAACCTTCTTGCGGGCAACCTTCTTCTTGGCGCCGGCGACCAGCTTCGCGATCTGGGCGTCGACCTTGGCGAGGTCCCTCTCTAGCTGCGCCTTGCGTTTCTCCAGCTTCGTCAGCTTCTCCTTGACGGCCAGCAACTGGCGCAATTCGTCCAGGGACAGCTCCGATGCGATGGCCTTCAATGACCTCGGCATTTCATCCTCCACTCTTGTGAGTTTGTCGTTAATATTACCACGAAACTAGATGCCAAGACCCGACAAGTCAATACCTGTATTAGTGGGCCCTATCGCTGACATATTTTCGCTCCGCTTCGGATATCCACCACTCGGTAACATTTTGATAAGGTGAAAGGATGTGGGGCTTCACGTCGCGCAGGCGACGGTTGTAACCTGTGATCAACTTCGGATAATACAGATAGCACAGGGGCGAGTCGTGGGCTACGTGACGCTGAAAGGCTTCCCACACTGGCTTTGCCTCAGCGCGATCGTCCAGGGCCAGGGCCGCATCCAGCAGGGAATCCGCGACGGCGCTGGCATAATGCCCGTAGTTGAAGCGATCGAACGCATCGGATGCGTAAAGGGCCGATGGATCGACCGCAAGGCGCGCCGAGAAGACACCGAGGTAAGCTTCGAAATTACCGATCCTCACCTGCGAGATCAGCGACGTGAATTCCATGACGCGCGTCGTCACGTCGATACCTACGTGAAGCAGGTTCTCCCGGATGACCTGGGCGCCGTTCTCTCGCACCGGATCACCCTTGCGCGTCGTCAGTTCGAAAGCAAATTCTTTGCCGTTACGATCGAGGATGCCGTCGCCGTCGGTATCCGTCCAGCCGGCCTCGGCGAGCAGGGTGCGGGCGAGGTCTGGATCATAGGCGTCGGGTGCCAACGTCGTATCATAGGCCCAGAGCGCCGGTGGCAGCGGACCGGCGGCCGGTGAGCCGTACCCACCCAACAGCCCGTCGATGAATACGGATCTGTCTATGGCGTGTGACATGGCCTTGCGCACACGACGATCCATGAAGAGCGGCAGCTCAAGGTTCCAGTAGATCTGCCCCACCAACCGGCTGTCGAGCGTTTCGAGCATAATGGTCTCGTTGGCGGCCAGCCGGCGGGCATGGTTTACGGGAACATTCTCCACGAAGTCGACGCCACCGGTTTCCAGTTCCACTATGGCGGCGGTCTTGTCGGGAATAATCCGGAAGACGAGTCGATCCAATCGCGAGCTGGAATCCGGATAAGCGTCGTTACGTCTCAGCACGAGTTCCCGGCCCCGGTTCCAGCGCTCAAGAACGTAGGGGCCTGTGGAGAGGGGGATTTCGTTCAAGGGCCACTCCGCAACGCAAGCCCGATCGAGCCCACGTGTACGGTGCGCGGGAAAAAGAAAATGTCCGAGAGCCGGCACCTGGTCCGCGCGACGTGTGTGGAAGACATACTCGACGGTCTGCGAATCCAGCGGCGTCACGCCGGCGATGTTTGCCAGACGGCTGCCGCTGCGGGGACTGGCAACGAGCGGATCCATGTACAGCGAGAAGGCTTCGGCCGCATCGTGGGCCGTGACCGGTTGCCCGTCGGACCAGCGCCATGGGCGCATGGGAACAGTGATGGTCAGGCTGTCCGGTGAAAACATCCATTCGCGGGCGATGTGGGGATGGTAATACAGATCCTCCCCCATCTCGACCAGCCCCTCGTGAAGCAGGACGAGTATCTGGCCGCTGGACGCACTCTGATAGATCAGCGGATTCAGGACATCCGGATCCTCGGCAAAGGCGATCACCGCCGTGCCGCCGACCTGGGGACCGGTTGCCGAGTCGCGTACGGCTTCATCGCCGGTACATCCGGACAGCACCATGCTCATCAGGCAGAGAATCGGCAACACGCTGGCCACTGGACGTCCCATGAACCTCTCGCAAGGCTTGAATAGCAACGCGGCCCCGTCGATTGACGAGGCCGCGTATGAATCTAGCGAGCGACGCTCATCGGGTCAACAACCCTCTATTTCACGAGCGACATCTTGATCGTCGATTCGCGACCACCGGAACGGGCCCGCAGGAAATACACACCGCTGGCCTGGGGCTGGCCGTGATCATCGCGACCCTGCCAGGAGATGCTGTGCCAACCCGGAGTCACCATTCCCTGGTGCAGGCTACGCACGCGCCGCCCCGCTACGTCGTAAATGTCGACCTGCAGGTCCACGTCACCGCTCTCGCCCGGCACGTAGAGTTTGACCTCGGTACTCGGGTTAAAGGGATTCGGGTGATTCGGCGCCAGGGTCAACGCCGCCAATTCCGGCAGGTTCGGCGTATCGGTCGTGCTGAGCACCCGGTACACACCGTCACGCAGAGGACTGCCGCGGAAGGTCAGCCAGGGCGCCTTGGTGCCGTCGAAGGCGAAAGGCATGTCCCAGACGTGGACATTCAGGTCCCAGCCGCCGTAGACGATGTCGACGTCCTGATCGTCGTCCAGGTCGCAAATGACCGCCGTGGGATTCACGGGACCGCCGAGGGTCAAGGGGAAGCCATCCACCTCGGATCCATCGAACGAGTACGCATACAGGTTGTTGGGCGATTCTGTATTGCCGCCGCCGATGCCGATCAGGATGTCCAGCATGCCGTCCGCGTTGATGTCGCCCACCACGGGATTGCTGTTGGAGTTGCCGGGAATGTGGATCGGCCAGTTGGGCATAGTTTGGCCACTCGTGCCGCCGGCGATGTCCGTATCCACCACGTGGATGTAGGACTCGATGCTGCTGTGGACCGCAACCACCACGATTTCCAGTTCCCCGTCCTCGTCGAAATCACCCACGGCCGGGCTCGGACAGGTCCGGTCGCCCACCTCGCTCTGCGCGCGCAAATAGACGGGGAAGCCGGAGTAATAGGTTCCATCCTGATGAACCACGTGTAATTGGTCGTCCTCGGATACGAAGATGATCTCCCAGTCTCCGTCCGCGTCGAGGTCGGCCACGGTGGGGCTGACCATGATACTGCCGCCGATAGCCGTGTCGACGGGGAAACCGGGCAGGGTGGTTCCATCCCACCGATAGGCGCGCAGGGAATTCATGGTCTCCCAGCCATAGCGGGTACCGAAGATGATGTCCTTGGCGCCGTCACCATCCAGGTCGAAGAGGGCGGGCCCCGATCGGTTCCAGCCTGCCCATGACAATTCGGCGCTACGGTCGATGAGCGGCCCGTTGGTGCCCGGATCGCTGTCACCGTCGCGAACCTCGGTTCCGTCCACGTTCCAGGCGAAAGTGACCTTGGACAGGTTATTGGCCACGATCTCGGGCTCGCCGTCGCCGTCGATGTCGCCCACGGCCGTCGGCGCCCACACCCACATCGAACCGGTCGACTGCGGCCATCCGGGCAGCAGGGTTCCGTCGGACTTGAAGATGTACATCAACTTCAGGTCGCGATCGGAACAGATGATTTCGGCACCGGGTTCGTCGTCGAGCTCGGCCAGGGTCACGGCCATGGCCGTGAAGCGACCGTAAAGATCGGTGATGGGACCAAGAGTCTGGACGTCATCGTCACCGTCAAAGAGCTCTCCACCCTCCGCGGTCCAGACATACACCTCGTCCGCGGTGAGCACGATCTCGAGACGGCCGTCTCCGGTCACGTCGCCGACGGCGCAATGGCTGTCGGTTTCGCGTCCGAAAGGCAGCGGGAAGTTGCCGGTTTCCGGAGGTGACGTGCTCTTGGCCACGGCCGTGGAGCGTGTCCCCTCTATGAGCGAGGTGTTGACCGCGGCGACCCGATAGTAGTAGCGCGTCAACAATTCCAAACCGTCATCCCGGAAATACGAGGAACCCGCCACGAGATCCTGATTGGCGCGCACGTATGGGCCACCCTCGGCCTCGGCGATATAGACGTGGTATCCACGAAGGGTCTCGTCCTCCAGAGGATCCCACACCAACTCGATCACGTCCGAGCCGAGTGTGAGGCCAAAGTCCACGTTTACCGGAACATCCGGATCCACGATCTGGAAGTCGTGCGTGAGGGTGCGTCCCATGTTGTCCACCATGTCGATGCGCGCGTCATAAACCCGAGACGTATCGATGACCGCCATGGAGAACAGGGCCGTGCCGTTGGACTCGTCCATCAATTCGAGATCCGTATAGGTGGCCAGCGTGTCGTAGAGTGTAACGTTTGCACTGTTGGTGCGCAGCCGCGCCGTGATGCTTTCGGCGATACCCGCGCCGAAGTTCTTGAGCCGCAGGACCAGGCCGATGCGTTCGTTATCGTCGACGTAACCGTCCGAGTCACCATAGAAGGTGTCGTACCAGGCCAGAGAGATCGGCTCGACTTCGGGGGCAACGACGTTCGAGGACCATTCGCTGACCCACGTTTCAACGCCGTCGTCCACCTCGATGCGGAAGTCGAGCAGCATGGCATCGAACATGATGGGATCGAAAGTCACGAGGAAGGACGACGAGGCATCGGCCGAGCCGCCCGAAACGATGTTGGGCACGCTCACCACACCATCATCGACCACGACACCGGAGGTGGCTGTGGTCAGAGTGGCGGTCAAGCCCGTCGCGCCACCCGAGCCCGTATCCTCGAAACGCGCCGCCAGGGCCACGGTCTCACCGGCGTCGATCAGGCCGTTGCCGTTGCCGGACGAGCCTTGTGACCCGTCGTCGATGACCGTCATGGTCTCCAGGGCGATATAGGCACCCGGATTGGAAACGGGGATAATCACCTCGGTCTGTTCGATATTAACACCGCACACGGTCAGGGCCAGATCGCCGGCGTCGGTCAGGGTAACCGTCAGGTCAACAATGCCGTAGGCGTCTGTTTCGCCACGGGCGTAGACATCGGCTCGCGCCAGCGTGACGCGGGCACCCACTACCGGCGAGCTGCCCGAGGTGACGGTAACGCTGACGATCTGCTCTCCCGTCACGAGCGACGCGGGCGCGGCGATATTGGCGACACCCGGTTCGGCGGTCCAAACCTTCTGGGCCGGATCGCCGAGCAGGGTGTAGTTCATGTAGGTCCAACGCGTAAAACCGTCCGCGGATGCGAAATCCAGCCACGGCAAACGGCTCAAGCCCATCAGATCGCCCAGACGGTCTTCGCTTTGGCACATGAGCTGATCGAAGAACTCCACCTGGAAATCGTTGGCCGTCGAAGGGAACGCAGCTCGGCTGGCGCCGATCGAAGCATAGGAGCCACCGTTGGGATTCCGTACGAGGCGCTCCATCAGGCAGTTGTAGTCGAAGGCCGCCGAGGCGCAGTTCAACCCATACATGAGGAAGGTGTTCTCGTTGAAAAGCAGATCGACATCGCCGGCGGTGATATTCATATCGCCCACCGACATATCGAAGAAAAAGCCGTGCCCGACCTGGTCGAAAATACCATAGCGACCCGTGTTGAGGCTGTCGATTACGGCCTGGCGTGTTTCCCGGACCGATCCGGGGTACAGGAGTTCATCGAACTCGTCCCGCTCGTCGTAGGATTCGTACAGGCGGACGTATTCCATACCCGTGCAGGGTGTGACGACACCGTCGACGAGGTCCTCGATGTAGTCCGCACCGTCCAGGGTGATGGCGCCTGTCTCACTATTCCTGAACAGGACCTCGGCCGCGAACAGGATACGATTGGCGTACTCCGCTCCCGCAGGCGCCGTTTCCTGGATGATGACCTTGCTCACGAACGAGTTGACCGCGGCCACGTCGCTCACGGGCGCACGACCGTAGTTTACGTCACTGGCCATGTCGCAATCGTCGACGGGATCCAGAGCGCTCGGATCCGGCTCACCGAACTCCGAATCTCCGTCGGCGTTCCAGTTGCCGTCGAGGCATGAAAAGTACAGATCGGCCGGTATCGCCGTGGATCCGCCCAGCGGATAGAAGCCGCTGTTGATGAAGCGGGCCGGCACGATGTCGGTATCGCCGCCCATCAGAACGTACTCGACGCCCCAACGCTGGTAGGCATCGCGAATGAACATGCGGATGGTTTCCTGGATGTCCACACCGTGACGATAATTCGCCATGATCCACTCGATGGACTTGACGACCGCCGGCAGACCCTGGGCCGTGCGGTGATCGGCCAGGGGTTGGAAGGCCGCGGCCATTTCGTCGTTGGTGATGATCAGGTAGGACACTTCACTGCCGCTGAGGCTGGGCGTCTTGCTGGGACTGAAGCCCTTGTCGGTAGCCTCTACTTCGACACCGTCCTCGCGTTGGTAACCCAACAGGGCCTCGGGATTATCGACCACGCTGCGTAGATCGCGCTCGATACGCCGGCGCTCTCCAACCACCTTGCGCAGCCGTACGGCCACGTCGTCGGGCTTGTAGGGGGTCATGCCCGGCAGCAATCTGATTTCGAAACGATCCAGGAATTCCAGATCAGTCCACGTACCGTCGGACGCCACCGTGCGCAGGGGATAAACCGTTACGGTAACAAGCCGGTAGCCACGGTAGACGTGTGAGCCGCCGTAGCGGCCCCAGGTCGCCGGGAAAACGTTCGCGTCATGGGTGCCGTGAATCGCCTGGAAGCCGGCTTCGCCCTCGCTGCTGATCTGACTCTCGGTCGTATGGAGGGATGCGGGTGCGCGAAGGACATGGGAACCCAGGGGAACAACATCCACACCACCAACGACCATGTCTATCGGTACCAGGAGATTGAACGAGCGCCCGATCAGATCGGGAAGATCCGTATCGCCGAGACGACGCGTACCGGGCAGGACCGGGACGACAGACCCGTCATCGATATCGAACCAGCTCAACTCGCCGGCGTCGAAAGCCCCCTCGTATATCACGTCTGCGGCCGCGTTCGCCACTGTTGCACAGACAGGAAACAACAGTGTCAGGACCAGAGCTGGAATCAAGGAATGCCGGATATTGTGTCTCTGGGACTTTAGCATATTTAACCCCCGTTACCGGGAAACCTACGGTTTCCGAGTATCACACGTTTCAATTTTGCTCTTGGAGCACTTGCCATCTCGGAAGCCACTGGCGCGTAATTAGAGGCTAATGTCGGCCTCCATAGACTGTTAACCTTTCGCCCAGCATGCCTCCCGGCAAGTGTTATATGGCTGGTGTCGCTTATCTTACGCGACAATACAGCATTTTACGACAAGAAGGCCAGTCTGTCAATAACGGCACATGCCGTTTACTTGACCAAAGTCATCCGACCGTGACGCTGTCCAGCGTCGGAAACCAGGCGGTACAGGTAGATTCCGCTGGCGGCGGTGCGGCCTTCATCGTCGCGTCCCTGCCAGGTCACCGTATGAACGCCGCCCTCCAGAGCATCGTCGAGCAAAGTGCGTACACGTCGTCCGAGCAGATCGTAAACGCACAGGGTTACGCGACCATCGTAGTCAGTCGGCATGGTGAACGAGATGCGGGTGACGGGGTTGAACGGATTCGGCACATTCTGCGCCAGTTCCAGCCGCATCGGTATGTCCGCAGCCTCAATGGATGTATCGGGATCGTAAGGAGCCCAAACTCCTGTCCGCATCATATTGCCTTGGAAAGTCGGCCAGGGCATGGCCTCGGGATCATATGGCCTGTTCAGTTCCCAGATGTTCAAGGAGAGATCCCAGCCGGCATAAACCAGGTCCACATCCCCGTCACCGCCGATATCAGCCAGTGCAGGCGTGGCCCGGACGGGCCCGATCCGTGAAATGGGGAAACCGTACAGATCGGTGCCGGTGCTTTTGAAACCATAAATCTTGTTCGGCGACGCATCGCTGCCGCCGCCGATACCGAAGATGACATCGGGTATCCCGTCGCCGGATACGTCACCGACGATAGGGGACGATTCGGAATTGCCCTCGATCTCACGGGGCCAACCGGGCAACTCGTCACCGGCGAGACTGTAGGCGTGCACGTAGCCGAACAGTTTGTGCTCCACTTCGACGGCCACGATATCCAGGATACCGTCGTTGTCCAGATCTCCCAGTGCGGGCGAAGGCGTGGCGATGCCGGACTCTGCGCCGGTGGCCGTCAGCGGCAGCGGGAAGGGCGAAACCGGGTCACCGAACTGGTCGATCACGTGGAGCAGGTTGTTCTCGGTGATGAAGACGATTTCCAGGACGCCGTCCTGATCCATGTCCGCCACCGCGGGCGAGGTGAGGGTGGGATGCCAGATGCCGAGGTCGTACGGCCAGCCGGCCGCGTCGGTGCCGTCGTTGCGCAGGGCGTGCAGAAGATCGGACGATCCGTCCGAGTTGCGGGTACCGATGAGAACCTCGAGCGTCGCATCGCCATCGATATCGACCAGAACAGGTGACCCGTATTGGAACCATTCGGATGGTCGTACATGGAAGACGCCCTGGGTTGCGGGATCGGAGTCGCCATCGATGAATTCCACGCCGTCGTGATGCCAGGCGTAGGTAACGCCCTGCACGGAGGTGACGACGATCTCGTTATCACCGTCGTGATCCAGGTCGCCGACCGCGGGGGTCGACCAGTTCCAGTTGTTCATGGTCTGCGGCCACCCGACGGCAATCGTGCCATCGGATTCGAAGAGATAGATTTGCTTGGTCGAGCGACAGGAAGCCACGATCTCCAGGCCGGGGTCATCCGTCAGATCACCGAGCGTGACGCCGGCCGGTGTCCAGATCTCGCCGTTGTTGAGGAAGGGACCGATACTGCTCTCATCGCCGTCGCCGTCCCGAACCTCGGTACCATCTTCGTGCCAGGCGTAGATGGCATCGGCGGCGGTGATGATCTCGGTTAGACCGTCACCGTCGATGTCGCCCAGGGCCACATGACTGGACGTTTCGGCCTGCATGGGCGCGGGAAAATTCACCGTGTTTTCAGGCTGTGTGTGGAGATAGCCGGCTGACGACTTTGCACTCTCCAGTCTGGAGTCGGTAACGACCGTCACCTTGTAATAATACTTGGTCAGCGCGGCAAGCCCCGAATCCTGGTACAAGGCACCGGTAGCGGGCCGGCCGGTAATACGCTCGTAACCGAAATTCGGACTCAGAGACCGGTAGACGTGGTAACCGAGAATGTCGTCAGCCAACGAGGGCGTCCAGGTCAGGTCGATCGAACCGGAACCGGGCGCCGTGAGTTCGCCGATGCTCAACTGAGCGGGAGCGACGAGATTTAAGGTGTGGATCCACTCACGGCCATAGCTGTCCTCGATGTGCAGCACGGCCTGGTACTCGGTCTGGATAGAGAAGATACTCAGGAGCAGCTCCGCATCCTGACCAATCTCGCTCAGGCTCGCGACATCGGACCAGGTCGTATTGCCCTGGGTGACATCAATGCCGAAGGTGTCTGTCTCCAGCCATCCCGTCAACCCCCGGGCCACTCCGGCCCCATCGTTGCGAAGACTCAACCTGACCCTGATCGTTTCGCCGTCCTCGATGACATTATTGCCGTTACCGCTCGTGACGTCTGACCAAATGATCACACCAGGTACGATCTCCGGTGCCAGAACCTCCAGGGTAAACGTCTCGTCCATGGTCTGGCCGCCATCGTCCGATGCGAACTGCAAAGGGAGACGCGTGCGGTCGGCGATGGACACGTCGAGCTGGAGCAGGAAGGCCGTATCCGCCACGCCCCGCTCCCCCATCAGCAGGGAGGGAGCCGTGCAGGCGGGCACCAGCGTCGTTACACCGGCATAGGTACCGAGCAGGTCGATCTGCGTCGGCATGGGCGCGTCCTGGTCGCTGTCGTTGGCGAATTCGGGCAACAAGGCCACGGTCTCACCCGCGTCGGGCAAGCCGTCACCGTTGCCGACGGATCCGTAGGATCCATCATCGTAGAGCGTTAGCCGTTCCAGGCCCAGATAGTGGGTGCCGGAGCCCAGGACGGTAAGCGTATCGGTAAACACGGCCGAATTCTGGGCCTCGACCGAGAGAACCGCCTCGCCGAACGAAGCGATCGAAACATCCAGCAGGGCCAGACCGGCCCCATCGGTCGTACCCACCACGTAACAATCGTCTCCCTTGAACAGGCAGACTGTCGCGTCGGCCAGGGGCGCCCCCGCACGCTCGACCGAAATCGTGATTTGATGGGCACCGATGGTCAGATCGGCCGGGGCCGACACCGTCAAGGTGTCAGGCGGGGCGGTCCAGAGCCGCAAGGTCGGATCGCCGAGGAGCGCCAAGGTCAGCATGGTCCAGCGCTCGATGGTGTTCTCTTCCGCCGCTCCGAGAAATGGCGCCCGGCTCAGTGTGAATGCCTCGCCGGCTGTCCGGGCGCCCAGTTCCAGCATGGCCTCGTAAAGGTTGTACTGGAACTGTGTCGCTATGGTCGGAAACGCTGCGCGCGAGGAGCCGATGGACAGGACGGCCCCACCGCCGGCGGTGGTGATGAAACGCTCGATGATCGAGTTGTAGTCGAACGCTGCCGACGCGCAGTTCACGTTGTTCAGGATAAAATACTTGGGCGTGTTGACCAGGTTGCGCGCGTCGCGCAGGACCAGCGAGCTGTCGCCCACGGACATGATGTCGAAAAAGCCGTGACCGATGTGGTTCACGAAGCCGTATTGGCCGCTATCCATGGCGGCAATCACGTTGGTCTTTGTTTCGGGATACGACCCGGGCCATTCATCGTCCGCTTCGTAGTAGCGATCATAGCCGACGAGCTTCCCGGCCAGCAGTTGATCGATGATCTCTTCGCTGTAGGTCGCGCCGTCGGTGACGATCTCCCCGCCATGTTCGTAATTGCTCGGCGACAGGACCTCGCTCATGAACAGGATGTTGCCGAGGTAATCGCCGATCTCGTCGCGCTCGTAGGCCATGATCTTGTCGATGAAGATCTTGACATCGCCGAGTGACTTCACGGGCGCGCGTCCCACGTGGAGCTCGGGCGCCAAATCGGCATCGTCCCCGTTGGGCTGTCCGCCCGTGGAAGGTTCGCCGGGAATCTCATCACCGTCGGCGTTCCAATCCCCATCGAGACCCGCATAATACTGATCCACCGGAAGCTGACTACCCTCGCCGGCGGGATAAAGGCTGTTGTAGATCATTTTCGTGGGAATGAACTCGACATCGGCACCCAGCAGGACGCTGCTCACGCCCCAGTACGAGTAGGCGTCGCGGAGGAAGTCGCGAATCATGGCCGAAAGGCCATCGCTCATCAGGTAGTTGTCACGAATCCAGGACACGGTTTTCACGACGGTGGGAATTCCCCTGTTCGTCTTGTAATCGGCGAATTCCTGGAAGAGCCCGGCGAACTCGTCGGTGGTCACGATCACGTAATCCACCGGCGACCCATCAAGAGACGGCGCGACCGTGGGTGCGAACCCGGGATATTCGGCGGCCGCTTTGCCGGCCTGGAGCCTGGTGTAAAGCGACAAGGCCACTGGATTGACGACAGACGCGCCCAGAGAGGCGAGTCGCCGGGCTTCGCCGGCCCCGGAACCGCGCAGGGGGACGGTGACGCGCACATCGCCGGCACGTGTCCCGAGACGAACTTCGAAAGAGTCGGCCCAGAGAACGGCTGACCAATCAGTGCTGCTTTCGGTGACGACGCGCACGGGATAGAGGCGGACGGTCGCAATCGAACGCCCATGCCAGACATGAGTCCCCAGGAGTTCACCCCATAACGAGGGAAAACTCGCCGCCGAGCCCGGAGTCGCGGCGGTCGAGATCGCTTCGCCTTCGGAAGAGATCAACGTCGTCGCGTTCGCCAGGCTGAGTGACAGGTCTTCGCGTTGAATCAGGGCGGGATTGATGACGGCGTTCGCGGCCTGCGTGCCGGGCGGCAGGAGAATCTGGATATCCCGGTACGGCAACTCGGGCCGACCGGTATCGCTGAGCGCATGGAGGCCGTCCCAACGGTACTGATACCCGCGCGCCGAGGCGGTGATCTCCGGATGACCGGACAGAGAGACGCTCACATCGACCCGGTCGTCGCCGGAGTCCGCGGCGAGAGCATCGGTACCGATTGGGGAAACAACCACCGTGAGGATGAAAATAAGCCCCAGAGCGGTAAGCCCGGGCATTATTGATGCTGATTTAGTACCGATTGCGGAATATGACCGCGACGGTGTCCATGCCATAACCTGGTTTGTCCTTCAAGGCTGAGGTGTCCGGTCGAAACCGGGGCGAGGCACACCCTCCTGGATGAACTTCAACGTCCCATCAGCAAACAGCACACTCTGTCCCGATGAGCCTAACCATTGTACCACAGACTGAGGAATGAATCAATCCATAGTACGATCCGGCAATACGACGGACCGACTGGTGTGGGGAAGCAGCCAAAGAATGCGGGGAGCGTCACCGTCTTGGCCAGGTAGCAGCACGGGACGGCGAGAGTGAGTCAAATTACGCAGAAAGACCCGGTCACCCGTATCACGCGAACTGGTGCCGGCACGCATGAGTTGAGCGACCTCGTGGTCCGTGAGATAGAGGGGGCGTTCGGAGGGCCTCTCTCCCAGAGCCTCGAGGACGAAGGAGAGTGTGTTGAAGCCGATTTCGGTGGACGCCGAGTCCAGATGGGCATAGTTGACCCTGTGGGTCCCGATGATGGCCGGCTCGCCGTTGTACCAGGCCCCTTGAACGTTATCAAGACAGATGGCCGCGTGACGTGCCGCATTCTCGGCCTGGGCCCCTTCCAGACAACAATTCCGGTCCAGATAGACGATTCGTTTTTCGGTCAGATAGCGCCAACTGCGCTCGCCAGCCTTGCACAATCGATCCCACGTCGAAACGCTCAGCTTGGTCAGGGAGCGCTGTTCGCGCTTGGCCTGGACGATACGGACACCCTCCTCCCGCCACATATCCTCGCAGCTGTGGTCCCAGGCGTAGTCGGGTGCGATGACCGAATAGGGCCGGCGACCGAACATGGTCTCGAAAATCGCGAGACCTTCACCCAATTCCACGGCCAACACCTCGGGATCCCGGTCACGGGACAATTCGAACGAACTCGACATGTCCGGAAATAAAAGCACCCCCCCGCCGGCCGCACGGGCCGCTTCCGCGTTGACGGCGACGACAGCGCGCCGATGGTCGGGATTGTAGTGCCAGAGTCCATGATACTCGGGCCACCAGACTCCGGCACGAATGGCCTCCTCGACGACGGGCCAGAGACCGGGACGGTGGTAGTCTGCGGGGAGATCGGGCAAGTCGGTCCGCCGCCAGGAGCCCGCGCCGTCGGGTGATTCGAAGGTGAGCGCCGCCATGATGTAGTTGGGTTGAATAACGACAGGCAGGCCGTCCCGGCCCTGGTATGTCATCAGGAGACGGGCCATACGCGTCACGTCGGCAGCTGTTTCCAGGGTGGAATGGACATAGATATGCGGAAAGTCGCCAGGCTCGATGGCCGTGATATTCACGCCGTCGAACTGATCGACATCCGGCGTGAAGCCACAGAATCCCCAGTCATCGCTCTCGATGACGACGACTTTGGCCGCAGTCCAATCGACGGCGCTGCGTGGGCGCAGAACCATGAAGCTGAGTGCAAACACCAAGCCGACAACTGCCAGGACCAGCAGCTTGATCGGGATGTGTACAGGAATTGGTCGCGTCCTACTCAAGCGCTCTCTCGTTCATATCTGGTCCACCAGTAATCACCGTAATCGATGCCCTCGTCAGTCACCTTGTCAACCAGGCCTCGCACGTCCGGCACTTGAGTTCCTTCGTCGGTCCGCAGTAATGATATCACAACAGACGGGTCCGGCGACGGGAATTGATTAGTCTGCAGTCCACTCGTCCAACCAGGGGCGAGGGTGCTTCTCTTCAGCTGCGTCTGGAAACAGGCGCGGGACAACAGACCGCGCCGCCAGGGAACTATACGGGCGAGCAGATCCTGGACCCTGCGGTAGTTGTCGGCGGGGCCGGACGTCGTCGCCGGTTCGTCCTCGAAGATATAGAGACACCCGCCGGGAACCAAGCAATTGATCCAATCGGCCACCAGACGATCGACGGCGTCGCGATCCCATAGATGCCTCAACAAGTTGGCCACGACCAGAATGCGGACTCGGCGAAACGGCGGCCGTGTCGCATCCGCCACCACCTTTGGACCGGAAACGCCGTCAGTCGCAATGTATCGATCCACCGACAGCACATCGGCGCCGACGTCGCGCAGCACGGCACTGAAACGACCGTCTCCACTGCCGAGTTCGACAACGAATCCGGTCGACGGGTGCGCGAGATCGGTCAGAAACATGGCGGGAAGAGGATAGAACGACATGGTCCCGGTCGATCCCCCGTCAGTTCCCCAGGGATGGTTCTTTGGCGGATTGGGCTTTTGTTTCCGGGTGTTCGATGATCTCCGAAGGCGCACTCGAGCCGGCGGCGGCCGCAGAGATCACGCGCGTCACCTTGTTGCGTTCGGTCTGAATATCGATGATCTCAGCCACCTGACGACGACGGCGATGGAATGCGTCCTCCACCTTGTCGTCAAGTCCCAGCACGAAAAGCAACTCGCTGAAGAAATCGAGGGCGGGCTTCCCCGCCTCCCGGCGACGGCGATCGCCCCAGATCTGCACCGGCCACAGCCAGCACGCCAGGGCGGGCAGTCCCAGCCAGGGAATCGAGAGGGAATCGGACAAGGCGAAGAGCACCGAACCCGCGGTAATCAGCAGCAACAGCTTGACGGTGCTGCTGGGCTGGAAACCGAGTCGCACGAGCCGGTGATGCAGGTGGTAATCGTCGGCTTCGAAAATGGACGCGCGCTTGCGATAGCGGCGGATGATGGTGGTGCCCGTATCCCAGATCGGGATCACCATGGGCGCCAGCAACAACAGCAGGGAAACGTTGTTCTTCTGCCCCAGATGCATCAGGAGACTGGCCAGGGCCAGCCCCATCCACATGCTCCCCGAATCACCCAGGAAGATCTTGCGCTTGCTCACGTTCCAGTAGAGGAATGCGAGCGTGGCGCCGCCGAGGGTGGACGCGAAAACCAGGGAGAAGAAATCGCCCACCACGTAGGCTACAGCGGTTATGCAGATAGTGGCCATGACGCCAATGCCGCTGGCCAGACCGTCGAGCCCGTCGATGAGATTCATGGAGTTGATGAAGCCCAGGTACCAGAGCAGGGTCACCGGCCAGGCCCAGCCGCCCAGATCGACAGTGCCCAGGAAGGGCAGCACCACGAAGTCGAGTTTCTGGCCCACGATCATCAGGCCCAGGATCACGATCAACTGGCCGTATAACTTCTTTTCCGCGTGGATATGGAAGCGGTCGTCACCGACGCCGAGGGCGAGGATCGCCAGTCCGGATCCGCCCAGGGCCCCGAGCCAGGACCAGGGCAGGGGTCGTGTCAGGACAAGGTCGTCCAGGATGTAGAGGGTGACGAAAAAAGTGATGAAAATGGCCATGCCGCCGGTCCGGGGCACAAGCTCACGGTGGGAGCGACGATAGCCCGGTGTGTCCACGATACCCGTAAGAAAGCCCAGACTCCGAAAATGAGGCTGGACCAACCAGGATAGGACAAACGCAACCGAGGCACTGAGCAGAGCAACTACTTCCGTACTCAAAATCGTCCCCTTGGGCATTGGATCGCCGCTCCGTCGGCGGCTCGTGCACTCCGCACCCTATGGCATGCTTTGTGGAGTGGCAACGATTATTTCGTCATCCTTGTCGACCGACCAATAGCCTATGGTACGCTGCAAATGTCCTTTCTGCCGTGGTTTGCCAGTCCCACTCCCGACAACGCTCCAGCCCGGCCCGGGCCAGGCGCCCAGCTAACGCGTCGTCTCGCCAAAGTCGCAACATGGCCTGGGACAACTCGGCCGTCGAGTCGGGATCCACGAGGTAGGCCGCCTCACCGGCGACTTCACGCATGGCGCCACGATCCGACGTTATGACCGGTAAACACGCAGCCATAGCTTCCAAGATCGGGAAACCGAACCCTTCGTGCAAGGAAGGAAAGAGCAAAACACGGGCCGCGATCATCCGGTTCCATAACTCATCCCGGTCGCAATGACCGATTTTGTCCACATAGCCGGCTTGAACACCCGCTTCAATCTGCCTGTGAATGGCGCTATTGCACCATCCGGTCGCCCCGATGATCGTCAGTCGGGGCAAAGCGACGTCCGGGACCTCACGAGCCGCTTCGCTCCTGAAACTTGCGAAAGCCGACAGGATCCCCGCCAGATTCTTGCGCGGCTCTATCGAGCCGATGAACAGGAAAGAGGCGGTGGACGCCCGCAAAGGCGGCGGCTCGCGATCCAGGGCCCACTGGGGTGTTCCGTATGGGGTTACCTCGATCTTGTCTGACGCAGTTGGTTGGTAGTCGGCCAGTTCGCGGGCCGTGTTCCGGGAGTTCACGAGAACGATGTCGGCCGCCACCAGGGCCCGGGGCAACATGAGCCGGTACCACCAGCGTCGCGTGGTCTCAAGAGTGCGAGGAAACAAGTGGAACGCCACGTCGTTGACGGTGACCACCATGGGACAGGGCGGCCGCAGGGGTGCCGGAAAGGTCGGCACATGCAGAACATCGGCGCTCAGATGTCTGGCAAGCGCGGGCAGCCCTGACAGGATCCACCGTGCTCGAGCCAGGGTCCCATCCCCCACCCCGCAGGGTATTGTCTCCCATTCGGGCACCGCGTCGAGACACGGGAAGAGTTCGGGATGGTCGGTCGCCAGCACGAATCGGGCACCCCTCTCCCGCACGGCCAAAGCCTGAACGAGTTCAACCACCGACCAGGGCACACCCGTACAGGGTGGCCGGACCACATGGCCATCGATCAGGATTACCGGCGCGCCACTCACGACGCCTCCTCGCCGGACGACGTCTCCGCCAGAACTGCCAGCAGTAACCCCAAGGCCACCCAGATATGCGGCAGGTTGTACTGGGAAAAAGTCAGCAGCTGGCTCCATACGGCGGCGACGCTCGCCGCGGCTGCGATCAGGCGTAGGGGCGGCTCACTTTCGCCAAGGGTTCTGGTCCGCAAGGTGGCCAACGCTAGCCAGACCCGTTGTGCAATGGCCCAGACACTGGCGACCAGAGCCGCAAAGCCGATGACGCCCGTCTCGCATAACACGCCCAGGGGATAATTGTTGACCACTGGCCAGGCAAACTGGCTCTGCAGTCCCATGGGATCGACCAGCCCAGCGAAGTGGTATCCGTACTGGCCCCACCCCAAGCCGAAGACGGGTTGCAGCAGAAAACCGCGCCAGGCGGCCTGCATGGAATACCAGCGTGTGAGATTGGACCAGTCCTCGGTGCTGAACGTCTGCTCGACACGCTGCATCATCAGACCCAGCAGGCGGCCGTCCGTCAGGAAGTGGGCCGCCACCGCCAAGATCACCACAACCGGAAGCGCGCGAGCCAGGATCCGGCCGAGACGTAACCGTCCCAGACGCCATAGCGCCACCAGTGCGACCAGCACACCCGGGGCGACCGCGAGCCAGGCCCCGCGGGACCAGGTGGCTGCCAACAGAAACACCGCGATCATCGGCAACCAGATCAGGCGCCTGCGTCGGGCCGCAAGGATCAGCATCCAGGGTAGAACCACCAGTATGTAGTTGCCCAGGTAGAGGGGTTCGCAAGCCGTGCCGCGTACCCGCGTGATTCCTACGAAGTCGCGCCCCAGGTACAGTTCTTCCGAGCCGGAAAGGATTGAGGGGTTCGAGGTGAAGACGGATTCCAGCCAGGCGAAGACAACACCGGGTTGATAGAAGTGAACAGCCTGCAAGAGTCCGTAGAGCCCCTGGAAGACCAGTCCGACAGCCAGGGCGGTCAAGGCGTACCGCCAGCGTCGTTCTTCCCGCAACCAAACGGCAAGGTGCAGGGCGCAAGCCGCCATGAGCAGCCACTGAATCACTTGACGACCGTATCGCCCCCAGGCCTCCAGGGGTGTGGCTAGGCCTTGAGCGCGCCAGACACCCACTGCTGACAGCAGGATTGCCCCCAGCGCCAGAGCCCAGACCCAAAACGCGGGCACGCGATCAGCGATACGCCCCCCGTTGTAACCCCCTCCCCACCAGGACGCCATCACGGCGAGAGTGACGAGCAGGTAGGATAGCTGTAATCCCGCCCCCAGATCCCGTCCGGTCGTGGCGCTGACCACGCACAGACCGATCCAGGGCAACGTGGCCAGAAACGCCAAGGTGGCCCAATCCGCTATCCGCAACGCGACGGTCGAGCGGTTCATGATCTCTTCAATCTCGCGCGGGTCTTCATCACCATGAAAATGGTAATCAGCAGGATCCCGGAGAAGAGCAGGTACTGGGTGCCGGGTGGCTGTCGCTTGAGCGACCGGTCAGCCAGGACCAGTCGGCCATCGGCGATTTCCAGTACGCCGCGACTTACAAAGAGCTGGAAGGTATCGCTGGTCAGGAGCAGGGGCGCGTCGATGGGAAATTCCCCGTCGAGGAAGAGGAGTCGTTGTCCGCGACTGGCGCCGGTGAGATCGGTACCGAAGGGTAGACTGAGATTGCCCAGGGCTTCGGTCACGGCCAGCGAGCCGTCGTGAACGGTCAGGGCTCCCCAGGGCCAAGTCCAGCAGCGTGGGCCATTGTCCTCGTCGGAAACGGGAAACGTCGCATCGTTGGATCCGACGCCCTCAATGAAGAGAACGCCCGGAAGCGCGGGATGTCGGTGTGCATCGTCGGCTGCCATCGCACTGCAGGCGAGGATCATCACGATGAGAATCAAGGTCGAGGCGGGCATTGCCGGCCCGCCCCCCTGGTCGTGTCGCTCAAGTGTCTTCATGGCTCGATCCTACACGGGCTCGCGCCGACGCACAAGTCATGACACGATGCTCAATGTGAACTGAGATAGCGCTTCAGTTCCCACTCGTGCACCTGGGAAATATACTCGGTCCAGACCGCTTCCTTTTGGGCGATGAACTGGGTCCAGATATGTTCGCCCAGGGCTTCGCGAATGACGGTGTCCTTCTTGAGGACGGCAACGGCTTCGGAGAGATTGCCCGGCAGTTGCATGACTTTCAGACGCTTCTTCTCACGCTCGCTCATGGTGAAGATGTTCTTGTTGACGGGCTCACCGCAATCCATCTGCTTGACGATGCCGTCGTGGCCCGACGCCAGCATGACCGCGAAAGCCAGGTACGGATTGCAGCTGGGGTCCGGGATACGCACCTCGACACGCGTCCCCACGCCGCGCCGGTCCGGCACACGGGCCAGGGGCGAGCGGTTTCGTTCCGACCAGGCCACGTTCACGGGCGCCTCGTATCCGGGCACCAGGCGCTTGTAGGAATTCACCAGGGGGTTGGTCACGGCGACGAAGGCCCGGGCGTGCTTCAGCAAGCCGCCTATGTACCACCGGGCGATGTCGCTCAACTGGTACGGTCCCGTCTCGTCGAAGAAGACGTTCTCTTTCCCCCTGAACAGGGACTGGTGCGTGTGCATGCCGGACCCGTTAATGCCGTAGATGGGCTTGGGCATGAAGGTGGCGTGCAGTCCATAGTCCAGGGCGATCTTCTTGACGACCATCTTGAAGGTCATCACGTCGTCGGCCGATCGCAGCGCGTCGGCGTACTTGAAGTCGATCTCGTGCTGGCCGGGCGCCACTTCGTGATGCGCGGCTTCGATCTCGAAGCCCAGCGCCTCGAGTACGTTCACGATGTCACGGCGCGCCTCCTCCCCCCGATCCACGGGCAGCAGGTCGAAGTAGCCACCGGCGTCGTGGGTGCGCACGGTGGGTACGCCGTCGCTGTCGCGCTCGAAAAGGAAGAACTCCACCTCGGGTCCACACACGGGTCGCAATCCCATGGCATCGAACTTGGCGATAGTGCGCCGGAGCGTGTTACGGGGGCACCCCTCGAAGGGTGTGTGATCCGCGTTGTATACGTCACAGATCAGACGCGCCACCTTGCCCTGCGTTTCCTCGAAGGGGAAAATCACGTAGGTCGAGAGATCGGGCGCCAGGAGCATGTCCGACTCTTCAATGCGGGAAAACCCCTCGATCGACGAGCCGTCGAACATCATTTCACCCTTGAGGGCTTTCGCGAACTGGGATTCCGGAACCTCGACGTTCTTGTTGTGACCCTGGATGTCCGAGAACATGAGCCGCAGAAAGTGCACCTCGTCCTTGCGCATGCGGTCGAGTAGTTGCTGGCGCACGTTTTCGGTCGCGATGACACCCTTGGGATAACGCCGGGCGTTGATGTTGCTGTCGATCGGCATGGGCTTCCTCCTGAACGGTGATTGTCGCATCCTGCTATTTGCTGCGTTTACATTGGCCAGTACGCACGATTTATACCATTATACGACTCAGCGCAACCTATATTCTGCCATTGTTGTTATTATTAGCATTCACATACAATATGACCTTCGATTCTTTCGTGCGCCCAGAGGAAGGAACCCACCCCGTTTTATCGGCAGTTTACGGTCCTTACCGCGCTTTTTCGCGGTCTCGGCTCAATTTCAGCGTGCAGACTGCCGATAAGACTCGTACACTCATGTCGGTCGCAAGGAAGCGCCCGCACAGCTCAGGAGGACCTGGATGACAAGTCACGGCCTCAACGGCGTCAAGATCTCGGCCATGACCGGCCGCTGTTTTCTCCTCGACACGAACGTCCTGCTCCACGACTCCTCGGCGCTCGGAGCTTTCGAGGAGCACTCCATCATCATCACCGTGGATGTTCTCGAGGAACTCGACCGCTTCAAGCGGGAGAATGACGAGCGGGGACGTAACGCCCGGCGTGTGATCCGCACCATCGACATTCTGCGCAAGAACGGCCCCCTGCGCGAGGGCGTCCCCCTCGAAGGCGGCGGACTGCTCTTCGTACTGGTGGACGATTACACGTCCCACCTGCCCACGGGCATGGACGGGTCCATTCCGGACAACAGGATCCTGGCGACCGCCCTGTATCTCATCGAACAGGACGTGGACATCACCTTCGTCACCAAGGACATCAACGCTCGGGTCAAAGGCGACGCCCTGGGTGTCCGTTCGGAAGACCTGCAGCGCGACACCGTCGACTTCGACGAGCTCTATACGGGGTGGACCGAACTGGACTGTACCGGCCCGGACATCGACACCTTCTACGCGCAGGGTCACGTGGTTCTCGAGGGTGAGTTCTGTCCCAACGAAGGCATCCTGCTCAAGAACGCGGCCAACCCCAAGCAGACGGCGCTGGGCATCTACCGGAGCGACTCGGGCAACATCGAGAAACTGCGCTACGATGAGTTGCACCCCTGGGGGCTGCAGGCCTTGAATCTGCAGCAACACTTCGCCCTGGAGCTGCTCCTGCGTGAGGATATCCAGTTGGTGTCGATGCTAGGCCAGGCCGGCACGGGCAAGACGCTGCTGGCTTTGGCGGTGGGACTGCACAAGGTCGCCGACGAGAAATCATACCGACGTATCATGGTCTCACGCCCCATCATGCCGCTCGGCCGCGACATCGGTTACCTGCCGGGCACCAAGGACGAGAAGCTGGAGAGCTGGATGCAACCCATCTTCGACAATCTCCAGTTCCTGATGGATCCCGAATTGGAGCAGGCCTCCGACAAGGTCGACTATCTATTCGACACGGGCGTGATCGAAGTGGAGGCGGTGACCTACATCCGCGGTCGAAGCCTGCCGCGCCTGTATATCATCATCGACGAGGCCCAGAACCTCACACCCCACGAGATCAAGACCGTAGTCAGCCGCGCGGGCCAGGACACCAAGGTCATCCTGACCGGAGACGCCTACCAGATCGACAACCCCTATCTGGATGCCTCGAGCAACGGTCTGACCTACCTCGTGGAGCGGTTCAAGAACGAGTCGATCTACGGCCACATCACCCTGGCCAAGAGCGAACGGAGTCGTCTGGCCAGCATGGCGGCCGATCTTCTCTAGCCGACAGAAAAACGCGCCCGGTCGATGACCGGGCGCGTTTTTCTGCGGAATTGGGCGGCTCAGCTCCCGGTTCGGGAAAACAGGAACTGCCTCAGCTGCCCCAGCAGACAGGCGTTGCAACGCTTGACCGCCTGGGGCAGGTACTTTTCGGCTAGCGGCTTGTCGGGACGCGAGACGGCGGGCACGGCCTTGTTGTCTTCGATCAGATGGATACAAACCTCCCGCCACACAACATCTCCCCCGCGATCGCGCAGGATGAGCTCGACTTCGGCCTCGGCCTTCACACGCAGGGGAACCGGCACGACGCCGAGCGCCACGGCGCCCAGAACCGCCCCGCGTTTCAAGCGCCCGGACATGTCGTCGCCCCACATGAAACCGCCGAGCATGCCGACCATCGTCGGTAACAGGAACGACACGCCGCTGCGGTCCATGCGACAGTGGAAGGAATGAATGACGGCCTCGAGGGTGTAGGCGGCCTGACCGGGCAACGGCGTCAACTCGGCCAGCTGTGTCTGGGTGATGTCACGCGTCAGGGCCTCCCGGTAGATTTCACTTACGGCGGGTTCCCAGCTCTCATCCGACGGGAAGGTGATGCCCGTGAAGTGGCCCTGCCCCTGGCGCTGATCGTCGGGCCGCTGGTCGGTGACACGAGAGACGTGAATGCGCGGCAGGGCTCCCCCCGATCCGGGATAGACGATCGTCTCGTTGGGGTACGGGAACTTGACGATCTGGTGACTGCAGGACGACAGTCCGCATAGAATCAGTGGCACCAGTATCAGCACGAGCCAGCGCGTCGACAGCCTGCGGGCCTGGAGGGACGCCATGTTTTCTCCTCGACGTTTAAGATCCTGTCAATCTACGTCATGGACTCGTTTAAAGCCATTCCTACGGTCGTCCAGAACCGGCGGCGCCCGTCGTCCCCGCCACAGCACGAACGCCGTCAGCAGAATCGCCCCCGCAGCCAGGGATAGCCAGGGAGACACGCCGTAGCCCGCCGGCAGGTACCCGATCACTACGGCCACGCCGGCCACGGTCAGGGCATATGGCAGCTGGGTTCTCACATGATCGACGTGGTCCGCACCAGAGGCCATCGATGACAGGATGGTCGTATCGGATATGGGCGAGCAGTGGTCTCCGAAGACCGCGCCGGCCAGGACCGCACTTGTCGACGCCAGAGCGATGGACTCGGGTATCCCGGACGCGAGTCCCGCGCCGACGGTCAGTGCTCCCGCCAGGGGAAGCATGATGGGGATCAGGATGGCCATGGTACCCCATGAGGTTCCGGTCGAGAAGCTGATCGCGGCCGCCAGGAGAAAGGAAATCGTCGGCAGGAGTCGGGGCGACAGAAACCCCCGGCTCGCATCCACGAGCCAGGGGCCGGTGCCCAACGCTTCGCAAACGGCGCCCAGAGACCAGGCCAGGATGAGGATGACCATGGCAATGAGCATGGCGCGGGCGCCGTCCAGCCAGGCGTCTACGGCCCCGCGTACGTCCAGACGGCGACTCGCCACCGACAGCACGATGGCCAACAGGGCACCCGCGAGACAGGCCCACATGAGCACGGACAGACTGTCGGCCGCGTTGAGAATGTCGCGCAGGTGCGTGGCCGGTTCACCCGCAGCCAAGAGTTGTTGACGGCCGTGCCACCACAAGCCGACCAGGGTGACCCCGATTACTGCGAGAATGGGAAACGCTGCCAGCAACGGCGACGCGGGTGTCGTATCCGCACTCTTGCTGCACAAGCCCCGCGGGTCGCCGGCCGGTTGAGCGCCGGGGCGGAACAACTCTCCCCCGGCGGCGCGTCCCTCCGCCTTGGCCATGGCGCCGAAGTCCCGTCCGGTGGCGGCCACCAGGAAAACCATCACCAGGGTCAGGGCCGGATAGAAATTGTAGGGCAGCGACCGCAGGAAGAACACGTAGCCGGAGCCTTCGCTGGTCAGATGGGACAGGGAATCCTGGATCAGCCCCACCTCGAAACCCACCCAGGTCGAAATGACCGCCATGGTCGCGACCGGCGCCGCGGTGCTGTCCACCAGGTAGGCCAGCTTCTCCCGCGAGATACGCAGGCGGTCGGTCAGCGGGCGCATGGTGTTGCCGACCAGCAGGGTGTTGGCATAGTCGTCGAAGAAAATGGCCAAGCCCATGGCAGCCGTTGCGGTCTGGCCGCCGCGACGATTACGAACCCGGCGAGACAGGGCGATCACGACGCCCGCCATGGCGCCGCAGCGCGACAGAACACCCACCATGCCCCCAAGCGTGGTGGAGAAAAGCAGGATCGCCGCGTGGGACCGGTCGGCCAGGGCGTCGACCATGAACGTGTCGCCGACACGTTGGAAAGCCGCAAGGGGATTCCCGTCGGTCAGCACCAGAGCCCCCACCCATACACCGAGCAACAGGGACAGGATGACTTGCCGCGAGATCAGGGCCAGGGCGATGGCGATCAGCGGCGGCAGCAGGGATAGCCAGGTCGGGTCGGTCATACCGCGCTCCGGCGCTCAAAACAGATCATGGATTTCCTCCTGGATAATTGACAGCATCTCGGAGTGCAGACCGGGTGCGGCGGCCAGAACGTGCCGGGCGTGGAGACAGTCTTCGGCTCCGGTAAAGTCGCAGACGTCGGCGCCGGCTTCGCGCGCGACGAGGACGCCGGCGGCGATGTCCCACGTATTCAGCTTCAGTTCCCAGTATCCGTCGATACGACCGGCCGCGATGTGGCACAGATCGATCGCGGCGCTGCCGCCGCGGCGCACGCCGTGGCAGCAACGCAGCAGGAAGGTTTTCATCAGATCACAATTGCGTGCGGCGATCTCGTCGCGCACGTAGGGGAAGCCGGTCGCCAACAGGGCCCGCTCCAGCGCGACGGGTTCACGGGCGATCAGGGTCCGGGACTCCCCACGCTGCGGCCTCTCCAGGGTCGCGCCCCCACCTGCGGACGCCAGATAGAGTTCGTCGAGTTCGGGGGCATAAACGGCGGCCAGATCGGGGCGCTCGCCGGCGGCCCGACCGAGGGACACCGCGAAGAAGGGATGGCCATGGACGTAGTTGGTGGTGCCGTCCAGAGGATCGATGTGCCAGACGCGGCCGCTGGCGCCGACACGAGCCGACCCCTCCTCCGCCTTCAGCCCGTCCTCGGGAAAAGCCTCGGCGAAGCGCGCAACCAGCAGCGCCTCCACGCGGGTGTCGAGATCGGTGACCATATCCGTGGCGGACTTGTAGTCTATGGACCGTAAGCGGTCCCGCTCGGCGAGATGCAGGGCGCCCGCTTCGAGCGCGATCTCCCGCAACCGCGCCAGTTCGTCTTGCGCAGTCATTCGGTAGCTCCTTGTCCGGTTGCGGCATATCCGCGCGCCATGCAGCGATCATACGGGCGGTTACCGCGTGGCACAACCCTTAGCAGGCCTTCTATACATGCCCGGCCGGGGTTGACATCGTCCCAAATTATTATAGTTTCTTGGTGTTCCAAGTGGTCCGCACACGAAAGGATGCTCCATGAAAGAGAAAATTCTCAAAGTCCTCGACAAGATCCGTCCCGCGCTCCAGGCCGACGGCGGCGACGTCGAGTTCATCGATTACAAAGACGGAATCGTGACGGTCAGGATGAAGGGCGCCTGCGGGAGCTGTCCCATGTCCATGATGACGCTCAAGCACGGTATCGAAGCCCGTCTCAAGGAAGAGATTCCCGAGATCAAGTCCGTCGAGCCTCTCTAGCGAACGATTACCCTCGATGATCCGTCGTCACCTCGACGACGGGTCATCCCGGGCACCGCCCCCCGGCAAGTCGAAGATCTCCACTCCATCCTCTGTTCGTGAATCACCAACGGCCTCTCTCAATACCGTGCGCCAGTAGGTCAGACGGGGGTCGCCATCGTCGGCGAACATCTCCACGTGGGTCACGCCCACACCGGCCAGGTCCGTAAAGAGATCGTCCACGTTGCCATGGCCCTTTTCACATGCCGCCAACTCGCGGCGCAGGTCGCGGGATCCGGGGGGCACCCACCCCGTCACCCCCCCGGTTACCGGACGCCCCGTGTGCAGCGCGCGCCACAACCAGCGGGCTTCGCGATGATCCTCGGCGTACTCGTTCAGGGGCGCGGGGAGCGTGAGGACGGCCTCCGTACGCGATGGCACCGGTCGTGCGAGCGACTGGTCGTCCAGAGTCAGGGTCGGCACACCGGCCGGCAGGGATTCCAGCAGCAGCAGCACGAGCACGCCGTGGGCCATGATCTTGCCTTTGGCACCCGAAACCTCGGCGAGATGCAGCCACCCCATCGCGCCCCACCAGGCAATCGCCAGGGTAAAGAGGAACGAGAACCGCCAGGCGGCCCGATAGGCCCGGGCCGGTTCAAGGATTGTCTGGAGCCAACCCAGCGGCAACAAGGCTCTCTTGTCCGTACCGGGAAGGCCGACCGAATCACCGAACGCCAGAATCATCCCCGCCAGTCCCGCCAGCACCAGGAGCAGACCCCATTCCCTTTGCCCAGCCGACATCCGCTGCCGAGTGACGAGGCCCAGCACGGCCAGGATCAAGGCCACCCACCCCGGATGCAGGGCTTGACGATCTATGTTCTCGTGACGAACAGGTGGCGCCGGTGCGTCACCAGTCCAGTCGTCCGGGCCGTTGCGATACGCGCCGAGATTCAGCAGGTGTTTAACGTCGGCGCTGTACCAACGCACCTCGCTCAGGTGACGGGTAAAGTCGCTTTCCTGTCGCGAAATAGTCAAATGTGGCGCGGCCAGCAACCAGACGTTGATGAGCGTCGCCAGCAGCGGCACCACGGCCGCAACCAGAAGTCGCCAGCGCAACGTGCGCACACGACGCGCGCACCACCCCAGAGAGACGACGGCCACGGCCAGCAGGGCGAAAGCGAAACCGTACCAGCCTAGGGCGGCCTGGGCGATCAACGCACCAGCCAGCAGCCACCATCCCGTGGCGGAGGTGACGCCCTGCTCCCAGCGCCGCAAGGCGAAGACGAGGGCCGCCAGGGCCGCCGGCACGCCCGGGGGCGGCAACTGGTTGAGGTGTCCGAGTTGGGCCAACGTATAGGGCGCCCCGATCAGGAGCAGGGCCATGACGCCCCCGGCGGCGGTCTTGCCGGACGTGGCCCGCCACAACACTGCGGTGGCGAGGCAGGCCAGCACGAGCGAGAGCAGGAAAGCCCAGTTGTAGAGGGCCGCCGGCAGGAGCTGCGCGGCATGAAGGGGTTTGACCAGCAGGGCCTGGGCGGTGAGAGGATCCATGAAGGCGATGGCGCCGTTGGTCGGATAGAACAGGGGCAGGTCCCGCCAGACGTCCGGATGAAACAGATGGCGTGTACTCCACTCGAGGAGCGCGGCCTGGAACCGGGCGTCGAGACCACCGAAAGGCGCGAGCACCGAGCCCTGCCAATCGCCCAGCACCGGACGTAGGCAGGCCAGGATGAACGTCGATACGACAAGCCACGGCCAGGCCAGGCGAACGCCGCGCGGCATCAGTAGCCCAGACTGCGCAGCTGTCGGCGCAGGGTTTCGCCGAGGGAGGATTCGTCACCGACGGGACGGGCATGGGTTTCGGCGAGCTTGTCCCAGGTGTCTCGCTGCGTCTTTGCGGCCTCGAGGATCCCGGCGGCGCCGTCCGGCGTTGCGGTCAGCGCCCGCTGGGCTCCGGAGTCGGTGTCGAGCGTGTACCAGGTGGGCGCGGACCCGTCACCGGCATCGATGCCGTAATAGGGCCAGTCCCGCACCGCGTACTGGCCGTTTCCGTACAGCATGTTTTCCAGGATTGCCGGGCGGCGCTTCGCGGCATCGGGGCAGCCGAACGACAGGAGGTCCGCGCGACCGGGCAGATCGGGCGGCGTTGGCCACCCCATCGTCCGGCAGAGTGACGGTACCAGGTCCGTGTGATCATGATCGGTATTCACACGCGTGCCGGCGTGGGCGTTCTTTGGCAAGCGCACGATCAGGGGAACACCCGTAACCTCGGGCATCAGGGTGTGACCGTGTTCGAAGCCGCCGTGCTCGAAGAACTCTTCCCCGTGATCGGACGTCACGATCAGCAGCGTATCGTCCCACAGGTCCTGTTGCCGCAGAACGGTCCACAGACCGGACAAACAGGCGTCCGTGTACTGGACCTCTCGCCGGTACAAGGTTCGCAGTCCGGTGCGCACCGTCGCGGGCAGATCGGGCAGGGCGTCACGGACCCGTGCGAGATTCTCGGCGGGAAAACACCCGTCCGCGAATAGCGGATGATCGGGCACATCGTTCCGATCGGCGGGGATACCGCGCGCCGGATCGATGTCCGGAGCGTCTTCGGGAAGATCCTGCCAGCGATACATGACATGCGGGTCCATGAGATGAATCCAAAGGAACAAGGGGGCGTCGTCATCGCGGGCCTCCAGCCAGCGGACGGTTTTGCCGATCACGATCCGGGCGTCGTCCAGATCCAGCCGCTCACTGGCCAGGTGATCCAGCTCACGCGCAAGCACGGACCGAGCTGCCGGAATCAACGGTTCCAGCACCAAGGCGTGCTCGAAGACCTCGAATCCCAGGTCGAAACCGTACGCGGGTGTGAGGTAGGGATTCGATGCGAAGGCGACCGTTCGGTAGCCTTCGTTCCAGGCCGTCTGTGCCAGGGTCGCGACGTTGGCGGGCAGGCCCGTGTACTTGGAAACCCCCAGGGCGCGCGGCGCGTGTCCGGTCATCACGGTGCCCATGGCGGGCAGGGTCCAGCAGCTCGACGACCAAAAGTTTGTGTAGACGATACCGTCGGCGGCGATCGCATCGAGACCGGGAGTTGGTGGCGCGTCGGCGGCGACGGCCGAGATCGCATCGCGGCGCAGGGTGTCGATGGTTACCAGTATCAGGTTCGGACGATCGACGACTCCGGTCGTCTCCCTCCGCTCGAGACCGTTCAACCGGCGGTCACGTCCCTCCTCGCGCCAGTTGGGCCAGAGACTGGTGAACACCACCACGAAAACCACGGCCAGAAAGATGTTGCGCCAGGGATTGAGAACCTGTCGGGACGCGAGAACGATGATGGGCTTGGCGAGCAGCGTGGCCGCCGAGATCATGATCAGGAGCTGTATCACCAGGGCGATGTCCAGTTCGTGGGCCAACCACCAATCCGTGGCGATGTGTTCCCGCAGCAAATAGCCCGTGTAGAAGAAGCAGAACAGGCCCAGCACTGTGGAGATGGAGTACGCGTAGGCCTGACGTCGCGGATGGGGCCGGCGGCGCACCATAAAATAGAAGGCGACGTAGAAGAGGGCAGCGATCAACATGGCCACCCATCCGTACAGGGCGACCGTAGGCGCGACGGCACGGACAAAGCCGGGACCGCCTTCGCTCAGGACATCGAATCTCAGCCACTGGCTCAGTCCCTCGGCCAGGCCGAGCATACCGGCCAGGACGAACGACCACAGGGCCGTCGCCAACAAACCGTGTATCCAGCGCCACATGTCGCGTAACATGAAACCGTCCTTCTCCGTTCTGGTCCTAGCCAACCCAACAATCTTCTAGACAAAAAACGGCTTCCGGTCAAGCCACGCTTGCGACACCGTCTGACCGGGGTCTCTCCGGCGACATGTTCAAGGGTATGCCGTCCGGCCGCTGAAAACGGCAGCGGCGGACCCGCAGGCCCGCCGCCGTGTCGATTCCCCGCAAACGCTCGCTCAGAACGCCATGTGCGCGAAGGTCCGCGAGGCCTGATCGAAAAGCGCTCCCGGCACAACGCCCAAGAGCAGTACCAGTAATGCCAGCACAACCATTGTGAAGGCCACTTCCCAGCTCGTGCCTTCGTGCAGATCGCCCTCTGCAGGCTTGAAGTACATGACCACGATGACCCGCAGATAGTAATAGACCGACAGCAGGGAGTTGATGACGCCCCAGATGGCCAGGGGCAGCAGCCCCGCCTTCACGACGGCATCGAAAATGTAGAACTTGCCCGCGAACCCGGCGGCCGGCGGAACGCCCGCCAGCGAAAAGAGAAACACCGCCAGGGTGGCCGCCGCCACGGGATGCCGGCGAGAGAGGCCGGCGTAGCCCGCAATGGCATCCGCCTCCGTTTTCCGGTCCCGGCTCAGATAGATGACCACGCCGAAGGCGCCCAGGTTCATCAGGGCGTAGACCACCAGGTAGAAGAGAACGGCGCCGCCCGCGGCACTCGCGATCTCCACGGTACGCGTCGCGGCCTCGGCGCTGTGGCCCGTGTTCAGTACGGCCAGCACCCCCAGCAACAGATAGCCCGCATGGGCGATGCTCGAGTAGGCCAGCATGCGCTTGATGCTGTCCTGTGAGAGCGCGACAATGTTGCCGATGGTCATGGTCAGCACGGCCAGAACAGACAGCAGCGGGAACCAGACGATCGAAAGCGAGGGTAGCATCAGCCAGACGAAACGCAGCAGCGCCGCCACCGCGGCGGCCTTGACGCCGGTCGCCATGAAGCCGGTCATGTAGGCGGGCGCCCCCTCGTAGACGTCGGGTGTCCACATGTGGAAGGGCACCATGGCGATCTTGAAACCGAAGGCGATCAGGATCAGACCACAGGCCAGGGGCAGCAGCACACTGCCGCTATCGGCGGCCATGGCCGCACCGATGGCGCCGTAGGACGTGCCGCCGGCCTGTCCATAGAGCAGGGCCATGCCCATCAGAAGCACGGCCGAAGCGAAAGCCCCCATGATCAGGTACTTGAAACCGGCCTCGCTGCTGCGCAACGAGCCGCGGTTTCCCGCGACCAGCACGTAGACCGACAAACTCATGGTCTCAACGGCAAGGAAGAGGCTCATCAGGTCGGTCGCCGCGGCCAGCAGCATCATGCCCAGGGTCGCGAACAGGATCAGGGGATAGAACTCGGCGCGGAAGCGACCGTCGCGATCGTAGAGACTGGTGGCGAAGACCACCGTCAACATGGAGATCGCGATGAACAGGAGATTGAAATAGTGGGTGTAGAGGTCGCTGGCGAGCATACCGTTCATGAGTGTGACGTCGCGGAACGTGCTCAGTCCCTGGGCCACCGCGGCCCCGAGCAGGACCAGCAGCGTCAACATGGACAGGTGATCCTTGCGCAGGCTCTTCACGAAGGCGTCCACCAGCATGACCAGCAGTCCGCCACAGGCGATCACCAGGTACGGCAGCATCTGCATCATTTGACTGCCGAGGGCGATTTCCGGAGTCATGGGGTTCATCGCTCATCCTCCGTACGCTCGACCAGCTGCAGGTCCGGAACAATCGTCAGGGCGTGATGCGTGTCCGATTCGGGTGCGATCCGCATCACGGGCTCCAGCAGCCGTTCGATGGACGGTTCCATCCGTTCGAGCAACGGCGCCGGCTTGACGCCCAGCAACACGATGAAGATCAGGATCGGGATCAACACGATCCACTCCCGCAGGTTCAGGTCGGGAAGGTCGCGGTTGGCATCGTGGACCAGCTTGCCCAGGAAGACACGTTGGTACATCCACAACATGTAGATGGCGCCCAGAACCACGCCGGTGACCGACAAAACCACCAGCAGTTTGGCGCCGGGCAGCAGTGTACTGGTATAGCTCCCGAAGAAGACCAGGAACTCGCCCGTAAACCCGCACAGACCCGGCAGTCCGATACTGGCCAGGGTCACGAACATGAAGACCGCCGCATAGGCGGGCATCACATGGGCCAGGCCACCGAAGTCGCTGATCTCCCGGGTGTGGCGCCGTTCGTAGATGACACCGACCAGGAGGAAGAGCGCGCCGGTGGACAGGCCGTGGGCCAACATCTGGTAGAGTCCGCCGCCCACGCCGTGGACGGTCAGGCTGAACAGGCCCAGCACGACGAAGCCGAGGTGGCTGACGCTCGAATAGGCCACGAGTTTCTTGACGTCCTTTTGAACCATGGCCACCAGGGCGCCGTAGATGATGCCCACCACCGCCAGACGCGCGAGCCAGGGACCGAGAACCAGGACAGCCTCGGGAAACAGGGGAATCGCGAAGCGCAGCAGGCCGTAGGTGCCCATCTTCAGCAGGATGCCGGCCAGGATCACCGAGCCGGCCGTGGGCGCCTCGACATGAGCGTCGGGCAGCCAGGTGTGGAAGGGGAACAACGGCACCTTGATGGCGAAGGCCAGGGCGAAGGCCGTGAACAACCACATCTGCTCGGTACGCCCCAGATCCAGGAGCATGAACTTGTCGAGTTCCATGCTGCCAGCCTGGTAGTAGCAGTAGAGGATGGCCACGAGCATGAAGACCGAGCCCACCATCGTGTAGATGAAGAACTTCACCGCCGCGTAGATGCGTCGCTCGCCGCCCCAGATCCCGATCAGGAAATACATGGGGATCAGCATGGCTTCCCAGAAGAAGTAGAAGAGCAGCATGTCGCGGGCCAGGAAGGTGCCGATCATGGCTGTCTGCAGGAAGAGCAGGAAGCCCATGGCCTCGCGCACCCGGTCGTTGATGGCGTTCCAGGTACTCAGGATCACCAACGGACCGAGGAACGTGGTGAGCAGCACCAGGAAGAGCGAGACGCCGTCGAGTCCCAGGGAATACATGATCTTGCCGTTGGCCAGCCAAGCGACCTTCTCCACGAACTGGTCCCCGGCGTTGCCGACTTCGAAGTGCTTGTACAGATGCAACGAGAGTACGAAATCGATGATCGCCACGGCCAGGGCCGTGACGCGCGCCACCGTTTTCGAGCGTCCGAGCAGCAGGACCAGCACGGCACCCGCTAGCGGCACGAACGTGACCCAGGAAAGTATGTGGTCGGTTATAATCGACACAACTGCCCCCTCCTACGCCGTCAAGGTGAAGTAAAGTATGAACATCGCAATGCCCACCGAAAATACGTACGCATAGAAGCGTAACGAACCGTTCTGGAACAAGCGCAACAGGGAACTGATGATGGCCACCACGAAAGCCGACCCGTTGACCAGCAACCCGTCGATCAGGCCGGCATCCACCGTCTTCCAGAGGACTTTCTCCGAAAGGGCGTAGCCGGGCTTGATGAACGCGGCCTCGTAGGCCTCGTCCACATAGTACTTGTTCAGGATCACACGATGCGGGACGCCGCCCGCCAGCGCCTGGAGCTTCGTCGCGATACCCACCCGCTTGTTGTAGACCCACCAGCCGATCGTCAGGCCGAGCAGGGCCCAGAGCAGCGAGGTCGAAGCCAGGGTCCACTCCTTGGCCGCCTCCGCCGCATGGTCGAGGCCCGCGACGGCGTCATGGGTCGCGTGGGCCGCCGTCTCCCCCAGCGAGCCGTGCTCGACGGCCTGCAGGGTGTCGTGGTGCTCGACCACTTCGTGATGGAATACCGGCTCGAGCCACTGCTCGAAATGATTGGCACCGCCCATGAAGTGCGGGATACCGATCCAGCCGCCGGAGATCGACAACACGGCCAGGATCACCAAAGGCATGGTCATCGTCGCGGGCGATTCGTGGATGTGGTGCTTCACGTCGTCACTGGCGCGGTTGGTGCCAAAGAAGGTCAGTGAGACGAGACGCATCATGTAAAAAGCCGTCAGGCCCGCGCCCAGGAAACCCAGCACCCACAACCAGACGTTGCCCTCGGAAAAGGCTTTCCAGAGGATCTCGTCCTTGGAGAAGAAACCCGCGAAGGGGAAAACGCCGGCCAGGGCCACCGTGCCGATCATGAACGTGGGCCAGGTGAGCGGCATCTTCTTGCGCAGGCCGCCCATCAGGCGCATGTCCTGCTCGTTGCTCATGGCGTGAATGACCGAGCCGCTACCCAGGAACAGCAGGGCCTTGAAGAAGGCGTGGGTCATCAGATGGAAAATCCCGGCAGCGAAGGCGCCCACACCGCAGGCCAGCATCATGTAGCCGAGCTGGCTGACGGTCGAGTAGGCCAGCACCTTCTTGATGTCGTTCTGGGCCAGGGCGATTGTCGCCGCGAAGAGCGCCGTCACGCCGCCGACAATTGCGACGACCAACATGGCCGTGGGCGAGAGCGTGTAGATGAAGTTCAGCCGCGCGATCATGTAGACCCCGGCGGTGACCATGGTCGCCGCGTGGATCAGGGCCGACACGGGAGTGGGGCCGGCCATGGCGTCGGGCAGCCAGATGTACAAGGGAATCTGGGCCGACTTGCCCGTCGCACCCAGGAACAGCAACAGGCCGATCAGGGTTGCCGCGGGCGCGAGCAACGGCGCGTGGGCGGCCAGGGTACGGAACGAGAAGACGCCCTCGCCCGGCGCCAGGTGCGGCAGCAACGTCGCGCCGATGACCAACATGCCGAGCAGGAAACCGAAGTCGCCGATCCGGTTGACGATGAAGGCCTTCTTGCCGGCTGCCGCGTTGGCCTCGTCGGTAAACCAGAAGCTGATCAGCAGGTAGGAGCAGAGGCCCACCCCTTCCCAGCCCACGAAGAGCATCACGAGGTTTTCGCCCAACACCAGCGTCAGCATGGCGAAGATGAACAGGTTCAGATAGGCGAAGAACCGGGTGTAGCCCGCGTCGTGCGCCATGTAACCCAGCGAGTAGATGTGAATGAGCAGACCGACGCCACTGACGACCAGAGCCATAACCGCGTTGAGCGGGTCCATGGCGAAACCGATGTCGATGGTCAGTTTGCCCATGGCCATCCAGGTGCCCAGACTGTCGGTCACCAGACGCTCGGCCGGTTCCATGTCCACCAGGCGCAGGAAGACCCGCACCGACAGGGCAAAGGAAACCGCTACGGCGCCACAGGCGAGCAGTCCCGCCACGCGACGCGGCATGACCCGCAACAGCAGACCGTTGACTGCGGCGCCGATCAGGGGCACCAGCACGATCCATCTCAAGGCTGTTTCCACGGCATGGGTATCCAAAACGCTACTCCATGAGGGTCTTGAGTTCGTCCACGTTCACCGTCCGGCGCAGGCGGTAGATCTCCACCAGGATCGCCAGACCGATGGCGGCTTCAGCTGCCGCCACGGCGAAATTCATCAGCACGAAGACATGTCCGGACAGGTCGCCGTGCACGCGCGAGTAGGCGGCGAAGACGACGTTCACGCCGCACAGCATGATCTCGATGCTCATGAGCATGATCAGGCTGTTGCGCCGCGTGACCACGCCGACCATTCCGGTCAGGAACATGGCCGCCGCCAGCACGAGGTAATGGTTCAGTCCTATTGCCACGGCAGGTCCTCCTCTTTGCGCCCCAGGGCCAGGGCGCCGACGATGGCGACCAGCAGGATGATCGATATCAGTTCGAAAGCCAGCAGGTACCGGTTGAGCAGCAACTCGGCAACCCGCTCGGCGGTCCCGGCGGTATCGGGGGCCGCGGTGGCGAAGGCCGTCAGGCCGCTGCGGGTGAGCCAGCTGATCAGGGTCACCGCGATGGCGCCCGCGGGCAGACCGAGCAGGGCGAGACGCCAGAGACCGCGCCGCTCGCGCTCGGCCGGCAGGACCGGTCCCTGGAGCATCATGATCACGAAGAGAAAGAGAACCATGATGGCGCCGGCGTAGATGAGGATCTGCAGGATCGCCAAAAAAGGCGCCGACAACAGCGCGAAAACGCCCGCCGCGTTGACGAAGCTGAAGATCAACCACACGGCGGCCGACACGGCGCTGCGGCTCACGACCGTCATCACGGCCGCGCCGAGCATCAGGGCTCCGAAGAGGTAGAAAAGAAAGGTCTCCACGTCTGCTTGCCTCCCGGACCGTCAGAGTGTCCCGTTCGTCCCGTCGTTCAGCAGGAATTCCTTGTTCACGTAGAACTTGGCCCGCGTGTCGGCCACGATCTCGTAGATGCCCGTATCCAGCCGGATGGCGTCACACGGGCAGGCCTCTTCGCAGAGACCGCAGTAGACACAGCGCAGCAGGTCGATCTCGAACGTGGCCGGATACTTCTCGATCGTCGGATCGGTATGTTCGGCCGCCGTGATGTGAATGCAGTCGGCCGGACAGGCGGTGCTGCACATCATGCAGGCGACACAACGGGGTGACCCGTCCTCTCGCTGCATCAGGCGGTGACGACCACGAAAGCGATCGCTGTATCGCGGCTTCTCCTCCGGATACTGGACCGTGGGCATGTCGTTCATGTAGAAGATGTTCCGCACCAGGTGCTTGATGGTGATCCAAAGCCCCCGGAACACCTCCCCCACATAGAGGCGCTCGCGGAAGTTCATCTCCGCGCCGTAGTCGTGTTGCTTACCGTTCGTCCTCATATCCTCGTACCTCGGAAAGAGCCTAGACCAGGGCGACCCAGATCGCCGTGACCACCAGATTCGCCAGAGCGATCGGCAGCATGATTTTCCAGCCCAGGTTCATGAGCTGATCGTATCTGAAGCGCGGCAGTGTCCAGCGCACCCAGACGAACAACCAGCAGAAAAAGACCACCTTGAACACGAAGGCATTCACCTGCAGCAGGGTGGCGAAGATCGACGCGGCCTGCGGTCCCACGTTCCAGGGCTGCAGGGCAAACCCGGCCAGCGAGCCGACGCATATGACCGCGAACACCGTGCCCAGGATACCGGGCTCCCGGTCGCGTGCGTCACCGAACTTGTTGCGCTCCCTCACCGACCGCCGGAAAAAGAGCATGGCGATGATGCCGGTCACCAAGGTCTCCAGAACCATCACCAACGGCAGCAGGGTCTGCGCGTTGGTCGTGATGACGGCGCGTGAAAGCCAGGGGATGTTCCAGCCGCCGAAAAAGAGGGTCGCGATCAGGGCCGCGCCCACCACCAGGTTGGCGTATTCGGCCATATAGAAGAGTGCGAACTTCATGGAGCTGTATTCGACGTGATAACCGCAGACCAGCTCCGATTCACCTTCGGGCAGATCGAAGGGCGTGCGATTCAACTCGGCAAAGATCGCCGTGATGAAAAGTAGCGCGCCGACCGGCTGGATGACCACGCCCCACTTGGGCAAAAAGCCCAGGATCAGGTCCCCCTGCCCCGCCACGATCTCGGTCATGCGCAGGGACTCGAAGACCAGCAGCAGGCCCATGATCGACAGGCCCATGCTGATCTCGTAGCTGATCATCTGGGACGTCGCCCGCAGGGCACCCAGAAAAGCGTACTTGTTGTTGGACGCCCAGCCCCCCAGCACCACGCCGTAGGTCCCCAGACTGGCGATGCCGAGTACGAACAGAATGCCCACGTTCAGATCGGCGACCACCAGGGGAATCTGTTTGCCGCCGATTTCTAGAAAGTCGCCGAACGGTATGACGGCGTAGGTCAACAGGGCCACGAAGAACACCACGAAGGGAGCGAAAGCATAGAAGAAACCATGTATGTTCGCGGGACGCACGTCCTCCTTGAACAGCAGCTTCAACACGTCGGCAATGGGATGAACCAACCCGCCCAGCCGAATCCCGGCCACGCTCGCCCGGTTGGGACCGATCCGATCCTGGATCATGGCCGAGCCCTTGCGCTCCGCCCAGATCAGCACCGGCACCAGGCCGATGACCAGGACCAGCATGAAGACGATCTTCAGCAGAGTCGTCACCACGAGTTCCATCAGACCTCACCTCCAGGGCCCGCGTCGGCGAGGGCCGATCCGGACGTTCCGATCGAATTCAGGTCGAGCCCACCCAGGGCCGCGACGCGTTCGGCAACGCCACGGCGGAGTTCGGGGAGACCTTCAGGTTGTGTTTCCGTGGATGTCCGGCCCAGCCATTCGGCCAGGAAGCGCCAGTCCTCACGCGCTTCGCCAGGCCGGGCTACGACGAGGCGAATCATCTGGAGTCGGCCCTTGCCGTTGGCGAATATACCGTCGCGCTCGGCCCAACTGCTCGTGGGGATCACGATTTGCGCGGCGGCGGCCGTGGCGTTGCCGTGGGTACCCAGATAAACCAGCGTCTTGTCGGCCAACGCTTCGGCCACGGCGGGTGAATCGCCCACCGGGTCGCCACCGTAGACGATCACGGCGTCCCCGGTGCCGCGGATCCGCGCGGCCAGATCGTCGCCGCTCAACTCGCTGATGTCGAGCCAGGCCAGGGCCTGGCGATTCGGCGTTCGGTCGGTGGACAGCAGCATATCATCGCCCCCGTCCCGTCCCGCTTCGGCGGGTCCGGAGACCACGGCTTCATCCCCGGCCAGTCGTTTGAACAGGTCCATCTCCTCGAGCGTCTGACAAGGCGAGATCACGGCCAGGCCGGCTTTGCCCAGGGCGTCGAGTCGCGACCACAGCTGGGCCCAGGACGCCTCGCGCTGCTGGTTGCCATCGGCGATCAGGGGGACGTCGAGCCGGCTCTCGGCGTGGACTTTGCGGTATTCCAGCCGACCCAGATCACACATCCAACGTCCATTGACCGCATCGTTCAGCCGGGGCTTGATGCGGTAGATACGCTCGGCCTCGTGGTCGACGCGGATATTACAACCCGTTGCGCAGCCGGGACAGATCGATTGGGTGCTTTTCAACAGCCAGACCCGTTTCTTGAAACGAAAATCACGGCTGGTCAGCGCGCCGACCGGGCAGAGGTCCACCGTGTTCAGACTGTAGTTGTTGTTTAATTCCTTGCCCGGCGCGATACCGATTTCGGCCCGATCGCCCCGGTTGAAGATGCCCATTTCCGCAGTCCCCGTCACATGATCACAGAACCGCACACAACGGCTGCAGAGGACGCAGCGCTCCTTGTCCAGAATCACGTAGGGACCGATGACCTGGGCCTTGCCCTTGTTGACCTTGTCGTCCTTCGCCACCTCGGACTCGTACAGGCCGTACGCCATGTACTGGTCCTGCAGGCCGCACTCGCCGGCCTGGTCGCAGATGGGGCAATCGACCGGATGGTTGATCAGGTGCATTTCCAACACCCGTTGCGACGCCTGACGAACTTTCTCGCTACGCGTGCTCACGACCATGCCTTCGCGAACGGTCGTGTTGCAGGCGATGGTCAACTTGGGCATCCCCTCGATCTCCACCTGGCACAGGCGGCACACGCCTGCGATGGGCAGATCGGGGTGATAACAAAAATGCGGCAAGGCCTCGCCGCGAGCCTCCCGACAAGCGTCGAACAGGGAGGTCCCCTCGGCGTATTCCAGTTCCTGGCCGTCGATCGTCAACTTGACCATGGCGTCAACTCCTGAACTCGCGCGCCCAGCGCGAGGCCGGTCCCGGCTGCTTGCTCTCGTGTACCAGCGCCTCGAATTCGGCGCGGAACTTCTTTAGAAAACTCTGCATGGGCATTACGGCCGCGTCCGCCAGGGGGCAGATGGTCAGACCGGCCATGCCGTCGCACACATTGCTCATCAGGTCGATGTCTTCGAGCGTCCCTTCGCCCCGACGCAGGCTGCGCACGAGGCGGTGCAGCCAGCCGGTGCCTTCGCGGCATGGCGTGCATTGGCCACAGGATTCGTCCCAGTAGAAATGCATCAGGACCTGGATGAGCTCCACCATGTTGCAGCGCCCGGGGATGATGATCATGCCGCCGGAGCCCAGCATGGTGCCGGCCTCGGACAGTGATTCGTAGTCCAGCCGGGTGTTCATGGCTTCATCGGCCGTCAGGATCGGCACCGAGGACCCGCCCATGATGACGGCCTTTAGTGTCTCACCCTCGGCCATGCCGCCCAGCCAGTCGTTGAAGAAGTCACGGAACGGCAGGCCCAACGGAATCTCGTGAACGCCGGGATTCCGTACCGGGCCGCTCACGCTGAACAGCTTGGTGCCGGCGGATTTCTCGGTGCCGAAAGCGCGGTAGGCCTCGACACCCTCGTTCAGAATGAAGGGAACCGAAGCCACCGTTTCCACATTGTTCACGATGGTCGGCTTGCCCAGGAAACCCGAGACCGCGGGGAACGGCGGCTTGATCAACGGCTGGCCCTTGCGTCCGGTCACCGAATTGATCAGGCCCGTCTCCTCGCCGCAGATATAGGCGCCGGCGCCCTTGTGCACGATCATGTCCAGCTGGTAGCCGCTGCCCAGTATGTCCTCGCCCAGATACCCGGCCGCGTAGGCTTCATCGACGGCCTTCTGCGTGCGGTCGACGAGCCAGCCGAATTCGCCGCGGATATAGATCACGCACAGACAGGCGTTGACCGCGAAGGACGATATGATCGAGCCCTCGATCACGGCGTGCGGATCATAGTCGAGCAGGAAACGGTCCTTGAAGGTACCCGGCTCGGACTCGTCGGCGTTGACCATGAAGTAGATCGTGTCGGCGTCCTTGGGTACGAAACCCCATTTGACACCCGCCGGGAAGCCGGCACCACCGCGGCCACGCAGTCCCGACGCCTTGACGGTCCCGGTCACCGCGGCTGCACCCAGTGTGCCGACGGCCTTGCGCAACGCCGTGTAGCCGCCCTGTGACTCGTAGACCGACAACTTGTGCCCGTCCTTCGTCCCGAAACGTTTCGATAAGATCCGGTAGTCGTCGCGGTTCATCCTAGTCCTCCAGGTCCCGGTCCGTGTCGGCCGGCAGCGGTTCGCCGCGACGCATGCTTTCCAGGATCTCGTCGGCCTTTTCGTTCGTCAGATGCTCGTAGAGATGCTTGCCCACTAGCATGCAAGGGCCCATGCCGCAGGCACCCAGACATTCCGCGCCCTCCAGGGCAAACAAGCCGTCGGGAGTGGTCTCTCCCCGGCGCACCCCGAGCTTCTTTTCCATGTGGGTCATCAGCGAGCGTGAGCCCATGATGTGACAACTGATATTGTGACAGACCTGCAACACGTACTTGGCCTGTGGCTCGTCCCGATACATGAAGTAGAACGAGATGATCTCGCGCACCTTGGCTTCGGACACCTCGAGTTGCCCGGCCGTCCAGGTCACCGCTTCGTCGGAGATGTAGCCGTGACGGTCCTGGATGAGCCAGAGCGTGGGCATCAGGGCGCTGCGCCGGTTCGGGTACTTTTCGACGATCTTCGCGAAAGCCGTATGGTCCTCTGCCGTCAGGGCAAAGGCGATGGCGCCGGCCGTGGAAGCGTTCATGTCGCCGGGTCCTTTCGTGCCGTTCATCGGTCCAGCTCCCCCGCGATGATGTTGATGCTGCCCAGGATGGCGATCGCGTCGGGAATCATCAGACCCTCGACCATGGTCGAGAAGGCCGAGAAGATCGGGAAGCAGGGCGGACGTACCTTGATGCGGTAAGGCGAACCGCTGCCGTCGGACCAGCAGTGGAAGCCCAGTTCGCCGTTGGCGCCCTCGGCGCTGCCGTAGGCCTCGCCGGTGGGCACCTTGATGCCCTCGGAGATGATCTTGAACTGGTTCATCACCCCTTCGATGCTGCCGTAGACCTGGTCCTTCGGCGGCAACGAGACGCTGGCATCGTCCACCATGATGGGCCCCGCGGGCAGACCGCGAGCGAGCGCCTGGCGGATGATGCGCTCGCTCTGAAGCATCTCCTCCATGCGCACCATGATGCGGTCGCGGGAGTCGCCGTGCTCGCCCACCGGCACATCGAAATCATAGGTCTCATACCCCAGGTAGGGCTCATGCTTGCGCAGGTCGTAGGCCAGACCCGTCGCCCGCAGACAGGGCCCGGTGAAGCCCCAGTCCAGGGCCTCCTCGGGGGTCATGGCGCCCACACCCACGGTACGGTCCAGGAAGATGCGGTTGCGCGCCACCAGGCCGGTCACTTCCTGTATCGCCACGCGCATCTTGTCCAGATGCCGGGCGACGGCATCCTCGAAGCCGTCGAAGACGTCATAGGCCACGCCGCCGATACGCGCAAAGTTGGTGGTCAGGCGCGAGCCGCAGAGCGGCTCGATAATGTCGTAGTAAATACCCTCGCGAATATTGTAGAAGTACCAGTAGTTGGTCAGGGCGCCGAGATCCACGAGGTTGGCGCAAATGCACACCAGGTGGTCGATGATCCGGCTCAGTTCGCTGACGATCACGCGAATCACGACCGCGCGTTCCGGCAGATCCACACCCAGCATCTTCTCGACGGCTCCCGAGTAGATGCAGTTGTTGAGCATGGCCGACACGTAGTTCAGGCGGTCGGTATACGGCATGACCTGGGACCAGGTGTGATCCTCGGCTTCCTTTTCGAAGCAGCGGTGCAGGTAGCCGATCTCGCTGACGGCCTTGACGATGGTCTCGCCGTCGAGCAGGCACTCGGCGCGCAGGGCGCCATGGGTGGCGGGATGACTTGGGCCGATGTTCACGGTCATCAAATCCGACGGCAGCGCCGGAGCGCTTGCGGCTTCGGCCCGGGCCGCGCCGCGGGCCACCTCATGGTCGTCCAGCAGCTTCTCGGGTACGGACAGGACCTGACCCCGCTCGATGGGATAGTCCTTGCGCAGGGCGTGTCCCTCGAACTCGTGATGCGTGAGGATGCGGCGCAGATCCGGATGGTCCCGAAAAGGTACGCCATAAAGATCGTAGACCTCACGCTCGGCCCAGTTCGCCGAGGCATAGAGATCGCTGATGGTGGGGACGTCCTGCCCCTCCTCCAGCGCGACCTTCACCACCAGGCGCTCCTGGTTGGCGATCGAACGCAGATTGTAGTTCACCTCGAAGCGCGCGGGATCATCCGGGTGGTCGGGATGCTCACTCAAATCCACGCCAACAACGTCCAGCAGCAGCTCACAGTTACCCTGCTGCTTCAGATGCCGCACGACCGCGGGCAAATCCTCACGATCGACCTTCACCCAGGCGTCGCCCACATGCGTGCCGCCGGGCAGGGACCCGAACTCGCTCTTGAGGCTTTCCAGTAGCTTCTCGCTCATGCTCTCCATCCTGTCTCTCGCGTCCGGCTCAACCCCGCTGCGATCAGACGCCGTTGCGGGCCGTATGACGCTGGGACGCGGTCACAAGACCTTCGTTCTGGACACGGTCCTGGAGCGTGACCAGGGCGTGCATCAGGTTCTCGGGAGTGGGGGGACAACCCGCCACGTAATAGTCGACCGGTATGATCTGGTCGATACCCTGCATGGTGGCGTAGTTGTTGTAAAAACCGCCGGAGCAGGCGCATACACCCATCGACACGACCCACTTGGGTTCGCACATCTGAGCGTAGATGGTCTTCAGGATCGGCGCCTGCTTGTAGGAGATCGTGCCCGCCACGAGCAGCAGGTCGGACTGGCGCGGCGAGAAGCGAACGGCCTCGGCGCCGAACCGACTGATGTCGCTGTACGACGACACCACACTCATGAACTCGATGGCGCAGCAGGCGGTGCCGAACGGCATCGGCCACAGGGAATACTTGCGACCCCAGTTGACGGCCTGGCGCAGGCGGGTCGTGATGACATTGCTGGGGCTGTCGAGCGTTACTGCCATTCCAGCCCTCCCTTCTTCCAGACGTAGACGAAACCGACCACCAGGACGGCAACGAAAGCGCCCATTTCACCCAGAGCGAAAGCCGCTTGCCCGTTCGCCAGGAACGACTTGAACAGGACCGCCCAGGGAATCAGGAAGACGGCTTCCAGATCGAAGAGCAGAAAGAGCAGGGCGATCAGGAAGAAGCGGACGAAGAATCGGATCTGGACGCCGCTACGGACCGGGACGCCACATTCGTAGGTGGTCCCCTTCAACCGCTGGGGGTCCTTGGGTCCGAGCCAGTAACTCAGGCCCAGGAAGAGCAGTGCGAAGATCGCAGCCAGGGCAACGACGATCAACAAGGGCACGAACTGTTCGGCCATCGACTCAGCCTCCTCCGGTTTCGCGGAGCGGGTCCGGGCGGGTCCCTTGGAACAGGAGTCCGTTTGTAAACGAGATCAGAGTTCGCACGCGAGCATAGCCGGTCTCAGGTATCGGTCAACAGAACTTGCGCGCACATCCGATAACAGCATAATGTTGCGGTGTGCAACAGACTGTCGTGTCGGACAACTGCCCAAAGGTAGATCCCATGATCGTATTTCTCAACGGAAAGTATTGCCCCGCCGAAGAGGCCGTCATCTCATTGTTTGACGGTGGGTATTTGTATGGTGACGGCATGTTCGAAACGGTTCGATTATACGGGGGACGCCCGTTCGATCTCGCCGAGCACCTCGCCCGCTTGTCCGCAAACCTGGCGGCCCTGGAATATACCTACCGGCCTGATCCCGACGAGATCCGCGACATACTCGACGAGCTGTCCCGACGCAACGACCTGGCCGGCGCCGACGCACGCTGTCGCATCACCGTCAGCCGCGGCGGGTCCGCGGACAATCCCCTGCCCCTGAGCCGCCACGGTGAGCTCCCCCCCACCCTGTCTATCTATCTGGTGCCCCTGGACCCCGACCTGATCATCTGGCAACGCGACGGGATCGCCGTGCGGTCGATGCGGTCGGGCTTTTCCCGCGGCAACTTCCCCCACCTGAAGACCCTCAATTACCTGACCACGGTTACGGCCCTGCGTCTGGCCCACGCTTCGGGCTGCCGGGAAGCGTTGCTGATCGATGCCGACGACCAGGTCCTCGAGGGCGCCACCAGCAACATCTTCATCGTCCGCGACGGGGAACTGCATACGCCGCCCCTCGACCTGGGCCTGCTGGCCGGCCGCACCCGCAGCACGGTCCTTGCGGTTGCGGAGGCTGAAGGCATCCCCACGCGCCAGTCCCCCTTCACCATCGCCGAAACCTGTGGCGCCGACGAGGCCTTCCTCAGCGGATCCGTGAAGGAGATCGTGCCCATCGTCACGGTGGACGGCCGACCGGTCGGCGACGGCGCGCCCGGCCCAGTCACACGCCTGCTGCAAAATAAATACCGCCGAGGCGTCATGGACGCGCTCGGCGGTTGATGCAAAACCCGTGTTGTCCGTCTAGTACTCGATGGCGTTGTAGTCGATCCGGTCGTCGAGTTCGTTGCGGATGCGGCCCTGGGGAGGGTCGTCCTCGCTGCGCTCGGGCGGCGGCGCGTCCAGGGCGATCACGTCCTTGACCGAATCCAGGTCGATGTACTCGTCGGCGGCGGCGATCAGATCCGTACTCGTCATCTCGCGCAGCGCGCAGAGTTCGACGTGCTTGCCCTGACGCGAAACGCTCTCCACCAGTCTCACGAAGTCCCCGTCACCGGAACAGATGATCACCGTATCGAGGTGCGGCAGCATCTCGTAGATGTCGATGGCCATGTCCAGGTCCAGGTTCCCCTTGAAGAACCGCTGCTGGGTGTCGGCCTCGGTGAAGCTCTTGAGTTCCTTGGTGACGACCTTGAAGCCGTTCAACTTCAGGAAATTCACGAAGTCGATCTTGCCTTCGGACTGGTTGGAGATGGCCGTATAGAAATAGGCGCGAACCAGACGCCTGTTCCCCGCGAGGGCCCGACACATCTTGAGGTAGTCAAGCCTCATGTTCAGGTGCTTCGCGCTATAGTGGATGTTCTCGCCATCAATGAAAATGGCGACCTTGTCGCTGGCATCGGGACGATACATGATCTCAACCTTCCGTCGAGTTCTATCGGGTGGGCGTGGGCGAAAATACGATTACATTCCGGGTAGGACGACTCCCGCCGGTTAATGGCAGTATTATAGTTCCACCCCTGCCATAGGGCAAACCCCTATCTGATTTTTATTGCCGCCCTTGCACTTGGAAATACACATAATCCGCCCCCGGCCTTCCCCACGCCCGCACTGGCATTCGATCGTCCCGCCCACTATCTTCCGCGGGAGGGGTTATAGTGACCGCGTGCGGTCCGTATTGACGACAACAGACGGGAGAGCTCATGAAACTCGTGGAATGCGTGCCCAACATCAGCGAAGGCCGCGACCGCGGTGTCATCGACGCGGTGACTGCGGTGATCGGCGACGTGGACGGCGTCACGCTGCTGGACGTGGATCCGGGCGAGGAGACCAACCGCACGGTGATCACCTTCATCGGTTCACCGGCGGGTGTCGCCGAAGCGGCTTTCCGGGTCGTGGAAAAGGCCTCCCAGCTGATCGACATGTCCAAGCAGAGCGGTGCGCACCCGCGCCACGGCGCAACCGACGTCTGCCCCTTCGTACCCGTACGCGACGTGACCATGGCGGAGTGCGTGGAAATCGCACGCGGCGTGGGCGAACGCATCGGCCGCGAACTCGAGATCCCCGTCTATCTCTACGAGAACGCGGCCGCCGGCGAGGAACGTCGCAACCTGGCCCATGTGCGCAAGGGCGAGTACGAAGCGCTTCCCGACAAGCTGGGCACCAAGCAGTGGAAGCCCGACTTCGGGCCCAACGAATGGAACGACTTCGTGGCCCGCAGCGGCGCCACCAACGTATCCGCTCGCGGCTTCCTGGTGGCCTACAACGTCAACATAAACTCCCGCAACAAATCCATCGCCTCGCAGATGGCCCTGGACATCAAAGAGGCCGGTCGCGCTATGCGCGACGAGAAGGGCAAGCTCGTCAAGAGCGACGACGGCAAGAACATCCTGGTGCCCGGCCCCTACCGCCTCAAGGCCTGCAAGGCCGTGGGGTGGGTCATCCCCGAATACGACCGCGCCCAGGTATCGATCAATCTGGTCAACACGGCGATCACCAAGCCGCACCAGGCCTTCGAAGCCTGCCGCAAGTCGGCCCGCGATCGCGATGCCCGCGTCACCGGTTCCGAGTTGGTCGGCCTGATTCCCGAAGGCGACATGCTCGAGGCGGGGAAGTTCTACCTGCGTGAGGCGAACCAATCGGCCGGTGTGCCCCGCAAGATGCTCATCGAAACGGCTATCCAGAGCATGGGCCTGCGGGACATCGCGCCCTTCGATCCCGCCGACAAGATCATCGAATACCAGGCCGGCCTGACCGACGGCGAACTGGTGTCGCTGACCAACCGCGAGTTCGCGGATGTCCTGTCGACCGATTCCCCCGCCCCCGGCGGCGGTTCGGTGGCGGCCCTGAGCGCCGCCCAGGCCGCGGCCCTGGTCGCGATGGTCGGCAATCTGACCGTCGGCAAAAAGAAGTACGCCAAGGTCCAGGACCGGGTGAAGGCCATTGCCGAGCGGGGTCAGGACATCAAGGACGCCATGCTGCGCGCCATCGACGACGACACCGACGCCTTCAACGCGGTCATGGACACCTTCCGCCTGCCCAAGAAAAGCGCAGCGCAGCAGAAGGCCCGCGACCTGGCCACCGCCACCGCCACCCGTGGCGCGACATCCGTCCCCCTGTCGGTCCTCGAAGCCATGCCCGAGGTGCTGGAACTGGCCGCCGAGGTCGCCGAGATCGGCAACGTCAACTCCCTGAGCGACGCCGGCGTGGCCGGGCTCTGCGCCATGGCGGGCGCCGAGGGAGCCTACTACAACGTGTTGATCAACCTGGACTCACTGAAGGATCTGCCCCAGGATGCGGCGCCGGACTTCATGGCCGAGACGCGCAAGCGGGCGGCCGCGGCCCAGGCGCGGTGCGAGGACCTGCACGCCGAAGTACGCAAGGCGGTACGGGCGAAGCTGGAGGCGGCCATCGACTGATCACGATTTACCCGAAATCAAAGGGCCGGTCATCACGACCGGCCCTTTTGTATTCACTGTATGTTCCGATCAACGATAGAGGGTCTTTACATCCCCCCAGGACGCAGGGACAGTGGCGACGTCTATTCCCGTCAGGGAGATCAGTCCGTTCTGCACGGAAATCACCATCAGGGTATCATCGAGCATGGTTCCCGAAAACGTCCCGGTGATCGCCTGGGTGCCTACGAAATCGAGGTGGACGACACCCGAGGCGGCCATGAAGACATGGGCGGCATCCACGCCCCCCAGCCAGTCCATCAGTGAAGTCGGATCGAAACTCTCGGGCGGATCGAACTCCGCAATGTCGTCCAGGTAGATGGAGCCAGTGGTCATGCTGAACGGATCCACCGGATACGCGCCGGCCGGGACAAATTCGCCATGCGTACGGACCCACCACACGAAGAGATCGACCGTGTCGTCCGGATTGCGCGCGGCGGCATAGCCGGCAACCGACGCGGTATCGTCGGCGACGACATACAGACCGCCGACGGACTCGCTAAACGTTTCCGGATCGGTATCTTGCACGCCGAAAGCCGGGCCATCCGCACTGAACGATCCCGAGTAGGGGCCGAACAGGAGTTCTGCGAAATCAAAGTGTGTCGCCCCGTGGTTGTACGGCGAAACCCAATCCTGGGCAAGCGCGGGAAAGCCGGTGAAGACCGCACAGATGATACCGAGACCAACGATAACCGATGTATGCTTCATGACAGTCCTTTCGTATCGGGATATAAAATTATATCATCTTTCCCACATCCGTGAAGCAGCTTTGCGTTGACCCCGCCCCCGGCTCTCACTAGAGTAAACGAGTTGTGCCGAAG
>CAYYYS010000006.1:0-103136 GCA_964476155.1 uncultured Fibrobacteraceae bacterium
TTACCAGAGGCCGGAGGCCGCATCAAGTTTCAACTAAGTTTAGGACACTCTCGGAAGATAGGCTGGCACCATCTGCTTTAAATCAAATCTCTGGGTTGCGGGTCCTTCAACCCATGCCCCGTCACCAGAACGACAATCCGGTCTGCAGGTTCGATCAATCCCGTGTTCTTGGCCTCTACTAAACCCGCCATTCCCGTCGCGCCCGATGGTTCCGCCCAGACGCCGGCGAACTCGGCCAGCAACCGGATAGAAGCGAGAATCGCTTCATCGGATACGGAGAGGAAACCGCCGCCGGTAGCAGCCACCCGCATCCAGGCTTTCAGCCGGTTGCGAGGAATACCCACACTGATCGAATCGGCTATGGTGACGGGTGCGACAGGCTTGATAGCAGTCAAGGCTTCGGCGGCCGTATAACCCGCGGCTTCGTCGCCGATCTCGTTCCAAGCCCGCGCCAACGGCGCCGCGCCCGCGGCCTGCACGCCATAGACCTTGGGCACGCTCTCCAGCAACCCCATCTCCACCAGCTCCAGCAACCCCTTGCAAACCGAAGACACGATACACCCGTCCCCGGTCGGTACGAACACGGCATCCGGCGCCAGCCCACCCAGCGCGTTGGCAATTTCGAACGCGACCGTCTTCTTCCCTTCGACCAGCAACGGATTGTGGGCGCAGTTGCGCGAGTACCAGCCATGCCTGTCGATCTCTTGCAGGGAGAGGTCGAATGCGTCGTCGTAGGTCCCGTCGACTCGTATGACGTTTGCTCCGTGTAGTTCGAGCTGGGCCAGCTTGGCCTTGGGTGCCGCCGCCGGAACAAAAATGGTGGTATCAATGCCGGCCCGCGCCGCCAACACGGCCAGACTCGCCGCCGCATTTCCGGTCGAAGCCGCCGCCACATGCTCAACCCCAAGCCGCGCACAATCAGCCATGGCCATGGCCGTGGCGCGATCCTTCAGACTGGCCGAAGGCAGCCCCGTGTCATCCTTCAGAAACAACCCGGGCAATCCGAGCCGCTCGCGCAACCGCTCACAATTATGCAACGGCGTATCGCCCAAAGCCCAGGCCGGATGCGGTTCGGTCGGCCACAGCGGCAGCAACGGTTTGAAGTTCCAGAGATCAGGCCGCCCATTCGCCATGAAGGGAATGTCCGGATTCAGGTTCGTACGGATAGCATCATAATCATAAGTCGCATCGAGGATCCCATCGATCCCGCACTCGTCACAAACAAACCCCCGCCACCCGGTCTCGAACGTCTTGCCACACAGCACACACCGATACCCGGTCCAATGAGGATTCAAATCGACATGGGGCAGCGCCATCACAAACTCCTCGCAAACGGCCAAGGGGCTCCTGGCCAGTAACGATGTAGGTCGGGAGGGTCATACAGACGCCAAGTGCTGAATCCGGAACGCAAGAAGCACTTGGCGTCTGTATGACCCTCCCGACCGGCCTACATAGTAAGCGCCATAAGCGCCTTGGCCGTATGCAGCCGGTTTTCCGCTTCGTCCCATACGACACTCTGCGGTCCATCGATCACCACGTCGGTAACTTCCTGCCCGCGCGTTGCCGGTAGCGGATGCATATAGATCGCATCTGACGCCGCGATCTTCATGCGTTCCTCGTTGCAGATCCAGTCCGGATACTTCTCGATGTGCTTCACTGCGGCCTCACGATCGGGTTCGGTGACCAGGCAACCCCAGCTCTTGGGATAGACCACGTGAGCGCCCTCGAACCCGGCGTCCATGTCATCGACGATCTCGAACTTCGTGCCGTTGCGCTCGCAGTCGGCGCGAGCCGCATCGACGATCTCCGGCAGCAACTTGAACTCGGGCGGATGGGCCAGGGTCACGTCCATCCCCATGCGGGCCATCATCAGGATCTCGGAGTGGGGCACCGAGATGGGCCGCACGTAGCTGGGCGCGTAGGTCCAGCTCACCACGATCTTGCGGCCCTTGACCTCGTTGTTGAACGTCTCGCGCACGGTCATGATGTCGGCCAGCGCCTGGCAGGGATGGTACAGGTCGCACTGCAGGTTGATCACCGGCACCTTCGAGATGGCGGCGATGTCGCGCTGGAACTTGTTGCCGACGCCCCAATCACAATTCCGGATGGCGATGCCGTGGCCCATGCGGCTCAGGACCTTGCCCGTATCCAGGACGGTCTCGCCATGGCTGAGCTGCAGCTTGTCGGGGCTCAGGACGTTGGCGTGACCGCCGAGCTGGGTCATGCCCGCTTCCATGGAGTTGCGCGTGCGGGTGCTCTGCTCGAAGAACAGGGCGAAGAGCGATTTGTCGCGCAGCAGGGGCGTGGGCTCGTCGCGATGGAACTTGTCCTTGAGGTCGGCCGCGGTCGCCAGGGCGTATTCGAGTTCCTCGTCCGACCAGTCGCGTGCGGTGATGTAGTGCTTGCCTTTGAGGTTCATCGTTTCTCTCACTTCTTGTCGGTTGCAATGAAGGCGCCGGGGAACGCGGTATAGAAGGCGCAGGCCTTCACCACGTCCTCGACGGGGACGTATTCGTTGGGAGCGTGGGCGAGACGTTCCTCGCCGGGGCCGAAGCCCACGCAGGGCACGTCGTGCAGTCCCTTGATGGACACGCCGTTGGTGCTGAAGGTCCAGCAGTGCACCTTCGGTTCGCTGGCGAAGGCGGCCAGGTGCGCCGCGACGCCGGCCTGTACGGCGGGATGGTCCTCGGGCATGACCCAGGTGGGGTAGTATTTTTCCATGGGGTAGACCAGACCGGTCCAGGCCGGGACCTCGTAGGTCAGTATCCAGACTTCGGCGGGGATGCCGACCTCGGCCATGGCGTCCTCGACCTCCTTGATCGCGAGCTCCTTGGTCTCGCCGTCGGTCAGGCGACGGTCGATGTGCAGCTCGGCCTTGTCGGGCACGGCGCAGAGGCTGGGGCCCTCGGTGCCGAACCAGCTGACGCAGCAGGTGCCTTTGCCCAGAAAATCGTCGGTGGCCAGACGGCCGTTCAGGGCGTCGATGGCGGCGCAGGCGGGGGCGAGTTTGGTGGCGGCGTTGTCGCCGCGTTCGGGCGCCGAGCCGTGGCAGGAAACGCCGCGCGCGGTGACGCGGATCTCCATGCGGCCGCGCTGGCCGCGCGTCAGGGTCAGGCCGGACGGTTCGGTCGAGACGACCACCTCGGGCTTGAGCACACCCTCTTCGAGGATGTAATGCCAGCACAGGCCGTCGCAGTCCTCTTCCATGACAGAGCCCACCATCCACACCTGTAGTCCGTCGAGCAGATCCAGGTCCTTCATGAGGTTAGCCGCGTAGACCATGCCGGCCATGCCGGCTTTCTGATCGACGGCGCCGCGCCCGTAGACGCGACCGTTTTCCAGTTTGCCGGTGAAGGGGTCGCAGTCCCACTGGTCGTGGTCGGTGACGTCGACCGTGTCGATGTGGGCGTCGAAGGCGACCACGCGCGGTCCGTCGCCCACGCGGCCGAGCACGTTGCCCAGTCCGTCGATCTTCACTTCGTCGAAGCCGACGGCCTCCATCTCGGCGGCGATGCGGCGGATGACGGCCTCTTCCCGTCCGGAGAGGCTGGGGATGGCGACGATGTCGCGCAGGAAAGCGGTCATCGGGTCCTGAAGGCCGCGCGCGGCCTCCAGGATCGTAGCAGCGTTTGTCATGGGCGTTCTCCCGTTATCTACAGGGCCTTCATGCCGTCCCAGATCCGCTGCGCGGCGTCGCGGGAGGCTTGTCCGTCATAAGGGGCCGGGTCGCCGCGGCGGTACTTGCACGCACCGCCCACATAGACCTCGGCGATATCCCAGGGGTGGAATCCGAAGAGCATCATGCCCAGCCAGTTGTCCGCCGTCAGGGGGGTCTTTTGGTGGGCGTCGCAAATCAGGAAGTCGGCGGGCGCGCCGGTATCCAGCGAACCGAAGGGTTCGCCGAAGAGCTCGCGGGCCAGCTGATAGCCGCCGACCCAGAATCGTTCGGCGCCGGTAAAGCCCAGGGGGCCGCGGCCGGTCTCGTTGCCTCGATAGAAGGTGGTGCGCATCTCGCCCCACATGTTGCCGTCCAGTCCGTCGGTGCCGTAGCAGACACGCGATGGGAACCGGTCGACCGGGGCGCGACCCACGCCGTTGTTCATGTTCGAGCGGCCGTTGTGGACCAGCCAGGCGCCCTTGTCCTCGATGACCTGCAGGTCGATGGGCGTCAGGTCCACGCCGTGGGCCAGCACGGCGCCCTTGCGGATCAGACCGTAGTTGTCGAGGCGCTCGAGGGGGTCGGGCCAGCCGCGGTCGTGGCAGATCTCGCGGTCGGTGGTGCCTTCGGCCAGGTGGATGTGGATGCCGACATCGAACGTGTCGCAGATCTCGGCCAGCAGTTCGAGGGTGCGGTCTTCGAGGGTGAAGCTGGCGTGGGCGCCGGCCAGGGCGCGGAACGTGGGGACGGCGTTGCCGGTCTGTGTCGCGGCGATCTTCTCCAAGTAGCGTCGTGTCTCGGCCAGCATGGTGTCGCGGCTGCCGGGGCCGCCGCGGTCGGTCACCTCGTAGCAGAGGGCGCCGCGCAGACCCACGTCGGCGATGCCGCGCTCGATGTGGTCGAGGGATTCGCCCACCGCCGCCACGCTCGAGTGGTGGTCGACGATCAGGGTCGTGCCGCAACGCATGGCGTCCCAGGCGCCGCTGACGGCGCTCAGGTAGACGGCGTCCGCGTCTATGGCGCGGTCCAGCTTCCACCAGATGTTGGTCAGCACTTCCTGGAAGTTGCGCGGTGTCTCGGCCGGGGCCGGCATGCCGGGCGCCAGGGTCGAGTAGAGGTGATGGTGACCGTTGATGTGGCCGGGCATGACCGTGCGGCCGTTCACGTCGATGGTCGTTTCGCCCTCTTGGGCCGCCAGATCGACGCCGCGTTCGACGATGCGATCGCCGACGATCCGCAGGTCGGTCAGCTCGACGCGGGGTCTCGGAGCGGCGCCCATTTCGACCGGCAGATAGTCCAGGACGTTGGCGTTCTTCAAGAGCAAAGCAGCGGCGGAACGGTCGATGTCACTCAAGGCAATCCTCCGGAACTGGTGAACACACGAGACCGACCACGCGGTCGGCCTGCGCGAAGACTTCCATGGTCGGTAACCGCCGTGAAAACATCAAGTAAAAACGCCCGGAAGGGTTGCTCCCGGGCGTCGGATCTTGGCGGTCATGAATCAGATCTCGGTCATCCGGACTCAAGACTCCGGCAACAAATCCGCCAACTCCTTGAAGATCTGATCCACCTTGTACCCGCTCAACACCCAGATCGTACGATCCATGGACGTCATCACGTAGTACTCGGTCTGCCCCTCGGCCGTGCCTTCACAGACGGCGCCGATGCGCAGTTCGAACTCGGAGCCGTCGGCCAGCGCGATCGCCACGCGACGGTCGGCCTTCCAGAGTCCGTATTCATCCATCGCCGCGCCCGGGTCGTCGACATCGGCGGCCCGGAGGTTCGTCAAGGCGTTCATGATGCCGTCCACCTTGGACTTGGCCAGCGGCAGCCGCTCCGGCTCGACGAGCACCCATTCCCAGGTGCTGCGGTCGGGGACCGGTGCGATGGTGTCGCCCTCGGCCGGTTCGGGCGTCGTGAAGACCTTTTCCATGGCCAGCGTTTCGTCGCCCCGGTACAGGACGATGTCCTCGATGTCCTCGCGGCCGCACTCGAAGACCTTCAGGTCCAGGAAGAACTTGTTCTCCGGTTTCGCCAGACCCGTGTACATGCCCAGCTTGCCCAGGATGTTGGCCCGGGTCAGGAACACGGCGTCGTTTTGCGGATCACGAACGAACGAGCCGCTCCCTGTGTCGGGCTTGCGGCCGACCTCCAGGGTGTAGACCGGTTCCCATTCCGCGCCGAAGAGGGTGATCGTGACGGGTGTGGCGTCCGGGCCCAGCCCGTAATCGACGAGAATGTCGGGGTTGTCGGAACGGTACTGGCCGGATAGGCCGTCCAGCTCCGTCATCAACTCGTCGACCTTGCGCTGTTCGACGGGATGGCTCCAGGCCGAACGGGCCACCCAGTGATCGGGCAGGCGCTCCAGGACCACGTCCGTCGAATCGGCGTCGGCGATCAGGATCCGGTTGATCTCGTCGGCGACAAAAGCATTCGACAGGACCGGATCCGTGTCCGATGCGGAAGTCGTCCGATCGTGGGTCTGCTTCTGCAGGATGTTCAAGGCGAGCAGCGCCACGACCAGCAGGCCCAGTGTAATCAGGGTACGTTTGCTCATCGTGCCGCCTCCTTCCGGCGATTGCTCGCACGCGTCAGACCGAAGATCACCAGCACTACCGGAATCAGGACGATGGTGAACAGGCGGAACAGCACCTTCTCGCTGTCGCTGACCGGACGGATGACCCGTTGCGTAAGGATCTTCGACCGGATGGAGATCAGATCCTCGCCATGGACCAGGCCGTCGACCGCGTTGAGCAGGAACAACGAGTTGTGACCGGCCTGAATGGCCATGTCGTCGAACATCTTGGCGCAACCGACCACCACCAGTCTGGCGGGTTCGCGCATCAGCGGCGCGATGGGCGAATCCGGGGTGACACTGTCCTCGGCGGTTGGACCGACAGGCCAGGCGGGTGGCGCGGTATCGCCGAACGCGTCCGGGAAACGGCCCGCCAGCTCCAGGGCCAACGGCAGGTGCGGCGTAATGGATTTGCCCTCGGGGCGGAACAGGCTGCCGGCCATGATGCCCTCGGTGAAGGGCTCGGTCCAGGTCTTGGCGCTACTGGTGAACAGATCGGTCCGGGCGAGCTCGTGCTCGGCCAGTTTCGATCCGTTGATCTCCAGTGCGGAGCCCCAGAGGTACAGCAAGGCGCTGATGCGATTGCTGATGGCCGCGTCGGCGTTCATCTGGGTGTCGGTCACCTGGATCTGGATGGGCAGACGCACCGGCTCGCTGGTCTGGAAGCGCATGCCGCCGATGTTCTGGGTGCGCGGCACGCTCAGCACCTGGGAACTGTCGTCCATGAGGTGATCGGTCGATACGGTCAGACCGAACTCGGCCAGCATGGTCTCGAGGCCGCTGGGCTGTCCCTGTCCGGTGATGGTGTAGGCTTCGCGCGCGCCCGGCTGGTAGCCGTAGACGTGTGACTGCACCGCGATCACCGTGTTCATGCCGTTGCTGACGGCGCGGTTGATCTCGAAGGCCTGGCGCTCGTTGAATCCCGTGGGGTTGAGCACCAGCATCACGTCGGCGTCCTCGGGGATCCGCGACTCGGCCGTCAGGTCGATCCGCTCCACCGTGTAGTGCTCCTGCTCGAGCAGTTGCGTGATCGAGGCGTAGGTATCCACCGGCTCGGGCGGTTGCATGCCCTGCTGCAGATACATCATCGCCGTCTGCTGATCGACCTGCTGCAGCGGGGCGATCAGGGCCACCTTGGGCTGGCGCTCCTGGGTGAGCCGGAAGACGCGCGACAGCAACTCGTATTCGAGCGATACCAGCGACTGGGGCAGCACCTGGGGCAACACCTCGTCGGGGTAGTCCTTGTAGGCGATGGTCATCGCGCTCCAGATCAGCTTGATGCTGCGCTCGTCCTTCTCGATGGACTGCACCTGGAACGGACGGATACCGCGGGACGTGAGCGAGGCTTGCATTTCCTCGTCGTCCTGCGGGTTGTGAACCGAGTACTCGATCATGCCGTCGGACGCACGGTTGTAGTCACGGAGCTTGTCCGAGACGTCGCGCTCGAGATTCTTCAGCTCGGTCGGCATGTCGTCGGCGCCGGTGATGTAGAACTTCACCTGCACCGGCGTCTTGAGATCGCCGAGAATCGTTTTGGCGGACGGCGACATGGTGTACAGGCGATCACTGGTCAGGTCGGCGCGAACGCCCTGGAAGTTGCCGAGGACGCCGGTCAGCAGGACCGCCGCCGCCAGCAGAAGCACCACCGCCACGGCGAAGCTGATACGGAATGATTTACGCTTGGGTGTCATTAGTACTTCCTCCCTTCCAGCCACAACGTGTTGAGGACGAGGAAGACGCCGGTCAGGGCCAGGAAGTAGGCCAGGTCGCCCAGTTCCAGCACGCCGCGTTGCAGTGACTGGTAGTGGGGCATCAGACCGAAACTGTTCTGCAGGAAGGTGCCCAGGCCGCCGATCCAGCCGTCGATGGTGCCGGACACGAAAGGCATGCCCAGCAGGAAGAGCACGAAGCAGGCGAGCATGCCCAGGATGAACGCCGTGATCTGGTCACGGAGCAGGCCGCTCGTGAAGATCCCCACGCTCATGTACAGACCGCCCAGCAACAGGGCGCCCAGGTAACCGCTGGCCATCGCCCCCACGTCGGGGTTGCCCAGCATCGTCAGCATGATGGGGATGGGCAGGGTGGCGAGCAGGGTGATGACGTAGAAGGCCATCGCCGCCAGGTACTTGCCCAGCATGACCTCGCTCGATTTCATGGGCAGGGTCATCAGCAGTTCGAAGGTGCCGCTGCGCTTGTCCTCGGCCCACAGCCGCATCGATACGGCCGGGATGAAGAAGATCAGGAACAGGGGCAGGTTGTTGAAGAACTCGCGCATGTCCGCGGCGCCGCTCAGGAAGAACGGCGTCATGAACAGGCCGCAGTTGATGATCAGGAACACGATGATGAAGATGTACGCGATCGGGCTGTTGAAGTAGGCCCCGAATTCGCGCCGGAAGATGACGCCCGTGTTAGACATGGCTCGCCTCCCCGGTTCGACTGCCCTGTTTGGTCAAGGCGATGAAGGTGTCTTCCAGGTTGAAGCGGGACTCGTGCAATTCGAGCAGCTCCCAGCCTTGCTGGTTGACCAGGCCGCCCACGGCGCCGGTCACTTCCCGGCCGAAGGGCGCCCGCAGTTCGAAGCGGCTCACGCCGTCGGCGTCGCCGATCAGGGCGGCGGACTCGAGGCTGTCGAGTCCGCGCAGGGCCTCGGCGGCGGTCTCGGCGTCGGCGCGGCAGCTCAGGTAGATGCGGTTGCTGCCCATGGCCTGCTGCTCGAGTTCGTCGATGTCGCCGTCGGCCACGATGCGGCCGTCGTTGATGATGACCACCCGATGGGTTACCGGCGCCACTTCCTGGAGAATGTGCGTCGAGAAGATGATCGTCTTGTGGTGCGCCAGGCTCTGGATCAGGTCGCGGATCCCGATGATCTGCAGCGGGTCGAGCCCCGTGGTGGGCTCGTCGAGGATCAGGATGTCGGGATCGTGGATCAGCGCCTGGGCCAGTCCGGTCCGTTGCCTGAACCCCTTGGACAGTTCGATGATGGGCTTGCGGAAGACCTTGGCGATGCCGCAGGCCTCGACCACCCAGTCACGTCGCTCGCGGAGTCGCGCACCGCTCAGGCCGCGCGCCTCGCCGACGAAGTCCAGGTATTCGCGGACGGTCATGTCCACGTACAGGGGATTGTTTTCCGGCAGATAGCCGATGCGGCCTCGGACTTCCAGGGGATTATCGAGAACGTCGATGCCATCGACGGTCACGGTGCCGGCGTCGGCGGCCAGGAAGGTCGTAATGATCTTCATGGCCGTGCTCTTGCCTGCTCCGTTGGGTCCCAGGAAACCGAGGATCTCGCCTTGTTCGAGGCGGAAGGACACATCGTCCAGGGCGACGGTTGGTCCGAACCGCTTCGTGACATTACGTACCTCGATCATCGCGAAGAGTCCTCCGGGTCTGAATATTCAGATGTGCTGGGCGAAAAGAAACGGCGACGGCGCCTCTTGAAGAGGACCGTCTCCGAATATCAAGAACGCAATATACAATAAAAGACCCCGTCTGTTCCATAAATTGTGAGTTGCCAGCGTGCCCGGGATGGTTTTGATTGAAAGGGGAGTTCCCGAAATATAGCGAAAGCGAGGCTAGAATGTCCTTCCGAATCCCTCCGCGCCGCATTCTGAAGACGGTCTGTGTCCTGTTGATGGGGCTGTTTCCGCTGATCAGCTGCAGCGATGGTTCAAAACGAGAGTCCGGCGCCCGTCAGTCTATTTTCATAATGCTCGACGCCGCGCGTCCCGACCGGTTTTCCTGTTACGGCTACGCCCGCGAGACGACGCCGCGCATGGACGCCCTGGCCGCGAGCGGCCTGATCTTCCAGAACCACTTCGCTCAGGCCACCTATACCCGCGCGTCGCTGCCGACCCTGTTCTACTCGCGCTACTTTGCCAAGTCGATGTTCCCGTCCAGCGCGGCGATCCCGCTGACCGAGCCGGACGACCTCTTCCGCATCCCCGACGCGCAGACCATTTCCCTGGTCGGGGAGCTGTCCGCCGACGGCATCCACTCGGTCGTGATATCGGCTCATCCCTGGATCAAGAAGGGCACCGATTTCGCCGACGACTTCGACGTACTGCACGACCTGTCCGGCGAGGCCCCTCCGGGACGGATTCACCCCAACGCGGAGATGCTCGTCGACGATGCCATCGACTGGCTGGGTGACAACATCGATCAGGACTACTTCATGTACCTGCACATGATGGACACCCACACGCCCCACTTTTTCGACGCCGACGCGCAGGCCTACTACGGCGCGGAACCCTACACCGGCAGTCGTTTCGAACCCATGGGCAATCCCAAGCGGATCGAGCAGCCCCTGTACCGTGACGACATACGCTACCTTGACGCCCTCTACGACGGCAGTCTGCTCTACAACGACCGCGAACTGGGCCGTCTCTTCGACTACCTGGCCGAGCAGGGACGCCTCGACGACACGTTGATCCTCATCACTGCCGACCACGGCGAGCACCTCATGGAAGTGACCGGCCGCTATGGCCACGAGGGTGACTGGTACGATGCGGTGGCGCGTATTCCGTTGATCGTCCACTACCCCAAGAAACTGGCCCACGCCAGCGTCAACCGCCCGACCGAGGGTGTGGACGTCCTGCCGACGATGCTGGCCCTGTTGGACGTCCCGGTCCCCGCAGATAAGATCACCGACGGCATCGACCTGCTGCCTTACGTCAGGGGAGAGGCCGGCGCCAAACCATACGTGATGGCCCGTCAGTCCATTCGCAGCGCTCAGCACAAGGCCATCTTCGCGGATCCGGATGCCGTGTTGCTGGCTGCCGAGGCTCCCGACGTGTCCGACCTGACGGGGCAGCTCTTCGACCTCGGCGAGGACAAGCTGGAAACTCACAATCTCTGGGAGCGCGATCCCGAGACGGTCCGCGCCTTGTTGGACGCCTACCGCGAGGCCATGATGCCTCGCTATGCGCGTTATCAGTCTGCGGTGCGGTTTACCCAACCCAAGGTGCCTTTCGCTCTGGGGACCGATTTCGCCAAGATCACCGCCGAGGCCCGTGTCGTTCATCGCTCGCCTCATGACGGTGATTGCGAGGGGGATGAGTCCGGACTGTCGTGGCTGCGCTCCAAACACAAGAGCAAGCACTGGCTGCTGGGACGACCCGGCGCCGAAACCTGCGAGATCGAAGTCGCCGTGCCCAACGGCGAGTATCGGCTGAGCGCACGGATAATGGGATGCGGGATGATGGCCGTGGCGGGCGCCGACACGGTCTTCGAGGTATCCGGCATCGACTTCGATCCCAAGCAATATGCCGGTCTGCGTGAGACCCACATCGGCTACATCGCGGTCACCAACGATGTCTTCCGTGCTCGACTCGACGTGCCGGCCGACGCGGAGGGTTTCTTCCTGCGCATCCTGGGCTTCTCGCCCATCGGGGCCGACGAGGACATCGCCGCCGACCAGGCCATGGACGAGGAGCGCATCGAACGCCTGCGCTCGCTGGGATACGTGGACTGATGGGCGCCGACCCGCGCGACCGTCGTCCTCCCGAGCCCAAGCTGTGGCACTACGAGTTGCCCGGCGGCTGGGTCGTGCTCGCCGGTCGCACCGACGCCGACAACGACCGTCTCTCCCTGAAGATCGCCAGGCCCAACGACTGGTGGTTCCACGTGAAGGGGATGCCCGGCAGCCACGTGGTGCTGCAGGTGCCGCAAGGGGAGGAGCCCGACAAGGAAACGGTTAAAGCCGCGGCGGCGATTGCGGCCTGGCATTGCAAGGGGCGCGGATCGCGGCAGGTGGCGGTGAGCGGGACCCGGGCGCGGTATGTGAGCAAGTCCAGGGGAGCCAGGCAGGGGACGGTTTCGGTGCGGAAGGAAGAGACGTTCAAAGTTCGGCCGGGGTTGCCGGGGGAGGGATAGTCCGCATTCCCAAGTCTGATGCCGTGGCAGTTACCCACAATCACGGTACCACGTGGTACCCCAGTTATGATGTGAGCTGCGATCTCAGTCGACATATGATGAGCTCAAGTATCAGGGCGCGTAAATATAACGGAAAGCCGGGATGAGCGAGTCGCGCCAGAATCCCCAAGAGTGACCCTGTGGCTTGACTTCGACCAGGTGCTCGAACCCCTTGTTCGCCAGCATCTCGACGAAGCTCTCACAGCCCGGGATGAGACTCTGGATATCGTAGACTCCCCAGTTCACATACAGCTTCAGTGACGCGGGATCGAGAGCCTCGATCCCGTTGTGCTGTGCGGGTGTCACCGCAGGACTCATGGCCACGACGCGGTCGAAATGCCCCGGGTAATGCCGGGCCAGATAGAGGGAGATGCTGCCGCCGTAGCTGGCGCCCATGGTGCCCCACCGGCCCCGTTCGCCGTAGCGTTTCTCGATCATCGGTATGAGAGTATCAACTATGAATCTGCCGAAGTCGTCCTGCAGGTCGGTGGCGTATTCTTCGGTGCGGCGGACGGGCGGGACGCAGACGCAGATGGGTACAGTGAGCGAGTTGGCTGCCATCCGGTTCCAGGCCCTGTCGAGGCCGGCCAAGGACAAGTACTCGAGGCCGTCATGAACCAGCAGGTAAGGTCGCTCCGGGTCGTCGAAGTCGGTGGGTAATATTACAACGATCTCGCGCGAGCCGCCTAGCTGCGGTGTGTCGGCAGTCAAGGTGTCGTGCCGATATCGGGGCTCTGGCCCAACGTCTCGGAGTTGTAGAGGCTGCTGATATTCCCGGCCTTGAATCACTGAGTTGGGGCCAAACCCGCTCATGCACGTGGTTGGATTGCGGGGGTCCAGGATCCATTCACCGTCGCGGATGAACTTGTAATCGAGACGAGCATCGGACGGGAATGCAGTGGCGTGGTGCCACAAGTTGGTGCCCGGAATATGTGTCATGGCAATAGTCGGCTGCCAGTCGGTGAAGTCGCCGACCAGGCGCAGATCCCGTCCCGGCCCCATGTAAAGTAACATGATGTTGTTGGTATTATCGGAATGGACTGGGTTTGTCGGGTTGGCGGATATTAACTGTTCTGCAGCGGCTTGGCGCTGGGCCATAGGCAGATCCAGTAGTGGTCGGTGAAGTGACCGGCAAGCGCGGTGCCGGCTGAAGCCATGATGATGAAGACAATGAGCCGTTTCAAGGATACCTCCGGGCGGTTCTACCCAAGCAACCAAAACCCCGCAACCAGAATCAGCGCCCCACAAGCCCGCCGGAGCCACCGCGCGCCACTGGATCGTTCATGCCAGTCCAGCCAGTGCTGAGCCCGCGCGGCACTGGCGCCCACGGCCGCGATTATACAGCAGTGTCCCAGTCCGAACGCTATCATCAGCAAAGCTCCGCGCAACGGCGAGGCTGTCGCTTCGTGGAAGCCCGCGCCGACAACCGGCGCCAAGAACGCGAATGTGCAGGGGCCGAGCGCCACACCAAAAACGATGCCCAGTACCAAAGCGCCGGTGAATCCGCGCTGGCTGGTTCGCGCCCGGGCCGCCGGCAACGGCAGCGGCAACACGTCAAGCAGATGCAGCCCGATCACCAGAAAGATGATCGCCACCACCCGGTTCCCCCACACGCCGACATCCCCCAACAGGCGCCCGGCCAGGGCCGTGGCCCCGCCGACCAGCGCGATCGATATCAGGATGCCTACCGCGAGGGTGATCGACAGCAGGGCGGCACGGCGATCATCGGTTTTCCCATCGCCGACGTAGGCCACCACCAAAGGCAGGGTCGCCAGATGACAAGGGCTCAGCACGATGCTCAGCACGCCCCACGCGAAGGCGGCCGCGAAGGCGAGCAACATGCCGCCGGTCACTGCAGCCGAGAGCGAAGTAAAGAGTGACTCCATCAGAACTCCACCCCGAGCTTGGTCCATTTGGCCATGATTTCCTGGCTCGAATAGAAGCCCACGTGGCGGTAGAGTTCGGTCCCGTCGGCGGCCAGGAAGATTTGGGTCGGGATGACGTCGATGCCGTACTTCTTGGCGGCGCCCTCGACCTTGCGGACGTCGATGAAAACCACGTCCATGCGTCCTTCGTACTCCGTGCGCAGGTCATCGAGGATGGGCTTCATCATCTTGCATTGGGCGCATTTGTCGGAGCCCAGATCAACCAAGCGGGGGAGAGCCGACCCGGTGTCGGTGGCGAGGTCGTCGCCGCCTTGCTGGTCCTTGACGATCATGATGGTCACGGCGGCGGCCACCACCAGCATCACGATCGTGATACGCAATCCCCGGCTCATGACAGCATCCCCTTTATCTCGTCAACCGACGGCACCTTGCCCACGCACTTGACCTCGCCGTCGACCACCAGGGCGGGGGTCATCATCACGCCGTAGGTCATGATTTCGGCGACCTGGGAGATTTTCTCCAGTTCGTAGTCGTCGCCGGTACTTTCCGCGGCTTCCTTGGCGCGCGCGGCGAGGGTCTCGCACTTGTCGCAACCGGTGCCGAGTATTTTGATGATCTTCACGAATGTCCTCTCAAATCGAGCCGTAAATGAGGCCGCTGACGGTGGCCATGACCACGACCAGCAGCACGAAAGTCAGGGTCTTGCGCGTGCCCAGCACGCTGCGAATCACCAGCATGTTGGGCAACGACAGGGCCGGACCCGCCAGCAACAGGGCCAGGGCCGGGCCCTTGCCCATGCCGGCGCCCAGCAGTCCCTCGAGGATGGGGATTTCGGTCAGGGTCGCAAAATACATCAGAGCACCGGCCACCGAAGCGAAGAGGTTCGCGCCGAGACCGTTGCCGCCGACCATGCGCGCCACCCAGTCCGACGGGATCAGGCCCTCGTGAGCGGGACGTCCCAGCAGTAGACCCGCCATCAGGACGCCCATCAGCAACAAGGGGAGGATCTGACGCGCGAAGCCCCAGCTCTCGCCGGCCCAGGCGCCGAGTTCGCCGCGACGGCGGTAAGCCAGGACCACGACGGCGAGCAGGGCGCCGCCGGCCAACCACCACTTCACACCGTGGATCGTGTCCCAGAACGAGGCGGTTCCACTGGGCGCGCCCCAGTTGGCGAAGACCAGCACCGCGATCAGGGCGGTGAAGAAAAGGACATCCTCACCGGGCGAGCGGCTCGGCGGCGACTCGGGCAGGTCGGCGACGGTCACTTCGGCCGTCTCCTCATGACGGAAGATCAGGTGCATGGACAGACCGATCACCACGCTGAAGATCACGGCCCCGACCGCACGCGCGATACCCAGCTCCACACCCAGCACGCGCCCGGTGAGGATAATAGCCAGCACGTTCACTGCCGGTCCCGCATACAGGAAAGCCGTGGCCGGGCCCAGCCCCGCGCCCATGCGCGAGATGCCGGCGAACAGGGGCAGCACGGTACACGAACAGACCGCCAGCACCGATCCGGACACCGCCGCAACGCCATAGGCCACGGCCTTGGGCGCGCGCGGCCCCAGATAGCGCATGACCGCGCCCTGCCGCACGAAAACGGCGATGGCGCCGGCAATGGCGAAGGCCGGCACCAGACAGAGCAGCACATGCTCGCGGGCGTACCAGCGCACCAGGTGGAAGGCTTCGAGCAGGGCACCGTCGAAGCGGGTACCGCCGATGGGCAGGAAGTAGCAGACCAGGAAGATGCCGACGGCCCAGGCGGCGGCCTTGGTGTGTGCGCGCGCCGTCACGAGTGCAGCTCCGAAATGACGCGTCCGGTGCAGGCGAAGAAGTCGAGGACGCAAGGCGTGCGCAGGGAGTAGACCACGCGGTTGCCGTCCCGTCGATCCTTGACGATGCCGTGCAGACGCAGCACCGCCAGATGCTTCGAGACGGTCGACTGGTCGGAGCCGACCAGATCGGTCAATTCGCCGGCGGTGCAGTCACCTTCACCGAGCCGGTGTACGATGAGCAGTCGGGATTCGTGGCCCAGGGCCTTTAAAACGCCGGCTTGTCTTTGGATGGCTTCGCGGTCGAGCATAAATCACCTCGACCGTGAATATATGGCAATATGGCCATAATGCCAAGTACTCTCTCGCTCCCTACGGCGGAAGTGAGAGACCCGCTCACCGATACAGAGCCTTGAGCCCGCTCCAGGTCTGGTCCTCGTTGCCGACCGCGGGGCCGCCGAGCTGGATGTAGTTCCAGAACGTCTCGTATCCAGAAATGGTCGCCAGGTTGCTCGGCGGTTGCGTACACTCTCCGGGGACCGGGCCGGCTACCCAGACGTTGAACTCGGCCAGGAACATGGACTGGTTCAGGCTGATAGAGCCACCGCCTACCGGTTCGAACCACAGCAGCAGGTGGCTACCGGGATTGCCAGGGCAGCCCAGGGTCGTCGCGTAGTCCCAGCCGCTGTCAAAGGCGGCGGCCTGCACCCAGGGTTGGATGTCCCAGTTGATCAGGTCGTGGGCCGTCCCGTACTCATGGACCAGATCGCACTCGAGACACGATCCCCCCAACCCGAACTCCACCCGGCCGATCATCTCGCCCGAGTAGTCGGGCGTCAGGATAAGTTTGACCACCGCGCTGGTGTCGTAGGTGATGTCGTTGATGGTCGTTGGGTCGGCATCCGTGTCGATGTCCAACAGGATTTCGTAGGCGTACAGAGGCAGCGTAAAGACGACGGCGGACAGGATCAGTATGGACAGACTGCAATAGCGAGTGTGCATGCTTCCCTCCCTAGGTAGATGGCTTCAAGGATAGGGCTGTGGCGGGACGGGGATCATAGCATATTTGTTGAGAGGAGCCAATCGTCAGCGGGCAAAGACACCTCGCCGAGTGATCGCGGCAATCCGCGCCGCCATGTTGCCATGTCTCTGCAGGGACGAACAGAACCGACTGCCCCCAAGCCGGGAGCGTTCGGTTCTTGCGAGGCGGAGCGTCAGCGAAGCAGTCGAAGACCGACACGCAGGGATCCGCCGTTGTCGAGGGAGTCTTCGCACCAGGCGAAGTCGAAGGACAGGTCGTCCTTGGTCACGCCGCCGCCGAAATTCAGGTACGAGTCGTGATCGTTCGACTCGTAACCGATCCGGAGCGCCAGCGCGCGGACCAGCCGGACCTCTCCGCCCAGCCGCTTGACGGTGTCCTCGTTCTCGGTCGTCACCAGGTCGAGGGCGATCACGGTTCCCCCCTCGCCGAAATCGAGATCGAGGGCCGCGCCCAGCCGGTTCGTTGTCGGTATGGCGTCGATGTGACCGCTGGGCAGGTCCCATTCCATCTCACCGCCGAGCTCGGACACGGAACCACCGAGACGCAGGGCCGTGATCGGACCCGAGTCCAGGTCGAAACGGGCGTGGGCGCCGATGTCGAAGACCAGACCCGTGGCGGCGTCACCGTCGAGGTCGTGGTACACGTACTTGGCCGCCCCGCCGACCGACAGCGTGGGCAGCAACGGGAAGGCGACGCCGGCCGCCAATGCGGCTTCGCGATCGTCGAAGGGCGACGTCGCCTGGCCCTGACCGTCGCGACCGTCGATGTCCGAAACCTGGAAGCCGTGGATCATCAGACCCAACCGCGGTCCCTCGCCGAGCTTACGGACGAGGCCGGCCTGAAGCTGGGCCCGATCCATGGACAGCTTGGTGTAGGAGACGCCCATGGCGGATCCGACGACCTGGGTCATGCCCGCCGGGTTGAAGTACATGGCCGCGGCGTCGTCCGCCACGGCCGTGAAGGCGTTGCCCATGCCGGCCGCCCGGACGTCGGAGGGCAGGCGCAGGAACGCGCCCCCCTGTCCGCCCTGTCCTTCGGCGGCTGCGAACGAGCCCGTCCCCATGGCGAGGAGGGCGATGATCAGAAGAGTGATCAGGTGCTTCATGTGATTCCTCCCTTGTTGGTTGGGGTGACGGCTCATCGCTTCACCGCGATCTTGCCGACGGCCCGTTCGCCTGCGGACGATTCGATCACGTAGAAATAGACGCCGTTGGCCACCGGGTCGCCGGCGTCGTTCTCGCCGTTCCAGCTCACGGCCTGCTCGATGCCCGCGACCATGGCGTCGCCGTCGGCGAGCTTGGCCACGAGCTTGTTCGAGACGTCGAAGATCCGGATCGTCACCTCGCCGTCCTTCGCCAGGCTGAAGCGCAGCGAGGCGGGACCGGCGTCGATGTCGACCGGATTCGGATAGGCGTAGATGTTGTCGTCGGTCAGGGCGCCTCCAGTGCCCGGCGTGCTCGACGCCAGGGTGAAGCGGAAGTAGCTCTGGTTGCACCAGACATCCTCTCCGTCCTTGTCCGCCACGACCTTCCAGAAGACGGGGTCGCCGCCGGCGAGTCCGACGAGGTCGAGGGTCGTGCCGGAGGCGACGACTTCCTCCTCATGGACCGCGAAGGTCTCGTCGGTGCCGTACCAGACGGTGTATCCGCCGGACGGCGTCTCTGTCAACGCTTCCCATTCCAGCGTCGGCATCCCGTCGACAACGGCGTCGAAAGCCGGAGCGATGAGGGAGAACGTATAGTCCGACACCGAGGAGATGGCGCCGACGAAGTTGGACGGCGGTCCCATGTTGCCGGCCTCGTCGACGGCGGCCAGAGCGAAGTAGTGCAGCCGGTTCTCATCGGTCAGGACGACCGTGCAGGTCTGTGCCTCGCCGGCCGCTGCCGGTGACGCGAAGATCTGGACTTGATCGGAGGTGTCCCAGTTCTGGTGGGTGATGGGGACGGAGTTGGATCGCAGGACGTAGTCCAGGGCCGTGCCGTCGTCGCCATCGTCGCCAGTAGATGTCCAGGTCAGGACGATCTCGCCCTGCCCGGTCCCCGTCACGGCACCCAGGTCTTCGATGCGGCCGGGGTGGACCGCGTCGTTGCTGAGGGCCGTGGCGAAAATGGTGTAGAGCCCAGGGACCTCGACCATGGCGGACACCACGTTGTCGGCCGTCGAAATGATGGTTTCGTCGATGGCGTCCCAGGTCTCGGAGCCTTCGTTCCACCCGTACAGACCGAGACTGGTCTCGTCGAGACCGAAGAGATCCTCGGGTCTGTAGTAGAGGTTGATGGCCGGGTCGTCGCTCAGGCCGAGGGGCGCCGAGAGCGCGATGTCGTGCATGTCGCCCACCGGGTAGAGGTCTTCTCCGGGTGGTGCGTAAGGGGCCGCCCCGACCTGGAGCACGAGGGCGCCCAAGTCGTCTGAAACCATGTCTGCGGGTATCGACATGAGCATGGTGTCCGTTTCCAGGTAGGTCCTCGAATCGGCGAGCACGGGCCGGATCACGTATCGGACCGAGAAGGTCGAAACGGCCCGGGCGGTCGTTTCGGTCCGGATCTCGATATGGCCGCTACCGTCGTAGAAGGCATCGTTGGTCGGGGCCGTGAAGGTCCCCGTGTATGTCTCGGCCGCACCGACACGTGTTAACGTGAAGTCGGTGGAATCGGCGCCGTGGTAGACCGTCGCCGTGGGATCACCGACTAGCTCCTGATCGGGCTGAAGATTCAGGGCCACCATCGGAGCTCCGACCTCGGGAACGAGTTCACCGCGCAGGATCACGCCGCTCCCGATCTCGACCGGGGTCGGCACGAAGACGATATCGCCGCCGCGACTCCCTTCCGGAAGAGAACGTCGATCTGTGAGGTTGTCTCCCTTCAGCGACCGGTAGACCGAGATCACGTCGTCGGGATAAGCCCTTACACCGGGGAGTGCGCCGTCAAGTCCGGTGACGCCCAAGTGGATCCGCGCGCCCGTGCGCTTGCGATCGAGGTACACGTGGGAGCCGGGCAGGGGGGTGTCGTTTGCCATGACCCGCACCGTCGCTTCAGGCGGTAGGGCGCGGCCCTTGGAGCTGCGCAGGTCGATCACCTCGGTCGCGTCTTCGACCCACTCGCCCACCGGTCCGCTCCGGTCGGCTATGTACCCGTCGGGATACCATCCGAAAGGTGGTAGGCGAATCGAGACTTCGTCGAAGTAACCTTCCAGTCGTTCCTGCAGCCAATCAAAGCAGGACATGGTGTGTTCATCGAACTGCTCGGTGATGGTCCATCGCAGGATGAACATGGGATATGTCTGCAGATAGTCGTTGGCTGACGAAAACTCCTCGCCGTCAGAGTCCCTCTGCATCATGCCGTAATTGATGGGATGATCGGGCCCGCCGGGATCCCAGCTGTCGCTATCCCACTCGAATCCGAGCCCGTTTACATATTCGTCGTACATGGACAGGGCGTAATGGCCGAACTCATGAACGATGACGCTACCGTAGAGGGGTTCGTCGGCTTCAATGAAGACCGTTTCGACGGTGGTTGCACGCCGGCGCCCCATGTTGATGGTGCCCAGGGCCCACTCGTAGATCCAGACATCCTCCCAGTCGATGGCGCCAACGTTGGCGTTCGCGCGCCGATCGTCGTTGTGGATGCGCATGTCGGCCGAACCCCAGTGCTCCTTGTCGTCGTAGACCGCGATCTTGTTGAAGCGCATTTGTCCATCGGTGGCGTCGTAGAGGGATCGCGACGCGTTGCGCAGGCCCTCTTCAAACTTCCCGTAGAACGTGTCGTCAGCCTCGTCGTCGATGGAGACGACCATGTTGTAGAGGAACGTGGGGCGGGTCATCACCAGGCAGTATTCGTCCTGCTCATCGGTGATCTCGTAGCCGAGATGTTCGCCGTCGCTCAGCCAAAAGTCGCTGTCGACCCAGACCTCGAACATCCGCTCATCGACGGCCAAATGGTCCGACTTGGCCGCGAGTTCGACGTGCAGCATGTAGCGGGCCCTCAGGCGGTCGCCCAAGGAGATGTTGTGCACCTGGACGGGTACGCCGAGACCGGTCGAGTCGAGGAATTCGTAACCGTCCCCGCGGTCCACGTAGATCTCCGCGTTGGCGACACAGGCTCCGTCCCAGCTGGCCGAGATCTCGGCGTCGAAGGGAACGGGCGGCACCCAGACCGCCCGGCGAATCGTCTTGGCGGGCACGGTCGGGCCGCTCACCTCGATCTCATAGGGCAGCCAGCCGTGCTCGGTGGCGTCCGGGCGGACGGTCCATACGGTCGTGAACGCGGAGCTCGCCGGCGTGACGAAGGGGCCGTGCTCTTCGGTGCCGGGGATCGTGAGGACGAGGCCCGGGGGCAGGGTCAGGGTCGCCGTCAGCTGCGCATGGTATGCCTCCGAGATGTTCGACGCCCGCAGGGTGATGTCGAACGGGGAGGGAACGAAGTCTCCGGCGTCGTTGGTGCCGAGGCCGGATACGGCGTCGACCGTCAAGGCGAGGGGGGGCTCCTGGTCGTCGTTGGCTTCCAGCGGCCGCCAGGCCGTGTTGTTGTTCTCGTCGGCCTCGCGGATTACGTCGTCCGGATCCGCGACCGCGTAGAGCTGGAGATGGTCCCGCAGGTCGGGTTCCCCGATGCTGAACAACTCCGAGGCGCTCTGTCCCGGCGGCAGGGAGGCGAGATCCTTGCGGACGACAAAACGGCCGCCCCGCTCCGGGTCGCCGTGGTAAAGAGCGACCGAGACATCCATGGCGTGGTTGGTGCCGGTGTTGGTCACCGAGACTTCCGCAACGGTGTCGATGGGCAGGTCGATGTCGGAGCGCGTCAACTCCAGATCCGGCAGATCCAGTCCGTAGTACACGGGGACGAAGGCGCCGCCGAAGCCGCCGCCGAAGCTCTCGCTGCCCGCGAGCTGGCCTGTTGATTCGATGTGGTACAGGGCGTTGGCCGTCGTGTGTGTGAGGTGATCGCCGGCCTGCAACGTCGCTGTGCGTTCCACCGCACCGGAGTTCAGGTTCGTGATCGTCACCAGATTGCCGTCGGTGAAGGAACTGAAGTCCATGTGGCCGCCGCTGAGAGCCGTCGCAAAGAATTCCGTGCCGATGCGCCGGCCCGTTGTATCGACGAGGTCCAGCAGATGGTAGTAGTTGCTTGTCCAGGAGCCGAAGGGCGCGATGGAGACGCTGACGTCCGCGTCTGTCTCGATCTCGAAATAGACGTTGGGCGTGCCGTTGGTGCCGACCGGCATGCTGTGGACACCACCGCGGTCCAGATCACCCTCCCAGAGGATGGCGCCGGTGTCCGAATTGCGCACCAGCACGTGGTTGGCGTCATTAAGGCTGATAATGTTCAGGTCGTTGATCCAGTCGCCGATGTAGCCGGCAAACCCGTAGAAATGAGTGCCGATCCATCGTCCGTCGTCGGCGGGGATTAGATAACCCTGGTCCGTGTAGCTCAGGGCCGAGACGGGTTCGCTCGCTTCGACCATCAAGGGCATGTAGTCCTGTTGGTCGTAGCTGAAATGCTCGCCGCGATGGAGCACGCCGGCCCAGAGGACGGTGTCCGTATTGAGATTCGTGACGGTGACGCTGGTGTCGTCGTGATAACCGAACACGATGAACATTTCGCCCCCGATTAAGGCGCGGGGCATGTAGGTCAACAGCTTCGTGCCGACACCCAGTCCCCGTTCGTTCATGGCGAAGTACCCGAGCACGCTCTGGGCGATGGGGTCGCCCATGAGCAGGGAGAAGGGATGGGATCCGGATACGCCGTAGATGCCCTCCCCAGGCGAGAGGCTGGCGAATGAGTCCTGGGCGAGCGTTCCGCTCCAGATCTCCGCACCGGACGCGTTGGTCACGGTGATGGCCGTGTCGTCCTGGTATGAGAAGAACACGAGGTCGCTGAAGGTGTAGGTGTACGTCGTGTAGTCGCCGTCGGCCTTTAGGTCGGGGACTATGCCCGTGGCGGGAATCGTGAGACGGGACGTCGGCAGCTTCGCTCCTGGAGCAATGCCGGCGGGCTCGTCCGCAACGGATGTGGCAGCCCAGATCAACACCGCCGCGACGATGACGATTGACGCCGTCGAACGACTCTCCAGTCGTTGTACCATGTGGCCTCCTCGGGAACCTGACTATCAATCGGCAGTGGCGGATAATGCGAGCCTTCGCCAGCGGGGGAGGATCACGATCCGCAGCATATGAAATGAATTCAGACGGTCAGAATAAAACGAAATCGCGAGAAGAGTCAACCACGCTGAAACTCGATCGGGGATGCGGTTTGCTCGCGATGTTGATTTGTGGCGCACGTCCTGCTAAAGACAGAGACACCCAATCTGAGCGATTCTACTGGTTGAGATGCTCCACCTGCTGAGGTAATGTATTTATTGACAAGCGAATACAGCAACCTCAAACGGGTTGCCAAGGCAACCCAACAGGTGAAGATCTCATGAGCCATGTTAGCCGATCCAGAGCCGCAGGTCACCTCCAGATTTCCGCCGTCGAGGAGACCACCGACACCCTGACCAGCCGCGCTGGTTTGGTCCTGTTCGCGCGGTATCTCGACCGGATCGGCCTGGCCTGGTTCACCGAACGCCGGCTCGGTCCCCTGCGCAAGAACTGGAAGGGGGCTGATCGCCTGCTACCACGGCCGTGGCTGTGACGAGTTGGTTCGCCGTGCCTTGAAGGACTTCATCGCCGAACAGCTCCCGTTCCGGCGGTTCCGTCAGAACTGTACGTTCTATTACACGTCGCTGATCGCGTTCGCCCTGTTCGAGGCGTTCAAGGCCGACGTGGCAGACCCTGTCGTTGCCGTCACCGCCTATCCCACGATACTGCGGCGATCGCTGCTGGATGTGGCGGGCAAGATCGTCCGGCACGGCGGGCGGATCGTGATGAAGGTGACCGGGGCGGTGTTGAGGCGGTTACGCTTCGATGAACTCTGGCAACGGTGCCAGTCGCCACCCCCGATACCGCGGTTCGCGTAGAAATCCCTTCGACATCAAGACATCCTGTGAGGGGCCGCAGCGGGCCGGGTGTGCGGGTCTGTCCGGGAGTGGTCGTTTTTCCTGGCTGGCGACTGGAGTCCGGCGGCAGGCCGGCCACCGGGGCAGGCCGCAGGCGAAAGTGTGGGTTCAAACCATCGAATCCGACAAGACGGGCAGCGAAAACGGAGGCTGACGGGGAGAATCGCTCAATTTAGGTTATATTCACCCTATCACTCCGCTCATGGCCAAGGCTTATCAATAGCATTTACCCACACAGTTTCAGTCAATTAAAAAAACACCGAGTGGCAAAGACAGCGGCCAGCCTTCGGTGCAACTCCTTGCGTACCATGCGGAAAGCGTCCAAGCGGGCGATTTCGTCACCGGTGACAGCGGCCGGATCGGGCAGACCCCAGTGGATGCGCAGTATATCACGCGGAAATATGGGGCAAACCTCGTCGGCACAAAGGGTTACCACAACATCCACACTGGCCGGATCTACGTCCTGGACGGATGTGGAGCAGTGGTCTCCCAAATCGACGCCCACCTCGGCCATTACCGTCACGGCCTCGGGCCGCACTTGTGTGGGCGCGGACCCCGCGGATGCAACGGTTACGTCATCAGGCGCCAGTTCCCGCGCCACCCCCTCAGCCATCTGACTCCGAGCAGAATTGGCCACACACAAAAACAGGTAGGACCGCGCGCCACTCTCCCGCATCCGCAGCGCCTCGTCACGCCAACTCTCATCAACGGGGATCTCGAACATCTCAAGCCCTCCAGGGTAGCCGGTCGCGGAAGCGCAACGCCACACCCACCAGGGCGATCAACACCGGCACTTCCACCAGCGGTCCGATCACCGCCGCAAACGCCGCGCCGTGATGGATGCCGAACGTCGCCACGGCCACCGCGATGGCCAACTCGAAATTGTTGCTCGCTGCCGTGAAGCTCAGCGAGGTCGTTTTTTCGTAGCCGGCACCTGCCCGTCGGCTCATGTAGAACGAGATGAAGAACATGGCCAGGAAGTAGATCAGCAGGGGCAGCGCCACCCGCAACACATCGAGGGGCAACTCGACGATCTTGTCGCCCTTCAACGAGAACATCACCACGATGGTGAACAGCAGCGCGATCAAAGTGAGCGGCGAGATGCGCGGCGTGAAGACCGTGCGGTACCAAGTGTCTCCCTTGAGCCCGCGCAGGGTCAAGCGTGTCAGGAACCCCGCCGCGAACGGGATGCCCAGGTAGATCAGCACGCTGCGGGCGATCTGGCCGATTGTAATATCGACCTGCACGGCCTCGAGCCCCAGCAGCGGCGGCAACACGCTCAGGAAGAACCAGGCGTAGACGGGGAAAAAGAAGATCTGGAACAGCGAATTGAAGGCCACCAGCGCTGCGCAGTACTCGGCGTCGCCGCGGGCCAGGTCGTTCCACACGATGACCATGGCGATGCACCGCGCCAGACCGATCATGATCAGTCCGGTCATGTACTCGGGCCGGTCGGGCAGGAAAATAACCGCCAATACGAACATGAAGACCGGTCCCACCAGCCAGTTCTGGATCAGCGAGAGCACCAGCACCTTCACGTCGCGAAAGGCCAGTCCCAGACGCTCGTAGCGTACCTTGGCCAGGGGCGGGTACATCATCAGGATCAGACCGACGGCGATGGGGATCGACGTGGTGCCCGTGTCGAACCGGCCGATCCAGGTGCCGAAGCCGGGCCAGGCCCAGCCGATGAGCACGCCGGCGCCCATGGCCAGGAATATCCAGAGCGTGAGCCAGCGATCCAGGAGGGACAGTCGGCGCGGGTCGGATTGCGCGGTTGGACAGGCGGCGTTTTCGTGTGTATTGGACATATCGCTTCCTTGTGGAGTTGGCTGATGGACGAGGATATGATACCAACGCTGTAGGCTATGGCAAACAGGAGAAGCCAATGACCGATGATTTCGACCTGACCGAAGACCTTTCACGTATCCGCGACGAGATCGATCGCGTCGACCGCGACCTGATCGATCTGCTCGCGCGCCGTCGTGATCTGGTCGCCCGGGTCGCCGACCTCAAGCAGCGCAACGGGTTGCCCGTCTATGTTCCCGAGCGCGAGGCCGCCATGCTGCGCGCCCGCGCCGAAGAGGCCGAATCCCAGGGCGTTTCCCCGGGCCTGGTCCAGGATATCCTGCGGCGCATCATGCGCGAATCCTATCGCGCCGAAGGGCGAAACGGTTTTCGCTGCGCCGTGCCCGAGCCCCGGCCGGTTGTTCTGGTCGGCGGCGCCGGTGGCATGGGCACCCTCTTCGCGCGTCACTTCACAGCTTCGGGTTACCCGGTGCGCGTACTCGATCGCGACGACTGGGACCAGGCCGACGCGCTCCTCGACGGCGCCGGGCTCGTGCTGATCGGTGTACCCATCGCCGACACACTGGACGTAATCGAGATCCTGCGCGGGCGTTTGCCGACCGATGCGACCCTGGCCGACATCACCAGCGTCAAATCAGGCCCCATGGCGAGCATGCTCGATATCCACGCAGGACCGGTGGTCGGGCTGCATCCCATGTTTGGCCACGGGGTACCCTCGCTGGCCAAGCAGGTTGTCGTCCACTGTCCGGGGCGCGACACCGCCGGCTGTAGCTGGCTGCTGAACCAGATGCGGATCTGGGGCGCGTCCCTGGTCACTGTCGATCCCGCCGAACACGATCGTCTGATGGGCGCGATCCAGGCGCAGCGCCATTTCGCCACGTTCGTCTACGGGATGCACCTGATGGAAGAGAACACAGACCTGGATGCGATCCTGTCCCTGAGCTCGCCCATCTATCGTCTGGAACTGGGTATGGTCGGCCGCCTCTTCGCCCAGGATCCCGACCTGTACGCCGACATCATTTACGGCTCGCCCGAGGGGCGCGCGTTGGCTCGACGCTATCACCAGTTGTTCGGCGAGTGGGTGGCGTCCTACGAAAACGACGATCGCGAAGCCTTCATGACTGGATTTGCACGGGTCCAGACTTGGCTCGGTCCTCTGGCCGCGACCTTCCTGTCCGAAAGCGACGCCCTGCTTGATCAGGCGCGCGACAGGATCGATATGCCGGTATCGAAAGATACCGACGACCCCGGCTGATCGGCGAAACCGCGAGAGCTGGTTTGTCGTAGAGCCGGTACTCCTGAAAGGAGACTGTCATGCAAGACGTGGAACTCAAGACCCGCCTGATCACTCTGCGACGCATGCGCCCCGAGGACGCCGAACCCCTGTTCGACTACCGGTCCCTGCCCGAAGTCGGCCGTTATCAGGGCTGGCGTCCCGAAACCGTGGACGAAGCCCATGAATTGGCCCGCAAGCAGGCCGACCTGTCGCCGGCCACGCCGGATTCGTGGCTCCAGTTCATCATTTGCCATCGCGATGACGGGGAAATCGTGGGGGATTGCGGCATCACGTTCCCCGCGGATGGGCACAAGAGTCCCGAAGTGGGCATCGCCCTGCACCCCGACCATCGTCGCCGCGGCTACGCGACGGCCGCCATCCATCTGATGGTCGGCTATCTCTTCGACCAGCTGAACGCGCACCGTGTGCAAGCCTCCACCGACCCACGCAACCTGCCGGCCATCGGCGTGATGAACCGTCTGGGTTTTCGTCAGGAAGGGCATATGCGACTGAACCACTGGCAGCACGGCGAGTGGACCGACACCGTGGTTTTCGGCATCCTGCGCGATGAGTGGGCGCGTGAACGGGGTGCGCCAGGGGCTTAAGCAAGCGCTTAACTCCGGGTAGTTTCGCAAAGCAACAAAAAGACTCCATTTTTGAATTGTGTCCCCGCTGTTTGGAATATATACTGCCATCGATTCAGAAACCAATTGACCGTTTAGTTCTCTGGAGAGAGCCGTACGGGCACCTATTTCATGTTGTTCATAGGGGGAGAGTCGCTTGGCTCCCGACAACCAGGACCTCGATCGGGTCGTCCCCGACCCAGCCGGCACAGTCACCGACAAGTTCATCTTTCCCAAGTGGACCAACAACCTGCGGGAGCTCTCCGCAGTCTTGGCCCTGGGCGGATTGGTGTATGCGGTCGTGTTGTTCACCGTCCTGTTCTCGCCTGAGACTTCGGCGGTGGGGTACGCGCCCGAGCAGCCCGTCCCGTACAGCCACGCGCTGCACGCGGGCGACTTGAAGATCGACTGCCGCTATTGTCACACCAGCGTCGAAACGTCGGCCCGGGCCAATCTGCCGCCCACGGCGACCTGCATGAACTGCCACGCGACAATCAAACCAGAGAGCGAAGCCTTGGCGCTGGTGCGCGAGAGCTTCAACACCGGCGAGGCGATTCCCTGGGTGGCCGTCCACGACCTGCCCGATTTCGCCTTTTTCAATCATGCCGGACACGTCCAGTCGGGTGTGGGTTGCGTCAGCTGCCACGGCCGTGTCGACCGCATGGAGGTCGTCGAGCAGGTGGCGCCGCTGAACATGGGCTGGTGCCTGGCCTGTCATCGCGCTCCCGAGGCCAATCTGCGCCCGGTCGAGTTCGTGACCGACCTGAGTTGGGTCCCCGACGAGGATCCCATCGCGCTGGGCACCCGGCTGCGCGCCGAACACGATATCGCTCCGTCGACCGATTGCACGACCTGTCACCGCTAGGAAGGGTTGCGAATGTCTCAGAACACCAATGGGCGCATGCGCGAAGAAGGCTACTGGCGCAGCCTCCAGGAGCTGGCCGACACCGACGATTTCCGTCGTCAGCTCGCGGACGAGTTTCCCGAGGGCGTCGAACCGTCCGTCGGGTCGGTATCGCGACGTCGCTTCCTGCAGATCATGTCCGCCTCGGTGGCCATGACGTCCATGGTCGGCTGTCGTTGGCCCGAGGAGACGGTTGTTCCCTTCGCCAAGCGCGTCGAAGGGACCGTGCCGGGTGAGCCCGCTTCTTTCGCGACCACCCTGGAGATTGGGCCCGTCGCCAGCGCCGTCGTCGCCACCAGTTATGACGGGCGGCCCATCAAGATCGACGGCAACCCCGACTTTCCTGGTAGCCTCGGCGCCGCCGGAATCTTTGCGCAGGCCGCCGTGCTGGACCTGTACGACCCCGATCGTAGCCGCTCGGTGGTCCACACGGACGAGACCGGCGCCACGGAATCCGACTGGGACGCCTTCGTGGCATTCGCGCGCAGTCACTACCGGAGTACGGGCTGGGACAAGGTGGCTGTCCTGACCGAGGCCACCACCTCGCCCTCGGTGCATGGCCGACTGAAGAGCGTTGCCGACAAAGGGGGGCGTATTTACGCCTGGGAGCCCGTCTGCCGTCGCAACGAGATGCTCGGCGCCAAGCTGGCCTTCGGTACCCCCGCGCGCATCCAGCTGGACCTGACCCGGGCCGAGGTCATCGTCGACTTCGACGCCAACCTGCTTCAGGACCACCCCACCGCCCTGCGCAACAGCCGCAACTTTGCCGCCAAGCGCGATCCCGAGTCCGGTCATATGAATCGGCTCTACAGCTTCGAGCCCAGTTTCTCGGTGACCGGCGGCATGGCCGACCATCGTTTCCCGACCGCCGCCGGTGAGATCGGCGCCGCCGTCTGGGCTTTGGCCGCCGAGCTGGTGCTGGGGGAGGGGCTGGCCCTGCCTGCCGGTTCGGGTATCGACCAGGGTGGCCTGGCCAAGTGGCGTCACCATGCGGCCGGTACCGATCACGTCGCCGCCCTGGCCCACGATCTTATGACCCACCGTGGACACGGCCTGCTGTTGGCCGGCACGCGTCAGCCGCCCGAGGTTCACGCCCTGGTGGCGGTCCTCAACGCGGCCCTGGGCAACGTCGATCACGCCATTGCCTATCTGCCCTTCGACAGGCCCGAGATGGGCACCCTGAAGGATCTGGTCGATGATCTGAACGCCGGCAGGATCGAGTCGCTGGTCATCGCCGGCGGCAACCCCGTCTACACGGCGCCCGCCGACCTGGATTTCGCCGGAGCGCTGGCCAAGGCCGGGACCAGCGTTCACCTGGGCCACCGCGTGGACGCCACGTCGGCCCTGTGTACCTGGCACATTCCGCGCGCTCACGCCCTGGAGAGCTGGGGTGACGCCACCGCCTGGGACGGCACGCACCTGTCGGTGCAGCCGTTGATCGAGCCGCTGTTCGGCGGGAAAACGATGGCGGAGCTCCTGTCGGCCGTCACGTCCCGCAAACCCCGCACCGGCCATCGGCTCACGCGGGAAACCTACTATGCTCTGACCGGCGGCACCGGCCGCATGCCCAAGGTCGACAAGGGCTTCGAGAAGCGCTGGCGCCGCCTCATTCACGACGGTTTTGCGGAGACTCCGGACAGTGTTGCCACGCCAAGCCTGTCGGCCGCCCGCATCGCACCGCCCCGTGGCGATCAACACCTGGGCACCGACAATCTGGAGATCGCGTTTGTACAGGACCCGTCCGTCCACGACGGTCGCTTCGCCGACAACGCCTGGCTCCAGGAAATGCCCGACTTCATGACCAAGCTGGCCTGGGACAACGCCGCGATGATCAGCCCGGCCGTGTCCGCGGAACTGGGCGTCAAGCACGGCGACCTGGTGATGCTGGATTACGAGGGACGCACCCTGGAGATGGCGGTCTACGTGCTGCCCGGCCAGGCCAAGTACTCGGTGACCGCTCATCTGGGCTACGGCCGCGAGGATGCCGGCACCGTGGGCCAGGGCGTCGGCTTCGACACCTACCGCCTGCGCACCTGGGATGCGCTGGCCGGAGGCCCCGGCCTCAAGCTGCGCAAGACAGGCCGTACCTACCCCCTGGCCACCACCCAGGATCACCACGCCATCGACGCCGCCGGCGCCGACGAGATCCAGAAGCGCGTCCCGCGCCTGGTGCGCGAAGGCACGCTGGACGACTACAACGCCCATCCCGAGTTTGTCGACCATCTGGGTCTGCACTCGCCGCCGCTGGTGTCGCTCTGGAAAGAGAAGGAATACACCGGCCACAAGTGGGGCATGTCCATCGACCTGAACGTCTGCACCGGTTGCAACGCCTGTCTGGTGGGCTGCCAGGCCGAGAACAATATCCCGGTCGTCGGCAAGGACGAGGTGGCCCGCGGACGCGAGATGTCCTGGCTGCGGCTCGACCGTTATTTCCTCGGCTCGCCCGACGATCCCAAGTGCGCCCAGCAACCGGTGGCCTGCGCCCATTGCGAGATGGCGCCCTGCGAACAGGTCTGTCCGGTGACCGCGACGTTGCACACGGACGAGGGCCTCAACGCCATGGTCTACAACCGTTGCGTGGGCACGCGCTACTGCTCGAACAACTGTCCCTACAAGGTGCGCAGGTTCAACTGGTTCAACAACTTCAAGGACCTCAACGAGACCGAGAAGCTGGTCTTGAACCCGGATGTATCCGTACGCGCACGCGGTGTCATGGAGAAGTGCAGTTATTGCACCCAGCGCATCGAGAAGGCTCGCGTGCAGGCTCGCGTCGAGGGACGCGACATCAAGGACGGGGACATCCTGCCGGCCTGCGCCCAGACCTGTCCGACCGACGCGATCGTTTTCGGCGACTTGAACGACCCGGCGAGTCGGGTCAGCGGACGGCGCGAGATCAAGCGCTCGTACGACTTGCTCGATTACTTGAACATCAAACCCCGCACCTCCTACATGGCCCGTATCCGCAATCCGAATCCGGCAATCGAGCCGGCGGGTGGACACGGCCACGAAGGAGATCACGGGGAACACGGTCACCAGGACGCGGCCCACGGTTAGAGGGTCGGGCGGGGGACTGCTCCCGCCGGTGTGATCAAACTGAATCCGGAGCCTGAAACATGGACCAGACGGCTACTCGTATCGACAACACCCTGGATGATCCGACCCGGCCGGTCGAACTGATCCTGGGCGACAACGACTTCACCTCGATCACCGAGACCGTCTCGGACATCGTGTTGGAGAAGAAGACGCCCAAGGCTTGGTATATCGCCCTCGCCTTCACGGCGAGTTTGACCGGCGTGTTGTTCCTGATGATCGGCTACCTCTTCATAACGGGTGTCGGCGTGTGGGGACTGAACAATCCGGTCAGCTGGGGTTGGGCCATCGTGAACTTCGTGTTCTGGGTCGGCATCGGCCACGCGGGCACGCTGATCTCGGCGATCCTGTTCCTGCTGCGCCAGAAGTGGCGCACGAGCATAAACAGATTTGCCGAAGCGATGACCATCTTCGCGGTGATCTGCGCCGGCATCTTCCCGGCCATCCACGTGGGGCGCGTGTGGGTCGTCTACTGGCTCTTCCCGCTGCCCAACTACCAGGCCATGTGGCCCAACTTCCGCAGTCCGCTGCTGTGGGACGTCTTTGCCGTGGGCACCTACGCCACCGTCTCGCTGCTCTTCTGGTACACGGGCATGGTGCCCGACCTGGCCACCCTGCGCGATCGCGCCAAGGGCCGGCTGCAGCAGATCATCTACGGCACGCTCGCGATCGGCTGGCGCGGCAGCCACCGTCACTGGCATCGTTACGAGAAGGCCTATCTGTTGCTGGCCGGACTGGCCACGCCGCTGGTCCTCTCGGTGCACTCGGTCGTGTCCTTCGACTTCGCCACCGCCCAGTTGCCGGGCTGGCACACCACCATCTTCCCGCCCTACTTCGTGGCGGGCGCCGTGTTCAGCGGCTTCGCCATGGTGGGCACCATCCTGATCCCGGCGCGCAAGTGGTTCGGCCTGCAGGACATCATCACGCTGCATCACCTCGAGAACATGAACAAGGTCATCCTGGCGACGGGCAGCATGGTGGGCTTCGCCTACGCCACGGAGTTCTTCATCGCCTGGTACGGCGGCAATCCCAACGAGTCCTTTGCCTTCGTCAACCGCGCTTTCGGGCCGTACGCGTGGGCCTACTGGACCATGGTGACCTGCAACGTCGTCACGCCGCAGCTCTTCTGGTTCAAGAAGATCCGGATCAGTCTGCCGGTCATGTGGGTCATGTACATTTTCGTGAACATCGGCATGTGGTTCGAGCGTTTCGTAATCACGGTTTCGTCGCTCAGTCGCGATTTCCTGCCTTCGAGTTGGGCGTACTTCAAGCCGACGACCGTCGACATCCTGACCTTCGCGGGCAGCTTCGGTTTGTTCCTGACGCTGGTGTTGCTGTTCATCCGCTTCCTGCCGATGATCGCCATGGCCGAGGTCAAGACGGTCATGACCATCGCCGACGCCCACAGCGGCGAGCGGCGCTCGGTCGGGGACTACCACGGCGACATACCCAAGACTCCGGAAGGAGGTGAGGGCTGATGAGCGCGCACCAGGACAATCAACACATCCACGGTCTGCTGGCGGAATTCGACTCGCCGAGCCTCCTGTTCGAGGCGACGACGAAGTGCCGGGACAAAGGGTTCAAGCACTGGGACGTCCACACGCCTTTCCCGGTCCACGGCATGGATGAGGCCATGGGCATCAAGGGCACCCAGCTGCCGTTCATCGTGCTGGCCGGCGGCCTGACGGGCCTGGTTCTGGCCGTGCTCATGCAGTGGTGGATGAACGCAGTCGACTACCCCTTCATCATTTCGGGCAAGCCCCTGTTCGGTCTGCCCGCCAACATTCCGATCATTTTCGAGCTGACGGTTCTGCTCAGCGCGTTCGCCACATTCTTTGGTATGTGGGGGCTGAACGGAATGCCTCGTCTGCACCATCCGCTATTTTCGAACCGACGGTTCAGACGGGCCACCCAGGACAGCTTCTTCATCGTGATCGAGGCGCGTGATCCCAAGTTCAAGCTGGAGGACACCCGCGACTTCATGAAGTCACTGGGCGGCCTCGCGGTCGAAGAGGTCGTCGATGCGGCGGAGGACGGCGCAGAAAGGGTGGAGGGCTGACCCATGCCACGAATGATCATCTACGTCCTGCTGTTTCTCGCGGCACTGTCACTGATTCCGCTCGGGCTGATCTACAAGGCCCGCCATTCGACCAAGTCGACCACGCGCATACAGGTCGTGTCCGACATGGACGACCAGTCCTTCTTCAAGCCCCAGTCGACCAACCCGTTCTTCGCCGATGGGATGGCCATGCGTCAACATCCCGAGGGTGCGGTTGCGCGAGGGATGCTGCGCGAGGACGAGGATTACTATCAGGGCGCGACGCGCGACACGGTCTTCGCCGAACGGCTGCCGGTTCCGGTAAGCCACGACCTGCTCGCCCGTGGTCGAGATCGTTTCAACATCTTCTGCGCTCCGTGCCACGGGGCCAGCGGCAACGGCCAGGGACTGGTCCACGCTCGGGCCGCAGCCCTGGCCGAAGGCACCTGGACGCCACCCACGGATCTGACCAGTCAGACGGTGATCGACCGCCCGGCGGGTCACATCTACAACACGATCAACAAGGGTATCCGGACCATGCCGGCCCACGCGTCGCAGATCGAGCCCGACGATCGCTGGGCGATCGTGGCCTACGTGCGGGCGCTGCAGCTGTCCCGTAACGCGACCATCGATGACGTCACCGAGAGCGACCGCTCGCTTCTGGGACGCTGACGGGATCGACATAGACTTCACGCCGGTGTACGGCCGGCGCACAACGGGGAGATTGACTTGTCGAGTCACAAAATACCCACCTTGGCGGACACGAAGACCACGCTGGACGGTCTCGGCGGCCGGGTGTTCATGATCAGCGCCGCGATCGGCGTGATCGGACTGGCCGCCACGGTCGTCCTGGGCCTGGGCCGGAACGACGGGCTGACCCACTTCGGCTTCTCCTATCTGGTCAACTTTGCGTTCTTTCTGAGCATCAGCGTCGGCGCCCTGATTTTTGTGCCGTTACAGTACGTGACCAAGGCCGAGTGGAGCATCGTGGTCCGGCGGATGGCCGAGGTCATGGCCGCCGTCATGCCCGTGATGCTCGTGCTGGCCGTGCCGGTCCTGCTGCTGTCCGGCAAGATCTACGGCTGGGCCGATCCCGCCAATGCCGGCAGTCACGGCCTCGCCCACAAGGCGGCCTTCCTGAGCGGCGGCTGGTTCTCGGCGCGCTGGGTGATCTACTTCGTGCTGTGGACCCTGTTCTCCTGGTATTTCTGGCGCAAATCCCTGAAGCAGGACGACACCGGCGACCTGGGCCTCACCCGCAAGATGGAGAACATGAGCGGTTTCGCGATCATGGCCTGCGCGTTGAGCATCGCCGCGGCGGCTTTCGACCTGCTCATGAGCGTCGACCACCTGTGGTTCAGCACCATGTTCGGCGTCTACTACTGGTCGGGCGGTTTCGTCAGCTTTTTCGCCGTACTGACCCTGGTGACGATGGGTCTGCAGAACACCGGACGGATGACCCGCATCATCAGCCCCGAGCACTTCCACGACTACGGCAAGCTGATGTTCGCCTTCACGTTCTTCTGGGGCTACATCGCGTTCAGCCAGTACATGCTCTACTGGTACGCCAACATTCCCGAGGAGACCGGCTGGTACCTGCTGCGCTCGCAGAACGGCTGGGGCTGGGTGGGTCTGGCGACGGTCTTCGCGACCTGGCTGTTGCCCTTCTGCGGCCTCATGTCTCGCTACGCCAAACGCAATCGCAAGATGATGGCCTTCTGGGCTTTCTGGTTGGTTGCCGCCCATTGGCTGAATCTCTACTGGGTGGTCATGCCCGAGTACAGCGAGAGCTTCGTGATCAGTCCCATGGACCTGACCGGTTTCCTGGGTGTCGGCGGCCTCTGGTTCGCCGCGGTGACCCGTCTGGCCATGGGCCGTTCGCTGGTGCCGACCCGGGATCCGCGTCTGGAAGGGTCCCTGAAATTCGAGAACGCTTAGAGAGGCCAAGATGTCATTCGTGAAAGTCGGTTCCAAAGCGCCCGCGATCGTGGTGTGCACGCTCGCCGCGGCGGCTTGTCTCTTTGCCGTGGTCCTGTTTCTGCAAGGCGGGTTCCAGGCGGCGCTGGCCGTCGAAACAGAGTACAAGACGTTGACGCCAGACGACCCCGTTTTGGAACAGGCCCTGGCCGAGCAACAGGCCCGCTTGAACGAGGGTGTCAGATGGATCGACGAGGAGCAGGGCGTCGTGTGTATGCCTATCGAAGCGGCCATGAAAGTTTTGGTCGAACGATCCCAAGCCGAACCGTCGCAGCCTTAGTGCTTTGTCAAACCCGCCATTCTGAGTTTGACAAAGCACTGACGTCGGCGCGAAAGGAATCAAGATCTTGAGTGGAGCAATGCACTTCCTCGGCGCCGGCAGCGTGTCGGCCTGGTTTCCTGCGGAAGCGTCCCCCCAGGCGTATTGGTTGGACAAGGCGTTCAGCAACATCCTGGTGGTCGCGATCTTTGCCGTGGTCCTCGTGTTCGGGCTGGCCGTGACGTTCGTCATCCAGTTCCGGCGCCGCGAAGCGAACCTCGAGGCTGCTGCGACCGGCGCCGCGAATCCCGGCTTGCTGGCCTTGTGGGTTCTGGCCGCGGTCGGTCTGGCCTATTTCGCCTTCACGTCGTATTTCTGCGGCTTTCTGGATCGCAACGTGCCTCCCTATGGAGCAGAGGTCATCGACGTCACGGCGAAGCAGTGGGATTGGACATTCACCTACGACGACGGCCACATGGCCGACACCCTGCATGTGGCCATGAACAAGCCGGTCGTCCTCAACCTGAGTTCAGCCGACGTGGCCCACTCCTTGTCCATACCCGCCCTGCGCATCAACCAGGGCATCCTGCCCGGCCGCACCACGCGAGCCTGGTTCAAGGCTGATATGCCCGACACCTTCGTTATACGCAGCAGCACCTACAGCGGCGAGTGGTACGCGGACATGCACACCGCCCTGATCGTTCATCGTCCCGAGGACTTCGAGGCCTGGCAGCAATCCGTCTCCGACATCTTTGCCGGCCGGAGTCTGCCGGAAGTCGGCGAGTTGCTCTACAACCGCAAGGGTTGCGCCGCTTGTCACAGCATCGATGGCTCCAAGCGTGTCGGTCCGTCGTTCCTGGATATGTTCGGCAATACCTTCCCGACCCATGAAGGCGTGGACGTGGTCGTCGATGTCGCCTACGTCAGGGAGTCGATCCTGACGCCCAACGTGTCGGTGATCGTCGGCTACGAGCCCGTGATGACACCCTACGAGGGCACCATCACCGACCGCGAGATCGAAGCCATCACCGAGTGGTTCAAGACCCTGTCCAGCCATGCCGCTGCCGACCAGGAGGGGAACTAGATGAACGACGGTGCCACGGCGGGCCTGTCCGTCGCCCGCAACCACAAGTCGATCGCGATGATGTACCTGGGCTGGACCATGAGCCTGTTTCTGCTGGCTGCCATCATGGCCGCTTTCATGCCCCTGGAAATGTCTTCCGGCGGTGAGATCGATCAGCCGGTACTCGACCGGATGTTGACCTATCACGGCGTGATCATGGTCTTCATGTTCCTGGTGCCTGTCATTCCTTCGGTGCTCGGCTACTTCCTTTTGCCGCTGCAACTCGGTGCCGCCGATATGGCCATGCCGAAACTGTCGCGCGGCAGTTTCGGGGTCTTCGCCCTTGGCACGATCCTCGTGCTCGCGTCCATGGTGAAGTACCCGGTCGGCACGGGCTGGACGTTCAACACGCCCTACGCCCTGATCGATGGCGGCTCCCTGAGCTTCATGGCCGCCGGCCTGGCGCTCGTCGCCCTCAGCTGGGTCTCCACGGGCGTCAACATCATCAGCACGGTGCATCGCAACCGTGTGGCGGGGGCGGGCTTTTTCGACATGCCCATCCTGTCCTGGTCTCTCTACCTGACCTCATATGTATTGGTGATTACCGGGGTCGTGTTCGCGGTCATCATCGCCCTGCTGGCCGTGGCCAACGTCACGGGCCGGGGACCCTTCGCCGGCCAGGCCGATCCGCTTCTGTGGCAAAACGCCTTCTGGTTCGTGACCACGCCGGCCGCCTTCTTCGCCATCCTGCCCGCGATCGGCGTCATCACCGACGTCATCGCCGGCATCAGCCGCAAGACCCTGACGGGTTACCGGATCGTGGTCTGGTCCATGGTCTCGCTGCCGGCCATCGGGTTCGCGAGCTGGGGGACACACCTGATCGGTTCCGGCCAGGACGCCGGGATCGGTTTCTCCTTCAGCGTCGTGGCTCTGCTGACGGTGATCCCCGTGGCCCTGATCACCTACTGCTGGCTGGCCACCTTGTCCCGCGGCGCCATCTTCTGTGCGGCGCCCACGACCTTTACCCTGGCCTTCCTGCTGAACGGCGGCATCGGCGGAGCCTTGGGCCTCTTTCTGCTGAATCCGTCTGTGGGGGCGTATCTGGCCTCGACCCTGTTCACCACCGCCTATATCCACTATGTCATGATGGGTGGCGTCGTCACCGCCTTGCTGGCCGGACTGCATTTCTGGTGGCCCCTGATCGCCGGTCGCAACTACGATCCGTTGCTCGGTCGTGTGAGCGGGGTCTTGTACCTGGTGGGTTTGAATCTGGCCTTTTTCCCGCAGATCATCATGGGCACGCGCGGCCTGCCCCAGGGCACTCATACCGTGCCGGCCGACATGATCGGACTCCACTCCATCTCCGTGGTGGGGATCTACGTGCTGCTGTCTGGACTGGCGATTGTGATGTTCAATCTCGTCCGGTCCTTGACCCGGGGATCGCGCGCCGAGGCCAATCCCTGGTCCGCTGCGACTCCGGAATGGCAGCCGGGACATCCAGCCGCGGAGTGATCTGCTTTAATTACAACAGGTTGTGCAATTAACGCATCTGGGGCTTCGATCGGCCATTCGTAGCACGGGTTTTTGTTGCTTGTAAATCATACGTTGAGGTATACTTTCGACTAGGTTAAACCGGATGACATCTACCGATTATCGGGATATACTTCGTGCGCTGCGAAATATGATTTCGACCAAGCACTCTTGTCATCCACACCAATTCGCTCTTGATCTGGAAACGCCGCTCACTTTGGCCAACCTACTTCACGGGAGGGCACGATGAAGTCCCATCGCATGTTTGCACTCTTTCTTCTCACACTGTTGATCGCCATGACTATCGGCAGTCCCATCCTGGCCCAATCGACCTTGCAGAAGGTGATGGAAGAGCGCGGACTCACCGAGAAGGACGTGCTGGCGGCGGCGAAGACCTACACGCCCACCGGCGGTCGCGATGAGTACATGGTGTTCAGTTCCGGTGGTCAGAGCGGACAGGTTATCGTCTACGGTGTTCCGTCCATGCGCATCCTGAAATACGTGGCCGTGTTCACCCCGGAGCCTTGGCAGGGGTACGGCTTCGACGATGAGTCAAAGGCCGTTCTGGCTCAGGGCAGGATCCAGGGCAAGGACATCACCTTCGGTGATACGCATCACCCCGCCATTTCGGAAACCGACGGCGAATACGACGGTCGTTATCTCTTCATCAACGACAAGGCCAATCCCCGTCTCGCCGTGGTCGACCTGCACGACTTCGAGACCAAACAGATCGTGGTGAACCCTTTCTTCAAGTCGAACCACGGTGGCGCCTTCGTGACGCCGAACACCGAATACGTGATGGAGCCGTCCCAGTACGCCGCGCCTTTCTCGAGCGATTTCGTACCTTTGGAGGAATTCAACGACAAGTACCGTGGCGGCTTGACCTACTGGAAGTTCAATCGCGAGATCGGCCGTCTGGTCGCCGACGAATCCTTCACCTTCGAGATGCCCCCCTACAGCCAGGATATTTGTGACGCGGGCAAGGGCCCGAGTAACGGTTGGGGTTTCACGAACTCCTTCTGCTCGGAGCGCTACGTGGGTGGTATCGAGCGCGGTCGCCCGCCCTTCGAGGCCGGTTGCTCCGCCAAGGACACCGACTTCCTGCATGTGACCAACTGGCGCAAGGCCGCCGAGCTGGTGAAGGCCGGCAAGGTCGCGAAGGTCAACGGTGCCTACCTGATCACCATGGAACAGGCGATCGAGGAAGAGTTGATGTTCCTGGTTCCCGAGCCCAAGAGCCCCCACGGCTGCGACGTCACGCCTGACGGTCAATTCATCATCGTTTCCGGTAAGCTGGACTCGCACGCCTGGGTCTACAGTTTCGAGAAGATCATGCAGGCCGTCGCCGACAAGAACTTCGAGGGTTACGACGAATACGGGCTGCCGATCATCGCCCTGGACGTCGCCCTGGAGAGGTCGGTCAACGTGGGTCTGGGGCCCTTGCACACCCAGTTCGACTCCGAGGATGGGGTCTGCTACACGTCGATCTACGTCGATTCACAGATCACCAAGTGGAACTTCCGCACCGGTCAGATCCTCGACACCATTCCCATCCACTACAACGTCGGTCACTTGATGACGATGGAGGGGGATTCCAAGACTCCCGACGGCAAGTATCTGGTGGCGTTGAACAAGCTGTCCATCGACCGCTTCAACCCGGTGGGTCCCCTGCATCCGCAGAACCACCAGTTGATCGACATCAGCGGCAGCAAGATGCAGTTGTTGTACGACATGCCGTTGCCCCTGGGTGAGCCACATTACGCCGTGGCCATCAGAGCGGACAAGCTGCAGCCCGTCATCAACTACAAGACGGGTTGGGACAGCCGTACCGACCAGAGGTCGCCGTACAGGGTTCGCGCCGGTCGTGAAAAGGTCGAGCGCGACGGTAACCGCGTCCATGTCTACGGCACTCTCATCCGCTCGCACATTACGCCCGAGATCATCGAGGTTACCGAGGGCGATGTGGTATCCATCCACCTGACCAACCTCGAGCGCGCCGAGGACGAGGTTCACGGCTTCGCCATGTACGGTCAGAACGTCCAGCTGTCCGTCGAGCCCGGCAAGACCGCCTCGACGACCTTCACGGCCGAAAAGCCCGGTGTGTACCCCTACTACTGCACCGAGTTCTGCTCGGCGCTGCATCTCGAGATGCAGGGTTACCTCCTGGTCCAGCCCAAGGGCTACGTGGCCAAGGACGTAGAGATGGAGGAAGGCACTACCTACACCAAGGCCGATTACGAGGCCCAGGTGGCGACCAACGTGGCAACCCAGGATGTCATCAACATGGTTGTGGGCTACATCACCAGCCGCAACTACCAGGACTTCCCGACCGTCGTCGCCCTGGTCGAGGATGCAACCGACCAGCTCGGTTTCGCGGCGGAAGCGAAGGCCAAGTCCGAGGCTGCGGCAGTCGAAGGCGACTACCAGAACGCCATGCTCTGGGCGAACCAGTGGTGGCAGTATCAGGTCAAGACCGCTGACCTGGGTCTGCGCGCCAAGACGTTCCTGGACGAGCACGGCGCCGTGGAAGTCAAATAGTGTGGCAGCTGCTTGTATAGTCGGTTACTCTCACAACGGGCTTCGGGGCATGTGCTCTGGAGCCCGTTGTGTTCCATGACGTGGAGGATGTTGGTCATGACTCGCGACCTCAAGACGATCGCTTTTCTTTCGTGCCTGGTGACGTCCGTATTCCTGACCGGATGCGAATGCGCCGATCGGGCCGAGCGCATTGCCGAAGCCCGCGCGCGCCAGGGACTGGCCGCTGCGGTCGAGGAAGCCGAGCCCCTGTCCGTGGGCGCCCAGCTCTACCGGGACAAGACCTGCAATACCTGCCATGGCGACGATGGAATCCACGCCCTGTTGCCCTCGTATCCCGTGATCGCGCGCCAGGGCGAACAGTACGCGCTGAAGCAGATGATGGACATCAGGAGCGGCGACCGCGCCAACGGCCAGAGTGCCGCCATGAAGCCCATCATCGAAAACGTCACCGACGAGGAGCTCGCTATCCTCGCGGCCTACATCGCCACCGAACTCGGCGGCGACGCCCCTGTCGGCACCGGCAGTCCGGATCCCGAATCCCCCGGCGCCAAGCTCTACAAGACCAAGACCTGCACCGCCTGTCATGGAGCGGACGCGGTCACCCCGATCCTGGCCGCATACCCCAAGATCGCCGGACACACCGCGGAATACGCTTTACAGCAAATGAAGGACATCAAGAGCGGCGCTCGCGCCAACGGCATGGCCGTCGCCGGCATGAAGGGCGTGATGCACCTGGTGAACGACGATGAAATGGCCCAACTGGCCCAGTTTATCGCCTCGCTGCCCAGGTGATCACCGCGCTCGACGAGTCGCGAACAACCACCCGAGCCGTCTCGTTGACGAGGCGGACTTGATCGCGGAGGAATGACAATGAAGAAAATCATGATGTTGATGATGGTCGCCGTGATGATGCTTGCGTCCGAGCAGCTCGCTCTGGCCTGGAACGAAGAGGGCGGCGAGATGGACGAGGCCATGGACATGGAGATCGATCTCGAAAACGGCATGATCGTTTACGAGGTCTGCGCGGCCTGCCACCTGACCGAAGGTTGGGGCACTCCGGACGGTACCTTCCCGCAGCTGGCCGGCCAGAGCCGCGAGGTGGCCATCAAACAGCTGCAGGATATTCGCGCGTTGAACCGCGACAACCCCACCATGTACCCGTTCGCCTTGCCCGAGGCCATCGGCGGCCCCAAAGCCCTGTCCGACGTCTCCGCCTACATCGCCCAGTTGCCCATGAACCCGGCCAACGGCCAGGGGGCTTGGGCCGCCGGTACCCCCGAGTTCGCCCAGGGCGAAAAGCTCTACAAGGACAACTGCGTGGAATGCCACGGCCCAACGGGCGAGGGCATGCCCGATAAGTTCTATCCCTTGATCCAGGGTCAGCACTACCTGTACATGCTGCGCCAGTTCGAGTGGATCCGCGACGGCAAGCGCCGCAACGCCAATCCCGACATGGTCAAGCAGATCGCCAACTTCTCCGATGCGGACATGAAGCGAGTGATCAACTACGTGTCGCGCATTCCCGTGCCCACAGAGAAGCTGGCGCCGTCCGCGGACTGGCTTAACCCGGACTTCGACTAGCGTCGTCTGGCCGGTCGCATCCGGCCCGTGTCGCCACGACTCCGCAATGTCTGGTGCGCATCCACGGGATGCGTCAGCCAAGAAAGGGATCGGTATGAACGGCAAGAGCGGCAAGGTCATCATCAGCAGTTTGCTGGTCGTGATCGCGGTGGGTCTCCTTTTCCCGATCTACAACTCGCCGACCTGGTGGGTCTCGCTAGAGGCCCCGAATTATCCGGAAGAGGCTTTCCCCGACGGGGTGCGGATCCTTTTCCACTTCAACGGCATCTTCAACGGTTGCCGGTTGATGGAGAAGGCCGAGATCCAGTCGGAAGAGGCCCTGGAGTGCGTCCACGAGATGGATACGATCAACCACTATGTAGGCATGTATCCCATCGCTTCGGGCGCGCCGGTCGAGCTCTTCTTCTCGATCTTTCTGGTCGCGCTGGTCGGCGTGATGCTGATCGCTCACATCGTGACCAGGCCCATGATCCGGACCATCGTCATGGTCGTTGGCTTCGGCGGGCTGGCCGTCTGGATGGGGCTGACCTGGTACGGCGACGGCGGGATCAAGTATCACAGCGACAGATACCTCGATGGACGTATCACCGTGATGGGCGAAACCGTTGAGGATGTAGCGGAAGATGAGCCGTTGAGTGCGGCCGAGGCCCTGATTGCCAAGTTGCGGGCTTCGCTCGAGGAGAGCCCCGCCGACCAGGAGCCGGTGGAACCCGAAGCCGTCGATCAGGACGCTCTCGGGGACAAGGAGAAGAGCATCGCCTACCTGCAAGATGCCTTCGAGGCCTACCAGAGAAATCGCCCCGGCGGGGCCCAGGAATGGACCGGCCAGGGGAAACAGCTCCTGGGCTGGCATTACGAGATCAGCTTGGGTCGGTACTTCCGTGAAGCGGCGCCGCTCGAGACAATGGTCGGCAGGATGGTCAACACGGGCAATGTCCTGTTCTGGGGTATCATCGCCCTGATGATCGTGCTTGTGGTTTTCGCCCGCAAACCCGGCGGATTCTTCGACAAGGTGCTGTTGCTGGCGCCCATCTCCCTGCCCGTACTCTTCCTGGTCGAATACAGCGCGTGGCTGTGGTGGTACGGTCACAACATGAACGAGATGGGGGCCTTCTCCCTCAAACCGTTCATGCCGACCGCGTTCGGCCAGGGCAAGGTCGCCCAGTTTACGACCAACTCCTATCCGTCTCTCGGTTTCTGGTTGATCGTGTTGTTCGCGGCGTTGCTGGCTGTCGCAGCGTACCTGCGTTTCCGTCAGGAACGCGATGTCGGCGACGAGTAGACCCGTTTTGCGGAGTCTGATTCCGCTGCTTTTCCTGCTGATTGGTCCGCGGCTTTTCGCCGCGGACCTTCCGTCCTTCCAGGCCCTTGTCGATGCCACCGCGACCAACGGTACCCTGACGCCCGAGGCCGGTATTTACGCTGGTCCCGTGGTGGTGTCGCGGTCCATGACCATCGACGGCGGCGGCTGGGTGAGGATCGACAGCGGCGGCAAGGGGTCCGTGATCGTTATCGAGTCCGACGGCGTGACCATCAAGGGGCTGCATCTGACCAACTCGGGCAAATCATACAACGACCTCGATTCCGGCGTGCAGGTGCGCGGCAATTTCAACGTGGTCAAGGATTGCGTCATCGACAACTGTCTGTTCGGTGTCGATCTGCAGCAGTCGGAGCACTGCATCGTGCGGCGCAACCACATCAGTTCCAAGGACTTTGATCTGGGTCAAAAGGGCGACGCCGTTCGTCTCTGGTACAGCTTTCACAACAAGATCACCGACAACGTCTGCACCGGCGTGCGGGACATGGTGGTCTGGTACTCGTCGAACAACGAGATCCGCGGCAACAAACTGTCCAACAGTCGTTACTCGCTCCACTTCATGTATTCGAAATACAATCTTGTGGAAGACAACGAGTATTACAATAACGCCGTGGGCATCTTCCTGATGTACAGCGACGGCATCATCGTTCGCAACAACACCATCGCGCACGCCGCGGGGCCCACCGGCGTGGGCATCGGCTTCAAGGAGACTTCGGAGCTGATCATCGAGAACAACGAGATTCTCTACTGCGCCAGCGGTCTCTACATCGACGTGTCGCCTTACCAGCCCGACACCGTCAATCGTTTCGAGAACAACCTCATCGCCTACAACGGTATCGGTATCCGGTTTCTCAACGACTGGACGGGTAATATTTTCGTCAACAACCGGATCGCGGATAATCTGACCCAGGTCTTCGTCGGTGGCGGCATGACCGCCAACCGCAACGTCTGGAACGGTAACTACTGGGCCGACTATGCCGGTTTCGATCGCGATGGGGACGGCATCGGCGATACGCCCCATGAGATCTACGCGTACGCCGACCGCATCTGGCGAGATAAGCCTTTCGCCCAGTTCTTCAAGGGGTCGCCCTTGCTGGAGACCCTGGATTTCCTGGAGAGACTGGCGCCGTTCTCTGAACCCGACCTGCTGGTCAGAGACGATGCGCCCAGGATGAGGAAGGAGGACGAGGGAACGATCGGGACAAAGGGAGGCGGCGCCTCACCGATGATCCCGACCCTCGAAACTCATGATCGCTGACAATAAGACTTCCGAACGGAAACCGCCCCGCCCCTCACGCAGGGATATCCTGCGCACAATGTTGCTGGCCTCGGGATTCGTGGGCGCCTCGCTGCTGGGTGTCGTCCCCGTGATCAAGGGCTGGGTCAAGCGGCTGCGTCCACCCGGTGCTCTGCTCGAGGACGATTTCCTGGCCTCGTGCATCAAGTGCGGCCAGTGTGTTCAGGTCTGTCCGGTAGAGGCGATCAAGGTCGCCGATCTGCTCGACGGTTTCGGGAACGGCGTTCCGTACATCGATTCCCGGGCACAGGCCTGCGACTTTTCCTGCGACGGCCTGCAATGCGTGCTGGCCTGTCCCACCGGGGCCCTGACTCACCACATCAACTATCCCCACGAGGCCCGGATGGCGGTGGCGAAGATCGAACGCCCCGACCGCTGCCTCGCCATGCGGGGGGAGGGCTTCAAGGGCTCGGCCCGTGGTGCCGGATTCAAGGGCAAGTTGCGCTACGAAGACGTTGATCGCTGGAATCCCATCCCGGTCAGCGATCATCCCTACGACCTCGAGGTCTGCGACCTCTGCGTGCGGCAATGCCCCATCGAGATCCGCATCGCCCAGTGCGAGGACGGCAAGCCGCCGGCCGGCGATCCGAACCAGTGCCCGCCCGAACCAGCCATCCGCCTGGTGGAGACGGGTGTAGTGGACGGCCGCATGACGTACACACCGGAGATACTCGCCGGCTGTGTCGGTTGCGGTGTCTGCGAGATGATCTGTCCCGCCGAACCGGGCGTCATCGTGATGGACGACAGCGGACGGGGGGTGTGCGCTTGAAGGGCCTGATCGAATCCTTCGCCACCCTGCTGGGCCGTGACCCTCGCAAGCCCCAGTCGGGGGAGATCTCCGCCAAGGCGCAGGCGGTCCACGAGGAAAAGACCGCCAAACGGGATCGCGAGTTGTCGCAGCACATCATGGACGAGCGCCGCAAGAAGGCGTCCAGTCCCCAGAAATGGCGCCGCATCCGCTGGGCCGTGCTGATCGCCGTGAACCTGCTCTTCGTCCTGTCCTATAAGTTGGATATCCAGCTGCTCGAAGGGGCGCTGACCGGGTCGCGCTTCGTCGGTTTCCACATGGCCGATCTCAACGCCGCGCTGCAGGTGATGCTCGCCTTCAAGCAGATCCTGATCAACCTGCTGATCGGCATCGTCACGGTCTTCATTCTCTGGTGGTTGCTCGGCGGTCGGACCTTCTGCTCCTGGGTTTGCCCCTACCACCTCTTGTCCGAGTGGGCGGAGATCCTCCACGTGAAGCTGGCCGCGAAGAAGCTCGTCAAGCATCACACCTTCGACCGCCGGGCCCGGACCTGGCTCTGGCTGGTCTTCGCCGTTTTGGCCTTCGTCACCGGCTACACCGTTTACGAGACCATCTCGCCGACGGGTATTCTCAGCCGCGCGCTCATCTACGGGCCCGGCCTCGCCGCGCTTTGGGTCCAGGCGATCCTGGTCTTCGAGATCCTGTACTCGCGACGCGCCTGGTGTCGCTGCGTTTGTCCCATCGGGTTGACGTACGGACTCGTCGGCGTCACCTCGCCGCTGAAGGTGACCCATGAGCTGAGTAAGTGTTTCTATGACGGGGCCTGTCGCCAGGTGTGCCTCGTGCCGCACGTGCTGAATAGCACCATCAAGGGCCGGGGGCGGACCCTCAAGGCCACCACCGGCGCGGATTGCACGCGCTGCGGACGCTGCATCGACGTTTGTCCGACCGGCGCATTGTCGTACACATTCAAGGTGATGGGGAAGTAGACGTGATCCGCTGCGAACAACTCAGCAAATCGTTCCGACGCACGCGCGTGCTCGACGGTGTCGACCTTCAGATCGCGCGCGGGGATCGCATCGCCCTGGTGGGTGCCAACGGTGCCGGCAAGACGACGCTCATCCGCTGTCTGCTGGGCGAGTATACCCACGGCGGACGGGTCACCTTCAACGGCCTGGTTCCGCGCGAGCATCGCGCGCAGGTCCTGAAGGGTATCGGCTTTGTCCCTCAGCTTCCCCCGCCGCTCAAGATGACCGTCGGCGAGCTCGTCGCCTTCGCCGCCCGGTTCTGCGACAGCGATCCGGTCCGCATGAATACGGTGGCCGAGCAGCTCGGCCTGGACGTGTCGGGTTTCCGCCGCCGTCCCTTCGTCAAGCTCTCCGGCGGGGAAAAACAAAAACTGCTGATCGCCATCGCCCTCGGTCGGGAGACCGAACTGCTGATCATGGACGAACCCGCCGCCAACCTCGACCCCATGGCCCGTCAGGTGTTCTTCGGGTTGCTGGCCGAGCGTCTGGAGCGGGTCTCGATGATCATATCCAGCCACCGCCTCGACGAGGTCGCTTCGCTTGTCAACCGCGTGGTCGAACTGGATCGCGGACATGTCGTGCTGAACGACCACGTGGACGACCGGGTCGACATGGCCGGAGTGTTCGCGTGCCGGATCGAGCTGAACCAGGCCAACGCCGCGTTTGCCAAGGCGGTGGCCGACTGGAAATTCACGGGTGACGACTCCGCCATGGTCTGGCGGGGACAGGTAGCCGGCCCCGATCGGCTACGCTTTCTGGGTATGTTGTCCCGGTACGCCGCCTCTTTGCACGGCGTCGAAATGAAGGAGTAACCATGAAGACACTGACCTGCATCGCCTTGTTGACCCTGGCCGCGGTTTTGATCGGCTGTTCCGGAGGCCCCGAGACCGGTCCGGGTGATGTGCACTGGGATCGTGACACCTGCGCCCGCTGCGTGATGGCCGTCAGCGACCCCCACTACGCAGCCCAGGTCCGCGGCGGCCCGACCGGGGAAAAGACCAAGCTCTATCTCTTCGACGACCTCGGCTGTGCGGTCTTCTGGCTGGACAAGCAGGACTGGAAGTCGGATCCCCGCACCGAGATGTGGGTCACCGACTGGCAAGACGGCACGTGGATCGACGCGTTCACCTCCTCGTACATCGATGGCAAGACCACGCCCATGGACTTTGGCCTCGGCGCCCAGACGGACACCTCCGAGGGTGCCCTGAATTACGATCAGGCGGTCGCGCACATCTACGCCCGCAAGCAAATGGCCCATTGAGAACGGTGGCAATCACGTGAAGCAGCTTATTCAGCTGGCCCAGGCCGACATCGGCGAATCGCTGCGCGCGCGGTGGTTCTTCGTGTACACGATTGTTTTCGGCGGTGTGATGGTCGGGCTGTTCCTGTCCGGACTCACCGAATCGCGGATCATGGGTTTTACCGGGCTCTCCCGTCTGCTGGTGACGTACCTGCAGATCACCATGGCGATCCTGCCCATCTTCATGCTCATCACGACGGTGCGATCGGTGGTCGGTGATCGCGAGGCGGGCATCTTCGAGTACATCCTGGCGCTGCCGGTGGGTATCGGGGCCTGGTACTGGGGCAAGCTGTTGGGGCGCTTCCTGGTGATCTTCATGCCGGTCTTCGGCGCGATGGTGATGGCCGTGGCCTACGGGGCGGTCAAGGGCGTGACGATTCCCTGGGTGGACATACTGTTCTATTCCGGCCTGCTGGCCTCGCTGGCCTGGTGTTTTCTCGGCATCGGCATGCTCATCTCGACCCTGTCTCGATCGACGGACGTGGCCCAGGCGGCCGCCTTTCTCACCTGGCTCTTCCTGCTGCTGTTCCTGGACCTGATCCTGCTGGGTGCCCTGATCAAGGAGGGGCTGCCCGCCGAATCCGCAGTGGCGATCTCCCTGCTCAATCCCATGCAGTCGTTCCGGACCGCGGCCATGCTGCTCTTCGATCCGCAGCTTGTGCTGCTCGGCCCGGCGGCCTATGTGATCCTGGACAACTTCGGGTATACCGGTTATCTGGCCTGGGCCATGGTATACCCGGTCCTCGTGGGGCTTGGGTGTTCGGGGCTGGGGTTCTGGATCTTCAAGCGCGGGGATTATTCCTAATAGATAAGCCGCCACGATCGGGATGATCGTGGCGGCTCTCTCCTCGACAGCCTGCTAGACCCTGATCAGCAGGGGACGATTTTTCCGTCCACCACGACGATTTTCGCCTGCGTCGGACGGCACAGCAGCAGAGCCGCCACAAGGTCGCCCACGCGGTCATAGGCCGGATCGTCCAGGTCGAACAGCGCCAGATCGCAGACGCGACCGGGTTCCACAGCGCCGATGTCGTAGCGGCCCAGGCAGGCCGCTCCGCCCAGGGTCGCCATCTCCAGGACTTCCTGGACGGTCATCGCCGCGGCGCCTCCCAGCACCCGGTGCAGCAGCAGGCATTGACGCAACTCCGCCAACAGGTCGGAGCTGTCGTTGCTGGCCGACCCGTCCACGGCCAGTCCCACCGGCGAGCCGGCCGCCTGCAGTTCACGCACCCGGCAGATGCCCGATCCAAGTCGCATGTTCGAAGTGGGGCAATGAGCGACGGCCACACCCGCGGCACCGAGCCGCTTGACCTCGCCCTCGTCGAACCAGATGCCGTGGGCCAGCCAGACATCGTCGGCCAGCCAGCCTGTGTCTTCGAGCAGATCCACCGGTCGCATCCCGTAGGTTTCGCGGCAGTAGGCGTCCTCGTCGCGTGTCTCGGACAGGTGCGTGTGCAGTCGCACGCCGTGTTTGCGGGCGAGCTCGGCCGTGTCGCGCAACAGCTCGGGTGTGACCGAGAAAGGGGAGCAGGGCGCCAGGGCGATGCGGGTCATGGCGCCGGGCGTGGGGTCGTGGTATTTGGCGATGACACGCTCGCTGTCGGCCAGGATGGTGTCGTGAGTCTGGACGACCGAGTCGGGCGGCAGGCCCCCGTCCTTCTGTGAACGGGACATGCTGCCGCGCGTCGGGTGGAAACGGATGCCGGCTTCGCGGGCGGCCTCGATGGTGATGTCGATCAGCTCGGGCGACGCGTCGCGCGGAAAGAGGTACTGGTGGTCGGTCGTCGTGGTGCAGCCGCTGCGCAGCAGTTCGCGGCAGCCCACCAGGGCCGCTTCGTGGAAGTCGATGTCGCGCAACTTGGCCCATACGGGGTAGAGGGTGCGCAACCAGTCGAAGAGCTCCGCGTCCACGGCGCCGGGCCAGGCCCGGGTGCGGGTCTGATAGAGATGGTGGTGGGTGTTGATCAAGCCGGGCAGCACTACGCAGCCCTTGGCGTCGAGACGCTCGTGGGCGTCGAGGGGGGCGCCGTCGATCTCGGGCGGCGGGTCGCCCGCACCGACCGCGGTGATCAGGCCGTTGGTTGCGGCCACCCAACCGGTCTCGAGTACGCGGCGCTCGTCGTCCATGGTCACCAGGGGCGCGGCGTTGGTCAGCAGGAATCGTCGTCCGTCGGTCATCGTCCATTCTCCATTGGTACAGGGTGCGATCCCCGCTATACTGCACCGTGCGGGGGCGCACCACAATATCTCATCCTGAACTGGCCCGCATCTTGATCATAAGCACCCTCGTGTGTTTCAAAGCCCTGTTTCGACCACAATAGTGGGCATCCTGGATTAGGGGTGTCCGTAGGATGGGACGACGCAATCGGTCCCGTGACCAAAGGAGAGAGTCGTGCGAATCCATAGGCTAACGTATCTGCTCACAACGGCTTCACTGCTTGCAGCCCTGGTGATGCTGGCCGGTTGCGGCGGCGGCAAGGCCGTCACGCGCATCGACACCGACACCACTATCGACCTGTCCGGGCGCTGGAACGACGCCGACAGCCGGATGGTGGCCGAGGAGCTCATCGCCCAGGCGACGTCGAGCCCCTGGGTGGAGAATCACCTGCTGGCCCAAGGCAAGAAGCCCGCGGTGATCGTGGGCGACATCGTCAACAAGTCGGCGGAGCACATCCCCGTCGAGCCCTTCATGGCCGACGTGGAACGCGCCTTCATCAACTCGGGCCGCGTGCGCATGGTCGCCACCGCCGAGCAGCGTGATCAGTTGCGCGACGAGCGCGCCGACCAGCAGCAGTATTCCTCCGAGGAATCCATGAAGCAGTGGGGCCGCGAACTGGGCGCCGACTACATGATGCTCGGGTCGGTCAACACCATCATCGACCGCGCGGAAGGCGACGAGGTGAAGTTCTATCAGGTCGACGTGTACCTCATCGACCTCGAGGACAACACCAAGGCCTGGGCCGGCTTCAAGAAGATCAAGAAGTACGTGAGCCGGGACGGCTACCGTCCGTGATCAATACGGCTCACATGCGCAGACCGGCCACGACCCGCCGACCCATCACGCTGCTGGTCGTGGCCGCGTTTCTTCTCCTGCTCCTGGCGGGATCGTGCCTGACCGGCTGCTCCACCTACGTCGAGCGCAATCGTATGCTGCGAGCCGATCTGGCCGGCGGTGATTACGAGGCCGCCCTGAAGGTTATCGAGGACGGCGCCAAGGGACACGACCGTCTGCTCAACCTGCTGGAGCGGGCGTTGGTCCTGCACTACGCGGACCGGTGGGACGAGTCCAACGACGTCTTCGACGAGGCGGAGCTGTTGGCGGCCGATCTATACACCCGCAGCGTGAGCCAGGCGGTTATCTCCCTGGTGACCAGCGACGGCGCCATCGACTACCGTGCCACGCCCTACGAACTGGCCATGGTGCCGTATTATCGCTCCCTGAACTACGTCTACCTCGGCGAGTGTGGCGAAGCGCTCGTGGAAGCCCGCAAGGCGGAGATCCAGCTGCGCGAATGGGCCGACATCGCCGCGTCCGCCCGCGAGGACGGCGAGCGCGACGCGGTCCTGGACAACAACGCCTTCCTGCACTACCTGCGCGGCATGATCCACGAGTGGGGCGGGGAGACCAATGAGGCTTTCATCGCTTATCAGAATGCCGCCGCGGCCTATGCCGACGCCAAGGGCGCCCTGGCGCTCGAATCGCCGCCGTGGCTGGGAGAGGACCTCTTGCGGACCGGTCGTCGTCTTGGCTTCTCAAGAGAGATCGAAGATCTTCGGACGCAATATCCCGATCTGATTCCGAGCGACTCCGAACCGACCGACGAAACCGGCGAGGTCGTGGTCTTCCTGGAACTGGGCTACGCGCCCCATCGCGAATCCGCCGAACTGGATCTGCCCATCTTCAAGGCCGACGACTTCGACGACGACTACGACGCCTGGTCGCTCGCCCTGCATCACCGCCATCATCACGGCTGGGGCGGCCGCAGCAAGGATATTGCCTACTGGCTGCGCATCGCCTTGCCCGAACTTGTGGACGACCCGCCGCTGGTCAGTGGCGCGCGGGTGAGTAGCGGGACCGTCGGCGGTCAGATCCGCACCGTCCGGGTGGAGGATCTGGCCGGCCGCGCCACGCGTCAGTTCACGGCCGACTACGACAAGATCATGCTCAAGACCATCGCCCGCGGCCTGACCAAGTTCGCGGCCAAGAAGGTGGCCGACGACAAGGGCAAGGTGGCCGGGCTACTGGCCAATCTTCTGGGCGCCGCCACCGAGCGGGCCGACACACGCGGCTGGCTCACCTTGCCCCACGGCATCGCCATGGCCCGTCTGAGCCTTCCCGCCGGTGAATACGATCTGCGTGTGGACCTTGTCGGCGCTAACGGCCGCTCCCTCGGCGAACAGGTCATCCCCGCTGTTCAGGTGCGTTCCGGGGACTGGGTCTTCCTCAGTCGCCGCGTTTTCTGATTTTATTTTCCCCTCCGTTGCAACCATCACCCCTTGTTTGACTGTCTCTTAATCAGTAGGTCCTGATACCGAAATCCTGTTAATCTCACCGAACAAGCATCAACTTCCGGGCCGCACTGACACCACCCGGCATCCCGGCTCTAGCAAAGTACATCCCACTCGAAACAGCTCGTCCCCGCTCATCCAACCCGTCCCAAGCCACCTCATGATGCCCAGCCGCCAGCACCTCCGACACCAGCACCCGCACCCGCCGCCCTTGCAGATCATAAATCCCCAACTCGACCTGTCCAGCCCGAGCCAAGTCGAAACAAAGCGTCGTCCGCGGATTGAACGGATTAGGATGGTTGCTCAACTGAGCGGCCACCGGCACAGGCGTATCACCCACACCTGTAAGATCCCCAATAACCAACCGCGCCAACACCCCATGCGGCGAGTCGGGGTCGGTCGACACAATAACGATGTCGTCCGTATGTAACCCGGCCGCTACACCCGCCGGATCGAACGTGGCCCGCATGACCAGCGTTAGCCCCGGATCGATCCGCCCCGAAGTCGGCGTCACGTCGAGCCAGCTCGCCCCCCAGCTCACCGATGTAATATCCAGCGGCAGCACGCCGTCGTTGTAGACCATGAACGTTTCCACGCCCATGCTCGGAATCGTGTCCAGCGCCGCCGAAATGTTCAGCAGCCCAGCACCCGAGTTGTTGTCGCGCCCAAGGGCGTCGATATCGGTCGCGCCGATCTCCAGGGTCTCGGCGATGAGCGCAGGCGTCGCGCCGGGCGAAGCCTGCAACAGGATCGCCACCGCACCCGCCACCAACGGACAAGACATACTCGTCCCCGAATAGGCTGCGTACCCGCTGTTGGACAGCGTGGAAGTAACATTGTCGCCAGGTGCCGAGATGTCAGGCTTCATCAGGCCGGGTGGGTAGGGGTAATCGTCATAGTCGGTACCTGTGATACCCCAGTGCGTAGGCCCGATACTAGAGCTGGACCACACTACATCGGTATTGGTGGTGGCACCCACGGTGATCATCGACGAGTGGCCGCCCGTCCCATACCAGGGATTGGGACAGTCACCGGGCGAACCGATGTCCTGGGGCAGCGGAAAGTGCCCGCCGTAGTTGTCGCCGTTGCCGGCCGACGCGACCCAGGGGATGCCCATGGCCAGCAGGACGTCGGCGTTGGCGCGGTTGGCCTGCTTGAGGTCGTCGGCGGGATTGTCCCAGCCGGCGCTCATGCTGAACAGGTCGACCGGACCGTGGTCCAGGCCGAACTGCATGGCTTCGACCAGGTCGGTGTAGTAGCCGGGAACCGCGCGCAGGGCCATCAGTGTGGCGCCGGGCGCGGCGCCGGTGGTGGTGCCGCTGGTGCCGTCGCCGATGATCAGGCCGGCGGTATGGGTGCCGTGATGGATGCTCATGTCGCCGTCGTAGGGATCGTCGTCGTCGTCGACCGCGTCCCAGCCGTGATTCGGGTATTCGGCGCCGCCGTCCCACATGGCGGCGGTCAGATCGGAGTGATCGTAGGAAACACCGGTGTCCACGTGGCCGACGAGCACACCGGTCCCGTCGAATCCTTCGGCCCAGGCCTGATCGGCGGCGATACGCGAGAGGTGCCAGGCCAGGGCCTGGGCGTCGACTTGCGGGTCGTCTGGTGCGATGTCGCCGTGGGCGTGGCTGAGTTGATCGTCCAGCCAGATGCGACCGACGGCCGGGTCGGCGGCCAGGGCGACCACGGCTTCAGGTTTGACGGTCGCCGCGTAGGCCCCGGCCAGCCACAGCTCGCGCGGCGGGTCCATCTGGCCGCTCGCGATCAGGTCGGTGAATAGCGGCGCCAGTTCTTCGCCGGCGCGCGCCAGATTGGTGCGCAGGGCGGCGGCGGTGACCGCGCTGCGATCGGTTCGTCCCGCGCCGGCTAGGGCCATGTCCAGGGCGCGCGTGTCGATTCGCAACGACGGTTCGATGACACAGCTCAACCCGTCCTGGGCGGCCTTGGCCAGAGCAGCCTGAAGCGAGGCGCCGATCTGCTCGAGGTGGGTCAGACGCCGGGTCGGCGGATCAGCGGCCAGTCGGTCCAGGGTGTCGCGCGACGGCGCCGTGAACGTGTGTGTCACTTCGGTGGGGTCCACGCGCAGTTCCGGATCGCCAACGAGCCAAGTCCAGGTCTCGCCGTACACGTTGTCGGACTCATCCGACTCGGCCACGTCACGCAGGACGTCCACCTCGAAGGCGATGTCGTGGTCGCCGGCGCTTAGCAACAGCTCGTGATCCTCGATGGCCACGTAGGTCGACACTGGCAGTCCGCCGCTCAGTTCCCAGGCGGCCACGGGCGCGTCGTCCACCGACAGCTCGATGAAGAAGTCGTCGGTCACGTCGGCCAGCCCATCGTTCAGGAACGCGAAGCTGACGTAGGCGGTGCGGTCGGCGGCCAGGAAGCCGGTCTCGCGCTCGCCGCTGAACATGTTGCCAACCAGCGCCGCGCCCCAACCCGTGGGCGTGAACGGGGAGAGGTCCGGTTCGGTGGCTCGTTCGCAGGTATAGACGTTGTGGCCCTGGGTGGGCGTGTCGCGCCGGTCGATCCAGGCGGCGTGCAGTTGACCGTTGCCCACGACGCCGTCCAGGTAGCGGTACTGGGGCTCGGCGAGGTTCTGGTCGGTAACGGTTTCGATGTCGCCCCAGTTGTCGGGGTGGCCGTGGCCGCCGGCCTGGCGGGCGGCGATGTCGAATTCGTCGCCGTTGGCCGGGGCGTCCAGCCACAGGCAGCCCACGATGCCGTCGCGGGCGTAGACGGCCGGGCCGACGCTCTCGTATTCGTCGGCGATGATCTCGTAGGGGCCGTACATGGTGGTGCCGCTGTCCCACGAGAACGAGTAGATGATGTCGCCGTCGATGTTGCCCAGGCCGTCGTCGAAGTCGCGCTGGAAGACGGCGAAGACCTCGCCGTCGCCGCAGGCCACCCGCGGGAAGCCGCAGTTGTTGCCGGTCCAGTGGGTCAGGTCGGTGATGTCGTTGAAGCCGCCGCTGACCGCGTCGCTGGCGATCAGGATACGCGTGGGATCGCCCCACACGCTGGCCTCGCCGTTGATCAGGTGGGCCAGGGCGCCGTCGAGGGCCACGTCGGGCCAGAGGTCGGGCAGGCCGTCGGGCACCAGCGAGTCGAAGCCGATCGTGTTGCCGGAGTTGGTGGACCACATCCAGACCAGGGTCCATTCCCACTGGTACAGGTCCCAGTTGATCTCCTGATAACTCGCGGCGATGAACAGCGTGGAGAAGTCGCCCGAGCCGGTGACCGCCACGCTCGGTGTGGCGTTGGTCGAGTCGGTGAACAGGCCCTTGACCCAGGCCCAGCTCGTGGGGTCGTCGGCATTGGAGGAGCGCGACCGGGTAATGTACCCGTCGTCGCGAATCCAGACCACGTGGATGAAGCCCGCGTCGTCGATGGCGATATCGGGCATGGTTTCGTCAGCGGTGAACGAGGGCATTTCCCAGACCGTCCAGGTGGCGCCGTCGTCCTGGCTGCGCGCGATGTGGATGTCGCGGTCTGTGCCGCCGAGGTCGGTGGCCTCGAAGACGGCGTAGAGGTCGCCGGTGGTGGGGCTGATCGCCAGGCTGCAGTAGGCGTCGTTCATGCTGGTGGCGTTGGCCAGCAGGTGGTCGGGGGTCCAGGGGGCGTCGCGGGTTTCGGTGCGCTGCGCCATCGACTTGGTGGCGTTGGGGCGCAGGTCGAACCAGTCGCGGTTCACGGCGGCGGCCGGCGGTGTTTCGGTGATGAAGTCGCGGACGACCGGCCGAGTGAGGGGCGCGTCCTCGAGATCCATATCCTGGAAAACGGGGCGGCGGCTGTCCTGTCTGGAGGCAAGGGGGCGGGCCCCGGACTGTCGTGTCTGCGGACCGGCGGGCGCGAGCCGCGCGTTGGGATCAGCTTGTTCGCTGGTGAGCGCAGGTCGGGTGACGGTTCCTTTGACCAGGGTGCCGCGTTCGGCGGCCGTGACCAGAGACGTCGACAATAAGAGCAGAAGGGGGATGACCAATCCGTGTCGCATGGATCCTCCGGGGTGGAAAAACACCAAAACTCAAAAGATATTATAGCATATCATCATGTGATAATGGTGATCAACTGTCCGGATTGAGGCGATCCTAGCGAATCAGCGTAATCTTTGTCGATACGGCCAGTCCGTCCAACTCCGCACGTACCAAATAGATACCGCTGGAAAGAGCTCGGCCACGGTTGCTGCGGCCATCCCACGCCAGCGTCACTTTTTCCCCAGCCAGCGGCCCCTGGTGCAGCAGAGCCACCTGACGACCCCGCAAATCGTGAATAGCCACCCGTGCATCGGCCACACCACCCCGAGGCAAGTCCAGGAGGATCGTCGTGCGGGGATTGAATGGATTGGGTCGGGCCTGGAGGCTTGCGGTGGGTCTGGGCGGGCCATCGCCGGCCTCGAATCCGGTGTTGGGATCGCCGTAGATCGTCTCGGTGACGGTCAGCTGGGCTTCGGCCAGTTCGGTGGCCGATCGCACCTGGACGAATCGATAGTTGTTGGGCGCCATGATGTCGCCGCCTGTCTTCCAGTCCTCCCACTCGATCATGGCGAGATCGTCGAACCAGGTCAGACCGGTGCCGGTGTCCGGTGGCTCTGTCCCGCAACGCAGTTCGAAGTAGGTGGCGTTGCTTGGCGTGTCAAGATCGACCCACTGTTCGGTCCAGTCGCAATTGCCGGTGAAGCGGGTGGCCAGATCGGTGCTGCTCAGGGAGCTCGAGCTGTAACGGTCGGCATAGAAGCGCACCATGATCCGCGACTCGGCCGCGTTTTCGGCGTGGAGCCAGCCCACCGCCGAATGTTCCAGCGCGGGATCACAGGGCAGGTGCTTTTCAAGATCGGTGCCGGTCTGGCCGCTGTCCGAGGATTCACGCTGCAAAGCCAGGCTGCGTTTGCCCGAGTGGAAACGGGTCTCGTCCAGCCATTCGTCGGACGTGTTGTCGTCCCAGAAGGTGGCGCCTTCGTCTTCGAAGCCGCCGTGCCAGAGGATCTCGCGGCCCCAGCGCACCTCTAGACCCGCGGCGTCCAGGGCGGACAAGTCGCCGAGATCCGGTAACGCGGTCGGTGCGGAGATCCACCAGCCGTCGTTTTCGGTCAGGGACAGGTCGAGGACGGTCTCCACCTGAGTGGAATCCACACCCGCTCGATTCGCATGGACCCGCGCCGTGTTGGTCTCGCGGTCGACGACTACCACGGCGTTCATGGGTGTAGAGTAGTCGGCGATGCGGTCCATGATCTCATAGCCCAGCATGCCGGTGGCCGGTTGCGGGATGTAGTCGTCGATCCAGGCCGGTGTGAACGTGCAGCCGACGATGCCGTCCTTTTCGATCTCCAGGGTCAGCACGAAGGTGGGGAAGGTCTCCGGGTAGTAGAGGTCGAAGATGAAGTTGCCCAGCGAATGGGCGATGAGCTTGTCGTTATAGCCTTCGAAGCCCTGCAGCACGTGGGGATGATGGTTGATCAGGATGTCGGCGCCCGCGTCGAGGGTCAGGCGGCGCAAGGCCCGCTCGTCCAGGGTCGGCTCGTTGCGGAAACGGAAATCGGGATCGCCGGGGGCAATCTCCGAAGCTTCCAGGATCGCCGGCGAGATCCAGGGCGCGGCGGCCTTGCCCGGCGCGGGAGCGGTCAGGTACTCGTCGCCGCTGTGGGTCTGCATGATGACCACGTCGGCCACGTCGTGCAGGCCGGCCAGGGCGCGCTCGACGTTCTGGGGGATGAAGAAACCAAAGCCCGGCTTGCTCGGCCCGGCGTCCAGGAAAGGCTGGTAGTTCCACTTGCGCCCGCAGCGGTTGGCTTGCCCCACTAAGGCAATACGGATACCGCGCTCGGTCCAGAAGGTCGGCGCCAGCGCGGCGGTCTCGTCCGAGCCGGCCCCGAAGTAGGGAATCCCGAGCCCGTCGAGCCCGTCGAAGGTGTCGAGCATGCCGACTTCGCCGTAGTCGATGATGTGGTTGTTGGCCAGATCAGCGATATCGACACCCGCGTACTGGATGCCGACGATGTTCTCAGGGCGGCTGCGGAAGACCACGCTCTTGGTGGGATGGGGCGTGCCGCGATCCGTGTACGACACTTCCAGATTGCAGACGTTTACATCGGCGGCGTTACCGAAGATGTCGAGCGTCGGCTCGTACAGCGCTTCGATGCCGTATGTGTCGATGATGCCGCCGGAATACTCGTAGGCGCGGCCGGTGAACACGTCACCCACGAAGTTCACGGTGATCGGGCCGGACGCGGCGCCCGGATCCACCTCGACCTGACAGGCCGCGTAGCCCACGAGGCCGTCCGGATCGGTCACGGTCAGTCCCACCGTCCAACCATGGTCGGCGGTGACGGTGAAGGTGTGCTGCGGGCTCTCGTCCGCGCTGAAGGTGCTGTCGCCGAAGTCCCAGTGATAGACGTGTGCCGCGGAATCGGGGTCAAGCACTAGGGCATTGAACTGGACGGTGGCGCGCGTCTGGCCGCCGACCTGTCGCAGCTTGGCGGCCGACTGATCGATACCGACGATCGGCGCCACTGGCAGATCGGCGCTCACGTCCTCGATCGCGTCGAACCAGGTTTCACCCGGCGAGCCCGCGTCGGTGTCGTTCACGTAGATCAGCCGCGTGATCACGGGCAAATCGCCGAAGGTGGCGCGCCAATCCTCGCCCAGCGGCAACAGGTAGGTGCGCCACTGGTGACGGGAGAAGGCGCCCTGGTAGACGGTCCACCAGTTGTCGGCGGTCGGCAGTTCCTCGCCCATGAAGGTGTAGACCAGTTCACGCGTGCCGTCGCTCACGCCGAAGCCGTGCATCTCGCCCAGGTCGCCGGCCTTGATGGCAACGCGCCAGACGGTGCTGTCGGCGATGGTGACCGCGGTGATGTCCTGGGTCTTCCAGGTGTTGCCGTCCAGGATGAGCGCCTGTGCGCCTTCGTGGGCGTCGGTGGTCAGCGTCCAGCTGCCGGGGTCATTGTCTTGGCCGGGATAGCTGTCCAGGATGGGCGTGCCGGACTCGAAGTCCTCAATGACCTGGGCGTGCGCGGCGATCGTCAGCATGGCGATGATCAGGATCGTGATATACGAGCGCATGTGTCTCCCCTGGGGCAAATCGTGCGGCGGGGGTCGCAAGAGTATTGACAAAAAGACGTATCAGCGGCGCGAAGCGTCGGCTGTATACGACAGAGCCAAGACAGCGCGCTTGCGCGCCACAAATTATATCACATCGACGGGATCAAGAGAAACGGCGGGGGACAAACACACCGGGGGACTGGTCGGCGGCCAACTTGCCATCGACGACGACCTTTTCACCCCGACGCCACACTGACTGGATCTCGCCGCGCCACTGATCGCCCGACCACAGCGACAACTTGCCGTTGAACGGCAGCGTCGTGCCCTCGGCGTCGGGGTCGAAAAGGACCAGGTCGGCATCGTAACCTTCGGCCACGCGGCCCTTGCGACCGGCCAGTCCCATCAGATCGGCGGGCTTCTCACAGCACAGGCGTACCCAGTCCTCGGGTTCGAGCAGTCCGTCGCGTACGCCGAGCGTGTAGGTGACCAGCAGCCGCTCGCCCACTCCGGCGGTGCCGTTGGGGATGGCGGGGAAACCGTTTTCGGCTTGGGCCTGCTTGAGCGCCAAGGGGAATTCGCAGTGATCGGTGGCGATCCAGGAGATTTCGCCATCGGCCAGACCCTGGCGCAGGTAGGCCGCGTCCAGAGAGGTACGCAGGGGCGGGGACATTACGCCGAGCAGGGCCGCGTCGTCGCCCGTGTTGTATTGCTCGTCGGTGCGGAAGAGATATTGGGGACAGGTTTCGGCGCGGATGTCGACGCCGACCGCCCGCGCGCCCTTGATCAGCTCCAGACCGCCGGCGGTCGAGAGGTGCACGATGGTCAGGGGGCAGCCGGTTTCCTCGGCGAGCAGCATGGCCGTGCGCACGGCTTCGATTTCCGAGTCGGGCTGGTGGGCGGCGGCGTGCCAGGCGGGCGCCGTTCGCCCCTTGAGCATGAGCTGGGTCTGGGCGTCGGCGTTCATCTCGCCGTCCTCGGCGTGGACCAGCAGGTGGGCGCCCAGTTCGCAGAGCTGCTTCATGAGCAGCTTCATCTCGTCGGGCGCGAGCATCAGACGGCCCTTGTAGGCCAGGAAAGCCTTGATGGTCGGCACGCCGGTGGCGACAACATCCGCCAACTCGGTCAGACGCTCGGGCGTGATCTCGCTGATGGTCACATGGAGGCCGAAATCGCAGAGGCAGTCGTCCTGGGCGATGTCGCGCACGCGGGCCACGGCCCAGGGCAGGGGTTCGCCCTTGTCGGGGCGTGCGAAACCGATCACCGTGGTCGTGCCGCCGAGCAGGGCGGCCTCGCTGCCCTCGCGCCAGCCGCGACTGACGATGCCGTCGCGCAGGGGCATGCCGAAGTGGGTGTGTGCATCGACACCGCCGGGTAAGAGCCACAGGCCGGCGCCGTCCACGTCGTCGGGGCCGACGAGTTTGAAGTTGGGGCGCGTGGCGATTTCGGCGATGGTTTCGCCGGCGACGCGTACGTCGGCCTCGCGGGGGCCGTCACCGGTCATCACGGTGGCATTGCGGATCCAGAATTCGGTGCTCATGCCGCAAAGCTATGTCGCGGACTCCGCCTTCACAAGTCGGGTGTCAAGTGGATGTGGACCGACGCCGCGAAGTGGCCCTATAATCGTCACTGGCCAAGACCGAATCCGCCCTCACCTGCAGGAGAGCCCATGAAGCGCATCGCGTCCAAGATCCAGACCACCGCCGACACCTTCCAGGAGAACGCCCGGCTGAACCGCGAGATGGCCGAGTCGTTGGCCGGCGAACTCGCGCGTATCCGCGAGGGGGGCAGCCAAAGGGCGCGCGACCGCCATCTGTCCCAGGACAAAATGATGGTCCGCGAGCGGATCGATAAGTTGCTCGACCCCGGCACCCCGTTCCTGGAACTGTCGCCCCTGGCGGCCCACGAGGTCTACGGCATGGATGTCCCGGCGGCGGGACTGGTGACCGGCGTGGGCACGATCCACGGCCGGCAGGTGATGATCGTGGCCAATGACGCGACCGTGAAGGGTGGTTCGTATCTCCCCATCACGGTCAAGAAACACCTGCGCGCGCAGGAAGTGGCCCTGGAGAACCGGCTGCCGTGCATCTACCTGGTCGATTCGGGCGGCGCGTTCCTGCCCCTGCAGGCGGAAGTTTTCCCCGACAAAGAGCACTTCGGACGCATCTTCTTCAACCAGGCCCGCATGTCGGCCCTGGAGATCCCGCAGGTTTCGGCGGTGCTGGGCAGTTGCACCGCGGGCGGAGCCTATGTGCCGGCCATGAGCGACGAGGTGGTCATGGTCAAGGAGCAGGGAACGATCTTCCTGGGCGGCCCGCCCCTGGTGAAGGCGGCCACCGGCGAGGACGTGACCGCCGAGGCCTTGGGTGGCGGCGACGTCCACACGCGCATCTCGGGCGTGGCCGACCACCTTGCCAACGACGACGCCCACGCGTTGAGGATCGTCCGCGACATCGTGGAGAATCTGGGCCCGGTCACCACGGCGATCACGCCGACCGACACGCCCGAGGATCCGCACTACGATCCCGAGGAGCTCTACGGTGTGGCCTCGGCCGACGTGCGCCAGCCCTTCGACATGAAGGACGTCATCGCGCGAATCGTCGACGGTAGTCGCATGCACGAGTTCAAGCCCCGCTACGGCAATACCCTGATCTGCGGCTTCGCGCGTATCCACGGCTACAGCGTGGGCATCCTGGCCAACAACGGCATCCTGTTCAGCGAATCGGCGCTCAAGGGGACGCACTTTATCGAGCTGTGTAACGCGCGACGCATCCCGCTGCTCTTTTTCCAGAACATCACGGGTTTCATGGTGGGACGGGTCTACGAACACGGCGGCATCGCCAAGGACGGCGCCAAGCTGGTCAATGCGGTCAGCAACAGCACCGTACCGAAATTCACGGTGATCATGGGCGGCAGCAACGGCGCCGGCAACTACGGCATGTGCGGCCGGGCCTATGGCGCGCGCCTGGTCTTCATGTGGCCCCAGGCAAAGATCTCGGTCATGGGTGGCGAACAGGCCGCCAATGTGCTGTTGCGGGTCAAACAGGATCAGGCCGAGCGGCTGGGGGAGGCGCTGACGCCGGAGCAGGAAGCGGCGATCGTTGATCCGATCCTGAAGAAGTATGAGACCGAGGGGCATGCGTATTATTCGAGTGCTCGGTTGTGGGATGATGGAGTGATCGATCCGGTGCAGACGCGGGATGTGTTGGGGTTGGCGATTGCGACGAGTCTGAATGCGCCGATTCCGCCGGTTAAGTACGGGGTTTATCGGATGTAGTGGCGATGGTTGTTATGAAACTGTTTGCAGCAGGAGGAAGAAGCCATGTTTCTTTTCAATCCTCAGCAGTTCGACCCGGGTAACCTGGATGAGACCTCGCGCGAGATCCTGCAAAAGACAATCCGGTTTTTTGAAGAGAAGGGGAAAGTCCGCATCAAGGAAGACGATCAACAGCGAGTCTGGTACGCCGACTTTCTGGAGTTCGTGAAAAAAGAACAAGTCTTCGCAACCCTCCTCACGCCCGCACGGTTCGGCACGGGCGCCCAGCGCTGGGACACGTACCGGATTGCCCGGCTCAACGAAATCCTCGGCTTCTATGGCCTGGCCTACTGGTACACCTGGCAGGTCTCGATCCTCGGTCTGGGCCCCGTATGGATGTCGAAAAATAAAGGATTGAAACGACGGGCCGCGAATCTTCTGAAGCAGGGCGCCGTCTTTGCCTTCGGTTTGTCCGAGCGGGATCACGGCGCGGATGTCTACTCCACCGAGATGATGCTGACGCCCCGGGACGACGGCACCTGGCTGGCCAACGGCTCCAAATACTATATCGGCAACGGCAACGAGGCTCCGTTGGTGTCGACCCTGGGTAAAATGGCCGACACCGGAGAATTCGTCTTCTTCGCAGCGAATTTCAGGCACGAGAAATACGAGCTGGTCAAGAATGTCGTGGCCAGCCAGAACTATGTGGCCGAGTTTGCCCTGCACGACTATCCGGTCACTGAGGCCGATATCATTGCCCGTGGTGATGCGGCCTGGGACGCGGCCATGAACACCGTCAACATCGGTAAATATAATCTGGGGTGGTCGTCCATCGGCATGTGTACCCACGCTTTCCATGAGTCCATCAACCACGCCTCCGGTCGCATCCTCTATGGGAATCCGGTGACCGATTTCCCCCATGTGCGCAACCTCTTCGTCGATGCCTATGTCCGCCTGGTCGCCATGCGTCTTTTCGCCCTTCGCGCTGCCGACTACATGCGTGTCGGTTCCCCCGACGATCGTCGCTACCTGCTCTACAACGCCATCGTCAAGATGAAGGTGACCACCCAGGGCGAAGACGTGATCAACCTGCTTTGGGACGTGATCGCGGCCAAGGGATTCGAGAAGGATACGTTCTTCGAGATTGCGGCCCGCGACATCCGGGCCCTGCCCAAGCTGGAGGGCACGGTTCATGTCAACATCGCGCTGATCATGAAATTCGTGGCCAACTACTTCTTCAATCCAGCGGATTTCCCGAAAGTGGACCACCAGGATCAGGCGGCCGATGACGACTTCCTATTCAACCAGGGGCCCGCACGAGGACTTGGCCAGGTGCAGTTCCACGACTATCGCCAGGTCTATGCCGAGTGCGACCTGCCCAATGTGCGCGTGTTCCGGGATCAGATCGCGGCCTTGACGGGGATGCTCCTGGAGGCGCGTCCCGGCAAGGACCAACTCCGTGATATCGATTTCATGTTGGCGTTGGGGCAGATGTTTACCCTGGTGGTCTATGGACAGTTGGTGCTGGAAAACGCAAAGATCCATCACATTGACGATGATACCATCGACCAGATATTCGAGTTCATGGTGCGTGATTTTTCCGCCTATGCGCTACAGCTGCGGGACAAGCCTGCCGCCACGACGCAGCAGCAGGAACATTGTGGGCGAATGTTACTCAGGCCCGCGGTGGACACGGAGCGGTTTGATCGGGTTTGGCGGGAGCAGGTGTATCCCCTCTGTGGGGCCTATACAATGTGTGATTAACCGAGACAACGCTCAGCGAGCCTCCTCGATCATCTCCACGATCTTCGCCTCGACCTCCCGCGCCACATCGCCCAGCGCGGGATCGTCCGACAGGGCGGTGAGTATCCCCCGCGGCTTGATCATGCCGATCCTGGTCGTCCCGTCCTGCGTGTAGACGGAGATGCGGCAGGGCAGGGCCATGTTCAGGCGCATGTCCGCGGCCAGGACCCGGGTGGCCTGCTGGGGCTGGCAGACTTCGAAGATGCGGCACTCCTCGGTGAAGTCGATACCCTTGCTGCGCAGGGACTCACCCATATCGTGAACATGCAGGACGCCGAAGCCGTGGTTGACGACGGCTTTTTCCAGATCCGTCGCGGCCTGGTCCAGGGGTTTATCGCTCTCGACGATGTGGTACACGATATCTCCTCCCGCTATTCTGCCTCGAACCGCGTCCAGGCCGTATCCCGGCCCAGCTTGATGAAACCGACCTTAACATAGCCGAAGACCTCCAGGTTGTCCCGGTCCTTCAGGGTCAGCTTGCAACGGTATTCCTTGCCGTTTTTGGGATCGTAGATGCGGCCGTCCTTGAGCTTGCCGTCTCCCGTGTCGAAGCGAAAGTCGCGCATGATCTTCAGGCCCATGGCCGGACGCTCGCGCAACGATTCGTCGGGGTTGTTGCGGTCGGTGCGCGGTTGGCCCGGCGGCCCGTCGATGCCGTCTTCGGGATAGATGGGTGAGTTCAGATGGACGATGCGGCCATGGTAGAGGCCGTTTTCCTCATAGATCTCGATGCGGGACCAGTTGATGTCGTCCTTGGCTGTTTCCCAGACACCGAGGATGTCGTCGGGGGTGGGTTCGAAGTCGTCGGCCCAGGCTGCGGTGGTGATCAGGAGCAGCGTGGCTGTGAGGATTAGTCTATGTGATGACATTGTTTTCCTTTCCTCATACACGGAACTCACTTCGCTCAGCCTCAGCCCCCCTTCGCCCACCCGGGTGGACGCAGGTCTTCCAGGAAAGCGGCATCGACCCAGTATATACCAGAGTTTCCGTTTTCGGGACTATTGTTCAGTCGCCGGAATCCAGCCAACGTCAACCGGTCCTCGGGGAAGAAATCGACCTGATCGGTGTGCGTGGCGCAGAAGATGTTCTGGTTTCCCCAGCCGGTGTCCACGCGGTCCATGCCCCAAATGCCGTTGAATTGCCCGCTGGATCAGCTACCCGGTCTGCCCTATGATGGACAGCGGCCCGGCTCCGGACACCGAATCCGGTGTTGTTGGTTGTTTTTGTGTATTACCTTGATTGCATCTCTATCCTGCGAGGTTTCGACTTGCCCAATATCTTGACCGACCGCAACGGCCCCGTCCTGACCGTCACCCTGGACCGCCCCGACGCCCACAACGCCTTCGACCACGAGATGGTCGTTACGTTGCGGGACATCTTCCAGGGCCTGGCCGATGCCGAGCCTGACGACCGTCCCCACGCCGTCATCCTGCGCGCCAACGGCAAGACCTTCTGCGCCGGTGGCGACCTGAACGACATGCGCCGTCTCGGTAAGGCCGATTTCGAGCAGAACATGGCGTCGGCCCGCGTGCTGGGGGAGATGTTCCGGGCGGTTCGCCTGAGTCCCGTGCCGGTGGTGGCGCGGGTGCAGGGAGGCGCCTACGGCGGCGGCGTCGGCATGATCTGCGCCTGCGACATCGTCGTGGCCGACACCGATGCCTTCTTTGCCCTGACCGAGGCACGTCTGGGCATGGTGGCCGGCGTGATCTCGCCCATGGTGGTCGGACGCATCGGTTTGTCCCGGGCCCGTGTCCATTGCCTGCTGGGAGACCGCATCGACGCCGGCGAGGCCTACCGTATCGGTCTGGTCGACGTCCTGGCCAAACACAGCGAACTCGATCGGGAGTTGACCCAGACGGTCGGCTCCCTGCTCAAGGGCGGCCCCAGGGCCCTGGGCAAGGTCAAGGAACTGGTGGAGGGGGCCTACGCGCTGCCCTTTGCCGACAGTCTCGAATTTACCGCACGCATGATTGCCGAGGCGCGAACCTCACCGGAGGCGCAGGCCGCCCTGGATGCCTTCTTCGCCAAGAAACCGGCGCCCTGGATGACCGATCTGGAGGACTGGAAATCGTGAACGACACCTTCGATAAAATCCTGATCGCCAACCGCGGCGAGATCGCCTGCCGCGTGATGCGCACCTGTCGCGAGATGGGTGTCAAGACCGTGGCCGTGGCCTCGGAAGCCGACCTGAAAGCGCCCCACGCCTTGATGGCGGACGAGGTGGTGCCCATCGGCCCGCCGCCGCCCCTGGAATCCTATCTGCGGATCGACCGCATCCTCGAGGCGGCTCGCGAGACCGGCGCCCAGGCGATCCACCCCGGTTACGGTTTTCTGGCGGAGAACGCCGGGTTCGCCCAGGCCTGCGCCGATGCGGGCATGGTGTTTATCGGTCCCTCGCCCGACGTGATCGAGCGTATGGGGGAGAAGACGGCCGCCCGGGCGATCATGTCCGCAGCCGACGTGCCCGTGGTGCCCGGCGCCACGCTGCCCGACCCCGGACCCGACGGGGCACTTGACGCCGACGGTGTGCGGAAAACGGGGGAAGACGTGGGCTACCCCCTGCTGGTCAAGGCCGCTTACGGGGGCGGCGGCAAGGGCATGCGCCTGGTGCGTGAGCCCGGCGACCTGGTCGCGGCGGTAGAAGCCGCGACCCGCGAGGCCACCAAGGCCTTCGGCAACGGCCTGGTCTATCTCGAACGCTATCTGGAGAAGCCACGGCACGTGGAATTCCAGATCTTCGGGGACAGCCACGGCCACGCGGTGCATTTGCAGGAGCGGGAGTGTTCCATCCAGCGTCGCCATCAAAAAATCATCGAGGAAACGCCGTCGCCGATCCTGGACGAGGCGACGCGCCAGAAGATGGGTGACGCCGCGGTGGCCGCCGCCAAGGCCGTCGACTACTGCGGCGCGGGGACGGTCGAATTCCTGCTGGCCGAGGACATGTCCTTCTATTTCCTGGAGATGAACACGCGCCTACAGGTGGAGCACCCCGTCACCGAGCTGGTTACGGGCCTCGATCTGGTGCGGGCCCAACTGCTGGTGGCCGCGGGCGAGCCCTTGCCCTGGACCCAGGCTGAGATCGTGCCTCGCGGCCATGCCATCGAGTGCCGGCTCTACGCCGAAGACCCCGCCGCGGGCTTCATGCCGTCGCTTGGGGATGTTCTGCTGTACCGCGAGCCCGACGGTCCGGGCATCCGCGTCGACAGCGGTATCGGGCAGGGCAGCGAAGTGTCCATGCACTACGATCCCATGCTGGCCAAGGTATCGACACACGCCGAGACTCGCGGCGCGGCCATCGAACGAATGCGCGACGCCCTGCGCCGTTATCCGGTGCTGGGCGTGACCACCAACGGCGCCTATCTGGACGAGATCCTGGCCCACGCGGCCTTCGCCTCGGGTGACACTCACACCCACTTCCTGGAAGAGTATTTCGCCGATTGGTCCCCTGATGTGGACGTGCCGGTCGCCGCGGTCGTCGCCGCTGCGGCCGCCGAGGCCGCGGGCAACGGTGCGTCGCGGGGAGGGGCCGTAAACGGCCCAATCGCCGGCGCCCACCCCTCGCCCTGGGACCGCCTGGGCCAATTCCGACTCAACGGACTGGAGTAGACGTGCATCTCGAACTGCAAGCCGGCGAAGCCATCCGCAAGCTGAATGTCCGTCACGAGGATCATACCTGGCGCATCGACGAAGACGGCGCCGCCCTGCCCGTCGATATCCTCACGGCCAATGGCGAAACAGTGGATCTATTGGTCGATGGCGTGCGTAAGCGCGCCTATGTAGCCCGTCGCGGTACCGAACGACTGGTGTTCATGGACGGTGTGGTGCACGCCCTGCGTCTGCCCAACGACGAGGACGGCGACGTCCCGGACGACATGGGCGATATGAGCCCCAATCTGACCGCCAAGATGCCCGGTACGGTGGTCAAGGTCATGGTTTCCGAGGGGGATGAGGTCTCGGCCGGCGATCCTCTGGTCATCATGGAGGCCATGAAGATGGAGACCGAGATCGTCTCGCCCCTGGACGGGCGCGTGGCGAAGGTACACATCGCCGAGGTCCAGGTACTGGCCGCCGGCGATCCCCTGCTCGATCTCGCCCCGGCCGCACCGGACGAGGACTGAGGCGTCCATGTATCGTTTTCCCGAAGGTAATCGGACCGGTATGGTGCTGGGGGGCGGCGGTGCCCGTGGCGTGGCCGCCATCGGTATTCTGGAAGTCCTCGCCGAGGCGGGCCTGCGCCCGGCCGCGTTGGCCGGCACGTCCATGGGCGCGATGATCGGCGCCTTCTGGGCCGCGGGCCATTCCGCAACCGACATGCACAATCTGGCCACTTCTCTCAAGTGGACCGAGGTCTTCGATATCTCCGTCGCCGGCGGCATCATGCGCGGCGACCGCTTTCACCGGTGGCTCGCCAACCATCTGCCGGCCCGTTTCTCGGACCTGGAGTTTCCCCTGGTCTGCACGGCCACCGATATCGACACCGGCGAGCTGGTCTACATGCGCGATGGTGATCTGCCGTCGGCGATCCGCGCCACCTGCGCGTTTCCCGGCGCTTTCGTCCCTGTCGTACGGGACGGTCGCAACCTGGTGGACGGCGGCCTCAGGAGCACCGTCCCTGTCCAGATCATCCGCGATTTCGATGTGGATACGGTCGTGGCCTGCGATTTTCAGCCCCCTTTGGGACGGCCCGTGGTGCCCGAAGATTCATCGAACTGGCGCAACTGGAGCCGCTTCTGGGAGACGCTGACCCTCCAGCGCCGCAACCTGGCCGCCGATATCCTGCTCAAGGCCGTAGACATCCTGCAGACCGAGGTCTGTCGCCGCCAACTCGAGGACCATCCGCCCGACATGCTCATCGCGCCACCCATGCCCAGCGTCAATATCGAGGATTTCCGGCTGGCGCCGAAGATAATCGCCGCGGGCGCCGCCGAAGCGCGCCGTGTGCTCATGTATCATTCGCCCGGACCCGTGGCCTGAACCGGGGAAGGTGAGACCCTATGACCATGGTCCGCCGGGCTGAACTGATGCTGCTGCTGGTGACAGTGTGCTGGGGCGTTTCATTTCCATCCATCAAGGCTGCAACCCCATACTGCTCGCCCACGCTCTTCGTGGCCATCCGCTTCACCGCCGCCACCCTCATCCTCATCGCTCTCTGGCCGCGGTTCGCCCGGGTTCTGCCTGACGATCTGCGTCGTCGGGGACGAAGTTTGATCTTCGATCCGCCGGCGATGCGTTGGGGGATCCTGCTCGGCGCGCTCATATCCATCGGCTATACCACCCAGACGATCGGCATGCACACGACATCGGCCAACAACAGTGCCTTCATCACGGCTCTGAGCGTGGTTCTGGTGCCGATCATTCTCTTCCTGTGGCACGGGGTGCGGCCGACTCCGGTCGTGCTTGGGGGTTTGGTCTTGGCTCTGGGGGGATTGTGGCTGCTCACCCAGCCCAAGATCAACGGCGTGGTGGCCGGCGATATCTGGACCCTGGCTTGCGCGGTGTCTTATGCCGCCTATTTGTCGCGCCTCAACTTCGCCCTGGCTCGGGCCTCGTTCCTGCCTATCCTGTTCTGGACCCTGGCCGTTTGCGCCCTGTTGAACGCCCTGTGGGCGATCCTGGTGGAGGATCTCGTCTTTGATCTCAACGGCACGCTGCTTGTTGCGCTTGTGGTGACGACACTGTTGTCGACCCTGGTGGCTCTCTACTTGCAGAATCGTTATCAGGGCTTCACATCACCCACACGGGCGGCGCTGATTTTCGCCGCCGAACCGGTCTTTGCGGCGTTCTTTTCCTGGTTGGCTCTGGGTGAACGTCTGACGGGATCGGCCATACCGGGCGCGGGACTGATTCTTGCAGCCGTTCTCATGGTAGAACTGGGTGGCGGTGGTGGTCATGACGACGGCTTGCCGAGGTTGAGTATGCAGGAGGAATGCGAATGAGAGTCCTGTTCATGTGTACGGCCAATTCCTGCCGCAGCCAGATGGCCGAGGCCTGGGCGCGACATCTATTCCCGGATGGCTGGGAAGTGGCCAGTGCCGGCTTGATCACCTACCCCATAACCGAGCAGACCCGTGAGGTCATGGCCGAAGTGGATGTCGGCATGAAGGGCCAACTCACCAAGACGCTCGACGGACTGGATCTGGATGCTTTCGACCTGATCGTGACCCTGAGCCGCCAGTCGACGCAGTTCCTGCCCGCCCTGGAGCATCCCGAACGGCATGTGAAGAGCCCCATCACGGACCCCATGTCTTCCATCGGCAGTCCCGAGCAGAAGCACGCGGCTTTTGTCGAGGGGCGCGACGCCATCCGCGATATCGTCGCCCGCATTGTCTCCGAGCACGCCTGAAGGATGAGCGAAAACGGAGGGCCGGGGCGGTCGGCCCGTTCGTCGATTTCGTCGGCGACCGTCGCTGTGGTGTAACTGTTTTTTACTCATGGCGGTACACGTCTCGAATAGAGATCAGTTAAATTCCCGAGACCTTCCGGGAAGGTTTGCTCTCGCCGGCCCGCCCGTTTATTTCATTTCTTTTTCGCTGGCGCGTCATGAGCTCGGCGACCGATTATCGTCTCGGATCACCCGTTTGAAGCACCCCGGAAAAACATGGGTTGGTGTGTGGGTTTATGGTCCGTAATGCATCTCTTAATTTTCCCTTTGTCATCCCACCGGTAGTGTCTAATCTGAGGTTCCCCCCACAAGATATGGGGGCCCGCCAGTCGGATGACCAAGATTTATACAATGGTGTAAATCATCAAAAAAGGGTCATCCCGGCAGTCGACAGAATCAGAAGAAACAGGGGTTGTGGAGACCATCTGATACCACGCTGGAAGACCAGCGACGATGCGAACTGCCCCTTGGAAACAAGCATAGAAGCCAGGAAAGACACAGCAGGAAAGAGGATCTCCATGAAGGATCGTACGGAGAAAAAGTTGCAGGCCGCGGCCGGCACGGACTTGGGCATGGACGCCCCCACCACGGAAGACAGTATGCCTACTGAAGACCTGGCTCCCGAACTCGATCTCGAGCAGTTGACCGCGCCCACCGAGGACGACATCGTCGAAGACATGCGCCCGACCGCCCCGCGACGCGGTCTGCCCTTCGAGCGTCGCAACACGAGCGTCGGGATCAATCCCCTCGACGCGGTCAAGTGGGAGCACCGCGACGCGTCGATCGTCACCCCGGACAATGAGATCATCTTCGAGCAGAAGGACGTGGAGGTTCCCAAGTCCTGGTCGCAGATGGCCACCAACGTCGTGGTCCAGAAGTATTTCCGGGGCGCCCCGGGTACGTCCGACCGCGAGACCTCGGTTCGCCAGCTCGTCGGCCGCGTGGTCGACACCATCACCAATTGGGGCGTGACCGACGGCAGCTTCGCCACCCTCGATGACGCCCAGACCTTCCAGGCCGAGCTGGCGTACCTGCTGATCAATCAGCACGTCGCCTTCAACTCGCCGGTATGGTTCAACGTCGGTGTGGAGAAAACGCCGCAGTGTTCGGCCTGCTTCATCAATTCCGTCGAGGACAGCATGGCCTCGATCCTGGGTCTGGCCAAGACCGAGGGTCTGTTGTTCAAGTACGGCAGCGGCACCGGCACCAACCTCTCGCCCTTGCGCTCCTCGCGCGAGAAGCTCAGCACCGGCGGCGAAGCGTCCGGTCCCGTGTCCTTCATGAAGGGCTACGACGCCTTCGCCGGCGTCATCAAGTCGGGCGGCAAGACCCGGCGCGCGGCCAAGATGGTCATGCTGGACGTCGATCACCCCGACATCGAGGATTTCATCGACTGCAAGGTGAGCGAGGAGCGCAAGGCCTGGGCCCTGATCGACGCCGGCTACGACGGGTCGTTCAATGGCGAGGCCTACGGATCGGTCTTCTTCCAGAACTCCAACAACTCGGTGCGGGTGACCGACGAGTTCATGCAGGCCGTGGTGGACGACGAAACCTGGACCACCCACGCGGTCACCGACGGCTCGCCCATGGACACCTACCAGGCCCGCGAACTGCTGGACCGGATGGCCGTCGGTGCCCACGTCTGCGGCGATCCGGGACTCCAATACGACACCACGATCAACGACTGGCACACCTGCTCGAGCACCGACCGGATCCACGGCTCGAATCCCTGCTCCGAGTACATGTTCCTCAACGACTCGGCTTGCAACCTGGCTTCGTTGAACCTCATGAAGTTCCGTCGCGAGGACGGCGAGTTCGCCGTCGACGCCTTCCGCCACGCGGTAAACGTGGTGCTGACGGCCATGGAAATCCTCGTCGACAACAGCAGCTATCCGCGTGACCAGATCAGCGAGAACTCCCACAAGTTCCGCCCATTGGGCCTGGGCTACGCCAATCTGGGCGCCCTGCTCATGGCGCGCGGCCTGCCCTACGACAGCGACGGCGGTCGCAGCTACGCGGCGGCGATCACCGCCCTGATGTGCGGCCAGGCCTATCTGACGTCGGCACGCATGGCCGAGCATTTCCAGCCCTTCGACGGCTACAAGGCCAATCGCGAGCCCATGTTGCAGGTCATCCAGAAGCACCGCTCGCACATCAACGGCATCAACGCCCATCGGGTGCCCGAAGATCTGCTGGAAACAATCAAGGATGTCTGGAGCGATGCCTACACCGTGGGTTACGACTACGGCTATCGCAACGCCCAGGTCACCGTGCTGGCGCCGACGGGCACCATCGGTTTCATGATGGACTGCGACACCACCGGCATCGAGCCGGACATGGCCCTGGTCAAGTACAAGAACCTGGTCGGCGGCGGCCAGCTGAAGATCGTCAACAAAACGGTTCCCGAGGCGCTCGAACGACTCGGGTATACCGAAGACGAACACAGGCGCATCCTCGCACACCTCGAAGAGCACGAAACCATCGAGGGTGCGCCTGGTCTCAAAGACGAGCACGAGGCGGTTTTCGACTGCTCGTTCAAGCCCCTCGGGGGCCGGCGGAGCATCGATTACATGGGGCATATCCGCATGATGTCCGCCGTGCAGCCGTTCCTGTCGGGCGCCATCAGCAAGACCGTCAACATGCCCCACGAGTCGACGTCCGAGGAGATCGCCGAAGCGTACGTCGAGGCGTGGAAGTTGGGGCTGAAGGCCATCGCGGTCTACCGCGACGGATCGAAGCGCACCCAGCCCATCAACCAGTCCCAGGGCGAGACCGGCGTCGTCGTCGAGGACAACCCCGTCGAGGATCGCCAGGCTCCGCCCTCGCCCCAGCGGGTGCGTCTGCCGGACGAGCGCGCGGCGGTGACGCACAAGTTCAGCATCGCCGGCCACGAGGGATACCTGACCATCGGGCTCTATCCCCATGGTCAGCCCGGCGAGATGTTCATCTCCATGGCCAAGGAAGGGTCGGTGGTTTCCGGTCTGATGGACAGCTTCGCCACGGCGTGTTCGATCATGCTGCAGTACGGCGTGCCTTTGGACGTGCTCACATCGAAGTTCAGCCATTCGCGGTTCGAGCCGAGCGGGTTCACGACCAATCCGGAAATTCCGGTGGCCAAGTCGATCATGGATTACATCTTCCGCTGGATGAAACTCAAGTTCGGCGATTCGAAGACCGACGTGGAACCCATGCCCGAGTTCGACACGGGATTGCGCATGGAGCCGGCCGCGTCTCCCGACAAGACCGGGCCGATCACCATGGATCATGGCGAAGCCCGGGCCTTCAAGGCCCAGGCGGACGCACCGCCTTGTCCCGAATGCGGGTCGATGATGGTGCGCAGCGGCACCTGCTACACCTGCCAGGTTTGCGCCGCGACCAGCGGTTGTTCCTAGCAGAATTGAGTCACGCCCCCCGGGGAGGAGCCCCGGGTAGCGCGGCGGGGCCGTAATCGGGCAACCGATCCGGCCCCGTTTTTCCTTTTCCGGCTGTCAATCCACGGAGATGATGTTAATTTGATGTCCCTGGAACCGTCGAGACCCGCGCACGTATGATGAACGTCGCGGGCCGGATGATCCGGATGTCGCGGAACATGGAGGTCTCCCGCATGTCGTTTTCGCAGCCCACCACGCTCAAACTGCTGATCGTCACGCTCCTGTTGTTCGCGTTCGCCTCCCAGGCCGCAGCCCAGACCCGCGACTGGAACCGTGTCGACGAGCCTCTCTACGAGGCCATCGGCCTGAACATGGGACTCGCCAGCGGTGTCGGTCTCTCGTACAAGTTCCCCATCAAATGGTGGCTGTACGGACAGGTCGCCGGCGGCATCTGGAACAACAAGAACGACAATCGCCACAACGCGGGTTTCTCGCTGCAGTACATCCTGCGCCAGCACGGTCGCGACAAGCTGTTCCTGTCCGGCGGCGCGGCCCATTACTATCACAGGGAAAATGGGCGCACCAAGGATCACATCAACACCGGGTTCGGTGTGGGTATGGAGCGGTTGATGGGGGAGCGGACGGCGGTTCAGGTGGAGGCTGTTTTTACTTATCGCGGGAATGCCACGGACAGTCTGATGGTCTTTCCGCAGGTGGGCGTTCACTACTATTTCTAGCCGATATGTGCTAAGGTGACACTGTCATCGCGTGAGCGGGCGGGAACACCGCCCCGGCTCCCTCCCCGCACCCTGCACCGACTCCACACTTAGACTCACACCGCAGGCACGCCATAGAGACCCTCGACAGGAGGTCCCCACATGGCCTGCACAAAACTCCTGGAATACCTGGACGAGCACAAAATCAGCTACGAGCGGATCAGTCACCCCCAGGCCTACTCGGCCCAGGAAACGGCCGATCGCGCCCGTATCCCCGGCCGCGAATTCGCCAAGACGGTGATGATCAAGCTCGACGGGCAAATGGCCATGGCCGTGCTGCCCGCCCCCGAGAAGGTGAATTTTACCCTGCTGCAGCAGGCCGCCGGCGCCGAAACCGTCAGCCTGGCCACCGAGGCCGATTTCAAGGCGCTGTTCCCCGACTGCGACCTGGGCGCCATGCCGCCCTTCGGCAATGTGTATGACCTGCCCGTCTATGTGGCCGGCACCCTGGCCGAGATGAAGTGCATCGCCTTTCCCGCCGGCACCCACACCGAACTGTTGCGTATGGATTATGCCGATTTCGAGCGGCTGGTCCGGCCGCACTTAGCGCGGTTTACATTCCTGCAGCAGATGGAGATGGAAGCCGAATCCTGAGTCCGGCTCGCGGAACGAGAAAAGGGACGGCCAGGTGGCCGTCCCTCTTATGATCGAAGTGGCGGCGTCTAGGCCCCGTACTTCTTGATGGCCGAATCCAACCGCGGCAGCATCGCGTAGATAAACGCCGCCACCCCCAGAATCGCCACCGCCAGAATGACGAAGATCTGGGTGGTCGGCTCTAGGCCGCTGATAAACCCGGACAGTTTGTTGCCCACCGCGGTCGCCAGGAACCAGCCGCCCATCATCAGGCCCACCAGGCGTTTGGGCGACAGCTTGGTGACCAGCGAGAGTCCCATCGGAGAGAGGCACAGCTCGCCGATGGTGATCACAAGGTAGTAGATAATCATCCAGAGCATGGCGGTCTTGGCCGCGCCGTTTTGGCCGAGGCTGGCGCCGAGGGCCATGATCAGCAGCGCTACCATGGTGATCACCATGCCGTAGAAGATCTTGCGCGCGGTGGTGACGGCCCGTTTGCGTTTCGCCATCCAGGCGAAGAAGAACACCACCACGGGTGTCATCACGACCACGAAGACCGGGTTGACCAGACCGGTGAGCATCTCGGTGTTGATCAGGCGTACGTAGTTGCCCGGTTCGAGCGTGGCGATGTCCGTGTTGCGATTGGCGTAGACCGAGGCCTTCGTTTCCGCGGAGACCAGGACCACCGGCACGTCTTCGCCGTCGATGGAGCGGGTTACCAGGACCTCGCCCAACTGTTCGGCGTCTTGGGCCACCTTCACCGATTTCGTCTCGACGTCGTGGGCGTCCGTCTCGGTGGAAATGACGATGTCGGCGTCGGCGAAGACCTTGCAGAGCAGGAATTGCTGGTCATCGGGTATGTCCGTGGTATTACCGTCCAAGATGGTGAGACCGGGACGCGTCGCCAGGGAGCCCCGCAATTCGCTGCCCAGGATACGGGCGCCGAACATGGCTTCACCGTCGCCACCCACGGTGATCAGCACCTGGTCGTCGGGGCGCGGCAGGTCGGGCCCGGCGTTGCCGTAGTAGCTCGGCATGGCCTTCTGGGCGTAGACCTCGGTTGCGGCCGGGATCCATTCGGCCCGGCGGTCGGTGTTGTGCTCGGCGAAAACCGTCATCAGGCCGCCGCTCAGGTGCAGCACCATGAAGAAGGCGCCGCCGGCCACGTAGACGGGGATCAGCGCGGCCAGGCCGGGCCTCTCCTCGGGGCCGGCCTGCTTGACGATCATGGCGAAATATCCCATCACCGGCAGCATGCCCACGATGAAACCGAAGGTGATCGGCCCGATCGTCTCGTCGATGAACGGCACTTTTCCGCCGATGAAATAACCGATCACGCCGACGACCGAGGCCGGTACGATGATGGTCATGATGACGCGCTTGAAGGATATGTCTTCGTCGCTGCATTCGGTCTGGCGGTCGGCCTTGGCGAGTCGTCGCCAGTTGAGGAGCATGACCGTCGTACCGATCAGCAGCCCCACACCGGCTGCCGTGAACGCCAGGTTGAAGCTCCACAGGTTGCGCAGGGGCGCCGAAAGCAGGGTTGCCATGGTGGCGCCGATGTTGATGCCCATGTAGAAGATGTTGAAACCGGCGTCGCGCCGCGGGTCGTCGGGCGCGTAGAGGTTGCCCACCATCGCCGAGATGTTCGGCTTGAAGAACCCGTTGCCGATGCAGAGCAACGCCAATCCCGCGTAGAAGGTCGGCAGACTGCGTATACCCAGGGCGAAGTAGCCGGCGGCCATCAGGATACCGCCGATGACCACCGAGCGGCGGAAGCCCAGGAAGCGGTCGGCGATCATGCCGCCCAAAAAGGGCGTGAAGTACACGAAGGCCATGTACGTGCCGTAGATCTCGGCCGCGGTGCGGGTGGAGAAACCGAGTCCGCCGCGTTCGGAATCCGTGATGTAGAGCAGCAGGATGCCCAGCATCAGGTAGAAACCCAGGCGTTCCCACATTTCGGTGAAGAACAGGGCTTTCAATCCCGTGGGATGTCCCTTGGGTATTTCGCCGGTTTGGGCGGCGGCGTGTGTCATCGGTTGCCTCCAGGAGGGGGTCGGGGATAGTCAAAATCGCCGAGTTAAGAACGTCGGCGACCGCTGGTGAGAATACTGCAAGGGTGTAGGGCGGTCAATCCCTGACCACCAGCCGGAACCCCTGCCCGTGGACGGTGCGGATCTCGACCGAGTCGTCCGCGGACAGGTATTTGCGCAGGCGGGAGATGAAGACGTCCATGCTGCAGCCGTTGTGATAGCTGTCGTCGCCCCAAAGGTCGAGCAGGGCCCGGGACCGGTCGAGAGTGCGATTGCGGTGGCGGTACAGCAGCTCGAGCAGTTCGGCTTCACGCTCGGTGAGTTGGCGACGGTCTTTGTCGAGAGTGAGCGTGCGCGACGGGGAGTCGTAGGTGTAGGCGCCGAGGGGGAGGCTGTCGCCCAACGGCGTGCTCGTGGTCGTATCGATACCGCGACGCAGAACCGCCTCGAATCGCTTTTTAACACCCTTATAGATGCTCAAGTACACCCTTCAGAGCCATCTCTTAATCAGTAGGTTCGGGGGTTCGATTCCCTGGCGGCGTACCAGCAGATACAAAGAGAAGGCCGACCCTCCGGGGCCGGCCTTCCCGCATTACAGAGACCGAGCGCCTACTCAATCCCATGCATCATCTTGTTCAACGGCCGCGCCAAGAGCACCAGCAGCACGCCGATCCCCACGGTCACCGCGCCCATCCCGCTGAACACGTCCACATAGGTGGCGAGGCTTTCGGCCGGTGTGATGACCACCTCAGCCACCTCGCCGCCGCCCTCGGCGCCGGTCAGCTTGGCCAGCACCGCCGCCACGTACATGGAAAAGGCGAACGAAAGGAACCAGGCGCCCATGGCGCTGCCGGTCATGTGCTTGGGCGCCAACTTGGTCACCATCGATAGGCCGATGGGTGAGAGGAAGAGTTCGCCGGTCGTATGCAACAGGTACATGAGCCCGAGTATGAAGAGCGGGACCAGGGCCGCATCGCCGGCCATGGCGCTGCCGATCAACAACATCAGGTAGCCCAGCCCGAGTTGGATGATACCCAATCCGAACTTCATGGGGATACTTGGATTCTTCCCGATCCGCGACAGGCTCACCCACATCACAGAGAAGATGCTGCCGAAGATGATGATGAACGCCGGGTTGAAGAACTGGGTCTGCGAGGCCGGCATGGTGTAGATGCCGAAGATTTCGCGATCGACGTTGCGGTCCGCGAAGAGCGTGAGCGAGCTGCCCGCCTGTTCGAAGCAGGCCCAGAACACGACGTTGAAGGTCATCAGGATCATCAGGACCAGAATGCGGTCACGCTGTTTCCGGTCGCCCTGGAAACCCGCGCGCAGCAGGTTGAAGCACACGAAGCCCAGCAGGCCCATGAGGATCCAGAACAGGAGGTCCTGGCCGAGGAGCTGGACTTTTGGGCCGTATTTGATCAACGCGTAGAGCAGGGGGATGCCGGCCAGCGAGCAGATGTAGACCAGCTTCTCGTACTTGCGCAGCATCTCGGGATTCTGGGGATCGCCGGCGGTGCCGAGCTTGTGCATCCCCTTGAGGAAGATATACACACCGACGAGCATGCCCACGCCCGCCAAGCCGAAGCCCCAGTGGAAGCCGAATTTTTCGCCGAGGGGCGCCACGGCGACCGTCGCCAGCAGCGCGCCGATGTTGATGCCCATGTAGAAGATGGTGAAGCCAGAATCCCGCAGCGGATCGCCGTCCTTGTAGAGCTTGCCGACCATCGTGGAGATATTGGCCTTGAAGTAGCCGTTGCCCACGATGATGGCGCTCATGCCGATGAACAGCCAGGTCTCGGTGCCGCCGAGGATCATGAACTCGCCGATGGCCATGACGATGCCGCCGAAGATCACCGCCCGCTTGTAACCCAGGACCGTGTCGGCCAGCTTGCCGCCCCACACCGGTGCGGCGTAGACCAGTGCGGTGTAGGCGCCGTAGATGGCGAAAGCCTCGTTGTCGCCCTTGAGCAACGCGTTGACGAGGTAGAGGGTCAGCAGGCCGCGCATGCCGTAATAGCAAAGGCGCTCGAACATTTCGGCGCCGAAGCAGACATATAAGCCTTTGGGGTGTCCGTTGCTCATGAGTACTCCCGTGGGATGATGGGGTGAGGCGGTAACCGTGTCACGCTATGCAGAGCCGCCGCATCGGTCAAGAGGTTATCAGTTGTGCCTTCGAAATTGTGTCTGGTCGCAGATAGCACCGATTCGATGAGGACAATACAGTGCACTTACGCTATGTTGTGCGCCAATTCCACCAGGAGGTATGCTTTGAAAGGTTGGATGCTCTGGGTTCTCGCCGTGGTCATTACTTTGGCCTCGGCCTTTTATCAGCGAACGACTGGCCCCACCTACGAGGTGCGTGTAAATACAGAGGTCGCCGGCGCCGAAGTGCGGGGCGAACTGCTGCGCAGCCACAGTGTCAGCGCCGATTTGCCCGTGGCGCTCGAAGTACCGGACACCGACGTGACCGGCGTCGTACTCTGGCGTCGTCTGGGCGCCGGTGACGACTGGGCGCGCAATCCCATGGATCGCGAAGGGGAACGGCTGGTGACCCACCTGCCCGCCCAACCGTCCGCGGGCAAGCTTGAATACAGCGTGATTCTGACCCGGGGCGACCGGACCATCGTCGTGAACGGGGACGAAGCGGTCGTCGCCCGTTTCAAGGGCGATGTGCCCGGGTTCGTGCTGGGGCCCCATATCTTCTTCATGTTCTTCGGGATGCTCTGGTCCAACCGCGCCGGGCTGGAGGCGCTGGTTGGCGGCGCGGGTCGGCACAGGATGGCCCTGATGACCCTGGGCCTGCTCGTGGTTGGTGGACTGATCCTGGGCCCCATTGTTCAGAAATACGCCTTCGGCGCCTATTGGACCGGCTGGCCGTTCGGTGAGGACCTCACCGACAACAAGCTCGCGGTCGCAGCGTTGGCCTGGGCGATCGCGGTGTGGCGGCGCGGCAGCGGCAAGGACGCGCGGGCGGCGGCAATCATCGCGGCGTTGGTGGTTTTCGCCGTGTACATGATTCCGCACAGCATGAACGGGTCGACGTTGGACTATGCGACCATGGAGACGGTTACGGGTTAATCCGGCTCAACCAGCGCCGGCAGAGATACACGGACCCCTTTCAGGTTCCGGCTCTTCGAGAGTCACTTGAAAGGGGTCCGTGTATCTCTGCCTCCGGCTTGATCGGATCAGCCCGAAACCGTTTATCGGGTGATCCGTAAACTCAGACTTGTTACCTTTCCCAGATGTGCAGCCAGCTCATCCATTGACAATCCGTGCTCGCGTCCGATGCTCTCGGCCAGTCCACTACCGGCCAGCAGATCGGCGCCGTAATTCTTCTCCGCCACGATCTCGATCTCCGCGAAGCCGGCCTCTCGAATCGTGCGCAGATAGTCCTCGCGCAGCGACGCGTTGCCGACGCAGCCGATGGTGGCGTCGACGCGTTCGGCGATCTCCGGCGGTAGAGCGTCCTCGAGTACGATATCGGATACCATCAGGCGTCCGCCCGGCTTGAGCACCCGGTAGGCCTCGGCGAAGACCCGGTGTTTTTCGGGGGAGAGGTTGATGACGCAGTTGGAAATGATTGCATCAATGGTGGCGTCATCCACGGGCAGATCCTCGATCAGGCCCGCGCGAAATACCACGTTGTCGAATCCGCCCTTGGCCGCGTTTTCGCGGGCCTTGATGAGCATGGCCTCGGTCATGTCCACACCGATGACGCGGCCGGTGGGGCCGACCTGCCGCGCGGCCAGAAAGGCATCCAGTCCGGCGCCGGAGCCCAGGTCGAGGACGGTTTCACCCGGTTTCAACTCGTCGATGGCCGTGGGATTGCCGCAGCCCAGACCCAGGTCCGCCCCGTCGGGAACCGACGTGAGTTGGTCGGCCTGATAACCCAGCTTGAGACTGATGTCCTGGGGGGTGGCGCCCGCACAGCCGCAGCTACAGCAGCTCGATCCGGTCTGGGCAATGCGCGCGTATCCTTCTGAGACGGTTTCGCGCAGTTTTTCGGGGTCGAGGGGGCGTTTCTTCTCGTTCATATCAACTCCTGAGGCTCTGGGTCGCATGTGGGGCAGCAGGCGTCAAGAGCGTCGGCGAGCTTGCGCAACCGTCGCGCCAGATCGCCGCAGTCGAGTCGGTACAGGACTTCCTTGCCGTGCTTTACGGCATGGACGACGCCCACCGCCCGCAACGCCCGCAGATGTCGGGACACGACCGAGATGTCGATGGGCAAACCGGACGCCAGGGCGCTCACGGTCTGGGGCCCGGGTCGGTCGGCCAGCAACAGCAGCAACCCGATTCGGCTCGGCTCGCCGAGCACCTTGAACGTGTCCGGGTCGAGCCATTGCTCGAGGTCCGAGCAGCATGTACGTCGGTTGATCATGGGTTGCTCCTTAATTGTACGATTGCATCAATGTGCAAATATAATCCACTCACGATCATCCCGCAAACCCTCTTGTGTTATGTTGTCGATATCCCCAGCCGGAGGTGAACCCATACCCGTATTCATCCTGATGACCAAGTTGTCACCGGAGAGCATGCACGATGCCGCCGATCGCAAGGCTGTCGGCCGCGAGTGGTTGCAGAAGGTGAAAACCGCCTGTCCCGACGTGAAATGGTTCAACCATTACGCCATCCTCGGTCCGTATGACTACATGGACATCTATGAGGCGCCCGATACCGCCACCGCCCATGTGGTGTCGATGATCTCGCGATCCGAGGGGGCCGTGACCGCGGAGAGCTGGCAAGCAATGCCTTGGGAGGAGCATATTCGCCTTATGGCATCCATGGCGTAGGCCGGGAAGATACGTACACACACGCGCGATTGGTTCCGGCTCTTCGAGAGTCACCAATCGCGCGTGTGTGTACGTATCTTCCCTACGTCATGGAAGCCATGAACGCTTATAGGGGGATCAGTCGAATGCCACATCCCGTCCCTTGTTCTGTGCCTCCAGCCACTCGCGTAGGGGCTGGTAATACTCCAGCATGGCCCGCGAGGACAACGGGGCTCCGGTGGCTTCGGTCATCAGCTGTCGCCAGTCTTTGGTGGCGCCGGGCTTCAGGATTTCCAGCAGGTAGGCGCCTACTTCGGGCTTCTCGAAATAGGTCGCCGTCTGCGGCGCCTCGTGCAGGATCTCGCGACAGATGTGATCGTGGAGTTGATGCAGGATCACACTGCTCAGGGCGTAATCGTAGTACTGGGCCGGGTCGTCGCTGATGTGGGTTTTGGTGGCCGGATCGCACCACTGATTGCCGCGGGGCGATGGTGGTTCGACACCCTGGAACTCGCCCACGTATTGCCACCAGCGGGCGTTCATCTCGTCGACCGCCAGGGGTTCCTCGTAGAAGTCGTGCTCCCAGTGGGTCATCGTGCCGCAGGCGAAGGGCAGGAAGGTGACCGGTCCGAGCAGGGCCTGATTGAGCAGCCACTGGATCTGGTCGATCTCTTCGTCTTCGCTCAGCAACTCGATGGCCCGCAGGTACGCGGTCTGGCTGGACACCAGCTCGATCAGGGTGCCCACGCCCTCGTGGAACGCGCGGTTGGCGCCGGTGCGCAGGACGAAGGGTACGTCGGGATTGCTGTAGGCCAGGTAGTAATAGACGTGGCCCAGTTCGTGGTGGGTGGTCTGAAGCCAGTCGAAGGTGGGCTCGACGCTCATCAAAGACCGCACGTCCTGGTCGAGATCGATATGCCAGGCCGACGCGTGGGTGTTCTTCTTGCGCTCGCTGTCGGGGGGCAGGGCATAGAGGTCGCTGTTCTCCCAGAAGCTCGCCGGCAGCGCCGGGAAGCCCATCGATGTGTAGTAGCCCTCCGCCTTGGTCAGGAGCCATTCGGGAGAGCGGTCGGCGACCAGGGCGTCCAGGTCGATGCCCTCGACGACGCCCGGCCAGGCCTGGGACCACTTATTGCCGATCCAGTGGGCGGGGAGTTTGCGGGGGACCGGCACGTCCCAGCGCGCGGCCAGTTCGTGGCGGACCCAGCAGTGGAGCTGACGATAGAGGGGCATCATGCCGGCAAGGACCTCGTCCATCAGCTCGATCATTTCTTGCGGCGTCATGCCGTACTCGCTCACCTCCAGGGCGAAGAATGAAGTGTGGCCCATGCTGGTCGCGGTTTCGTTGCGCAGGTCGCGCAGGTCTACCAGACCGTCACGCAGGCTCGGACCGATTTCCTTGCTGGCTTCCCACCAGGCCTGACGCGCGGCGAGGTCGGGCGAGTCGCCCAGCCCGACGGTGACCTCGTTGGCGCTCACGGTGCGGGGCTCTTCTCCGGGCAGGTCCACGCTGAATTCGAAGCCGTAGAGACGCTCGTTCTGGGCGGCCTCGGCCTCGATCAGCTTCGAGGTGGTCTCGGGGATGGTGCCGGGGAACTTGGCCGCGTTGAGCAATAAGTAGTTGAGCTGCTGACGCTGGACGAAGGTCAGGCCGTCGCTTTTGAGGTACTCCTGGGCGCGGAGGATGAGTTCGGCGTTGCCCAGTTTCCCGGCGAAGGCCTTTTCGGCGGTCACGCGGGCCTCGGAGGTGACGTCGCCGATGTCGGTGTTGGCGTCCCAGCGGGCGCCCTCGGCCAGTTGCCAGAGGTCGCGGTATAGGGTGTCGTATTCGGCGAGGAAGGTGTCGAGGTCGTCGGTGTCGTTTGAAAGGCAGCCGGTCAGGGCGAGTGGGATCAGGATACAGAGCAGGATCGTGTTCGTCAGACGCATGGGTCGCTCCGGAAGAGGGGGGCGCGTGGTTCGGGGCGTGGGGGGATCCTAGGTGTGGGGTGCTTTTGTTGGAAGCACTATATGACCGCTGGCCGGTTGAAATGAATCTACAGGAGGCTTGGCTGGGGATGTGTCTACGCGCAGGAATCATGCCTCGATGGCGGCGTAACGCATTATATATAAAGGTGTTAACGCTTGCGGGGTAGGCACTCTATGGCTATATTGGATCCATCGAATGCACTCGTTTCGACCTCCCGCGAAACGCACGTTTTCCGGGAGGTTATTCTATGTCCGCCAGCGAAATCCATGCTCGTCTTGAAGCTGCTTTGAGAGAACTGAAACGCGCCGAAAAGAACGCGGTTCTTCTGTTCGGCGAGATTCTCAGCCGCAAGTTGTATCGGGATCTTGGGTACTCATCCATTCAGGCCTACGCGGTCGAGTCGCTCGGATTCACGCCGAGCAAGACCTCGCAGTTTGTGCGACTGGCTGGATCTGGCTGATTTGTCGGTGGACCCGCTGCCCACTGATGCTCCGATCATAGTGAACACCAAATACACGTCAGCACAATACGCACGCCATGAAGCCCTGCTCGAAACGATCCGTAAGCGAGGCGGTCGGAAAGACTCGCCGGTACGCGGGATGGATCGCGCCGAACTGGTGCTCGCCGCGCTGAGCGATCTGGCGGAGAAACTGGTGCAAGGGACGGAAACCAAAGCTGCTGCCGCCTCGCCCTATCAAGTCGTCGTTTACATGTGTAAAACGTGTGGCAAATCTGAAGCGCAAACCGACCGCGGCCCCAAGCCCATATCAACCGAAGTCGTGCAATGCGATGCCGTCATCAAGGAACCCGGCCAACCCAACCGCTCAACCATCCCACCAAAAGCCCGCCAAGCCGCCATGATCCGTGCCAACCACCGTTGCGAAACACCGGGCTGCGGTCGAGCGCGGTTCCTGGAAGTACACCACCGCCGCCCGCGATCGCAGGGCGGCGGCCATTAAGCGGACAATCTTCAGGTGTCGTGTTCAGCCTGCCACCAGTTGGTCCATCAGCCGGCGAGGCTCATCGGCTCAAGGTGATCTTGCGCGATTCCGAGTACACACCCGTTCGCAATCCCAGCAGGTATACGCCGGAGGGAACGGCTTCGCCATGTTCGTCGCGGCCGTCCCACATTGCCGTGTGCTCCCCGTCGGGGAGGTAGCCATCTGCCAACACTTTGACTTCGCGCCCCATGGCGTCGAAAACGGTCAGGCGGCAGAACCCGGCCTCCGGCATGGTGAAAGCGATTTCCGTGCGCGGGTTGAAGGGGTTGGGGTGCGCGCTCAGGCGTGATCCAGACAGGGCAGGCGGTGTCGAGGCGGCCTCGTCGACTTCCACCATGACCGTCCGGTACCCGTTGGCCGGGATGTCGACGTCTACGTAACAAACGGTGTGTGCGCCGGAATCGTCCACCTGGGCCAGGGTGCCCCCGGTGACCATATAACCGGCCGCGCCAGCGGGCATGTTGATCTTCAGCCGTCCGTACTCGAAGCGCTCGTTGTAGCTGTTGACGACCTGGGCGGTGACCGTGTCGTGGGTGCCGTCGTTGGCCGGAGAGTAGCCTACGTAGAGTTCGTTGCCGTCGTAGGCGTCGAGGGTGGGCCGGGGATCGAACGCGCCGTCGACGAAGCGGATCAGGCGGAACGGACGATTGCTGCCGCTCGCGTTGTCGGTGGCGATGTCGAAGGGGTGGCTGTAGTCGTCGGTGTCACGGTGTATGTGCCCCCAGAGCGCCATGTCGATGCCCAGGGTGCCGAGGTTCAACTCGTTGTCGAAGTCGTAGTGATGGAACAGGACATTGTGGGTGGCGCCCGCGGCGGCGATGTCCTGGCTCAGCCAGGTCATCTGTCCCGACGTGAAGCTCTCGGCGCCGTAGGTGGAGTACCGCCAGCTGTCGTAGTTGTCGTAGGCCTCGATCCCGATGAAGTGCACCGGGCCGTAATCGAAGCTGTAGTTCTGCGTGTACTCGGGCGCGCCGGCCGGCGGCGAGTCCAGTCGCTGCCAGCCGTAGAAGCGCCACCAGTCTCTTCGGGCGGTGCCGTCCGACGGTGGTGTGCTGTTCCAGCCGCCGATGTCGTGGTTGCCGGCGGTCAGGTAGACGGGTACCTCGAACTCGCCCAGGTGCATCTGGCTGCGGCTGTAGTATTTCTTGTCCAGGTAGTCCTCGAGTTCGCCCTCGTGGATCAGGTCGCCGGTCAGCAACACGAACTCGGGGTTGATGATGTTCACGTCGAGGGTAATCTCGCGCAGGCCTTCGCTGGTGGTGCTGTCGGTGTCGGCGCCGTTCTGGTAGTAGTAGAGATAGGTGGGTAGATGCGTGTCGGTGATGTGCACGAAGTAGAAGTCGTCCCGATAGGCCGCGATCACGCGCACGGCGTCCTGGGTGGTATCGTCCACGCCGCCATCGGCGGTCACGCGCAGGTCGTAGAGCTCGTGGACGGGCATCTCGGGTATGGTCGCGGTGATGGTCCACCAGGTGGTCGTGGCGTCGTAGGATGAGGCGCTGATAGCCAGGGGGATGTTCAACCCGCCGCGCTCGAGGGTCGCGGTCCAACCGGTAGTCGACGGGTCGGCCACGCAGCTGATCTCCAAGTCGTCGCCCGGCCGCACCATGGACGGGATGTTGAGCAGCGGACGCTGGATGACCGTCAGGGTGTCGCCGGTGGTGTAGGTCTGGGCGAGCAGGGGGGGTGCCGTGACGATCAACAGAGTCAGCAGCAGCAGGGCTCGGGCGAGACGCATAGAGGAACTCCTCGAGTAAGGGGTGATGCTATCAATCAATTATCATGCATATGGCTCAAAATTGCAATCCCGAGCTGAGTTGCTCGGGATTGTTCGTCTGTCCGGATGTGGCTCAGACCTCGATGAACTCCAGATCCTTCACCTCGGGGATCAACTTGGCCGCAAAGGCCCGGTCGAGCAGTTCGCGGATCGACGCGCGCCCCTTTTCGCCGTAATCGAGCGTCCAGTGGTTCACGTACATGCCCACGAACTCGTCGGCCAGATCGGTCTCCATGTCACGGGCCCAACCCAGGGCGTAGGCCAGCGCTTCGTCGCGGTGCTCAAGCCCGTAGCGGATCGAATTCTCGAGGATGCGGGCGATGTCGGTCATCGCCGCGCCGTGGCGCTTGTTGATCGTGTTGGCGCCCAGGGGCAGGGGCAGCCCGCCGGTCAGCTCGTCCCACCAGATGCCCAGCTCGAGGCAACTGTGCAGGCCCAGGTTGGCGTAAGTGAGCTGTCCCTCGTGAATGATCAGGCCGGCGTCGTATTCACCGGCGACCACGCGCTGCATGATCTCGTCGAAGGGCACTACGAACGGTTCGAAATCCGCACCCAATTCGGCCAGGGCCAGCTTTAGCTCCAGGTAGGCGCTGGTCATCAGGCCGGGAATGGCGATGCGTTTGCCGTCGAGGTCCTTGGGCTCCCAGGCCGTCTTGGCCACGACCATGGGGCCGTAACGGTCGCCCATGCTGGCGCCCGACGGCAGCAAGGCGTACTTGTCCGACACGTAGGCGTAGGCGTGCACGCTGATCGCCGTGATGTCCAGCTCGCCGCGAGTCGCGCGCTCGTTGAGCGTCTGGATGTCCTGCAGGATGTGCTCGAACCGGTACGGGCCGGTCTCTATCTTGTCCTTGGCCAGGGCGTAGTGCATGAAAGCGTCGTCGGGATCGGGGGAGTGGCCCAGGGTCAGGTTGATGATCTCGCTCATCGGGTCTCCTTGCGGGGCTGCCGTCTCTTGTCTTCTGACGATCGTTCCGTTACGTTCGCTGAGTTGGCCAAGATAGCATCGTATCGCGACACGGCTAAGGAGAATCGACTCGCATGGCCCGGTGTATTCTCATTTTCGTGCTGATCTGTCTGCTGGCCGGTGTTGTTTCGGCTCAGGTTCCGGAAGGGCTGTGGGTACCGCGCGCGTCCGAGGTCTACAATCTCGAACCCGGTGAATCCATGCAGATCAGGATCAATCACGACGATCTGCCTGTGCGGTCCTGGATCCTGTCGATCGAAGGCGGGTTGTTGCTCTGCGACGTGAATATTCTGCGTCTGACCAACGAGTCCCTTTTCTATCAGCAGCACGACGAATCCCTCCATCGGGTCAGGATCCCCTGGGGACGGGACGAAGCCCTGGTGATCACGCTCACGGCCGACACCCGGACGGCCGGCAGCTATACCGTCAAGTTCCTGGCGCCCCCGGTCGATCAGGCGGAGCGATCCTATGGCTATACTCTCAACCGGGCGCTCGAAGGTCTCATCGCGGGTGACACGGCACGCGCCTCATCCATGTTGCACGACGTGATCGCGGCTGGTGGCGAGGATGCGGGTGTCGGGTGTCTGCTGCTGGCGAGCGTGATGAAGAATCGGGGCGAGGTCGGGAAGGCGGCCGGTCTGCTGGACATGGCCCTGGCCCGGGGACTCCCCAGTGATCTCGAGCATGTGGAACAGGTCCTGATGGAGCAGTTATCCGTAGTCCGCAATCGCTTGAGCCCGGATCTGATCAAAGTGGACCGGCTGTTGGCCGAAGGCAACGGGCGTGAAGCCGTGTACCGCACCGACGTCTGGCTCGAGGCCGCGGAAGACCGCGCCTGCTCCCGATGGGAACTCTGTGAGGGTTATCGACGATTGGGTCACGGTTGGCAATTGCAAGGCGATCTGGTCCGCGCCCAGGACTCCTTTGACCAGGCCCTGCGCGTGGCGGTCGATCAGGGACAGAAAGCCCTGGTCTATTACCGCCTCGGTTTGTTGCAGTATGAGTGGGGCAATCCGGACCAGGCGCGGCGGGCCCTGCAGGCCGCCCAGGACATGGGCCTGCCTCCAGACCTGATGAAGAGCACCCAAGAGATCTTGAACCAAAGCGACATCTTGAACCAAAGCCAAGAGGACTGACCCCTATGGACGTTCGGCGCGATTGTCTGCATTTCCGCGGCGACATTCCCTGCAAGCCCCACAAGGACCATGGCCTCCACTGCGCCGACTGCCCGGAGTTCGTGGCGCGCGAGGGCCGTATCCTGATCATCAAGCTCGGCGCCGCCGGCGACGTGATCCGCACGACGCCCCTGCTCTTTCCGTTGCGCAGGGACTTTCCGCATCATCGCATCACCTGGGTCACGCAGTTCCCCGACCTGCTGCCGTCCGCAGTGGACGATCCCCTGGCCCTGGACGCGGCCTCGATCCTCTGGCTGCGCCACGTGGAGTTCGACCTGTTGCTGAACCTGGACAAGGATCGCGAAGCCTGTGCCCTGGCCAACGAGATCGACGCTCGCGAGAAGCGCGGCTTCCGGCTGGTCGAAGACGGGTTCTGCGAACCGGCCGACGACGGCCCCGCCGCGGCGAAATTCCTCACCGGCGTCTTCGACGACGTCAACCAGGCCAACTCCCTGTCCTATCTGCAGGAAATTTTCGCAGTGAGCGGCTACGAATTCGCCGGCGAGTCCTATCTGCTCGATCGGTCAGCCGTCGTGCCCGCCTTCGAGCTGCCTTTCGAGGGACCGGTCGTGGGGCTGAACACGGGCTGTGGCGGGCGCTGGACCAGTCGCCTGTGGCCCGAGGCCTACTGGGGTGAACTGGTGCGGCTGCTGGTGGCCGACGGTTGTTGTCCCCTGTTGCTGGGCGGTCCAGAGGAACACGAAAAGAACCGTCGACTCGCAGCCGAGACCGGTGCCTTCTATCCCGGCGTATTTCCCCTGCGCGAGTTCACGGCGGTGATGAACCAGTGCGATGTGGTGGTGACGGCGGTGACCATGGCCATGCACCTGGCCATCGGCCTGGAGAAGCAGCTCGTATTGCTGAACAATATCTTCAACCCGTCCGAATTCGAACTCTACGGTCGCGGCGAGATCGTTCAGCCCGAGCAGGCGTGCCAGTGCTTCTTCCAGCCGACCTGCACCCAGCCCACATTCTGCCTGGAGTCGCTCACGCCCGAGATGGTTCGCGCGGCGGTCGCCCGCCGACTGGAGACGCGATGAAACTGGGCCTACTGGGACCCGCGCCGCCTTTCCACGGTGGCATCGTCACCTACCAGGCCATGCTGCACCGCGCCCTGACCGAGCGCGGTCACGCGGTTCACTGGGCGGGATTCCGACACCAGTATCCGAGCCTCATTTTCCCCGGTAGCAGCCAGACGGGGGACACCGCGCCCTGGATGCCGCGCCCCGACTCGCGACGCTTCGTCCCCTGGTCACCCTGGAGCTGGCGCAAGACCGCCGACGACCTGATCGACGCGGGCGCCGAGGCCGTGATCGCCAAATACTGGCTGCCGTTTTTCGCGCCGGGCTTCGGCGCGGTGGCCCGTCGGTTGCGCAAACACGGCGTGCCGATGATCTACATCCTGGACAACGTGATCGCCCACGAAAAATACCCCTTTGCCGGACCGTTGACCCGCTGGGCTCTGGGCCCGGGTGCGGGCTACGTCGCCCAGAGCGACCAGGTCCGCCGCGACCTCTTCAAGACCCTGCCCGACGTCGCGGCCGACCGTGTGCGCGACTGTCCCCATCCGGTCTACGACTTCGGCGCGCCGGGTCGTCCCCGCAAGAGCATGGCCGAAGCCCGCGCCGCGCTCGACCTGCCCGCCGACGCACGTGTGGTGCTCTACTTCGGCTTCATCAAGGCCTACAAGGGTGTCGTCCACCTGATCGACGCGGCGCCCCGGCTGCGCGATCGGTACGGCGACGGGCTGCGGATGATGATCGTGGGCGATGTTTACGGCGACGCCCAACCCTACCGTGACCGCATCGTCGAGAGTGGCGCCGCCGAGACCATCCGTTTCGTCGACGGCTACGCGCCCGACGACCAGGTCGAGGACTACTTCCTGGCCGCGGACCTCGTCGTGCTGCCCTACGTGTCCGCCACCCAGAGCGGCATCGTGCAGATCGCCTATAACTACGACAAACCGGTGGTCTCGACGAAAGTCGGCGGCTTGCCCGAGGTCGTGCTGGACGGGGAGACGGGCTACCTGGTGCCCCCCGGCGATCCGGATGCCCTCGCCGCCGCGATCGCCCGGTTCTTCGACGAAGACCGTGCCGATGCCTTTACCGCCGCCGTGGCGACGGAAAAAGCCAAGTACGCGTGGCCGCGCATGGTCGACGCCATCGAGGATCTGATCGAGGCTGCCCGTTGAGCGCGCGGATCGACGACCGTCGTCTGCTCTGGCTGATCTTTGCGGTCTCGCTCGCTCTGCGCTTCGGCGCGGTGGGTGTGGCGCTGCTGATGGATGTCCACCCCGTCAACGACGAGTGGGGGTACAGCCAGCGCGCCCACGGCTGGGCCGCCATCTACGGTGACCTGTTCTCGGGTGACGCGCCCACGTCCGAACACTGGCAACAGGCCTACCAGAACGGGTTCCAGCCGCCGCTCCATCCGATGGCCCTGGGCGCGGCTTTTGCCACGGGCTTATCGTCCGGCGTGAGTGGTCGTCTGCTGAGCGCCCTGTTGACGGCCCTGGCCACGCCGCTGGTTTTCCTGCTGACCAGGCGTATGGCCGGTCGAGGCGCGGCGCTGGCGGCGGCGGTCCTGCACATCATCTATCCCACTTTCACCTTCTTTGCCCATTCTCTCTGGGCCGAACCCCTGTTCATCCTGCTGTTGCTGGGCGCCGTCGAACGGGCGATGGCCGCTCGTGAGGCTGACGGTCGGCGTCGTCTGTTCCTGGCGGTCGCGGCCGGGGCCTGCGCGGGCTTGCTGTGCCTGACCCGTACGGCGGGACTGGCGTTCATGATCGTGCTGCCGGTGGCTTTTCTGGGTGAGCGCGGACATTGGCACGGACGCAAGCGCGCGGCGGTGCTCATGCTGGCCGTTGCGGTGACCGTCATCGCACCCTGGCAGATGGCGCTGCACCGGGAGGAGGGGCGTCACGCGGTGCTGGCTACCAGCTCCGGACTGAATCTGGCCATGGGTAACAACCCGTTCGTGAACGAGGCCTGCGGATCGACCTGGACCGATCTTGCCGCGAACATCGAGTTGCTCGATGACATGGCGCGCTTCGCTGCCGAGAACGGTATCCAGCCCGGATATGAGGGTTTCGACTATGCCCTGGCCCAGATCCACGCCGACCCGGCCGAGGCCGTACGTCGCGTGGGCGATCGCTTGCGTCTGGTCTGGTCGGCGGACCTGTTTCCCGTCCGGCAGATGTTGCAGGCGGTCTGCCGTCCAGTTCCCAACGGTCTCGCGGGCCTGCACTGGCTCTGCTACTTCGTGGCCTATCTGGCGCTGATGGTCCTGATCGTTCGCGGCCTGCTGGCGCGCAGTGGCGTCCGGCATCAGGGCTTGATCCTGATCATGGTTACCGCGGGCCTGCTCGGCCCGGCGGCGACCGTGGGCTTCTCGCGTCTTCATCTGCCGTTGTTCGCCCTGTTGTTGCCGCTGGCCGGCGTGGCCTGGGCGCGTCGTCATGACCCGGTGCCCATCTCCCGTCGCGTGCTCATGTCACTGACCATGGGCCTGGTGGCCTGGATGGCGACCACGAGCCTCGAACCCGTGATCGAACACCAGCTGGCGCCGTCGGCCTGGTATCGGCCGTTGGTCAGCCGCGTGGCTCACGCGGTCGGTGCCGAGGCGACGTTCGCGGATCAGGTGATCGTGGCCATCGATCCCGACGGACCGGAAGCCCTGCGCATAGCGGCCAATCCACAGCGCGTCGTGACCATTACGCAGGATGTGGAGTCCGTGGCCACGGTCCACATGTTCGGGAGCGACTCGCGCACACGGGCTCGCCTGGTTCTTCAGCCGCTGCCGGGAGACACGGATGTACTGATCGATCCCATATCGAGTGACCACGGTTGGCGGTGGCGAGATCTGGGCGGAGAGGGGCTCCCCGGCGTGCGTCTGCGCTGGCAGGGGGGCGTCTCGCCGGTTGCCTCGTCTCGTGGATCCGCGTTACCATGGTCGGACAATCGCTTGATCAATACTCCGAGTTCGAGGTCGCCATGCGCAAGATGAAACCCCTCACACTGCTGTCGTTGCTCCTGATCGTCGTGGTCCTCGGCGCCGCGGCCTACCTGCTCATGCGTCCCGGCACGCCCGTCTCGGACGACACGGGTCTCCAGTGGCCCGAGCGCCCCAACGTCCTGCTGATCGGTCTCGACACCGCGCGCGCGGATCATGTCTGTAACACGGCTCAGTCCGGTGTACGTACGCCGTACATGGGGGCTCTCGCCCGCGACGGTATCCGTTTCGAGCGGTGCATCTCGACGGCCCCCTGGACCCTGCCGTCCTTCGCGTCGATCTTCACCGGGCGGCTGCCCTATCAACACGGCGCCATTGGTGGCGATTTTCAAATGCTGGACGAAGAGCATACGACCATCGCAGAATATTTCGACGCGGCGGGCTACAACACGGTCGGCTTCATGGGCGTCCCCTATCTCACCGGGACCTATGGCATGACCCAGGGCTACAACGCCGACATCGATTTGCCCCGGTTTCAGAAGCAAGTCGATCGGGCCGCCTCGATCACGTCCCTGTCCCTGGCGTACCTCAAGCGTTTCACCGACAAGCCGTTCTACCTGTTTTCCCATTACTACGATCCCCACGCGCCCTACGCGCCACCGCCGCCCTACGATTCGATCTACTACTTCGACCGCGATCCCCGGGGCCCGGGCGAACCGATCGTCGAGGCAATCATGGCGTCGCATACCCTGCTGGACGACAACAAGCAGACCGGTATGTACGACTGGCTCGAAGGCGTGACCGACTGGCAGTATCCGCCCACGCAATACGCCGCTGAAATATCCTACACGGACGAAGAGGTGGGGCGTCTTCTGGAAGGCCTGAAGGACCTGGGACTCTACGACGACATGCTCATCGTGCTGACGGCCGACCACGGCGAGCACCTGATGGATCACGATATCTATTTCACCCATTACCTGCCCTATCAGGAAACCATTCACGTGCCGCTGATCGTCAAACTGCCGGGCAATCGCGGCGCCGGCCGCGTGATCGCCGATCCCGTCTCCACGCTCGACATCCTGCCCACGATCCTGGAGGTGGCCGGTCTGGAGGCGACCGTCGATCTGGAAGGGCACAACCTGGCCAAGGCCCTGCTGGGCCGGGCCGAGATCGGGCTGCGCACCCTGCTGGCCGAGCAGGGTTCGGCGCACGACCGCTTCACCAAGGTCGTGATCGAGTATCCCTGGAAGCTCATGTACTTCCGTGAACCCGACTCCGAGCGATACGCCCTCTACCGCATTGATCGTGACCCCTACGAACGCCAGGATCTGGTGGCGGCCGAGCCCGGAATCGTGGCGGAGTTGACCGACCGGCTCTGGAGCAAGTTCGCTCGCGAGACGCCCGTGACCGCTGATGGGCGTGCCCTGCCGGCTGATCTTCCTCCAGAGGAACGGCGTCGGTTGCGTGCCCTGGGCTACGTGGATTAATAACGTATTATTCGATCAGCGTGTAACCTCACCACCCGCTTGCGCGTCCTAGACTTGCCATGGACAAGAACGCGTTCAACAAGATTCTGCGGACCCACCGGGATCGTGTCTTCAGCTACTGCGTCTACTGTCTTCGGAACAGGGACGATGCCGAAGACGTGACCCAGGATGCCTTTCTCCGTCTCTGGCGAAACAGGGGCGAAGTCGATCCGGTACGGGTCGATGGCTGGTTGATTCGCGTGGCTCATAACCTGTGTGTCGACCAGACCCGACGGTGCAAGACCGCTCGTCACTATCTGGGGCGACCAGAGATGAGGATGGCCGCGGAGCAGGCGGCGTCGGCGGCGTTGGCCGCCGGACCCGACCGCGGATTGGCCCAGGAGCAGCCATGGATGACAAATCCGACGCGGTCGACGAGGCCGTCGCCAAGATCACCAGCATGATCAAGGAAAAGGGCTGGAAACGCCTGATTTACATCAAGGACGACGAAGAGATCGTCACCGTGAGCACCAAGTCCGTGGACGACGAGATGGTCGGCCTGGTGGTTGTGGCCTACGAGCCGGGCGAAGAAGCGTCCTTCGTGAACGTGGTCGGCGACCTGGATCTGGCCTATCTGCTCGGGATGGCCGGCAAGCTGCACGGCGAGAGCCTGGACCATTTTCTGGAAGAGCTGGAGATCGAGGGCGTCCACATCCACGACGACTGATTTCACCGCGAAAATCGTAACCGGGCGGCCCCGTCTTGAGGCTGCCCGGTTCGTCCTTTCAGACCGTTTTCACTACGGTTGACTTCCCCTCCCTCCGAGCACACCTTTCCGGCGTCTACGGCCCTGTACGAGGACCGCAAACACTCTTTTTGAGGAGGTGTCCCATGGGAACCACTGCCTTTCTGCTTTTCGCTTTTTCGTCGCTCTTTGCGGTGATCGATCCGCTGGGATGCATCCCGTTCTTCAGCGGTCTCACTTCGGACATGGAGCGCAGTCATCAGCGCAAGGTGCTGATCAAGGCCCTCGCAGTGGCCTTCTTCGTGCTTGTGCTCTTCACCGTCTTCGGGCACCAGCTGTTGCACTTGTTCGGCATCACGATCAACGCGTTTCGTATCGCCGGTGGCGTGATCTTCTTCGGTATTGGTCTGGACATGCTCCAGTCGAAACCGCGGCGCTGGCGCACGGGTATCCGCAAGGCCTTCGCGCGCGACCAGGAGGAGAGCGAGGACGACGATGACGATGATCCGTCGATCACCCCACTGGCGATTCCGCTGCTGGCCGGGCCGGGGTCGATCACCACGGTCATGGTGTTGGCGAGCCAGGCTCCCGAGGGGCAGGTGGGCAAGCTGCTGGTTCTGGCCGGAGTTGTGGCCATCCTGTTGGCCACCGGCGCGATCCTGATGGGCGCCGACCTGGTCATGCGGCGCGTGGGGCGCACCGGGTTGAAAATCGTGGAGAAGCTGATGGGGTTGCTGGTGACCGTTATTGCGGTGCAGCTGATCATCGACGGGTTCACGCCGGTGATTTGGGGGTTGATGGACTGAACTCACTCGGCGATTCGACGAGAAAGGGGCGGCCAAGCGGCCGCCCCTCTTTTCGTGTCGAGTCGTCTCGCCTACAGGATGATCGTCGTTCCCGAACCATCCTCAAGAGTGCCGACCCCATCCGGTCCGAAGGTCACCGTGTAAGTCACCGAGTTCCCGTACTGGGTGAACGTGACCGTGCCGGTGCCGCTGCCGTCGGGGGCGTACCAGACTTCGCCGGTGATGCTGGGGCTGCCGTCGGCGGCCGGATCACTCGCGGCGAAGGTCAGGTGCGACCCGCCGCCCTCGAGCATCTCGATCTCGAACTCACCGGACGAGCCGTCGTTGCGTGACCACGTGCCGCTGGCGTTGCCGTCGGTGTCATGGGTGAGGGTGAAGTCCTCGCGGTCGTCGCCGTTGATGCGATAGCCGCTGGCGGTCGTCTCGTCACCACTCTCGACAGCCGTGAAGTAGGTCGTGTCGTCATGCTCGTCCAACCAGGTGACGATCTCCCAGGCTTCGACCGAACCGTCAAGCGCGGTTCCGTGGCGATCGCGCGACACGGGATCGTGACCGACTGGGAAGGTGGTCACTAGGGAGTAGGCGCCGGTGGTCTCGTTGAACGAGCCGGCCACGACGGTGCCGTCGGCCCGGGTCTCGTCCACCGTGGCGCCGCCCAGACCGTCCCAGGTGATCGTGCGGGTGTAGCTGGTGCCGTCGCGGAAGTCCATGACGACCGTCAGGGTGCCGCTGCCGTCGCAGTCGATGTCGGCGCTGCGGTTGATGTGCGACAGCCACCAGGCCTCGGGGTAATGGATGTCCTGGACAGCCTCGCCGCCGCAGGGCTCGTCGCCGGGGGCGACGGGTTCGTCGGGGGTCATGCGCACGTAGCTGCGGGGCGAGCCGCCGTCGGCGGCGACGCCGTCGAATACCGATGCGCGGCTGATCTGGAAGAGCAGGTCGTCCGATTCCTCGTCCAGATCACCTAAGCGAACCAGCAGCGTGTCGGCGGAGGTTTCGAGCCAGTCGTTGCCGGGGCGGGCGGTGAAGGAGCCTACGGCCCGCACGTCGGAGTCGGGTTCGATGGCGCTGCCGTCGACGGCCGCCAGGGTGGCGGTGTGCTCGGCGTCGTTGCGCCAGTGGACCGTCGCGGTTATGCCGTGGAAGGTCTCGTCGCCGTCGGTCTGGAAGTCGCCCGGGTCGAGCTGGATCTCGCTTGAATGCCAGGCCTGCAGGATGTTGAAGGACGGATCGTCAACACGCTGATAGGCGCGGACTACAACACCGGAGCCGATAGGGCCGGGGCCGTCGACCGGTTCGAGCACGGCTGTGGTGAGTTCGCCGTTGCCCCGGGTGCTGGTGTGATCGACCGAGTAATAGGTGTCGTCTTCGCCGTCTTCGAGGGTGCCGTTGTTGTCGAAGACGATCTCGGTGGCGCGGCTGGCGATCTGCAACAGTATGGCGTTCGGATAGGCACGTTGCGAAACCAGGCGCACGATGTCGATCTCATCGGTTTCGATCAGGGCGTCCAAACCGGTGCTGTCCGCTGTGTCGTAATAGACCACGGCGATGGTGTCGCCGTCGGCCTTGCCGGGGTCGGCCAGATAAGCGCGCATCATGCGCTGCTTGGGACTGTCATGGCCCGAGACGGCGGCGCGGCCGGTCGCGGCGAGCGTCTTGGTGTCGCGGATCCCCTTGGCGGCCATGGCGGCCTTGCTCGGATAGCCGTAGTCGATGCCCTCGCCGGTCCAACCGTCCGAACCGGTCTCCTGGTAGATACCGGCGTCTTCGGCCAGGCTCGACAGGGGACTCTGGAACATGTCCAGGTCGGTCATGGTGCCGCCCACGGCCGCGGGACCCTGGACGCCGCCGGTCAGGTCGGCGGCCTTGTCGGCGTCGGGGGTTTCGGTGGGGCCGGCGGGGTCGTCGCTGCAACCGGTGAGGCCCAGGAGCAGGATGGTCATGGCGAGCAGGGCCAGGATCAGCAACCAGCCGCGGATGGGGTGGAGTTCAGTTTTTGTCATCATGGTATTATCCCTCCGGTTTGTGGATTGTGTGCGCAATCAGCCGACTCCATGCAAGAGGTGTACCCGACCGGGCCAAGGGGAAATCCGTCACAATAACGACCGTATCATGACTTTTAGTGCCTTTTCAGGGAGTTGAGCCTGTGGTTGAACGCTGCAGGTGTGTGAGGATTCGCGACAGTGAGCGATGTTATGAAGCGAGCTGACCAGGGATGGCTCGGCGGTTTGTATCATCGGAATTAAGTGCGTATTCGGGCCGGCGGGTGTATTGACCGGCGCTGAGTGGATCAGTAGGTTGAAAATATCAAGGCACCTGGTGCCAAATCTATCGGCCGGTCGTTTCGAAAGTGTGAGTCGATCATGAAACACAAAATCTACCTTATCCTGTCGATCCTTATCCTGCTCGTGACGCCGGCCTTTGCGCAAGTCGATTCCACGCCCGACGGTATCGGTATCTAGAGCCTGTCCCAGTATAAGCTAGCCCAATAATCCCAACAAGTTACAACAGAAAACAATGGGGCAAAACAGCCGAATAACGGTGTTCTGCCCCAAATCGGTGTGCTATAACTTTAATAACCACAAAAAAGGAGCACACTTGTGGAGATGATAGCCTATCAGCCCGAGCTAAGTCCAGCACTTCCGGTGGTCGTCGGCAATATCGACTACCATCAATACCGCTCCACTCTTGAGAGAATCGACCAGTTGCTTCGCAACAGCGGTGTCGAAAGTTCCTTTATCAGACATTACCTTGCCGAAGCTGAACGCAGGAGCCGTGAACACGCGATCAAAGCCGGTAACGAGTATCGCATCCCCAGTGCCAAGGTCGTTGCCCGACTTGAGGAGCATGCCGTCCTTGCTCTGCGCTGTAATATCGTCCGGATACTGGAGTCGAACTCCTACCGCCGAATGAGCCAACGCCTGGCCGACAGTCCACTCCTGCAATGGTTCTGTGGCATCAGCCGAATGGATGTGATCAAGGTGCCGAGCAAGTCGGTCATCGAGCGTTATGACAAAGCCGTTCCCGAGTCGCTACTCCGTGACGTTGTTAACCGACTGACTCAAGCTGCAGTTGATGTTGACGGTCAAGGGCTGTCCATCATTGGTCTTGAGACTCCGCTTTCGTTGTCCACGTTGCTGCTCGACACGACGTGCGTGAAAGCGAACATCCACTTCCCGGTGGACTGGGTGCTTCTTCGTGATGCCGCCCGCACGTTGCTCAAGGCGGTCGTGTTGATCCGCAAACAAGGGCTGAAGAACCGCATGGCTTCACCAGCGGATTTTATCAAGTCGGTCAACCGGCTTTGCATTGAGATGACGCACACCCGCCGACGGAAGGACGGGCCCAAACATCGCAAACGGGTTCTGCGACTGTTGAAGAAAATGTCCCGCCGTATTGACAAGCATGCTCGCAAACACCGGGATATGCTGGAAAACGGGTGGGAACAAACGAATCTCGGAGAGGGCGAAGCCCGGCAGATCATAGCCCGGATCGACAGCGTCCTTGCGCAGCTGCCGGCGGCCGTCAAGCAGGCTCACGAGCGAATCATCGGTGGCCGCCGGGTTGCCAACAAGGACAAAATCCTCAGCCTGTATGAGCCGGACATCAATGTGATTGTTCGCGGCAAATCAGGGTCTGAGGTCGAGTTCGGCAACACGTTCCTTTTGGCGGAACAGCAGGACGGCGTGATCGTGGACTGGGATCTGCTCAAGGAAGGAAAGTCCGACAGCAAGCTGCTCAAAGGAAGCCTCGACCGTTTCGGCCTGGCGTTTGGTGTGTTGCCCGATGCTGTCGTCGGCGACCGAGGCTTTAGCGGTTCCGACAACCGCAATACCGTGCCGCCGGGAATGTACAATGCGATTTGTCCCAGGAGTCCGATGGCATTGAGTGAACGCATGAACGAGACTCGCTTTTGTGAACTGCAAAACCGACGCAGCCAGAGTGAAGGCCGAATCGGCATCTTCAAGAACAATTTTCTGGGCCGGCCTTTCCGAAGCAAGGGCTTCAGTAACCGGGAGCGCGATATTACCTGGTCTGTTTTGACTCACAACCTTTGGGTCATTGCCCGGTTGCCGCAGGCCGAAGAAAATCGCAATCGGTATACACTCGCCGCCTGATCACTTCCCTTTATCGTGGTAAGAGTTCAGCCTTCTGCAACGATTACGCAGATCCGAATCTCTTGACATCCTACCACACGCCATTGGTCATGATCACAGATTTGTCCTTGCCCGGATCGCTCAAATCATGTATCCATCCGGCATGGAATTTCCTGTAGGCACGGACGCCGAAACCCAGGACATCATTGCCGCCGCCTTGAACGGCGAGATGAAGGAAGCTCAGGCCGCAAGGCTTGCCGCGCTTGACGCCATCCTTGTTCAGTTCATCTTGCTGGCGGTGACCAGCCGAGTCGCTACTCTTCGGACAGAACTGGAATCAGCCAAGGCCACCGACCCGTCCACGCCTTCGGGCCAAGTACCGATCTACACCAAGCAGCCGGCCAAGAAACGCAAGGGCAAGCCTGGTGCCAAGCCGGGATACAAAGGTGCCTGCCGGAAACCGCCGAAGCGGATCGATCGCCACGAAGACCATCGCCTTGCCTGCTGTCCCGATTGCAGCGGCCCACTGCAACGCTGCCAACGTAGCCGTAGGCGAGTCATCGTCGACATTCCGACCGAACTGCGGCCCGAAGCCACTGAGCACACGATCTGGCGCGACTATTGTCCGGCGTGCAAGAGTCACGTTGAACCGGTTGTACCGGATGCCCTGCCCAAATCGGTGATCGGCCACCGAGCGGTGGCCCTGACCTCCTGGCTGCACTACGGCCTTGGGGTGACCATCGACCAGATCGTCGAAATCATGGGCTACCACCTGCAAACGCGTCTGACGCCCGGTGGGGTAATGGCGATGTGGCACCGTTTGGCGCAGATCCTGAACACCTGGTATGACCAAATCGGCAAGCAGGCCCGCCAGTCGGCAGTTCTGCACGCCGATGAAACCGGCTGGCGAGTTCAGGGCCAGACCCACTGGTTGTGGTGTTTTACCAGCCAGGAGACCTGCTACTACCTTGTGGACCGCAGCCGTGGCAGCCCCGCTCTGCAAAAGTTCTTTGTTGAGGCTTTTGAGGGAGTCCTGGTACGTGACTTCTGGGCACCCTATGACGCCCTGCAGGTCGGGGACCACCAATGCTGTCTTGTGCATCTGTTGCGCGAGTTGGAAAAGGTTGACCAACACAATGAGACAGATTCGTGGCAGGCTTTTGCCAAGAAGCTACGCCGCCTTGTACGCGACGGTATCCGCCTGCGCAAACGGCCGGACTTCACGCCGCAGAGTTACCGTAGCCGGGTCCGTCGGCTGGACGACCGCCTGATCGAGATGGCCACGAACACCTACGACGATGCCGATGCTCAGCGCCTGGCCAAGCGCCTGAGCAAGTACCGGGACAGCCTCTTCACGTTCCTGGATCACGAGAACGTGCCGTTCGAGAACAATCATGCTGAACGTCAGATCCGTCCGGCGGTCGTGTTGCGGAAGAACAGTCAGTCGAATCGCAGTGAAAAGGGAGCGGCGACGCAGTCGGTGCTGATGAGTGTGTACCGGACGTTGAAGCTCAGGGGTCATGATCCTTTGGCCGTGATTACCGAGGCGCTACGTGAGTATGTGCGGACTGGAGAACTGCCTGCGGTGCCGGGCGTTGCTGGTAGCGTTGCAGAAGGCTGAACTCTTACTTATCGTGAATCGAATGGAGCCGGTGCAGAGGTGTGTTTTGCCGGGTGGTTCCCGATATCGGGCGCCGCCAAGCAAGCGGCTGCCAAGGCCGTATCAGCCAAAGGACGGCTGCGGACCGGGCATAATCATAGGTCGGTCTTGCGCTGGGGAAGGCAGACTTGCAAAAACCGTGATTCTGGGACAGGCTCTATCTACGCCGATATGGACGGGATGGTGAACTCGGTTTCCCTGGCGGTGGGTCAACCCCTGGAGGTCTATCTGCTGCTCACCCGTCCGTCGGCCCCCGAGGCCCACCTGCTCGGGTGGCAATGCGGTCTCGATGTACCCGAAAACGTCTCCATCTGGGGATGGTCCATTCCGGGCACGTACGTGAATGTGGGGGATCCCCCTGACTTCATGGTGGGTCGTGGTGCGGATCCAACGTCCCTGGACGGCGAGACGATTCTACTGATGACCTTCATCGTGGTGCCTTTGGACAGCAGCGAGGCCGTCTTCAGGATCACCGACGGTGGTTGGAGCACGCCGTATCCGGGCTTGCCCCTCTACGCGACCGGGCTCGGGCCGGATTATATGTATGCCATGCATCCGTACCCCGACGGTCCGGGAGAGATTGCTTTCGTTCTCAACGGGTCGGTGGCCAATGTGAGCCGCACGTGGGGGCAGGTGAAAGTGCTATATGAGCGTTGATTCCGCTGCTTGATTTGCGGCCCGGCGCCCCGTTCTCATGGACGGGGCGCCATTTTTGTCGAGTGCACGGCTGTTGCTTTCCGATGGCTCCTCGCTGTTTCCTGTGGGTAGCCCCCATACCCCAGCATGATTTCTTCT
>CAYYYS010000007.1:0-99591 GCA_964476155.1 uncultured Fibrobacteraceae bacterium
GGAACTGGTAGCCGCCCATGAGATTCACGCGCGTCAGGAACTCGTTGGCGCTGTACACGCCGTTGAGGTTCTCGCCGGGAATGCCCATGAACCAGGGAAGGCCCGCGCCCACGCCGATGAAAACGGCGTCGAAGCGTTCGCGGACCGAGTTCAGCGACTCGGCCTTACCCACCGGATAGTTCATGACGAACTTCACACCCATGTCCTTCAGCCCGTCGATCTCCTTGACGAGGATCTTCTTGGGCAGACGGAACTCGGGGATGCCGTAGAACAGCACGCCGCCGGGCTTGTGCAGGGCTTCGAATACGGTGACGTCGTGACCCTTCTGGATCAGGTCGCTGGCGGCGGTCAGACCGGCCGGCCCGCTGCCGATGATGGCGACCGACTTGCCCGTCGGCGCCTCCTTCGGCGGCAGGATGTTCAGGTTGTGCTCCATGGCGTAGTCGCCCAGGAACCGCTCCACGCGGCCCACGCCGCCGGGCTCACGACCCTTGTCGGGCTTGTTCATGGTGCAGACCAGTTCGCATTGGTCCTCTTGGGGACAAACGCGACCGCAGATCGCCGGCAGGAAGTTCTTTTCCTTCACCTTGCGCAGCGCGTCCTCATAGCGACCTTCGCCGACGAGGTTCATGAAGGCGGGGATATCGATCCCCACGGGGCAGCCGCCGATGCAGGGCCGATCCTTGCACTGGATGCAGCGCTGGCCCTCGGCCAGGGCCTCATCGCAGCTGAACCCCAGGGGCACCTCGTTGAAGTTCTTGATGCGATCCTCGGGCGCCTGCTCGCGCATGGGGGTCTTGATCTTCGACTTGTTGAACTTGTAGGACGGCTTGATTCGCTTCTTCTTCTCGGTCATGTCTGACCCCCTTTCTAGCTGTCTTTTTCGTTGGCGAGCTTATCGACGGCGGCAACCAGTTTGCAGTCGTGGTCGGCCATTTCCAGGGAACGCTTCTCTTCGTCCTTATAGTACGCGAGGCGAGACATGAGTTCGTCGAAGTCGGTCTGGTGACCGTCGAACTCGGGGCCCTCCACGCAGGCGAAGCGGGTCTTGCCGCCCACGGTCACCCGGCAGGCGCCGCACATGCCCGTGCCGTCCACCATGATGGGGTTGAGCGACGCGAGGGTCTTGATGCCGTGGGGCTCGGTGGTCCTGCACACGAACTTCATCATGATCACCGGGCCGATGCAGATGCACTCGTCGATCTTCACGCCGTCGGCCACCAACTGCTCGATCGCGTGGGTCACAAGTCCCTTGCGCCCGTAGCTGCCGTCGTCGGTGGTGATGATCAGCTCGTCGCTCACCGCGCTCACTTCGTCCTCGAGGATCAACAGATCCTTGGTCCGGGCGCCGAGGATCGTGATGACCTTGTTGCCCGCGGCCTTCATGGCCGTGGCCATGGGCCACACCACGGCGTTGCCGATACCGCCGCCCACACACAGGACGGTCTTGCCGCCGTCGGGGACCTCGGTCGGCTTGCCCAGGGGACCGGACAGGTCGAGTATCTCGTCACCGACCTGTTTGGCGTTGAGGATGCGGGTCGTCTTGCCCACTTCCTGGGCGACGATGGTGATGGTGCCCTTGGCCTCGTCGCGGGACGCGATGGTCAGGGGAATCCGCTCGCCGTCATCGGTGATGCGCAGGATGATGAACTGGCCGGCCTTGCCGCGGCGGGCAATATGCTCGGCCTCGATTTCAAAGAGCATGGTCTTATCGGCCAGCAATCTGGCATCGACGATCCTGTTAGCCACGGTCGCGCTCCTAGGGTCGAAATTCAGGCGGAATCGCTAATAATAGACGAGTATTGTCTCCAATTGGCTCGTCCCGTTCAAATAAGGGGGTGAAACCGGGGGAAATCAAGCGGGAAAACACAGATGTCCTGGTAGCGCGCCATGTCTTGACTTGTTGTAATACAAGTAGTTACCAGAAAGTGCTCAAGTATTCAACAGGGCAAGTGAAAGGGTCGAGTCCTTGGCGGGTTGGATTCGCGGCCACTGGGGGGGGGCAGTGCCTCGCGAATCACCGACGTGCCCGTCGGCCAGCCTTCGTTCCCAACCCTTTTCACTGGGTCTGGAGATGGTGCGTCGCTGGTTCCGGGATGTGCATACACCGTGCCGGAGTCGTGGACTTGACCATCGAGCCGAGCATTCTTATGGTGGAGCGCGGTCAGAGGAGCACGAGTGACACAGACGGGAGTAGCGACATGGAAAAGCTGGTCCGCAGCATCATCGAACACATCGGCGAAGACCCCGGGCGCGAAGGCCTGCTCAAGACCCCCGAGCGTGTGGCCAAGGCCTATAAGGAGATCACCGCCGGCTACCAACAGGACCCCGACGCCATGGTCCGTGGCGCCCTGTTCGAAGCCGAGGGCAAGGAAATGATCGTGATCAACGATATCGATTTCTACAGCATGTGCGAACACCACATGCTGCCGTTTTTCGGCAAGGCCCACGTGGCCTACATACCCGGCACAAAGATCGTCGGCCTGTCCAAGGTCGCGCGAGTGGTCGAAGCCTTCGCCCGTCGCCTGCAGGTCCAGGAACGCATGACCGCCCAGATCGCCACCTGTCTCATGGACAACCTCGACGCCTCCGGCGTAGGCGTCATCCTGCACGCCCAGCACCTGTGCATGATGATGCGCGGGATCAAGAAGCAGAACTCGTTCGCGGTGACGAGTGAGATGCTTGGGGTGTTCAAGGACGATCCGAAGACGCGGGGAGAGTTTCTTACGCTTATACAGGAGAAGCCCTGGAACTAGTAATGCCCCCCGGAAAAGCCGTCGCTAGGCTTTTCCAGGGGGCGTTACTCGTTTGTCGGCAAGGGTGTGCTTCTAGTTCCAGGGACTTCATATTTGAAGAAATGGTAGGCTTCAGTTGGGGCGGAGTACGATTCGTAGAAAGTCTACACGTGTAGACTTTCTACTTTTCATGTGGACCGGATCATGGCTCATCTTCGCTTCATCGATACGTCGCTTTGATGTGGCCCCAGGTCATAGTGTAGTTGGGGAGAGGCCCGCAGTCGCCGTCGTGCTCCTCGACTCTCTCTATGCGATAATGACACGATGTGAGCATGCCGTCGTATGTCTCCAAGCCGAAGAAGTTCAACACCTGGAGCGAGAAGAACCAATGCAATGCCTGCTCTTCGGTGACGCCCATTTCCGACGGGAGTAGGTCATCGTAGGATCCGTCCCAACAACCGGCTCCGCAGGGGATGATTTGGAAATGTCCTGACCAGTAGTCCAGCCGTCCTCTAAGGCAGATGGCTTCTTCCCAGGCTATAAGGTCGTACGAAGGGGAGCAGCAACATGAGATGTCGTGCAAGGCGCCGCTAGTATCTCTAGTCATGACCTGGTAGCGATAGTGGCGGTTCGGAAAAGGGATCGACTCGCTCCACTCGGCGTACAGGGATTCGCCCGGCTCGGGGATGTTTCAGACCGCATCCGGGGAGACAGCGACCATGTCGTGGCATGTACCGTGCAGCTTACGGGCGATGACGATCTCGATCCAGTCTTCGGGAAGCTCGTCGAACTGGGACCGATATACATCAACTGATGCGGTTACCCGGCCTATCCCATCCACCGTGGCCAATAGGTTTCCGCAACAGGGCCGGCATGCGACAGGTACAGCCGCTGATACCATAAGAAGGACGAGGATCGCTTTCAATTCAGCCTCCCCATTTCAATATATCGATGCAGGATACACCGTTATGATACGGCACTCAGTGTATATGTGTCCACAAACAGGTAACTGGATGGGAGATCAGAAAATGTAGCGACAGACAGACATGAAGACCCCCCTCTTGCGGCGACTGGCGCGTGGAGCCGCAAGAGGGGGGTCTTCATGTCTGTCTGTCGCGGCCCTACAACCCCTGCCCCCCCAACCACCGCTCACACTCAATAGCCGACATGCACCCGCTCCCCGCCGCCGTGATCGCCTGCCGATAAACATGGTCCTGCACATCACCACAAGCCCAGACACCCTCGATATCCGTCGCCGTCACATTAGGCTTGGTCACCAGGTACCCCAGCTCGTCCGTCTTCAACTGCTCACCAAGAAACTGAGTATTCGGCACATGTCCGATCGCGACAAAACAACCGGTCACCGCCAACTCCGTATCCTCGCCGCCCTGCGTGTCCGCAAGAACCAGCTTCTCGAGCAGCCCGTTCTCGTCGCCCACGAGCTGCTTGACGGTCTTGTTCCAGGCGAAGTCGATCTTGTCGTGGGCCAGGGCGCGGTCGCCCATGATCTTGCTGGCGCGCAGCTCGTCGCGGCGGTGGATGACGGTGACCTTCTTGCAGAAGTTGGTCAAAAAGACCGCCTCTTCCATGGCCGTGTCGCCGCCGCCGACCACGGCGATCTCGTGGTCGCGGAAAAAGAAACCGTCGCAGGTGGCGCAGGCGCTCAGACCCTTGCCGTGGAAGTCGTTCTCTTCGGGGAGGCCCAACCAGCGGGCCGACGAGCCGGTGGCGATGATCAGGCTCTGGGCGAGGTAGGTCTCGTCGTCCACGACCACCTTGAAGGGGCGCTCGGACAGGTCGACGCTGTCGACGGTCTTGCTGACGATCTCCGCGCCGAAGCGGGCCGCCTGCTCGCGAAACTTCTGGGTCAGGGACGGGCCGTCGATGCCTTCGGGAAAGCCGGGGAAGTTCTCGACATCGGTGGTGATGGTCAACTGCCCACCCGGTTGCTGGCCCTCGAAGACCAGAGGCGGGATATTGGCGCGGCCCAGATACATGGCCGCAGTGTAGCCGGCGGGGCCGGAACCGATGACGATGGCGCGATGGATTGGCTGATTCATCCGCGATTTCCTTCCGGGCAGGTGTGTCTTGACCCTGGGTTTCGGCCCCTATGTTTAGGCATGATGGGCGATTGTGTCAACCCGTGGGGGACGGGCTGCCCGGCGAAGGAGCAATCCGACCTTGACTGGTGGCGAAAAGGGTGTTTATTATTACCGGTTCCGGCCAGGATCGCTTAGATCACAGGTCGGTAGGTATTTCCGGCGATTCACAACGTGGGATCGGCGGACGGATGGTTCCGTCCCGCCCCTACGATGTGTTAATTTTGCGAGACGTTTTTTTGGAGAAACTGATGTACGCCATTGTCAACATCATGAGTATGCAGTTCCGGGTCGAGCCCGAGGCCACCTTGCAGGTGCCGCTGATGGAGGGTGAAACCGGGGACGCAGTAAAATTCGACGAGGTCCTGCTCTACAACGACGGCAAGGACACCACGGTCGGTACCCCGACGGTGAATGGTTGTTCGGTCGCGGCCGAGATCGTGCGCCATGGCGTGGGCCGCAAGGTGAGCGTCTTCAAGAAGAAGCGCCGCAAGAACTACCGTCGTAACAAGAGCCACCGCCAGAACTTCACCGAGATCCGCATCACGGGTATCTCCGCCTAGGGCGGTCGGGACCAGAACAGGAGTTGAGCAATGTCACATAAAAAAGGCGTCGGCAGCTCGCGCAACGGGCGCGACAGTAACGCCCAGAGGCTGGGCATCAAGCGCTTCGGCGGCGAGAGTGTTCTCGCGGGCACCATCATCGTGCGCCAGCGCGGCACCAAGATCCACCCGGGCGCTAACGTGGGTCGCGGCAACGACGATACCCTTTACGCCAAGATCACCGGCAAGGTCGTTTACGGCCGCTACGACAAGACCCGGAAGAAGGTCAGTGTCCTGCCGGCCTGACACGAACAGGATCAAGTTTCGCGGAACCCATCCCGCCTGCGGGATGGGTTTCCTTTGGACTCACGCCAGTATACCTTCCCAGTTCTCGCATCCCATCTTCGTGTCGTCTTCGGCCCGGACTCAATCACGAAATCCTCGACGTAGCATAGCTACGCCTGCGTTTTCGCTCAATCGCCCGCACCAAAGCCGACCCAAATCTGGGCGCGAGAACTGTGAAGTTATACTTGCGCGAACCCTTGGAGGTCGCGGATGAGCGGTGCCCTGGTCGTCATTCCCGCCCGTTACGGATCCTCGCGTTTTCCCGGCAAGGCTCTGGCCGACCTCGGCGGTCAACCGCTGATCGTCAGAGTGGCCGAGTTGGCGGCCCGCATGGAGACGGCCGACCGGGTCGTAGTTGCCACCGACGATGAGCGCATCGTTGACGCGGTCGAGGCTGCCGGCCACCAGGTCGAGCTGACCGGTGAGCATTCCACGGGATCCGATCGTGTCGCCGAGGTCCTCGCGCGTCATCCCGCCGAGATCGTCCTGAATCTCCAGGGGGACGAGCCCCTGCTCGATCCCGGCGATCTGGATGCCCTGGTCCGCGCCCTGACCGCAGATCCGGACGCCGACATGGCCACCCTGGCCCACCCTTTTTCCCGCGAAGACGAATGGCGCGATCCCAACGTGGTCAAGGTACTCACGGCTGCGGACGGTCACGCCCTCTGGTTCAGCCGGGCGCCCGTGCCGGGCGAGCATCCGGGCACCGGCGAGGATGCCGTGGCGTCCTGGCGACAGGCATCGCGGCACGTGGGTGTCTACGCCTTCCGGGGCATCTCGTTGAAGCGATTCCTGAACCTGCCTCGAACCGACCAGGAACTGGCCGAGGGGCTGGAGCAGTTGCGGGCTCTTGAACACGGCTTGCGCATCCAGGTGGCCGCGGCCTCGGGCTTGCCCGTGGGTGTGGATACACCCGAGGATCTCGAAATCGTGCGCGGGATCTGGGAGCGACGCGATTGAAGTCGGGCTTTCCCGTCCGACGTACCTGCGGTAATCTGTCGGCAACATCCAACGGAGAGGAAGGGGATCCATGGCGAAGTACATCTTCGTGACCGGTGGTGTGGTTTCCGCACTGGGCAAGGGTATCGCCGCGGCGTCACTGGGCCAACTGCTCAAGGCGCGCGGGCTCAAGGTTGTCCTGCAGAAATTCGACCCCTACCTGAATGTCGATCCCGGCACCATGAGCCCCTTCCAGCACGGCGAGGTCTTCGTGCTCGACGACGGCGCCGAATGCGACCTGGACCTGGGTCACTACGAGCGCTTCACCGATACGGCCCTGGCCCAGATCAACAACCTGACCAGCGGCGTGGTCTACGAGACCATTCTCCAGCGCGAGCGCAAGGGCGAGTACCTCGGACGCACCGTGCAGGTGATTCCCCACGTGACCGACGAGATCAAGCGGCGCATCAAGCTGCCGGCCGACGTGGATGCCGAGATCGATGTGATCATCACCGAGATCGGCGGTACTGTCGGCGATATCGAATCGCTGCCGTTCCTGGAGGCTATTCGTCAGTTCCGACTGGACCGTCCGGTCGGGGATACCCTCTGTGTGCACTTGACCCTGGTGCCCTACATCGCCGCCGCCGGCGAGATCAAGACCAAGCCCACCCAGCATTCGGTGCGCGAACTGCGCAGCATCGGCATCCAGCCCGACATCCTCATGTGCAGGGCGGAAGTGTCGGTACCCGACGAAGCGCGCCGCAAGATCGCCCTGTTCTGCAACGTGCCGCCCGAGAGCGTGATCAACGCGGTGGACGTGCCGTCCATCTACCAGGTTCCCCTGGAGTTCCATAAGCAGGATCTAGACGACCAGGTCTGTCGCCGACTGGGGCTGGACGTGCCCGAGGTCGACCTGACCGACTGGGAAAGGATGGTCTCGATCATCCTCAACCCGCCCGAGCACGTGAAGATCGCGGTGGTCGGCAAGTATGTGGAGCTCAAGGACGCCTACAAGAGCATCAGCGAGTCCTTTGTTCACGCGGGAATCCCCAACCATGTGGGTGTGGACCTGGTGTGGGTCGACTCGGAGAGTCTCGAGGGCCGGGAGGTGGGGGATCGTTGCCTGGAAGAGGCCTTTGCGGACTGCCACGGCATCCTGGTGCCCGGCGGCTTTGGCGATCGCGGCATCCAGGGCAAGATCAACGCCGTCCGTTTCGCGCGCAAGCGGGGCGTGCCCTACTTCGGTATCTGTTTGGGGCTGCAGGTGGCCATGATCGAGATCGGGCGCGACGTGGTCGGACTGCCCATGGCCAACAGCAGCGAGTTCGATCCGGCCGCCGAACACGCGGTCATCGATCTGATGCTCGAACAGCGCGGCATCACCGACATGGGCGGCACCATGCGCCTGGGCGCCTATCCCTGCGTGTTGACCGACAACACCCTGGCCGCGGCCTGCTACGACGAAGCGGAGATCAGCGAGCGGCATCGTCATCGCTACGAGGTGAACAACAAGTACCGCGGTCAATTCGCTGATAACGGCGTCGTCTTTTCGGGGCTCTCGCCCGACGGTGAACTGGTGGAGATCATCGAACTGCCCGACCATCCCTTCTTCCTGGCCGTGCAGTTCCATCCCGAATTGAAGTCCCGGCCCAACCGGCCCCATCCCATTTTCAAGGCCTTCGTGTCCGCGGCGGTGGCGCACAAGCAGAGCGCGCGCGATGCCGCAGCGGTAGGGGGTTGACGTGAGCACGGTCAAGATCGGCGCCCATGAGATCGGTCCCGGACAACCGCTCTACGTGATGGCGGGTCCCTGCGTGTTGGAAGATCCCGATGAGATGCTGCGCCTGGCCGGCGAGGTGGCGGCCGTCTGTCGGGACCTGGACGTGGGCTACTGTTTCAAGGCCAGCTACACCAAGGACAATCGCACCAGCGGCGGCTCGCCCCGCGGGCCCGGGATGGACGGGGGCCTGAAGCTGCTGCAGCGCATCAAGGACGCGCACGGCGTACCCGTGGTGACCGACATCCACCATCCCGAGCAGGCGGCGCCGGTGGCCGAGGTGGCCGACATCCTGCAGATCCCCGCCTTCCTGTGTCGTCAGACATCCCTGCTCGAGGCCGCCGCCGCCACGGGCCGCGCGATCAACGTGAAGAAGGGGCAGTTCCTGACCCCGGGCGACATGGCGCACGTGGCGGGCAAGCTGCGCGACGCCGGTTGTACCCGTGTCATGGCCACCGAGCGGGGGGCGTTTTTCGGCTACCGCGATCTGGTGGTCGATTTTCGCGCCCATCAGATCATGCACGGCCTGGACCTGCCGGTGGTCTTCGACGCCACCCATTCGGTCCAGTCGCCCGGCAGTGCGGGCGGCGCCACCGGCGGCAAGCCCGAACTGATCCCGCTGCTCATGCGCTGCGGCCTGGCCGCCGGCGCCGATGCCGTCTTCGTGGAGACCCACTACGAGCCGTCCCGGGCCCACAGCGACGCGGGCAGTCAACTGCCCTTCGATCGTTTTGCCGCGTTGATGGAACAGGCCAAACGGTATCGGGACCTCTATCTGGAGATGGTGTCATGAGCGGGCGCGATTGGTCGCCCCGCGACGCGGAGGCCTATGCGAGCGAGGCCGCCCAACGTCTCGACGCGGACCAGTTGGCCCTCTTTGCCGGGATCCGGGGCATCGTTCTGGACTGCGACGGCGTGCTGACCGATGGCAGCCTGATCTACGGTCCCGACGGCGAGGCCCTGAAGACCTTCAACGCCCAAGACGGACTGGGCCTCGTCATGGCCCGGGCCGGGGGGGTCAAGCTGGCCCTGCTCACCGGTCGCGACAGCGCCGTGGCCGGGCGTCGCGCCGCCGAACTGAAATTCCACGCCATCAAACTGGGCCGCTTCGACAAGCAGCGTGCCCTGTTGGAAATCCTGGACGAGTGTGACCTGAATCCCGACCAGGTCCTGTACATGGGTGACGATCTGATCGACCTGCCCGCCCTGACCATGGTGGGCCTGCCCGTCACGGTTCCCGAGGCGCCGGCCGACGTCCGAGCGAAGTGCCGTTACGTTACCGCCGCTTCCGGCGGGCACGGCGCGGTCCGGGAAATCACCGACCTGGTCCTGATGAGCGCCGGGAAATTCGGGGACGCCCTGACGACCATTGCCGACAAGGCCCGGCTGCCCAGCGAGGGAACATCATGATGCAAAACGGCGGCACACCCCGCAGCGATCAGGACATCCTGGCGATCGGGCGAGGCGTCTTCGCCCAGGAGGCCGCAGAGCTGTCGGCCCTCGGCACCAGACTCGATGAGGCTTTCGTGTCGGCCGTCCGCGCCATCCACGGTTGCGGCGGACGCGTGATCGTCACGGGACTGGGCAAGTCGGGCATCGTGGCCCGCAAGCTGGCCGCTACGCTCACCGCTACCGGCACGCCGTCCCATTTCATCCATCCGGTCGAAGCCATTCACGGCGATCTGGGCGTGGTCGGCGCGGGCGATGTCCTGATTGCCATCTCGCGCAGCGGCGACAACCCCGAAGTCACCCAGTTGGCGGGACTGGCCCGTCACTTCGACATGGTCATGATCGCGCTCACCGGTCGGCCCGACTCGCAACTTGGCCGGCTCAGCGAAATCGTGGTGACCTGCGACGTGGCCCGCGAAGCCTGTCCTTTGAACCTGACACCCACGACCAGCGCCGCGGCGGCCATGATCACCGGCGATGCGATCGCCCTGGCTCTGCTCACCTTGCGCGGCTTCGACGAGCACGACTTCGCCGCCTACCACCCCGGCGGCGTCCTGGGCCGATCCCTGCTCCTGAAGGTGGGGGAGCTCATGCACGGTGGCGACGAATTGCCACTGGTGAGTGTCGACGCCACCCTGCGCGAGTGTCTGCCCGAACTGGTGGGCAAGCGTCTCGGCTGTGCCTGTGTGGTCGGTGGCGACGGTTCCCTCGCGGGTATCTGCGTGGACGGCGACGTCAAGCGCATCCTGCTCGAATACGACGATCCCCTGTCCCAGCCCATGTCCGACCTGATGAGCCCCGACCCGGCGACAATCGGCGTCGACGATCTGGCCGTGACCGCTCTGAGACGCATGGAGGATCGTCCCCAGGGGCCCATAACGGTTCTGGTTGTAACTGATGATGCCGGCAAGCCCAAGGGACTATTGCATATCCACGATATCCTGCGCGCAGGTGTCTACGGTCCCAACCCGCGTGACGATGTCTCGGACTGATCCGCCACACCCGGTTCGGGTCCCGCGTCTCCGCTGCCGTGCCCCCAAGTGAACGATCGTTGTTAACTCTCTGGTAAAGAAGACGATGCATAGACACGCGGGATATCTTGACGGGCCACTCCGGCTGGTGTTACCTGTACACGTGGACCGGGCCAGATCGGAGCTGACATGCCCCCCGTGTACCGTAGGATTCGACGTGTCTGCTATCATCGACTCGCCGTGGTCATACTCTGGCTCGTGCGAAGGCTCCCGGCGGGCGCCGGTTACGCGTTTTGCACCGGACTGGTTCGTCTGGGACTGAAGCTGCGGCGGCGCGATCGTGAGCGGGCCCTGGCGAACCTGCGTCGGGTTTTTCCCGACCGAACGCCCGACCAGCGCGCGACCTTGCTGAATGATTCGGCCACGCAACTGGGTGCTAATCTTTTCGATGCCCTGACCCTCGACCGCTGGCAGGCCCGGCGTTACGAGGGGATCGTGGACGATGGCGCCATCGGCGTTTTGAATGCACTGCGCGAACGGGGGCGCGGTGTCCTGGTTCTGACCGGCCATTTCGGCTGTTGGGAACTGCTGGGTGGCTATCTGGCCGCGGGCCTGGGCGGACTCACGGTGGTCACCGGTACCATCCACAACGCGCCCGTGGATGAGATGGTCAATACCTGGCGTCGACAAGCCGGCTTGACGCCGGTGCCGCGCGAGGGCGATCTGAGGCCCCTGCTGCGTTGTCTGAAGACGGGTGGCGTCGCCGCGGTCCTGCTGGACCAGAACACCCGCGTGGAGAATATCGTGGTGCCCTTTTGCGGCCACCCGGCGCCCACGCCGGTGGGCTTCGCGCGGCTGGCCCTAAAGCAGGGCACACCGGTGCTGCCGGTGGTCATCGGACGGGAGGGCCGTGGTCATCGGGTGACGCACGGAGTGCTCCTGGATCCCGCAGTCTATACGGGCCCCGACGCCGAGACCCGTTTGTTGACCGACTGCAACGCCGCGCTCGAATCGTGTCTGCGGCGGAACCCGATCGAGTGGGTGTGGTTCCACTCGCGGTGGCATGAAGATTGAAGTGTTGACGAGAGGCTGATCTTGACCAACGGACACCATCCCGGACCGATCATCAAGGCACCGTCGACGGCGGCGATCGTCCTGCTGCTCCTGACGCTGTCGTTGGCCGGCTGCGAAGACCAGGCCCGCATGGCGGAAACGACCGATTTGCCCGACGACCTGCCCGACCAGGAGCTCTTTGACACCAGCATCTACGACTCCCACGAGGGCGTCCGCCGCTGGCGGCTGGACAGCGAACGCCTGGCCCGTTATCACGACCAGGACGAAGCCCAGCTGTACGATGTGCACATGGAATTCTATCGGGCCGACACCCTCTTCTCCACGCTGACCTCAGAGCGGGGGCGGGCCAACATGAAGACCAACGATCTCTTCACCTGGGGGGACGTGGTCGTGGTGACCCGGGACGGACGTCGCCTGGAGACCGAGGAACTCTACTACGACGAGCGCAACGGCCTCATCAGCAACGACGTCTTCAACCGCTTCACCCGCGGCGACAACGTGATGACGGGCATCGGCATGGAAGCGACCCCCGAACTCGACCGCTTCGAGCTGAAGCAGGCCGTGGCCGCCACGGTGTACGACGAGCCGGGGGACACCGGGAAGGACGCCCCATGAGCGACGAGACTCTGACCCTGTCCGGACGCGGGCTGCACAAGGTGTACCGCGGTCGTGCCGCCGTGGACGGCGTTGACCTGGAGTTCCGCGAGGGTGAAGTGACCGGCCTTTTAGGCCCCAACGGCGCCGGCAAGACAACCACGTTCTACATCATCGTCGGCTTCATTCGTCCCGAAAAAGGGACCGTTACACTGGGTGGCGAGGATATATCCGGGCTGCCCATGTATAAACGGGCCCGCAAGGGCATCGGCTATCTGCCCCAGGAGTCGTCCATTTTCAGGCGGCTGTCCGTCGAGGAGAACCTCATGGCCATCCTCGAGACGCTGCCCATCAAGAAAGCCGAGCGCCGCGAACGCCGGGACGAACTGCTCGAGGAGATGCGCATCACCCACATCCGCAAGAGTCTGGGCTACCAGCTATCGGGCGGGGAGAGACGACGCGTGGAAATTGCGCGGGCCCTGGTGACGCGTCCCCGCTTCATGCTCCTGGACGAACCCTTCGCTGGTATCGATCCCATCGCCGTGGCCGACCTTCAGCAAAGCGTGTCGCGGTTGCGGGAGCGGGGGATCGGTATCCTGATTACCGATCACAATGTACGAGAAACGTTGAGCATTACCGATCGGGCGTACATAATGTACGAGGGTCGGATCGAGCTGTCCGGCACACCCGACGAGATCGTCGGCAACGACAAGGCGCGGGAAATCTACCTCGGCGAGTCATTTCAACTATAATGTGTCTGTGAAGCGGACCATCGCCGAGAGCGGAGCAAAGACCGGATGAACATGAAACTGAGACTACACCAGGGACTTTACCAGCGGCAACAGCTGGTCATGACGCAACGCCTGCAGCAGGCGTTGAAGCTGCTGCAGATCCCTACGCTCGAGCTTGAACAGATCCTGCGCCAGGAATTGCAGATCAATCCCCTGCTGGAGGAATTCGACCCCACAGAGGAAGATGAGATCCAGGATAACGAGACCGACAAGGAAGACGCCGAGATCCCCGCCGAAGAGAGTACCGATCCCGCCGAGGACGTGGACTGGGACGAGTACTTCAAGGACGGTTTCAAGGACGGCACCTGGGAACGGGAGCACGATGACGAGGATCGGCTGGAGCGTCCGGCGGCCTCGATCCCCTCGGGCCAGGAAGAGCTCACCACCCAGTTGTCGCTGGTGATCGAGGACGAGTTGGATCGCAAGATCGGCGAGTACCTTATCGGTAGTCTGGACGAGGCGGGCTACCTGACTTGTCCGCTCTCCGAGGTGGCCGCGTACTTCGAGGTGGACGAGGAGCGGGTGGAGGGCCTGCTGAAGATCATCCAGGACTTCGATCCGCCGGGTGTCGGTGCTCGCGACATCCAGGAATGCCTGCTGTTGCAGCTTCGCGCGTTCAAGCGCGACGACAGCCAGGAAGCCGAGGTCATACGCAACCACTTCGAAGCCCTGAAGAACCGCAAGTTCGCCGATATCGCGCGCGACATGAAGATAGCTCCGCGAGATGTCCAGGAGATCGCCGAGCGCATCGGCGAGCTGGATCCCAAGCCGGGCATGGCCACGACCCAGGACGGCGCCGCCTACATCACGCCCGACCTGGTGGTCGAGAAGGTGGATGACGATTACGTGGTCTACCTGAACGACGGCAATATCCCCCGTCTGCGCGTGAGCAACGCCTACGACGCTGTCCAGGCTGGCAAGAAGGGCGGCGACACCGACACCGTCCAGTTTATCGACGAGAAGCGGCGCTACGCCGAGTGGATCATCAAGACCATCGAGCAGCGGCGTCGCACCATGATCAAGGTCATGGAGGCCATCGTTCGCGAGCAGAAGGAGTTCTTCACGTTAGGAGCCATCGCCCTGCGGCCGTTGACACTGCAGCAGGTGGCCACGGAAATCGGCATGCACGAGTCGACAGTCTCGCGCGTGACCAAGCAGAAGTACTGCCAGACACCCCGCGGAGTCTTCCCGCTCAAGTATTTCTTCTCGGCGGGCCTGGATACCGACGAGGGGGACGAGGTGGCCGCCAAGGCGGTCAAGGAGATGATTCAGGAGATCGTGGCGAAGGAAGACACGTCGCGCCCCCTGTCGGACAAGAAAATCGTGGAGCTGCTGTCGGCCCGTGGTCTCAAGATCGCGCGGCGCACCGTGGCGAAGTATCGTGACCATCTGGGCATCCTCAATGCCAGGATGCGCAAGAAGTTCTGACCCTGACACTACAGCCTGTACCTGGAGGATCCCATGGAGCTGGAGATCAATAGCCGGCATTTCACGCTCGGCGACGACATGCGCGACAAGATCGTCGAGAAACTCGAGGGCCTTACCCGTTACAGCCCGACCGATCCCATGCGGGCCCGTCTGACGCTCACCTTCGCAGGTGGACGATTCACTGGCGACCTCACCTACAATCTCAAGCAGCACTCCTGCCATGCCAAAGTGGAGCATATCGAGCCGGATGGCGCGGCGGGCCTCGCCATCGAGAGCGTCGAGCGCCAGTTGCGCCGTCACAAGGACAAGATGAAGGACCACCGTGGCCGTGCGCCCGAGGGCGGCCTGGGCGAGGCCATGACCGACCTGAGCGACAGCTTGCTCGACAACAGCGGCTCGGCCATGACATCCGAGGGCTTTGCGCTCAAGGATCTCACCCTGACCGAGGCCCAGGAGGCCTACGCCAGCAGTGAGAGCCCCTTCTTCGTCTTCCGCAACATCGATTGCGACGAAGTGGCCGTTCTGTACCGGAAAGACGACGGCGATGTCGGCGTCATGAAACCCGAATAGGTCACACCATGAACAAGGTGACGGTGCAGACGGTCTACAATGACCTCAACGAATCCCTGAAGCTGACGTTGCTCACCGAGTTGTCGGACGAGGGGATCGTTCTCGCCGCGCCCGACGTGCATCGGCCGGGCATGGCCATGATGGGCTTCATGGAGAACTTCCTGCCGCACCGGCTGCAGGTGCTCGGCGAGTCCGAGATGGCGTACCTGGACACGCTGGATCCCGACGCCCAGAACGCGGCCGTCGCCAACCTGGCCTTCCTCGAGGCACCCGCCATCTTCATCACGCGCGGATTGCGGGTGCCGGAACCCGTCATCATGACCGCTCGCGCCAACCGCATGCCCGTCTTCCGCAGCACCATGGCCACCGAGGAGTTCATTCACAACCTCTCGGTCTACCTGTCGGACGCCTTCGCGCCGCGCATGGACGTGCACGGTTCGCTTGTCGACGTCTATGGCGTGGGTATGCTGATCACCGGTAAGAGCGGTATCGGCAAGAGCGAATGCGCGCTGGATCTGGTCGAGCGTGGACATCGCCTGGTGGCCGATGACGTAGTCGAGATCTGCCGTGTCAGTGACGACGTTCTCATCGGCCGTTTCCGCGAAGTGCTCCAGCACAATATCGAGATCCGGGGCGTCGGTGTGGTCGATGTGCAAGCGGTCTTCGGCATCCGCGGCATCCGCATGCAGAAGCGTATCGAGGTACAGGTGGAGCTCCAACGTTGGCGCGACGAGGCCGACTACGAGCGCATGGGTCTGGAACGTGATTACACCGAGTACCTCGGCGTGTCGATCCCGCACATCGTGGTGCCGATCGTGCCGGGCAAGAATATCACCGTCATCGCCGAGGTCATTGCCCTCGACTCCATGCTGCGGGTCTACGGCATCGACTCCGCCCAGGACCTCAACCGACGTATCATGGAGACGCTACGATCGGGCAACCGGCTGAACCGCTATCTTCGTTCTGACAGGGAATAGGGTGCATGATGATCGACGCTCTTGTGATCACCCATGGCGATGTCGGTCGCGAACTGGTTCACGTGGTGGAGATGATTCTCGGTCCGGTCGAAGGCCTGTCCGCGCTGACCAACAGCGGCAAATCGGTCCAGGACCTGACCACCGAGATCCGCGAAGCCCTCGCCGCTTCGCCCGACGGGACCGACAATCCCTCACTGCTCTTCATCGATGATTTCGGCGGCAGTTGCGCCAACGCCGCGCAGTTCGCCATGGCCGAAGGCGCCAAGGCCCAGATCCTGACCGGCGTGAATCTCGCGATGCTCCTGGATTACGTCACCTGGCGCGACAGCATGGCGGCGGGGGAACTCTCACGACGACTGGTCGAGAAGGGCCGCGAGGCCATCATCAGGCTGAGTCCGGGGCAGGAGGACGAATAGACCATGTCGCTGGTGCTGGCGCGTATCGACGACCGATTCATCCATGGGCAGGTGATCGTGGGCTGGAGCCGCCGGCTGCGGCCCGACCGTATCGTCCTGTGCAACGACAAGATCGCTGCCGATCCCTGGCAAAAACGGGTCTACACCGCCTCGGTCCCCCCCGAGATGCAGGTGTCCGTGCTGAACCGCGAGAGCACCGTCCGCTTGCTGGCCGAGCAGGACGGGGTGGCCAACGGCGAGAACACGATTCTCCTGGTGGGTACGCCGGCCGATATGCACGACCTTCACGCCCGTGGCCTGTCCCTGGCGGAGGTCAACGTGGGGGGCATGCATTACGTGAAGGGCAAAAGCGAATTACTCGAATTCGTCTACGTGGACCGGGGCGATCTCAACGCCATGCGCGCCCTCAACGAGGAGGGTGTCCGGTTGGTGGCTCAGACCGTGCCGGGCGGCAAGGCCGTCGAATTGAACACTGATCTGCTGGTGGAGATGGAGAAATCCCTGTGATGCTCCTGACTGCAGTCGCCGCCATCGAGCCGGGGTTTCCCTGGCTGGCCCTGAGTCTGACGACATTGCTGGCCGTGGCCCTGACGCTGGACGAGACCGCTGTGGCCCAGACCTGGTTCAGCCAGCCCTTGCCGGCGGGCATCCTGGTGGGTCTGGTCTGGAGCGAACCCGCCCTGGGCCTGGCGCTGGGTCTGACACTGCAGTTCCTGGCGGTGGGCAATTTGCCCATCGGACAGCCCTTCACGGGCGAGAAACTGACCCCGCTCCTGGGGCTGGTCGCAGCGGCGGCGGCCATGGACTGGGCAGTGACCACGCCGTTCACCATCACCGATCCAGGTACCCAGCGACTGGGTTGGCTGCTCGTGGCGGCAGCCCTCGGCAGTCTGGTTGGCGACCGGGCTGTGCGTTGGGAGAGCCGGATTCACTACCGACTCATGCTCGTCGGTCTGCGCGGCCTGCGCGATGGGTGCTACGAGCAGCTGGATCGTGCGCACCAGCGTTGCATACTGACCGCCGCGGCGCGGGGTGCCCTGATGGTGTTGATCTGGGGCGCTTTGGCCACCTGGGTCTGGTTGCCCCTGTTCGACGCTCTTCCGGAGCGAATCAGGACCGCCCTGGGCTTATTGCCCTGGCTGACACCGGCTCTGGCCATCGGCACCCTGGGTGAACTGTACGGCAATCATCGCGGACTGATGTGGCTCAGCGGTGGCTTCGTACTTACGCTGGCCGCAGTCTGGACTTTGACCGGATTGAGCGGCTCATGAGTCCCCGGGATCATGGCGGAGGCGGAGTGGCGAAACTCGATTCGCAGTGCCTCTGGCGGACATTCCTGCGCAGCCTGTGTCTACAGGGTTCGTGGAATCCACAGCGCATGCAGAATCTCGGTCTGCTCGTCTCGTTGCTGCCGTGGTTGCGGCAAGCGGGCATGAGCCATGCCGATGGACGCCGGTTCTGCAGGCGGCATTACGAGTACTTCAACACCAATCCCTACTACGCCAATCTCGTAGTGGGCGGTTTGTTGAGGCTGGAGGAAGATAATCGTCGGGGTGACGAGGATCTGCTGCCGATGGTCCACGGGTTCAAGGACACCCTGGGCCGATCGCTGGCCGCGCTGGGGGATCAATTCTTCTGGTTGGGATTGCAGCCGGCCCTGCTCGTGTTGGCTTCCCTGGCGGCTGTTTGGGGTGTATACGCGGTTTCTTTGGGAATTATCGGCGCCTTTGCGGTCTTCCAGTTCGTCGCTCGACTGAAGGCGCTGGCAAGGGGTTACGCCCTTGGCCTGGACATCGCGGATCTGCTCGCCGCGCCGGGGTGGCATCGCGCCATCTTGACAGCGAAACGCGCAGGAGCGTTTTTGACGGGCGTTCTGGCCGGATCGTATGCCGCGCGGCTGGATCTCGTGTTGCGGGAAGACGGCGACCGTCGTCTCTTGTTGTGTGCGGCCTTGGCCCTGGGCCTTTCGATCGCCATGAGACGGCGTTGGCCGGGCGAGGTGAAGCTGCTGCTGTTGCTGCCGCTTGCCGTACTCATGACGTACTTGTAAATTACGGTCCGTAAACAGCGGACCCTGTGTGAAAAAGGAGCGGTTCCGTGAGGACAGCCAAGGCAAAGGTCGCCGATCCGGTCGGCTTCCATCTCCGCGCCGCGGGCCGGATCGTGAAGCTCGCCAAGACGTTCGAGTCGGACGTGACGGTTCGTTTCAATGGTCGCGCCGCGAACGCCAAGAGCATCATGGGGCTGGCCAGTCTGGCCGCCGATCATGGCAGCATAGTGGATTTGGAGATCGAAGGCAGCGACGAGACCGAGGCCGCCACGGCGCTCGTCCACTTGATAGAAATCGATCTGGCACACAACGAGAACCAGGAGGGCTGATCTCTTGCGCGTCTTGAGCGGCATCGGCGCTTCTCCGGGCTATGCGGTAGCCCGTGTGCATATCATCGTGCGCGAAGAGCCCGAAGTCGTCCGTCACACTCTCACTCCCGACGCCATCGATGCCGAGATCGATCGATTGGATTCCGCCCTGGCGGTAGCCCGTGAGCAGATTCAAGGCCTGGTCGAGAGCCTGGCGCGCGACCTGGGCCCCGACGAGTCGGCCATCATGGAGAGTCACCTGCTGATTCTCGAGGACGAACTCGTCGTCGAGCGTGCGCGCGACCTGATCAAGACCGATACGCTCAACGCCGAAGCGGCCGTCGACGACGCCGTCCGTGAGGTCGTCCGCCAGTTCCGCACCATCGACGATCCCTACCTGCAGGAACGTGTCTTCGACCTGCGCGACGTGAGAGATCGCATCCTGCGTATCCTGACTGGTGCGAACGAGAAGGCCATCGCCGGTCCCGCGGCACCGAGTGTCGTGGCGGCATCCGATCTCGCTCCCTCCGAAACGGCCGCCATCGGCGCGCACAACGTGGAGGCCTTTGTGCTGGGGGAGGGGAGCCGGACAAGTCACGTGGCGATTCTGGCCCGTTCGCTCGGCGTACCCGCGGTCGTGGGCTTGGGCGCCGACGTCGCCGATTTCACCGACGGCGAAATATTGGCCGTGGACGGTATTCGCGGCGAAGTGATCCGCCAACCCGACGAAGAGACCGTCCAACGCTTCAAGGCCCTGGCTCACGAGCAGAGCCACGTGGCGGCCAAGCTCGGTCATCTGCGCGATCTGCCCGCCGAAACACCCGATGGGCGTACCGTCGACATGGTGGTGAACATCGAGATGCCCGTGGAGGTGGACAAGGCCCTGGATTGCGGCGCCGAGGGCATCGGGTTGTTGCGCACCGAGTACATCTACTTTCAGCACGGGACGATTCCGAACGAAGCGGAGCAGCTGACCGTCTACGCGGATATCATGCGGCGCATGGCTGGTCGGCCGGTTCTTTTTCGAACCCTCGACGTGGGCGGCGACAAGGTGCAGCGCTATCTAGGCGCCCGCAAGGAATCCAACCCCTTTCTCGGCTGGCGCGGCATCCGTTTTCTGCTGGCCAATCGCCCCCTGCTCAAGGCCCAGCTGAGGGCCATCTATCGGGCCGGCGCCCTCGGACCGGCTCGCCTGATGTTCCCCATGATCACGGGCGTGGAGGAACTGCGCCTGGTTCGCGATATTTGCCGCGAGTGCTGCACCGAGCTGAAGCGCGACGGGCTAGACCACGACCCGGACCTCCAGGTCGGTATCATGATCGAGACGCCCGCGGCCGCCATGATTGCGGACCAGTTGGCGCGCGAATGCGATTTTTTCAGCATCGGCACCAACGATCTGATCCAGTACACCCTGGCCATGGACCGGCTCAACAGGCGCGTGTCGTACCTGTATCAGCCGTTGCATCCGGCCGTACTGCGCATGATGAAGCGCACGGTGGATGCGGCCCACGCCGCGGGAATCTGGATCGGTATCTGCGGTGAGATGGCTTCGGAAACACGTTACGCGGAACTGCTGCTCGGACTCGGTTTCGACGAACTGAGCCTCCATGCCGCTCAGCTCCCCAAGGTCAAGCAGGTCGTGCGGTGGACGACGGTCTCCGAGGCCGCAGCCCTGACCGCCGATCTCATGGCCTGCGCGACTGCCGCTGACGCGGATCGTCTGCTCACTGCCTATCTGGACAGGAAAAAGGCAGCTCGCACAGACGCCACACCCAAGGAGAATGTTGATGAGTGAATCGGGTCTGTCCAGGATGCTAACGTTGGTCGAACAAATGGCCGACAACCTGGCTGCGAGTCCGGACCTGGAGGGTCTGGACGCCATCAAGCCGATCGCTGCGCCGTCCGGCGGCGTGCTCGTCTGCGGCATGGGGGGGTCCGCCATAGCGGGCGATTTGCTGGCCGCCGTGGCCGCGACGCAAGGCTTGCGCCTGTCCGTATGGCGAGACTACAGCCTGCCGGGCTGGGTCCGCGAAGATACCCTCGTGATCCTGAGCAGCTATTCGGGCAATACCGAGGAAACGCTCTCGGCCGCCCGTGAGGCGGCGAGCCGGGGCTGCACCCTGTTGGCGATCACCTCCGGCGGCAAGCTGTCCGAGTACGCCGCCGACGGTATCGACGGCGGTGCCCCTTTTTCCCGTATCGTGCTTCCCGGCGAACTGCCGCCCCGTGCGGCGCTGGGTTACGGTCTCGGCGCGCAAGCAAATCTCCTGTCCCGCCTGGGGCTGCTGACGGGAATCCAGGCGGAGATCGACGCGGCTGTCGCCACCCTGCGCGAGGGTGTGATCCTGATGGGACCGACATCGCCCGACGATTCACCGGCCAAGTCGGCCGCCCGCCAGGTCCTGGGCCGCATGCTCGTGGTCTACACGACCTCCGACGAATCCCACGCGGCCGGTATGCGCCTGAAGGCCCAGGTCAACGAGAACGGGAAATCGCCGGCCCTGGTTGTGCCGTTCCCCGAGCTCGATCACAACGATATCGTGGGCTGGGAGGTGTTGCGCCCCCGTCGCGACGATTTCCTGTTGCTGATCCTGCGCTCGTCCGACGAGACGCCGCAAACGACCCGCCGCGTGGAGGTCACCCGCGAACTCCTGAACGAGGAATTCCACGCCATACTGGAATTCAACGCTACGGGCCATTCGGCACTGGCGAGAATTCTGTCGCTCGTGCAATTTGGAGACTACCTTTCCTGTTATTTGGCCGAAGCGGCCGGTGTGGACCCGGTGCCCGTCTCCAGGATCGACGTGCTAAAACAGCGTCTCCAGGATGTCTAGACCCGCGAGAAGCGAGACGACCATCCCGCGAGTGGCGCTTATCGCACCGTCCCCCGCGGGTTTGCCCGATTAACGATAAGGAGTGCCGATGGACACGCGCTATCTATTCACCAGCGAATCCGTGACCGAGGGTCATCCCGACAAGGTTGCGGACCAGATCTCCGACAGTGTCCTGGATGCCATTCTGGACAAGGACCCCCAGGGCCGCGTTGCCTGTGAGACCCTGGTGACGACGGGGATGGCCATGGTGGCCGGCGAGATCACCACCGACACCTATGTGGACATTCCCAAGATCGTCCGCCGCGCCATCCGCGACATCGGCTACAACTCGTCCCTTTACGGTTTCGACTGGGAGACCTGTGCGGTCATGACCGCCATCGACGAGCAGTCGCCCGATATCGCCATGGGCGTCGATCCCGGCGGCGCCGGCGACCAGGGACTCATGTTCGGCTATGCCTGCCGCGAGACCGATGTGCTTATGCCCCTGCCAATCACCCTGGCGCATCGTTTGACCTACCGGTTGGCGCAGGTTCGCAAGGACGGCGTTCTGCCCTGGGTGCGCCCCGACGGCAAGAGCCAGGTGACCGTGGAATACGAGGGCCTGAAACCCGTGCGCGTGGACACGGTCCTGATCTCCACGCAGCACGATCCCGATACGCCGAACCTGCGCGAGCAGATCATCGAACACGTGATCGATCCGGTTCTGGCCGACGTGGATATCGCCCACGCGAACCTGACCTACCACGTGAATCCCACCGGCAACTTCGTGATCGGCGGACCGCAGGGCGACTGTGGATTGACCGGCCGCAAGATCATCGTCGACACCTATGGCGGCAGCGCGCCGCACGGCGGCGGCGCCTTCTCCGGCAAGGACCCGTCCAAGGTCGACCGTTCCGCCAGTTATGCCGCCCGGTGGGTGGCCAAGACCATCGTGGCGGCCGACCTCGCCGAGCGGTGCCAGGTTCAACTCGCCTACGCCATCGGCGTGGCCGAGCCGGTCTCGGTCGCGGTTCGGACCAGTGGTACGGGTGTCGTGCCCGACGAGCGGATCACCGAGGCCGTGCGCAAGGTCTTCGACCTCACACCCGGCGGAATCATCGCCGATCTGGATCTCAAACGGCCCATCTACCGTCCGACCGCCGCTTATGGTCATTTTGGCCGCACGGGGGATTTCCCCTGGGAAAGCACCGATCGCCTCGAGGCCTTGAAGCGGGCCGTGGACTGATTCGACGGCATTGAGCCATAAAAAAGAAGGCGCCGCCCGGGGGGGGCGGCGCCTTCTTTTTCGTGGGCTTGCCGCTAAGGTGCGGGCATTAACACGTTAACCATAACCGTATCTAAACGTGTGACGCTGGTATGCGTGTCGTAGACGGTCACGATCACCATGCGGTCGCCGATGTCATTGGTGTTGAAAACGTGACGCGGTTGGCGTACCGGATAGACGCTGCCCAATGCGTCGTCCATGTCCCAGGTGACGTTGAATCGTTCGTACAGGCCGTTCACGGGATCGAAACCGCAGAGATCGGCATCGACCGAGAGGATCACCAGACCGTCGTCGCTGGCGTCGGGCAAGTGCCCGAAGGACTGATCCGCATGCTGGGCGAGCAACTGGACTCGATCGACAAGCGTCTCGCTGCTGTCGTAGAGATAAATCGCGCCGATGAAATCCTCGGGAACGCCGTCCCAGTTGCCGGTCATGTGGAAGTTGGTGTGCATGTCCGCCGCTCCGTCGCGGTTGTCGACCCAGACTATGAGATAGTCGCCGGGCTCAACGACGGTGCCGGAGGGAAAAGTCCACAACCCCGGATTCGAGGTGTCGTTGGACAGGGACCAGTCTGTAAGCGTCACGGCCTCCGCCGTGGGATTATAAAGTTCGAGTACGGGCTCATACTGGTTGTTGACGGGATTCAGGATGATCGATTCGTTGAAAGCCAGCACCTCGTTGAACAGGATCGACGGGCGGATGTACGTGCCGCCCGAACCGTTGCTCGTCCCGATGGTCGGTGCGACGAAGTAAGCCATACTGGCGGTGACCGTGGTGTCGTTGTTGGCGACCACGAACAAGGAGTCGGCGCGCACTTCTATCAGGATGCTGTCCCGGTCGGTATCGCCGTCATTGTCGGTGACCGTGGCTACGACGGTATACTCGCCCGGCAGGTCGAAGCGGTGCGTCACGATCGATCCCGTGCCGGTCCCGCCGTCCTGGAAGTCCCAGTCCAGATTCAACAGGGTGTTGGCGCCGGTCGGATCGTCCACGGGATCTCCACCCGTGACAACGGCGAAGAATTGAATATACACCGGCGGCGGACTGCATTCTATGCTGGCCTCGATCCGCGTGATGATGGGTTTGAGGTTCGTATCGTCGCTACAGCCGATGATCAGGGTCATGACAAGCCCGGTCAGGCAGAAAATTAACAGATACTTGCGCATTTGGTGGTCTCCGTGGTCACCAGTGACGGAACGGGCCGTGCAACGAGACACACGACCTCGACCTGTTCAAATAAAGAAATTAGGGCAGCGGGGGCAAGGAGTCCAGCGAAAAGCCGTATCGGGTTCGGTTCAGCGTCTGATGCGCATGAAGAGCACCAAAGCGATGACGCTGTAGGCCATATTGCCGGCCCAGGCTGCAACGATCGGGGGCAATGCTCCGTTATGTCCCAGGGCACGGCCGAAATTCACCGACAGATAATAGCCGAAGCTGATGAGGATGGTCCAGCCGAACCCGCTGGCGACAGTCGTCTTGCGGGGGGCCGAAGCCAGCATGATGCCCAGGAAGACCACGATCACGTGGACGAAGGGGAACGCCAGCTTGAAGTGAAAATCGACCAGGTACTTTGTGGGGTCGCCGCCACTGGTGCGGATCATGTCCGCGTAGCGATGCAACTGACGGGCATTCATGCTCTCGGGTTTGATGCGTTCGTCCGCGAAGGAACTCGGGGTTATGCCCGCCAACCCGGCCGCGAGGTCTTCGAAGCGCGAGATGCTGTCGCCGCGGGCGCTGAACCAGCGATGCGTTCCCCTGGTGAGGAGCCACTGGTCGCCGTTCCATTGGGCGTTCTCGGCGTCGTATCGCTCGATGACCTGGGGGCCGTCCAACAGATGCGCCCTGAATTCCTTGATCCGCTCCTTGTCCGGCACGTAGGTCCGGGCGTAGTAGAGCCAGCCGTCGGTGCCGGTAAGGGCCACGTCGTTTGTCGGTCTTATACGATCGGGTCGGCCGTGGACTTCCACTTCCCAGATACGCTCGACCTCCGCGTTGGCGCCGGGCAAAACGAATTCGGTCCAGGTCAGGGAGAAGAGAGTCATCAGGACGGCGATGCCCATCAGGGGGCGCGTCACCTGCATCAGGGAGCGACCCGCGGCGAACAGCGCGGTCAATTCGTTGTAGCGCGCCATCAGGCCCACCGAGAAAAGCGTGGCCATCAGCATGCCGATGGGCAGGACGGTGTCGATGATCCAGGGGATCTTGCTCAGGTAATAGCGGGCCATCATGCCCAGGGTCGCCTTGTTGTCGATGAAGCTGTCCATATGATCGAAGAGGTCGACCAGTGTAAACAGGACCAGGGCGCCCATGAGCGTGAAGAAGAGAATGCGCAAAAAACCGGCGATGGCACTCCGATGGACCAGCCGCATCAGGAGGCCTCCTCGGCGTCGGTCTTGACGGTTCTTGGCCGCAGTGTGAACGAGAATGCGGATGATTCGCGCACCGTGTGGATCAGAACGGGGATGCCGATCATCGTGAGAATCACGTTGGCCATCCACATGGCGACGGCGGGATCGAGGCGGCCCCGGTCGGCGAGTTTCTCCCCGCCGATCAGGAAGAGGTAGTAGACGAGATACATGCCCAAAGCCAGGCTCAGCGAGATGCCCTTGCCGCTACGGGCCGTCGTCACGGCCATGGGCAACCCCAGCAGTACGAAGACGAGGCAGGCCACGGGTATGGCGAACTTCTTGTGGAACTCGACCATGTAGCTGTTTTCCCGGGCACGTTGTGACCGCAGCACGTTTTCCTGGAAGTCGGCCGACCGTGCGGCGCGGCGCGCTTCCTGGCGGGTACTCTTCAGTATGTTGCGGAGTTGTCCGGCGCTGAGCGGGGCCGAGCGCCGGCCGGTCGCGAGCAGACTTCCGCGTTTATCCGGGTCGAGAAGGTCCCACTGGCGCCGGGCGAGGCTGCCCGCCAGTTCACGACTGCGGATCAAGGTTTTTTCGCGTTCCTCGGCTTCCTTGCGGGCGGCCGACAACAGAGCCGTCAGGTTCATCTCGCGGTCTCCACGCGAAGTGCGGTTGGACTCCTGCAGGTCCCGCTCCATGTCCTTGATGTGCAGGTGGTGTGTGTTGAAGCGTGTGATCGAGTAGCGGGCCAGATCCTGGTCGTCGGGCAGATCGTGGATCTCGCCGTCGTGCAGTTCGATGCGCATGGCGTTGCTGTCGTGCAGCGGTATGATGGTGCCCCAGGCGGCCGTGGTCATGGTGGGGGAGATGTCGCCGGGGCCGTCCTTCTCCAGGATGATCACCTGCTCGATGCGGTTGGTTCGCTCGTCCTTGCTCTTGACATGGATGGTGATGCGATCGTTGAGCTCGGTGAAAAGCTGCTCGCGGATCTCCATCATGGGGCGGACGTGTCGGATTTCGTAGAGCAGGTTCGCCAGCTTGTGGTTCCACTCGGGCAGGACATAGTGGTTATAGGCCGTCATACCGATCGTCAACAACAGGGCGCCGGCGAGCAGGGGGCGCAGGATGGCGTAGAGTCCGATGCCGCTCGCCTTCATGGCCGTGATCTCGTGATCGGCCGCCAATTGCCCCACGCCCATCAGGATGCCGATCAGTACGGCCATTGGTATGGATAATGCAAACATATGTCCCAGACTCAGAATCAGGACCTCTGTCGCGATCACAAAGGACACGCCCCGGCTCACGAAAAGCTCGACATATCGGTACAAGATGTCGATCATCAGCACGAAAGTCACGACACACAGGCCGAATAGGAACGGTCCGGCGGTCGCGCGCAGCAGGTGTCTGTTCAACAAGTTCATGGCTTCGGGCTTTGTGTCCACTGTCGACGTCCGTGGGCAGCCTGACTCCTTTCGAGGACGATCCCGCACGCACGGGATCCGCCGGTAAGAGGATGAAGGAAGTCTAGGTCTTCACCGGCGCCGGGACAATAACTGATAACTGTCGGCCCGGAATGACCGCGCCAACCCCATGGGAGAATCTCGACTCGATGACCGATCACCTTGGCAGCATGGTCTCGTTTCTCCGCCGGCTCACGCCGGCGTCGCTGCTGTTGATCACCGTCATCCTGGCCGCGCCCGCCGTGGCCGATCCCGACTACGGTGATCTTATCCTGCCCGGTTTCGATCCGTTCATTGCGGGAACACGCGACGCGAGTCTGCTCGGCGTGGATAGGCTCATCGTTCGCGAGTTGATCCTGCTGCAAGGGCCGGACCCCGTGGCTGGTGAGGGATTGCCGGATTACGATAGCCGCATGTGGCACTTTTGCCTCAAGAGAACGGGTGTTGATCTGAAGCGCGTGATCACCGTGGTCGAACCGTCGAGCGACTATGGGTTGGAAACCGTATTCAGATACCCCGAGTACCATTTTCTGTTCCAGTCCCCGCAGACCTTGCCGGGCGGTTTCATCTACTACCCGCCGCGCAATGTCGATATCGACGAAGTGGATCTGTTCCTGGACGACATCGATGCCGCGCTGGAGCGCAGGTTGATGGTCGCCAACGTGCTCAACCGGCACGAATCCCTTAACGCCTACGGCATGAGCGGCTCCGCCCGGACGGACGACGGCCTGATCAATCTGACCATTCCCATCAAGATTCCGCGCACCCTAGAGAAGATCATCGGCCGTGGCGAGAAGACCAGCATCCGCATTTCGGGCCGCGAGCAAATCCGCATTTCGGGTGAGTCGCGACGGTCCAATCGTTTCACGCCCTCCGAACGTCGACAGAACCAGAGCTGGTTCCCGACCCTGGACATGGAGCAACAGCTACAGATCAACCTCTCGGGTCAGATCGGCGAGCGCATCATGTTGGAAGTGGATCACAACAGCGAGGTAATCGGTCCGGAGGCCACGAAGATACGTTTGAGCTTCGAGGGTGGCGAGGACGACATCATCAAATCCATCGAGACCGGTGACGTGGGCCTGACCCTGCCGGGCAACCAACTGCTCGGTTACGGATCGAACAAGTCCGGACTCTTCGGCATCAAGACCGAAGGCCAGGTGGGACCCGCCAAGTTCACGGTCGTGGCCAGCAAGCAGAAGGCCGAGTCGGCGTCGAAATCCTTCAACTCCCAGGGCGGTTCGGTCACCGAACATGTCATCGAAGCCTATCGATATCTGAACAACCGGTTTTTCAGGCTCGATCTGCCGCCGCACGATCCTGTGCCCCACGAACTGCCGGACAGTCCGGGTCGTGAGCCAGACGAGGTGATCGACTGGGATTCCGTGCAGATATACAAGTTCATCGGCTCGGGACTGCAGCAGGACGGAGATGTGCGCAACATCGTGGCCATACCCGACAGGTCGGGCGTGTGGGATGCTGCAACCATTCAGGCCGCGTTGGATACGAACGCCGTCGGTCTGAAGTCCGGCGAGCTCTGGCGACCGGTGCCTATCGAATATTTGTTGGACGAGAGCAATCACCTGGTGGCGATCGATCTCAAGTTCGAGCAGGACATCAACAGCGTACTGGCGGTTAATTACGAAGTCAAAAGCGGGGATGTCGCAACCCTGCGCGTGGGGGAACGGCCGGGTTTTGACGAGCCTGTCTGGGAGATTCAGGGTGAACTCTTCTACAAGATGAAGCTGCTGAAACCCCAGAACGCAGAACCGTTCACCTGGCAGTATGTCCTGCGCAACATCTACCCGCTGGGCGGGAGCAACATCACAGAATCGACCTTCGATCTGCGCATCGAGCTCAATACCTTCACCAACTTCCCATATAGGGACCTTTCGGCTGACGGCGAAGAGGGCAGCGGGTTGGACTGGATTAGGATTTTCGGTCTTGATCGGCAGGATCAACTGCTTGCAGATATCCCCGATGGGATCGTCGATAAGAGTAACCCATTCATCTTCGACCTTTCACGAGGCTTGTTGAAGTTTCCGCAGTCTTTCCCCGAACCCTTCAATGCGGCGGCCGAGGTCTACGAGAGCTACGCGAACACGGAGGAATTCAACTTTGAAACATCGCTCATTTCCGGGAACCTGATACCCGAGATATACGAATCAACAACGAACCCGAACGATCTGTCGAACTACACCCAGTTCCGGCTGATCGCAACCCACGCCGCGACCTCGAGTTCGTTCAATCTAGGTGTTTCCAACATCGAGGAAGGATCGGAGACGGTCACGCTCGACGGCCGGACACTGACCCGGGGTACGGACTACGAGATCGACTACAACTTCGGCGAAATCACCCTCAAGGGCGACGCCGCCAACATGTCGCCCGATTCACAGATAAGCGTGAATTACCAGTACGCGCCGTTCCTGGGCGGCGGCAACAGCAGTCTGCTCGGTATCAATCTCAGCTACGCCCTGGGCCAGAACAGCAACATGTCGACGACCTGGCTGTACGAGTCCAACCAGGTGGTCGGCCACAAGGCCAAGCTCGGCGAGGAGCCCAGCCGGACGCTCGTCGGCAACATCAACGGCCAATTCATGTTCAAGCCCGATTTCCTGACCGACGTGGCCAACATTCTCAGCCGGCGAAACAGCGACCGCGAGAGTATGGTCCAAGTCAACGGCGAGTATGCCGTGAGCTTGCCCAACCCGAATACCTTCAACGAGGTTTTCGTGGAGGACTTCGAGGGGGTCGATTCCTCGGACCTCATGCCGATCAGCCGGTTGTCCTGGAACGCTTCGAGTGCGCCCGTGCATTGGGAAGTCAACATCCTCGATCCGGGTGATCCGCAGTATCCAGATTATGCCTATCTGATGGACCACGAGTACTCGCCAGAGGAGCGCCTCGATACCCGTTGGTTCCTGCCCAAGGACAATACGCTCCGTCGCTACCTGAACCCGGAGCTCAAGGAAGCCGAAGCCCGCGAAGCCCAGCAGGTTCTGCAGATCCACATGAATACCGGCGGCGACACCTGGACGGGGAACTCCTGGGGCGGCATCATGCGCGGCCTGGGCAAGACGGGTGTCGACCTGACCAAGGCCCAGTTCCTGGAATTCTGGGTGAACGATTTCCGGCACGAGGTTTTGGGTGACGAGCCCACCGGTACGCTTCACTTCGATTTTGGGTACATCAGCGAGGATTTCTACTGGCCCGTTCAGGGCGACACGCTCAAGATCGGGAGTTGGGAGCGGGAGGACGGCATCCTGGATAACAGTCCGAACGGTTTATGGACAAACGCAGAGGACGTAGGTCTGGGTAATGATCCGGATCTGGACGAATTCAAAACCGAGTATGTCGGCAGCAGCGATCCCTACCCGTGGATCAACGGGACCAGGTACAACAACCGCGAGGACACCGAGGACATAAACGGCGACACGAACTTCGACCTGCAAAACGGCTTTTTCACCATCAGCATCGACCTGGCCGATTCGGCCCTGGTCGACGTGTTGCGCGACTACCCGGCCAGCGAGGTGGATGACAACCTAGAGAAGAATCTCGCCTGGCGTAAGTACCGGATCCGACTGAGTGACGCGATCTCCATCACGCCCGCCGGTGGCGCGTCGCCCTATCTCGGAGCGGTCTCGCATATGCGTATCTGGTACGAGGACGACGAGCCGCCGTTTGGCCAGACTGCGCGCAATCTGCAGTTTTCGGAGATCAAGTTCCTGGGCAGTCGCTGGGAGCGGGAAGGGATCCGCAAGATCCCCGTACCAGAGGCGCCAGAGGAACAGCTGCTGGCCGATACGGACCTGCCTGCCGGCGACGTGTATTTCATCGGCGAAGTGAACAACAAGGAGAACCCCGACTACACGCCGCCGTTCAGTTTGCACGTGGAGAACAAGATCCCCGAGAAGGAGACCTCGCTGGTCATCGACTACCAGAATCTGGACTATCAGCACCTGGTGCGCGCCAGCCGCGTGATTTCCACTCGCGGCGAGGACTTCACCCGGTACGGTCGGCTCGTCTTCTACGTCTACAACCCCAGCTACGAGCAGGCCGACATGGAGGTGTTCTACCGGGTCGGCGCCGACACCCTCAACTTCTACGAGGTCAATTACCGTTTCGACCAGAGTCCGGGTGGGCGCACCGGCTGGCGGGAGATCACACTGGACATGGCCGAGCTCAGCAACGCGAAACTGGCCGAACGCGATCCGGTCAGCGGCTGGATCGAAACCCAGGTCGGCGACGCGCTCGTCGATCGGACCTACGACGTACGTGTGGTCGGCGCCCCCGATCTGCGCCGCGTGAAACGGATCTACCTGGGCGTGCGCAACACGGATCAGACGGTACCCGCCAGTGGTTATTTCTATTTCAACGATGTGCGTTTGCGGGAGGTCAAGCGCGACATGGGGCACGCCGAACGGGTGGCCCTGAGCGTCGGCATGGCCGATGTCGTGAAGTTGGACTTCAACTGGGCCCGCCGCGATGCGGAATTCCATGGACTGAACCAGACCGCCGGCCAGGGCTATGCCCACGAGAAGTGGAACTTCAGCGCGAGTTTCAAGATCGACGACTTCATCCCGTTGCTGGGCTTCCGTATGCCTGTCAATTACGGCAAGCAAAGTGAAGTATCGCGGCCCAAATACCTGACCAACAGCGACATCGAGATCATCGATGACGTGTTGCGCGAACAGCAAACCAGCCGGATAATCCGTGAGAATGTTTCGGTGCGCCTGTCGCACTCTCCGTCCAATAATTTCTTCCTGCGCTATCTGTTGGACCCCTGGGCGTTTTCCCTGAGCGGGGCCCGCAACGAGAACAGTTCGCCCCTGACGCTCCAGGATGGCGACAGCTGGCAGGGGTCGCTGGTCTACGATCTGAACCTGCGCAAGGCGATCATTCTCGGGGATTATCCGGGCTTCGAGTCGATTCCCGTCATCAAGGCTTTTTCGCTGCTGCCGTCGAAGATCTCCTTCAACGGGCGGTTTGCCGGCGCCACGTCGCGCCAGTCCGACTTCGACGTTACCGAGGATGATTACATTTCCCGGCCCGAGACCAGAACCAAGACCGGCAGTCTCTCGGGTAACTTTAACTACAAGCCGCTGCCCATCGCCGACATCGGCTTATCCATGCGGTCGGATCGCGACATGTTCCGGCCTCATGATCTCATGGGTTTCAACATCGGTACCGAGACGATCTACACGCACCAGCTCCAAATCCGTTTCCAGGTACCGAAGACCCTCGGCCTACCCAAGTACTGGCTCTTCAAGCCGCTCAATTCCGCCTTCGCGGAAGTCAAGAAGCTGCGTCCCAGCGTGGACTTCAACAGTTCCTTCACCGACGACCACTCGCCCAACGTCCAGCAGGCCGGTGACCCGGCCGGGGTCAGGAATCTGCAGAACACGGGAGACTGGAGCTTCCGGGCGACGATTCCGATAAACGACACCATCAACAAGCTGTTACCCAAGAAGTCTCAACTGTCCGCCCAGGAGCAACAGCAACTTCTGAATCAGGCGAACCAGGATGAAAAGTTGCAAAGAGGTGATGACGAGGCGGTCTGCGACGATCCACGACTCCAGAACCCGGATCTGACGGCGGATGAGCGACAAGAGATCATCGACGCGTGGAAGATCGAGCAGCAAAGGGAATTGGAAGAGGAACGGCAGGAGCGAATGGGTCTGGCGGAGGAGGGAGGCGGCTTCAAGATTCCCAACCCCCTGACTCCGGTGTTGTACTTCCTGCGCGGGATCCAGCCGGTGCAGCTCAACTACACCAACAACAAGAGCGGCGGGTACGGGCGCTTCACGAGCAAGGCCCCCTTCTGGTACCGCATGGGTTTCGATCCGGCCATCGAAGCGCCGGACTCGGTCTTCGTGGGCCACAACGAGCGTTTCAAGAACAACGTGAGCCTATCGACCGTCGCCAAGGTCTCGAAGTCGATATCGATCGATCTGAAGTTCAACAAATCAAGTGGGGAGAATGTCGGCGTGGCTACGCACAGTTGGTCCAGTTCGCAGGACTGGCCCGACGTGAACGTGTCCATGACGGGGTTGGAGAAGATGGGGATCCTGGGCCGCGGGGACGGTTTCTTGCGTCAGGCCGGCCTGGTGATGAGCTACAAGTACACGCGGAGCGTTCCTTCGTACACCCTCGTCAGTTATAATCCACGTGAAACACGAACCATGGCGCCGCGACTCAACGTGACGCTCCAGAGCGGCCTGTCCATGTCGCTCAACATGACGTCGAGCGAGGATCGCAACGTGACCAGTGGCTCGCTGGCCGTTACCAACCGCTTCAACACGAGTCTCCAGATCCGACACTCATTCCGGGCGGAAGGCCTGCTGGCCCGCCTGGGCCTCTACCGGCCGGGGGCCCAGCCGTCCGTGAGCATGGACGTGGACATCTCCTACAACCGGGACAGTACGAGCCGTTGGAATCCGGGCATGGATTTCGGCGGCGAACCCGTCACCCAGATCGGCAACTCACGCATCAACGTCAAGCCGCGGTTCAGCTACCAGATTACACGCAACCTGTCCGGGGCCTTCCGGCTGGTCTATTCCCGGGACAAGGCTGACGCGACGGATAGCGTGAACACCACCTTCGGACTCGGCATGGAGGCGACTTTTGTTTTCTGATCGACGATTCTCCTCGGGACTTTTCCTGGTCGTGATGATGATCGGCGCGGCCGTGCCAGGACCCGCGTCTTGCGACGAGGCCCCGGTTTTTGACGGAGACCGGGCCATGACGCTGCTGGTCAGGCAATGCGACATGGGACCGCGTCCGCCCGGTTCGCCGGCTCTTGAATCGCTTCGTCGCTTCGTGGCGGCGCACGCCGACTCGCTGGGCCTGCCGTTCGCGAGGCTCTGTTTCGAGCAGGAGATGCCCGGTGATGTAGGTGTGGTGACTCTCTGTAACCTCGTGATCACCTGTGGTGAAGGGGATGGGCCGTCCTTGTGGCTGGGCGCCCACTACGATACCCGTCCCTATTGCGATCTGGATCCCGATCCCGTCCTGGCCAGGCAGCCGCTGATGGGCGCGAATGACGGCGCCAGTGGTGTGGCGGTCCTGCTGCACCTGGCCGAGGTTTTTGCCGCGTCGCCGCCGCCCCGTCCGGTGGCCCTGCTGTTTTTCGATGGCGAAGATTCCGGGACGTCGGGAGACATGCGGAGCTATTGCCTCGGTTCGCAACGTCTGGCCGCACGCTGGAACGATTTTGGCTCACCCTTGGCCGGGCCGGAACCCGAGGGACTGATCGTCGTCGACATGGTGGGGGAGCGGGGCGTGGATCTACCCTTCGAAATGACGTCCTACCAGACGGCGGGAGACTGGTTGGTGTCGCTCTATGAAAGGGCCGCCGAGCTGGGTCTTTCGGCCTTTCGGCCGGAGCCCGGCCCGTACATCTATGACGATCACGTGCCCTTCATCGAGCAGGGGATTCGCGCCGTCGACCTGATCGACTACGATTTCCCGGAATGGCACACCGCCGGCGATGTCCCGGCGGTGTGTGCCCCCGCAAGTTTGGCGCAAGTGGGACGTTTGCTCGCGAATGTGGCATACCGCCCCCTGGGCGAGCAGGCTGTCGAATAACTCCTCCCGGCACTCGTAACATAGCGCCGTGTACCAGAATGAGTTATTCAACAGCCTGCTAAGCCCCTTTTTTTCTTGCTCCAGACTGCTATCTGCGGTTATTATAGTGTGGCTTCAGGAGTGCGCCAAAAAAGGCGCGGTTTTTGGAGTGGGCGCAAGTCCACTTCTTTTCATGTGTGCCGTTGGCGCCGTCGGCGCCTAGAGCCCGGAGATTTCGTATTGGCCGGTAACCGCCGACAACTTGCGACCAGCACCATCGAACTGCTCGAAGCACCCCTGGCCGAATCGGGATACAACCTGCTCGATGTGCGTGTGTTCCAGGGTGGCGGACGGACAACGCTGCGCATCTACGTGGATACCGAGGATGGTATCACGATCGATGAATGCGCCAAGGCCTCGCGCACCGTCGGCATGCTGCTCGAGGAAGCGTCCCTGATGGACGACGCCTATGTCATCGAGGTCACTTCGCCCGGTGTCAGGCGTCCTCTGCGCACGCGTGCCCATTTCGAGTCCGCCCGGGGACAGAACGTCATCCTGAAGCTCACGGCGACCCGGGGCCCGAAGAAGCTCAAGGGCCTTCTGCGGGACGTCGCCGACGATGGATTAACCGTCGTCACGACGGCGCAGGACGCCGAGACCGGCGTCGAAATCGAACAGACCGTGGGTTATGACCTGATACTCGAAGGGAATCTGGACCCCGAGTTCGATGTGCAGGCGCTGATCAATGCCGATAGACGACGCCGCAAGGATGAAAAAAAACTGGCGCGCGAAAAGCGCCGTGACCAGAGACGCCGGTCCCGCAAGTAGCGGACGGAGTCGTGGGAGATTTTGAATCATGGACTATAACGTCCTCGACGCCCTCGCCATGATTACGAGGGAAAAGAACGTGGATCGCTCGATTGTCATCGAGTCGCTCGTGGCTGGGCTGCAGTCCGCGGCCCGCAAGAAGCTCGGCGCAGAGTCGATCATCGACGCGCGTGTGGATGAAACCTCGGGCGCGATGACCGTTGAACTGGTCAAGACGGTGGTCAAGGAGATCGAGGACGAGGACGCCGAGATGACCATCGAGGAGGCGCGCGACGAGTTCGGCAACAGCGTCCAGATCGGTGACGAACTGCGCTGGGACCTGCCTCTGGAGGAATTCGGACGCAATGCGATCCTGGTGGCCAAGCAGATTCTCGTCCAAAAGGTCCGCGAGGCCGAGCGCACGCAGATATTCGACACCTACAAGGAGCGTGTCGGCGAGATCATCACCGGCACCGTCCAACAGGTCGATCGTGGCAATGTCCTGGTGAATCTGGGACGCGTGGAAGCCCTGCTGCCCTGGCGCGAGCAGATCCGGGGGGAGAAATGCCGGCAGGGCGCGCCGATACGCAGCCTGGTCATCGAGGCCCTGGACAACGCCAAGGGGCCCCAGATCATTCTGTCGCGCAGCCACCCGGGCTTTCTCAAGCTCCTCTTCGAGCAGGAAGTACCGGAGATCCAGGAGGGCATCGTCGAGATCAAGGCCGTCGCTCGTGAACCAGGCTCCCGATCGAAGATCGCAGTGGTGTCCAACGACGACCGCGTCGACGCGGTGGGATCGTGCGTGGGCATGAAGGGCAGCCGCGTACAGGCCGTCACCCGTGAGTTGGCCGGCGAACGCATCGATATCGTGCCCTGGAGCGCCGAGACCTCGCTGCTGATCAGCCGGGCCCTGAGTCCGGCCGAGGTGAGCAACATCATCCTCAACGAGGCGGCGGGGGAGGCCACCGTGGTGGTCAACGAGGACCAGCTTTCGAAAGCTATCGGCAAGGAGGGCAAGAACGTTCGCCTGGCCGCCAAGCTGACCGAGTGGAAAATCGATCTGGTCTCGTCCCGCGAGTATCACATCCGCCAGCGGATCAAGTCCGAGGTGTCGATGGAACTCGAGGAGATGAACGGGATCACCGAGCGTCTGGGCGGATTGCTGCGTGAGTCCGGCATCATGACCATCCGGGATCTGGCCCTGGCCAATAGCGAGCACCTGCTGGGGATCGCCGGTGTGGGGCCCAAGACGGCCGAGTCCCTGCAGACCACGGCCATCGTGACCATGGAGGAACTCGATCGCATCATCGAGACCACGGTTGCCGAGGAATTGACCCAGGTCGAGGCGGACGAGAAGCCTCTCTTCGACGAGAGTCTGCTCGAGGAGGAAGCGATCGAGGAAACGCCGGTCGAGGTGGCCGAATCCGTCGAGAGCGAGGATCTGCCCGCCGAGGACGTATTCCGCGATTTCGAGAGCCGGATCAACGAACTCGAATCCGATCCGGCCGATGAGGACGAGGCACCGGCCAAAGACGAGGCTGCCGCGGACGATGCGTCCGAGGAGCAGGAGGGCGAGTCCTGAAAGAACGCCGCACGCGTCCCCGGGACGAGCAGTCCGACTTGACTCCGGACAAGCAAGCGCTGCTGCGGATGCTTGGCCTGGCCCGGCGAGCCGGTCGACTGGCGGTAGGAAATGACGCCGTGACCAAGATGGTGGCGAAGGGGAAGAGCCCCCTGGTCATCATCGCCACCGACGTCAGCCCGAAGCAACGTGAGAGATTAATGCGCCTGCAGCCTGTGCGGACGTTCTGGACGGATAAACTCGATCGCGACGAGTTGGCATCCGCCCTCGGCCGAAAAGAACTTGTGGTCGCGGCATTGGACGACCCGGATTTTCTCCGGGGTCTCGGTCTGGGTCCGGGACGAAAGCGTTCCGGACGGCCGCGGCAGAATCACGAGCCCCGCAAGGGGCAATAGCCTGCACAAAGTAGCAGGCCGAAGAATCTCGGATCCGTGTGGATCCCCAAGACGTGTGATGGAGGTTGATCACCTTGGTCAGGAAGCTCAGGGTTTACGAAATCGCCAAGCATTATGGCGTGGAAAGCCCGATGATTCTCAAGATGATGCGCGATATGCGTGCCGAGGCAAAGAGCCACATGAGTGTGGTGGAGGACGACATTGTCGTCCGGATTCATTCCTCGTATCAGCATAAGCGCGAATTGATGCGCATTAACTACGCCAAGGCCCACAACCTTGATCCGGAAAAATTGAAGCATGTCGCCAGCTTCAAACCCCTCGAGATGCCCGTGGCACCCGAAGAACCGGAGAAGGAAAAGAAGCCGGCCAAGAAAAAGGTCGCCAAGAAAAAGACGACCAAGAAGAAGACAACGAAGAAGAAGGTGACCAAGAAAAAGACCGTCACCAAGAAGAAAGTAACGAAGACGGACAAAGCCGAGACGCCCGTCAACAAGAGAATCTCCGAGCGTCCTATCCGTAGGGCCCGAATCATCAAGAAGGCCGACGTGCAGGCGTCCAAGGCCGAAGCCGAGGCCAAGGCCGCCGCGGAAGCCGCCGAAACCGTGGTACCTGAGGACGAGACGGTCGCTACGCCTGTCGAAGCGACGCCGGTCGAGACTGTGGAGACACCGCCCGCCGAGGATACGGAAGAGACCGCGCCCGTGGTGGAGGAGACGGTCGAGAAGACGACCAAGGCGGAAAAACCCAAGACGGAAGAGAAGCCTCAGCCGGTCAACAAGCGTCCGCGACGCCAGGCCACGATTATCCGCATGGGTGACGGTATCGTGACCACCACGACCGGGAAGGCCCAGCCGGCCAAGCCGCCGGCCCGTGCCCGCAGATCCCAACCCGCCCGGAGCCAGGACAACTGGAACTGGGGCGACGTTCGTCGCGACTTGATCGGGCGCCGGGGCCGTATCGGTTCCGAAGTGAAGGATTCGGTTCGCGAGTCCGTGCAGGCGGCCATGCAGAAGCGTCAGGATATGCGCGTCGCACAGCCCGAATCCGGCCGCAAGCGCCGACGCAAGAAGAAACAGGTCGACGAGGCCGTCGTGGCCCAGAGCGTCAAGCAGACCCTGGCCCAGATGGACGGCGGCAAGGGCGGCAAGCGCAAGCACAAGAAGGATGTCGAGGGCGAAGAGGTCGTCGAGACGGTCCACACGCTTCGTGTAACCGAATTCATCACCGTCCAGGAATTGGCCGAGAAGTTCGAGGTCCCCGCGCGCGAGATCATTACCAAGCTGTTCAGCATGGGACTGATGGCGACCATGAACCAGAGGCTGGAAGGCGATCAGATCGAGTTGCTCGCCGAGGAGTTCGAGAAAGAGGTCGAGTTCCTCTCCGAGTTCGGCGAGGACGAGATCGTTGTCGAAGAGGTCAGCGAGGGTGACCTCGAGCAGCGTGCGCCCGTCGTGACCGTCATGGGACACGTGGACCACGGTAAGACGTCGCTGCTGGACTACATCCGCGAGGCCAACGTGATCGCCGGCGAAGCCGGCGGCATCACCCAGCACATCGGCGCGTACCGCGTGCAGACGCCGGGCGGTCCCATCACCTTCCTGGATACACCGGGTCATGAGGCCTTCAGCGCCATGCGTGCGCGTGGAGCCCAGGTGACAGATATCGTGATCCTCATCGTCGCTGCCGACGACCGGATCATGCCCCAGACCATCGAAGCCATCAAACACGCCAAATCGGCGGGTGTGCCGATCGTCGTGGCCGTGAACAAGATCGACCTGCCCGGGGCCCGCCCCGACCTGGTCAAGCAGGACCTTCTCAACCACGAGATCATGGTCGAGGACTTCGGCGGCGAGGTCCTCTGCGCGGAGATTTCGGCCAAGAAGGGCACCAATATCGACAAGTTGATGGAGATGGTGCATCTGCAGTCCGAAGTGCTGGAGCTGCAATCTTCCAGTAAGGGTCCCGCTCTCGGCGTGGTTGTCGAGGCCACCAAGGATCCCGGCCGCGGTGTTGTTTTCACCGTTCTGGTCGAGCAGGGGACCCTGAGTGTTGGCGACAACTTCCTGGTGGGCTTGCAGGAAGGCAAGGTTCGCGCTCTGGTCGACGAGCGCGGCGATCCCATCGAGCAGGTTCGCCCCGGCGAGCCTGCGGTCGTGCTGGGCGCCCACGACGTCCCCTTGGCGGGGGATCGTCTGCACGTCATGGCCTCGGAGCGCGAAGTGCGCACCATCGCCTCGAAGCGCCGTCAGTTACAGCGCGTGCAGCAGTTCTCGGCGCCGCAGACGATCATTACGCTCGACAACCTTGCCGAACTGGTGGCCGACAAGGACATCAAGGAACTGCCACTCATCGTCAAGGGCGACGTGGCGGGTTCGGTGGAGGCCATCTGCGACTCGTTGCTGCAGCTGAACACCGACGAGGTGCAGGTGAAGATCGTGCACAAGGGCGTCGGCGCCATCAACGAGTCCGACGTGCTGCTGGCCACGAACACCGGCGCAATGATCGTGGGCTTCCACATGCGTCCCGGCGCGTCGATCGTGGACAGCGCCACGCGTCAGCACGTCACCATCGAGAATTTCGATATCATCTACGAAGTGGTCGACACCATGAAGAAGGCCATGGCCGGCCTGCTCGGCGCCATCAAGCGCGAGGTCAGCACCGGCTCGGCCGAAGTGCGCCAGGTGTTCCACATTCCCAAGCTCGGGTCGGTGGCGGGTTCCTACGTCGTCGAGGGCACCATCATTCGCAAGTCCCTGGTGCGGTTGGTGCGCGACGAAGTGATGATCTTCGAGGGCCGGATCAGTTCCCTGAAGCGCTTCAAGGAGGACCAGAAGGAAGTGCAGTCCGGATACGAGTGTGGTATCGGGCTGGAGAACTTCCATGATCTCCAGGAAGGCGACATCATCGAGACGTACCGCATCGAGGAAGAAGAACGCACCGAGCTCTGATCAGTATCCTGTACCGATTTCGCCCTGTCGCGCCTCGTCGCGACGGGGCGTGACGGATTCACCGTCGTGATCCGCCGGAGCCATCATGGAGAATCGACCCGCCTGGAGAAGAGATGGATCCCTATAAACTGCAACGGCAGAACACCGCCATTCGCAAGACCCTGGCCAAACTCGTGGCTGCCGAGGTCAAGGATCCCCGCGTGGGCTTCGTGACCATCAACGGCGTCGAGTTGAGCCGCGATCAGACGGTGGCCCGGGTACTCTTCTCCGTGATGGGTGACGAGCAGGAGCGCAGCGATTCGCTGACCGGTCTGAAAAAGGCCCGCGGCTTTCTGCAGCGACGCCTGAGCGACAGCCTGCGTCTGCGCAACACGCCCGATCTGCGTTTCGTCTACGACGAATCGGTCGACCGCAGCATGAGCGTGGACGGGATCCTCGCGGACCTGTCCGACAGCGGCGAGTTCGAGGACGAAGCCTCACGCAACCGCAAGCGCACACTCGCGTCCCTCGCGCCGCCCCTGGACCTCATGAAGGCCCTGGGCAAGAGCCGATGCGTATGGATCGTGCCTCACTGGAACCCCGATCCCGACTGTATGGGGTCGGCGTTGGCTTTGGGCGAGGCCCTGGCCGACGCGGGCAAGGACGTGTCGGTCTTTACTCATCCCGATCCGCCACATGGTTTCGCCATGCTGCCTGGACACGACGCCGCCGTCACGGTGGAGCAGGCGCCGGAGTTGTTGGCCGAGGCGCCGCCCGACACCCTGATCATGTGCGATTGCCATCACCGCGACCGGGGCGGTGACGCGTTGATGCCCTATCTGGAGAACATCCCCAATGCCTGGTGTATCGATCACCATCTCGTTTCGGACGGGCCGGCGCCCCTGCCGGGATGGATCGAGCCTGTCGCGAGTTCGACCAGTCTGCTGATCCTGCGCGTGATCGAAAGTCTCGCAGCCGGTGGGGTGGCGGGTGTCGATACGATCTCGTTGACCTCGGACATGGCCACGAACATCTACGCGGGGATCTACGCCGACACCGGCGGCTTCCGCTTTCCCAACACGTTGCCCATGACCTTTGACGCCGCCCGGGCCCTCAGTGCCATGGGCGTGGACACGGCTCTGGTGGCGGAGCGCATATTGCATCAGCGGTCCCGGCAGGCGACCGAGTTGCTGAAGCGTGTGATGGCGACTTTTGAATTCCATGCCGAGGGGCGCATCCTGACCTTGTGGGCCGACAACGCCATGATGGCGGCGACCGGTACCAGCATGTCCGACACCGAAGGTGTCGTCGGTCTGGCCACCGGCACCGTCGGCGTTCGTTTTGTCGTGTTTATCAAGGAACGGGATGACGGTCTGTGGCGTGTCTCGCTCCGGGCCCGCGAGGGTGGCGACGTTCAGCGCGTAGCCGCAAGCCATGGCGGCGGTGGACACGCCCTGGCGGCCGGGTGCACCATCGAGGGTGATCCCGCGACGATCCTCGACGATCTTGTCACCGCCCTGTCGCCCCAGCTCGCTTGAAAGATGGGGAACCGGTCATGACCGTACCACCCAGGGGCTTCCTTCTGATCGACAAGCCCCGTGGTATTTCGTCGTACGGCGTGATCGACGCCGTGAAACGCACCCTGAGTCCCGGGCGTCGCCGGCGGGGCGCCGGACGTTTTCGCTGCGGACACGCCGGCACGCTCGATCCCCTGGCCACGGGCCTGCTCCTGGTCCTCTGCGGACCGGAGACCCGCCTGTCCACCTTCCTGCTCGGGCACGACAAGCGCTACGAATTCACGCTCCGCCTGGGTGAGACCACCGATACGCTCGACAGCGACGGCGAGACGACCGCCACCGGACGCGCCGATTTCACGTCGACGGACATCGTCGATGTCATCGCCGACCACCAGGGCGATATCCAGCAGGTGCCGCCGGTCTACTCGGCCCTCAAGCGCGGGGGGAAGCCCCTGTATGCGTTGGCGCGCGACGGGGTCGAGCTTCCTGATCTGGAGGCCCGTCCGGTCCGCATCGACGAACTGGCCGTCGCCGGAGACGTTCGGCTCGCCGAATCGGCGTCGGGCGATATCTGTGACATCGATCTGACCGTGAGCTGCTCGAGCGGCACGTACGTACGCGCCCTGGCCCGCGACATTGCCGAATCCCTGGGCACCGTCGGGCACGTGACGTCGCTGCGACGCACCCGCATCGGCCCCTTCGCGGTCTCGGATGCGCTGCCGCCGGAGGCGCTCCGGGACCGTGACGCTTTGACGGCCGCCCTGCGCCCGGCCACCGAGGCCTTGGTGGATCGGCCGGCCTTGTCCTTGGACGACGACGAGGCCGCAGCCCTGCGCCAGGGCGTGCAACCGGACGCGGCGTGGCTGACGCGACTGGACGAACCGCCCCCCGGCGGCGCCCTGTTTCGCATGCTGGATACGGCCGGAGCCCTGGTCGCCGTCGGCCGCATGGAGGTCCCGACGGCCGACGGCGACGGAGCGGCCGCGCCCCGATTGGCCGCCGTTTTCCCACCCCCGTCCTACCTGACCCGGGAGGATGCCGTACCGTGCGACTGATCAGATTGAGCAGCCAGTACATCACGCGCATCCTGGAAGGCCGCGAAGCCTGGCCCAAGCCCGCGCTCGCCAACTGCGCCCTCGCCCTGGGTTCCTTCGACGGTCTGCATCTCGGCCATCGGGCCCTGATCAACGCGGCCGAGGAGGCCAAACGCGCGGCGGGTCTTTCCCACAGCTGCATCTTCACCTTCCGGGAGCATCCCCGGCAGGTGCTCGACGTGGATCGTCCCCAGCTGCTGACGTCCTGGCGCGAGAAGCTCAGCCTCCTCAAGGGCACGCCCGTGGATTCGGTGGTGGCGGCCGATTTCTGCCCGGCGCTGGCGGCCCTCACGTACGAGGAATTCGTCGAACGCTTCCTGGTGGGCTTCCTGGGGATGCGGCACATGGTGGGCGGACACGACGTCCACCTGGGATCGGACCGCGGCGGCAACGCCGAAACGCTGGCCGCACTCGGTCGTGATCTGGGCTACGGCTTCAAGGTCGTCGAAGCGATCACCCTGCCCGACGGCAGCGTGATCAGCAGCTCGGCCATCCGCGCGGCGTTGCGCGAGGGCGAGGTCGAGCGCGCCAACGCCATGCTCGGCCGCTCGTACAGCCTGTGGGGCGAGGTGGGCTACGGGTCGGGCAAGGGCCAGACGATCGGCTATCCCACGGCCAACATCGAACCCCTGGAAACGGCCAAGCTCCTGCCCGCGCCCGGCGTGTACGCGGTCAGGGTCCATTTGCCGGAGGACGTCATCACCGACGAGAGCCGGCCCGGCGTGCTGGAGAAGCGACGCGGACGCCTGCCCGAGGTGGACCGCTGGGGCGAGCCGCTGGGCGCGCCCGGCACCAAGCGCGGCGTCTTCGCGGGTATGCTCAATTTCGGTCATGCGCCGACCATTCACGAAGGGGGGCTGTCGCGGCCCCGTCTCGAGGTTCACATCCTGGACTTCAGCGGCTATATTCGGGAGCGCAGCTTGAAAATCGAATGGGTTGCCCGACTACGGGACGAGCGAACGTTCGCTTCGGTCGATGCCCTGTGCGCACAGCTCCGCAAAGATGAACAGGCCGTCCGCAAGGCGCTAGATGCCTGCTGAAGCGGGCGGGGAGGGAAGCAACATGGCTGGCATTCGCAAAGGAATCATCCTCGCCGGGGGCGCGGGCACACGCTTGTATCCGCTGACCAAGGTGGCCTCGAAACAGCTTCAACCCGTCTATGACAAGCCCCTGATCTACTATCCCCTGTCGACCCTGATGATGGGCGGACTCCGCGATATCCTGTTGATCTCCACACCCGAGGACACGCCCCGCTTCGAATCCCTGCTCGGCGACGGTTCCCAGTGGGGCATGAAGATCTCCTACAAGGTGCAGCCCAAGCCCGCGGGCATCGCCCAGGCCTTCATCATCGGCGAGGAATTCCTGGCGGGGGAGGGTTGCTGCCTCATCCTGGGCGACAACATCTTCTACGGTCGCATCCGGCTGGACCTCATCATCAAGGCGTTCGAGGGCGGCGCCCGGGTCTTCGGCTATCCCGTAAACGATCCGGAGCGCTACGGCGTGGTCGAGTTCGACGACGCGGGTCGCGTACTCGGTATCGAGGAGAAGCCCTCGCGGCCCAAGTCCCGCTACGCGGTCCCCGGCCTCTATCTGTATGATGAGCGCGTCGTGGATTTCGCCAAGGCCTTGGCGCCATCGGCGCGGGGTGAACTGGAGATCAGCGACCTGAACACGACGTACCTGGAGCAGGGCGATCTCACCGTGGAGAAGCTGGGCCGCGGGATCGCCTGGCTGGATACCGGCACCCACAACAGCCTTCTGGAGGCGAGCCAGTTCATCGGCGCTCTGGAAGCCCGTCAGGGTCTGAAAATCGCCTGCCTGGAAGAGGTGGCCCATCATCGCGGCTTCATCGACGACGCTCAACTGGCCACCCTGATCGAGAATACGCCTAGATCTACGTATCGCGACTACCTGGAACAAGTCCTCAAGGATGGTTCGTAAGTGAAGGTAATAAAGACGGATATACCGGATGTACTCATCCTGGAACCCCGTGTTTTTGAGGATGATCGCGGTTTCTTCAGTGAGACCTTCAACGCGGAGATCTGGCGGGAAGCGACCGGTCTGGATACGGTCTTCGTCCAGGACAATCATTCCCGATCCTGTCGCGGAGTGGTCCGGGGCTTGCATTACCAGATCCAATCGCCCCAGGGAAAACTGGTGCGGGTGGTCGCCGGCGAGATCTTCGACGTGGCCCTGGATCTGCGGCGGACGTCGCCGACTTTCGGCCGCTGGACAGGGGTCAGGCTGACCGCCGAGAATCATCGCCAGTGTTGGATCCCGGTCGGCTTCGCCCATGCCTTCATGGCCGTTTCCGAGTCGGCGGACGTACTCTACAAGACGACAGACTACTATGCGCCAGAGTACGAGCGCAGCATCGCCTGGGATGATCCGGATCTGTCCATAGACTGGCCGCTGGACGCCGCCTCCATCCTCTCGGAGAAGGACCGGGGCGCCGTACCGTTCCGAGAGGCCGAGGTCTATCCCTGATCCGGCTCAATCGGCCACAAAGTCACAGGAAAGACGAAAACAATGCCCAAGAGTCGCAACATCACCTGGACCCACTCGTCGATCAAACGCAGCGAGAGGGCCGAGCGCAACAGCCACCGGAGTGCGATCCTCTGGTTCACGGGCCTGTCCGCCTCGGGCAAGTCCACCCTTTCGCGTCGCGTCGAGCGCGCCCTCTTTGCCCGGGGCTACCAGACCTACATACTCGACGGCGACAACGTACGCTTCGGTTTGAGCCGCGATCTGGGCTTCAGCCCCGAAGACCGCACCGAGAACATCCGGCGCATAGGTGAAGTAGCGAAGCTCATGCTCGACGCGGGCGTCATTGTCCTGACCGCCTTCATCTCGCCTTACCGCACCGACCGCGACATGAACCGTGAACTTGTCGAAGATGGCGATTTCATAGAGATCTTCGCCAAGTGCTCCCTGGACGAATGCGAGCGCCGCGACCCCAAGGGCCTATACAAGAAGGCCCGCGCGGGAGAGATCTCCGATTTCACGGGCATCAGCGCTCCCTACGAGGAGCCGCTGCACCCCGAGATCGTGGTGGAGACCGATACACACGATCCCGACGCCTGTGTGGCGCAGATCATCGCGGAACTGGAAGTCCGGGGCATCCTGGCGCCTTGATAGCCGGCGTTTTCCCCCTTAAACTCCCGAATTTTTGGTCGATGGTAATATGCGCCGATATTGATATCCCGCTTGCCAGGCGCGTCATGGTCGTCTATATTCCAGGGCGCGTCGGGGACGCGGGGCGTTTTGCCCTGCGTTTTTTCTAGCGCCCGACAATGTCAGCGGGTTGACCAGCCGAGAGGCAACCGTATCCCGCCGGTGGCGAACCAGACTCATACCACCGGCCGGGTGTCAACCTGCGGCCATCGTGACGTCGCAGTCCCAAGGAGGTTCTCGACGATGGCATTTACGAAAGATCAGAAAGATCAGGTAATCGCCCCCTTCAAGAATCACGATTCGGATTCCGGTTCGCCGGAAGTCCAGATCGCGCTTCTGACCGCACGCATCAAGCACCTGACCGAGCACTTCAAGACCCACAAGAAGGATTATCATTCCCGACGGGGTCTGCTGAAGATGGTCGGCCAGCGCAAACGGCTGCTTAATTACCTGAAGAAGAAGAATCTCGACAGTTATCGCTCCTTGATCAAGGAGCTCGGCATTCGCGGTTGATCCCGCGAATCTCTTCAGGGATTCACTTGCGACCCTACGAGTGGAGACAGTAATCCGTGAGACCGGCCGCGGCGTGGTAAACGTCCGCGGCGTCTCCGTATGCGGATGTGATTCCTGGTCCGAGAGACGACGTGAAGACGACTGATGTTGAGAAGAGTGGAAAGATCGAATTACGCTGCAGCGGAAGCTGAAAAGAAGGAAAGAGGAAAAACAATGCAAGCACACACAGTCACCCTGGAAATGAACGGGACCCAGTTCTCCCTGGAAACGGGCCGCATGGCGCGTCAGGCGAGCGGTTCCGTGGTGGTCGGCATGGGCGATACGCGCGCCCTGGTGACGGTCACGGCCGACAAGAAGATTAGCGACCGAGGCTTTCTGCCCCTGTTTGTCGAGTACCGCAACAAGACCTACGCCGCCGGCAAGATCCCCGGTGGATTCTTCAAGCGCGAGGCCCGTCCGAGCGAGCGTGAAGTCCTCACGTGCCGCCTGATCGACCGGCCCCTGCGCCCCCTGTTCCCCGATGGCTATATGCACGCCACCGACGTGGTGTCCTTCATTATCAGCGCGGATGAGGAATTCCATGCCGACACCCTGAGCATCACCGCCGCCTCCTGCGCCCTGAACCTGTCGGACATCCCTTTCACCGAGTACGTCTCGGGCGTGCGGGTGGCCGAGATCGAGGGCGAGTTCGTCATCAACCCGTCCTTCGAGCAGATCGACGAGTCGGTCATGGACCTGGTCGTGGCCGGTACCGACGAGATCATCTGCATGATCGAGGGCCACTGCCAGGAGGTCGGCGAGGAGCGCCTGCTCGACGCCGTCGAGTTCGCCCACGACTGGATCCGTAAGCTCAACGGTCTGCAGCGCGACCTGGTCGCCAAGGCCGGGGCCAAGGAGAAGTTCACCGTCGAGGCTCCGGTCCTGGACGAGGCCAAGATCGCGGCCGTCCGCGACTTCCTGGGCGATGAACTGGACCAGACCGTGCGCATCCCGGCCAAGCTGGAGCGTCAGGACGCCCTGTCCGCCCTGAAGACCAAGGTCAAGGAGCACTTCGTCGACGAGAACGGCGAGCCGGACAAGGAAGCCAAGACCATCTTCGGCAAGCTTGAGAAGTCACTGATGCGCACCATGGTCGTCAAGGAAGGCATCCGGGCCGACGGCCGCGACCTGACCACCGTGCGTCCCATTTGGATCGACCTGGACGTCCTGCCCCGGGCCCACGGTTCGGCGCTGTTCACCCGCGGCGAGACCCAGTCCCTGGGTACCGTCACGCTGGGCACCAAGATGGACGAGCAGAAGATCGACGCTCTCGAGGGCGAGTGGTGGAACAACTACTACCTCCACTACAATTTCCCGCCCTTCAGCGTCGGTGAGACCGGTCGCTACAGCGGCACCGGCCGTCGTGAGATCGGCCACGGCAAGTTGGGCGAGCGGGCCATCAAGCCCATCCTGCCCGAGCACGAGGACTTCCCCTACACGATCCGCATCGTGTCGGACATCCTCGAGTCGAACGGGTCCAGCTCCATGGCCACCGTCTGCTCGGGCTGTCTGGCTCTGCTGCAGGCCGGCGTGCCCATCAAGAAGTCCGTGGCCGGCGTGGCCATGGGCCTGATCAAGGAAGGCGACGACGTCGCCGTGCTGACCGACATCCTGGGCGTCGAGGACCACCTCGGCGACATGGACTTCAAGGTGACCGGTACCCGTGATGGCATCACGGCCTTCCAGATGGACACCAAGATCGGCGGCATCACCCGCGAGATCATGACCCAGGCCCTGAACGATGCGAGCAATGCCCGTAGTCACATCCTGGACGAGATGGACAAGGCCATATCCAAGCCTGCGGACGAGCTCTGCGCCTATGCGCCGAAGATCGCCACCATCCAGATTCCGCCCAAGAAGATCGGTGAGCTGATCGGACCGGGTGGCAAGGTCATCAAAAAGCTCCAGGAAGAGACCGAGACCAACATCGAGATCAACGACGAGGGCATGGTCTTCGTGTCCGCTCCGGACCAGGCCAAGGGCGACGAGTGCATCGAGCGCATTCGCCTGATGATGACCGAACCCGAGATCGGCGCCGTTTATACGGGTCGCGTGGTTTCGATCGTCGACTTCGGCGCCTTCGTCGAGTACCTGCCCGGCAAGGAAGGTCTGTTGCACATCTCCGAGCTCGAGCATTTCCGCGTCGGCAACGTCGAGGACGTGCTCAGCATCAACGAGTCCGTCGAGGTGAAGCTTGTGGATGCCGACAGCCGGACCGGCAAGGTGCGCTTGAGCCGCAAGGCCCTGCTGCCGGTGCCCGAGGGTATGGAAGCACAGCCGTCCGGAGGCGACCGCGGTGGACGCGGTGGCGGCCGCGGCGGCGATCGCCGTCCGCCCCGGCGTCGGCGCTAGGTAACGGAGTTCCATGAATCTGGGTCCTTACCAGCACGAAGCACCGCCCAGGCGGGAAGTGCTCGAAAACGGGGCGGTCGTCTTGACCGTCCCGGTTTCGTCTGCCCATTCCGTTGCCCTGGGAGTGTGGCTGCGTCGGGGGACCCAGGAGGAGCCCGCCGGCCTCGGCGGGTTGATCCACTTCCTCGAACACATGGTCTTCAAGGGCTCGCACAAGCGCAGCACCTTCGAGATCGCCTGCCTCTTCGATGGCATCGGCGCTTCGATCGATGCTTTCACGACCAAGGACCATGTCGGCTTTATCGTGAATGTACTGCCGGAGTTTTTCACCGAAGCCAGCGAGGCCCTGGCGGACATGCTTTTGCAGCCCGCATTCGACGAAGACCTGATCGTCCTGGAGCAGGACGTGGTCTGCGCGGAGATCCTGGAGGCTCTGGACAACCCCGAGGATCTGCTGAACGACGCCTTCGTCGCCCAGCTCTACGGCAAGCATCCCCGCAGCCGTCCGATCCTGGGTTCCCGGGAGACGGTCCGCTCCTTCGATGCCGCGTTGTTGCGGCGCGAGCACGGGACGCTCTTTTCGGGCCCGAACCTCGTGGTCGCCATGGCCGGCAACGTGGACGACGGCATGCGTCGGTCCGTCATGAAACATTTCGGGCCGGCCGCACTTCCCGATGGGCACAGCGAGTTCGACGCGCCCGGCCGGGATGACGCCCCCTTTACCGCGGTCGACGCGGTCATGGCGGACGCGCGCCTCTACGACCAGCGGTTGGACATCCCCAGCCCCTTGCAGCAGTGCTATTTCGAGATCGGCAATCTGGGTGTGCACTACCGTCACCGGGACCGCATTCCCCTGGGCATGTTGAGCAACATACTCGGGGGTGGTCTGTCGAGCCGCATCTTCCAGTCCGTGCGCGAGCGCGAAGGCCTGGCCTACTCCATCTACAACTACACGGACATGGGTCGGGAAGTGGGACTGGTGAGCTGCGCCGGCTCCTGTCCGCCCGAAAAGCGCGAGCGTCTCGAGGATCTCGTACACGCCGAGTACCGGCGATTGCTGGGTGGCGGCGTGACCGACATGGAAATGGACAGCAATCGCGCCCAGATCAAGTCGCAACTGGTTTTTTCCCTGGAAGGCGTGACCAACCAGATGAGCCGGGCCGCCAAGGACGAGATCTACTATGGCCGGTTCCTGCCCGTGAGCGAACTGGTCAGCCGCGTGGACGCGGTCGATCTGGACGATATCAAGCGTTGTGCGGAGCAGTACTTCGATCCGGATAATCTGTTCACCGCCGTTCACGGGCCGGTCAAGTCTTAGTGCTCTGCCAACCTTTGATCTTGGAGTCAGTGAGCTTACAAGTAGCCATCTGCTGCGTTACACTCGCTTGTATTAGCCACGGCTAGTCCGGCGCTCGCGCGCCTTGCATCTGACCACTTGTAAGCTCACTGACTCCAAGATCAAAGATTGACAGAACACTCACATCATTCACGAGGAGGGGGAGTGGGGCGCCGCGAATCAAAGAGGCTGACGCGGATTCGACCGGGTGCCGCCTTCATTCTCGGCCTCGCTGCCCTGGTTGCGGCCGGGGCCCTGGTGTTGACCTTACCCGCCTCCACACCCGCCGGTCAGACCCTCGGCGCGCTCGACGCCGTGTTCACCGCCACATCCGCCGTTTGCGTCACCGGCTTGATCGTCCGCGATACGGCCGGCGCCTTCACGCCGCTGGGACAGGCCGTCATCCTGGTGCTGATCCAGCTCGGCGGCCTCGGCGTCATGGCCGTGGCCGGTGCGGTATCGCTCATGCTGGGCCGCGGAATCGGCGTCCGCGAGTCGAGCATGCTGCGCGAGCTCTTCGCGGGACCGGTGCTGCGAGAGTCCCGGTCCATCCTCAGGTTCATCGCCGGATTCACCTTCATCGCCGAATTTCTCGGGACGGCCCTGCTGTATGTGGGGCTGGCCGACACGATTCCCGCGTCGGGCGAGCGTCTCTGGTACGCCGTCTTCCACGCGGTCTCCGCCTTCTGCAATGCGGGTTTCGCCCTCTATCCCGATTCACTGCTGTCCAGCGCCGACGATTCCCTGGTGGTCGGCACGATCACCGCCCTGCTCGTGGTGGGCGGGTTGGGATTCCCGGTGGTGGCCAACGTGCGTGGCTGGCTGCTGGGGCGGGCCCTGTCCGGCCGCGGGCGGCCGCGTCTCTTCGTCCAGGCGCGGATCGTCCTGCTGCTCACGGGGGGACTGCTCGCCGGCGGCACCCTGATCCTGCTCGGTCTGGAGTGGAACGGCGCCCTGTCGGGACATGGCTTTGGCGACAAGTTGGGTCTAGCGTTTTTCCAGTCGGCGACCGCACGCACGGCCGGCTTCAACACCCTGGACCTGACGACCCTGTCGAGCGCCTCGTTGTTGCTGCTGATGATCCTGATGTGCGTCGGCGCGGCTCCCGGCTCCACCGCCGGCGGCATCAAGCTGACGACCGTGGCGGTCCTGTGGGCCAACCTGCGCGCCATCGCGGTCGGCGGCAGAGCGCCGCGACTCTTCGACCGCGAGATCAGCGCCTTGACCGTTCGGCGCGCCTTCATGATCCTGACGACCTGGATCCTTACTTCGGCGATCGCCCTTTTCGTGTTGTTGATCACCGAGGGTCGCGGCTTCCAGGAGACCCTCTTCGAGGTTGCTTCGGCCATGGGCACGGTGGGCCTGTCGCTGGGGTTGACGCCCGAACTGTCGAGCGCTGGCCGGGTCATGGTGATACTGTTGATGTTCCTGGGGCGTCTCGGTCCCCTCGCGGTGGCGTACGGCCTGGTGCCGCCCACCCGCGAGGCCGACGTCCGTTTCGCCGAGGCGAATCTGCTGGTCGGGTGAGTGAAACGTCTACGAAGGAGTGGCGATGAAGCGAGTGGCGGTCTTCGGTCTGGGGCGGTTCGGGTCGAGCGTGGCGCGAACCCTGAGCGACGAGGGCGTCGAAGTCCTGGCGGTCGATAATGATCGTGCGTTGGTGGAGAAGATCAAGAACCACGTGGCCGTGGCGGTGGCCTTCGACGCCACCGAGCAGGAGAACCTGGAACGCTTCGAGGTCGGCGGCATGGACGCCGTGGTCATCTGCATCGGCGCCAACTTCGAGGCCAACGTCATGGTGACCCTGCTCTGCAAGGGACTCGGCGCGCCACGCATCGTCTGCAAGGCGTTGACCAACGACCAGCGTTCCGTCCTGCTGAAGATCGGGGCCGACGAGGTGGTTCAGCCCGAACAGCAGATGGGCCGTTGGCTGGCCGAGAACATGCTCCACGACTCGGTGGTCAACCTGGTCGAACTGCCCGACGGCTACAGCATGAAGCGCATTCGGCCGCGTGAGGAATGGTACGACCAGACCCTCGCGGACCTGCATTTGATGACCGAGGCCCGGTTGAATCTCATCCAGGTCCACCGGAGCCCGGATGTGGAATCGGCTGACAAATTACGAATTCCTCTCCCTGCGGGTGATTTTCGCATAAAAGCGGGCGACGAACTTGATGTGATCGGAGAGAACGGGATTCTCGCGACTTTCGAGTCATTGAAGGAGAAACCACAGAACCCGTAATCGGTCAAAAAACGCTTTCCCTCCCTGTGCTTCCGGGCTACATTGAGGCAGCTTTCGGGCCGGGACCGTTACTTGCATGACAGGTCCCGAATCGAAACGAACGGAATCTGGGGCGGCCTACCCGGCGCGGAGGAGCCGCGTGTGGTATATGCCGCTATGGCAAAGGAGTGACTGGATATGCTCGTTTTGAAGCGAATTGTTCTGCTGACCGTGCTGGCCCTGGCCATCGCCACCTGGGGATGCGCACCGTGTAACGATTACAAGGAGCTTCTCGCCGCTCGTGATGTGTCGATCGTGGAACTTCAGGCCCAGATCGCTGAGCGTGAAGCGGCGATCGCTGAAGGACACCAACTTGCCGGCGAACTGCGCGAGCAGATCTCCCAGGTGGAGGCCGAGAAGGCCGTGCTCGTGGAGCAACTGGGCGAGATCGTCACGGTCACCATTCCCGACGAGGTCATGTTCGCCTCGGGACAGACCATGATCCTCGAGACCATGGTGCCTATCCTCGAAGCCTTGCGTGACGCCATCGTCGAGTATCCCGAGTGGGACATCCACGTGGAAGGATACACGGATGACCAGAAGATCTGGGAGGACTTCCACGAAGTCTGGCCCACCAACTGGGAGCTCGGCGCCGCCCGAGCCGCCGCCGTCACGCGCTATATGACCAACTGGCTGGACATGGACGCCACCCGCTTTGCCGTGGTGAGCTACGGTCCGTTCCATCCGGTCGGTGACAACGAGACGGTCGAGGGCCGCGAGCAGAACCGCTTCGTGCGGATCGTGCTGCACAAGCCCGAACGTCTGTGGGCGCGTAACCAGTAACGCCCATTAGCCGCATACGAAACGGGCCGCTCCAATCGGAGCGGCCCGTTTCGCTTGTCCTGATGTCGGTCTACCTCGCGAACGCCTCTTGCGTCAGGCTTTGCATGGCCACGAGAACCCGGTCGATGTCCGATTCCTGATTCATTGGCCCGATGCTGAAGCGCACCGTACCCAGCGGCGCTGTGCCGATGCCCTCGTGGCACAGCGGGGCGCACTGGAGGCCCGTGCGGGTGATGATGTCGTAGTCGATGTCCAGGCGCATGCCGATTTCCTCGGGATTCATGCCCGCGAGGGTGACGCTGATCACCGAGGTGTGGCGCTCGTCGGCCGGGGCGCCGTGCATCGTCAGGCCGGGCATCTCAGCGAGGCCGGCGCACAGCTTGTGCGAGAGTTCGATCTCGTGAGCCACGATCTTGTCCATGCCCTGATCTTGGATCCAATGGAGTCCGGCGCGCAGGCCGGCGATACCCAGGGTGTTGAGGGTGCCCGCCTCGAGACGGTACGGGTACTGTTCGAGATGGGTGAGCTGGGCCGACTTCACACCGGTGCCGCCCCATTTGTAACTGACGGGTTCCACGTCGGGGCCGACAACGACGCCGCCGATGCCGACGGGGCCGAGCAGGGACTTGTGGCCCGTGAAGGCCACCATGTCGATGTTCATGTCCGTCATGTCGATGGGGACGCAACCGGCGGTCTGGGCGGCGTCCACGGCGAAGAGCACGCCTCGCTCGTGGCAGATTGCGCCAATGGCGGCGATGTCCTGCACCGTGCCGATCACGTTGGAGCCATGGTTGACGATGACCAGACGGGTCTCGGGCCTGATGCGCGCGGCGATTTCGTCGGGATCGACAAAGCCGTCACCATCGAATGGCGTGAGATCGAAGCTGATGATGTCCCGGTTCGCCAGTTCGTGAAGGGGGCGCAGCACGGAGTTGTGCTCGATCCGGGTCGAAATCACGTGATCGCCGGGCTGGACGACGCCCTGGATGATCGTGTTGAGACTGTCGGTGGCGTTCGACGTGAAGATCAGCCGATTGTAGTCGGGCGAGGGGTTGCCGAAGAAGGCGTTGAGGTCCTTACGCGTCTCGTCCAGAATCGACCCGGCCTCGACCGCGGCATCCGCACCGGATCGACCCGGATTGACGCCGTGTCGGCGGTAAAAATCGTCCATGGCCACATAGACGCATTCGGGCTTGGGGAATGACGTCGCACCATTGTCGAGATATGCCATCTCAGCCACAATCCGCCTCCAAAAAGCTCTTGTTTTTACAACCGTTCGGGGACGACATCTAACATGGTATGTGGATCCCGTCCGGGCAAGCTGGAGAGCGGGCATTGCCCATCGGGACCGAACGTGTTATCCATGGGGGTCGGCGATGAACGGGTCGCCGACCCCCAATTACGCGAAAGGAAACCAGAGATGCCCAGGATCTTGATTGTATTGACAGCGCTGCTAACCCTCACGGCCGGGATCGCCGGCGCCGACGATACCTATGTGCGCTTGACCACGGACGAAGGCGAGATTCTTCTGGCGATGAAGTCGGACCTGGCGCCCAACCACGTTGCCAACTTCGTTCATCTCTGTGCGACGGGGTTCTACGACCGGACGTCATTCCACCGCGTGATTCCCGGATTCATGATTCAGGGCGGCGATCCCAACTCCAAGGACGAGGATCGCAGCAATGACGGCATGGGTGGTCCGACCTGGGCGGACGTGCTGACGGCCGAGGAAGCGGCGAAGATCGCCGAGGTCAGCGATCTTCTTGCGCGCAAGGGCTACGCTGGTTTCAGTGATCAGGCCCAGATCCGCGCCGAGTTCAACAGCGGCCATCACACGCGCGGCACCTTGTCCATGGCGCGGTCCCAGAGCCCGGATTCCGGCGGTAGCCAGTTCTTTATCTGCGTGGCGGACACGCCGCACCTCAATGGAAAATATACCGTGTTCGGACAGGTCGTCCTGGGTCTGGACGTGGTCGACGTCATCGTGGCGGCCGATCGTGACCGCGGCGACAACCCGTTACAGGCCATCCGCATCCTGAAGGCCGACGTGATCGAGGGTGTCGAGGGCCTGAGCGACGAAGAGCGCGTGGCGCTCGAAGACGCCACCGCCGTTCCGACCTCGCTGGAGTAGACACGATCGTGAGTGCCGACGTGATCACTATCAAGGGCGCGCGGGTTCACAACCTGAAGAACCTGGATATCGTGCTGCCTCGCCACGCCCTGGTGGTCGTCACCGGCCCGAGCGGGTCGGGCAAGTCCTCACTGGCTTTCGACACCCTCTATGCCGAAGGTCAGCGTCGGTACATCGAGAGCCTGTCCAGTTTTGCGCATCAGTTTCTCGACCAGTTGCCCAAGCCCGACCTGGACCGCATCGAAGGTCTGTCGCCTGCCCTGGCCATCGACCAGAAGGGACTCGGCGCCAACCCGCGTTCGACCGTCGGGACCATCACCGAGATCGCCAATTACCTACGTCTGCTTTACGCCCGCTGCGGTGACGTCATCTGCCCGGACTGCAACGTGTCCGCCGGGTCGCTCCCCTTGTCCGCCATCAGGGACAGCATCGGCGCCCAGGCCGACGGGGCGCGTCTGTGGATCCTGGCGCCGGTCATCAGTGGCCGCAAGGGTGCGCACCGGAAGTTGCTCGGCGATCTGGCCGAAAAGGGATACGTGCGTGCCCTTATCGACGGCAAACTTCACGACCTGGACGAGGCGCCCGAGCTGGCCGCCGGCAAGCGTCACGACATCGCGGTGGTCGTCGACGGATTCGTCAACCGGCCGGGTATAGGCGAGCGATTGTCTGGGGCTTTGACACGCGCGCTGGATCTGTCCGGCGGCACTGTCCTGGTTCGTCGGGAAGACGGCCATACGACGCTTTACAGCCGCGAGGCGGGCTGCCCGTCCTGCGGGCGCAGCTTCGCGTCTCTGGAACCGCGTCTCTTTTCGTTCAATTCACCGGCCGGGTCCTGTCCGGATTGCCAGGGGCTCGGCAGTCAACCGACCATCAAGGTCACCAGTCTGGTGCCGGACCCGTCGCTGAGTCTGGACGCGGGCGCCGTCGCCTATCTGCGCGGCAAGGAGTCGGGCTGGCTCTACACGCAGATCGAGGCTTTCGCGGGGGCGCTTGATTTCGACCTTGATACACCCTGGGTCGATTTGCCGGAGCCGGCCCGCGAAGTTCTGCTGACCGGCATGTCGTCGGAGATGGAGACTCGCCTCCAGGAGCACCGTCATTACGAGGCCTTCCTGCGCGACTGGGAGGGACTGGTTCCCGAATTGCTGCGTCGTTATCACGAGACGCGCTCGGACAAGGTTCGCTCCGGTCTCGCGTCTCTGCTCACGGACCAGGCCTGTTCGACCTGCCGGGGGTATCGGCTCTGCGCGGATGCCCTGAGTGTCCAGGTGGGTGGTCTGCACGTGGGGCAGGTGGGTGAACTCGCGCTGACCGACCTGCTGACCTGGGCCGAGGGGCTTACATTCACGGACACGCTCAAGGCCACCGTTTCAAAACCCATCCTGGAGCAGGTCGTTTCGAGGGCCCGCTTCCTCGACGAAGTTGGTGTGGGGTATCTGAGCCTGTCGCGCAGCGTCTCGACCCTGTCCGGCGGCGAAGGCCAGCGCGTGCGGCTCGCTACCCAGGTGGGGTCGCGCCTGACCGGCGTGCTCTACATCCTGGACGAGCCCAGCGTGGGGCTGCATCACCGCGATATCCACCGGTTGATCGGCACGCTGGGTCGGTTGCGCGATCGCGGCAACAGCGTGGTCGTGGTCGAGCACGACCTGGACGTCATGCTCGCGGCCGATCATCTGCTCGATCTCGGGCCCGGAGCCGGCGAGCACGGCGGCGAGATCGTGGCTCAGGGGACCCCGCGCGAAGTGGCCGATACCGAGGGCAGCATCACGGGAGCGTATCTGGCCGGACGACGGCGAGCTCAGGGGCCCCAGCCCGTGAACGAGGGGGCGTCACCCGAAGACTGGTTGCACATGAAAGGTCTGACGGGGCGCAACCTGAAGTCCATCGACCTGGACATTCCCCTCGGTCGCCTCACCGTGGTTACCGGAGTCTCTGGGTCCGGCAAGAGCACGGCCATCCACGACACCTTGTATCGCGAACTCGCCCGTCGCCTGAACCGGGCCGGCGCCGAACCGGGCGATTTCGATTCTCTGGAAGGGGAGGACGCGCTGCGCTCGGTGATCCTCGTCGACCAGTCGCCCATCGGCCGATCGGCGCGCTCCACGCCGGCGACCTACACCGGCATCATGAGCCATTTGCGCAAGCTCTTTGCCGCCACCACACTCGCCAAGATGCGCGGCTACGGTCCGGCGCGTTTCAGCTTCAATACGGGCGACGGCCGCTGCCCGACCTGCGAGGGTGCGGGGGTCAAGCGGCTCAGCATGGACTTCCTTCCCGACGTGGACGTACCCTGCGAAGCCTGCGACGGCCAGCGTTTCGGGCCCGAAACCCTGGAGGTCCACTTCAAGGGCAAGACGATCGCCGACGTGCTGGGCATGACCGTCGACGAGGCGCTGGACCTGCTCGGTGCCATTCCCGCCTGCCGCAAGATCCTGTCGGTCATGGAAGGCGTCGGCCTGGGCTATCTGCGGCTCGGACAGACCGGCTCCACCCTGTCGGGCGGCGAGGCGCAGCGGCTCAAGCTGTCGCGGGAACTGGCGCGCGGTAGTCGGGGCCGGAGCCTCTACATCCTGGACGAACCCACCACCGGCCTGCATTTCTGCGACGTGGATCGTCTCATGGATATTCTGGCCCAACTCACCGGAAACGGTCATTCCGTCGTGGTGATCGAGCACAATCCCGAAGTGGTGCGTCGCGCCGACTGGGTCATCGATCTTGGTCCCGAGGGCGGTGAGGCCGGCGGCTACATGGTCGCGCAGGGATCCCTGGAGGTCATCATCGCCGCCAAAGCGTCCTATACGGGCGCCATGCTGCGTGAATTGATTGGTCCAGCCGATAACATTTTGGGTCTTGGCGAACGCGACCTGTCGTCATAGATTTGGCAACGCCGAACAGCTCCATATCACCCGACCGCCCGGCGATGGCCGGTCATCCCCGACGAGGAGCCGGAATTGAGCCAAACCGAGTCCCAAGCCCTGAGGCGAACACCTCTGACCGACTGGCATCGCGACAACGGTGGCCGCATGGTCCCGTTTGCGGGTTTCGAGATGCCCGTGCAGTACGAGGGCCTGCAGGTCGAGCATGCCGCCGTGCGTGACGGTGTCGGCCTTTTCGACATCACGCACATGGGTGAGATCTACGTTCGCGGCGACGGCGCCGAAGCCTGGCTGGATGGACTGACCACCAATCGGGTCATCGGCCTGGCGATCGGCAAGGTACTCTACACCGCCATGTGCGCGACCGATGGCGGCGTCCTGGACGACATGCTCATCTACCATCTGGCCGACGCCGATTGGCTGGTGGTGTGCAATGCCGCCAACCACGAGAAGATCGCCGGTTGGCTTGCCGAACGCGTTGCCGACGCGCCGGATGTCGCGCTGGACGATGCCAGCGACCGCACCGCCATGATCGCCGTACAGGGCCCCGCCGCTCTCGAACTCATGCACAGACTCGCGGCGTTGGCCGGTACTCTCGATACTCTTGACACGCTGGAATTCTATACGGCCTATGTTCTCGAGCGACCGACCGGAGACTGGATCGTTTCGCGCACCGGCTACACGGGCGAGCGCGGCTACGAACTCTATATCCCCTGGGATGATGCGCTTCCCCTCTGGGAAGAGTTGCTCGCCGCCGGTGGCGATCTGAATGTGAAGCCCATCGGCCTGGCGGCTCGTGATACCCTGCGTTTCGAAATGGGATACTGTCTATACGGTCACGAGCTCAGCGCCGACTGGACGCCGCTGGAAGCCGGCATCGGCTGGGCGATCCGCATGAAGAAGCGCGACTTCGTCGGCGCCGACGCCTTGCGAAGCCAAAAGGCCGACGGCGTCCCGCGACGTATCGCCGGCCTGGAAATCCGAGCGCTGTCGCTGGACGGCAAACCGCGCCCCGCGCCCATTGCCCGGCAGGAGACGCCCGTCTTCGCGGGCGATCGCCAGGTGGGGCTGGTAACCAGCGGCACCAAGAGTCCGACCCTGAACAAGTCCCTCGCCCTGGCCCTGTTGGCTGTCGACCGGGGCGAAGGCGAACTCGCAGTGGAGATCCGCGGCAAACGCTATCCGGCCGTCGCGGCCTCCGTTCCATTCCTGGCGCCGCGGGTCAAGGGCGACCCTCGCGCCGAACGAGACCTGACCTGATCCCGAGGAGGCACGTTCATGTCGAGTGACGATCGTATCTACACGAAGGAACACGAGTGGGTGATGGTCGAGGGGAACACCGCCACCATCGGCGTCTCCGAGTACGCCGCTGCCGAACTGGGCGATGTCGTATTCCTGGAACTGCCCGAGCCCGGTGCCCAGATGGGCCAGGGAGATGTCGTCGGCACCATCGAGACGGTGAAATCGGTGGAGGATCTCTATGCGCCCCTGACCGGCGAGGTTGTCGAGATCAACGAGGCCATCCTCGATGAGCCCGAACTCGTGAACAACTCGCCCATGGACGACGGCTGGCTCTTCAGGATGCAGATGGCCGATTCGTCCGAGATCGACCAGTTGCTCTCGGCCGCCGACTACGACGCCTTGGTCGGAGGCTGAGACGCTCATGCCCTACACCCCGCACACGGATGAAGACATCCGCGAGATGCTCGATACGCTTGGACTGCAGGATGTCGACGATCTTTTCGCGTCGATTCCCGCCGAGGTGCGCCGCGACGCCGGCCTGGACCTGCCCGACTCCCTGGCGGAGGAGGAGGTCTGGCGAGTGATGAGTACCCTGGCGGGCATGAACACGGGACAGGACGAACTGGTCTCGTTCATGGGCGGCGGTGTCTACGACACCTACATCCCCGCGGCCGTGGACGCCCTGAGCGGGCGCAGCGAATTCCTCACCGCCTACACGCCCTATCAGGCGGAGGTGTCCCAGGGCACGCTGCAGGTCATCTACGAATGGCAGACCTTCGTCACCAGGATGACCGGCCTGCCCGTGGCCAACGCCAGCATGTACGACGGGGCCTCGGCCCTGGTCGAGGCGATCCTCATGGCCGTGTCCAAGACCCGACGCAAGCGTGTCGTGTTGCCGGAAACCCTCAACCCGCGGTATCGCCGCGTGGTCGAGACCCATTTGCTGGGCGAGGGCATCGAGATCGTCACTGCGCCGCGGGATGCGAGCGGTGCCACAGACACGGCGGCCCTGGCCGGCCTGGTCGACGAGACCATCGGTGCGGTCGTGGTGCAGACACCCAACTACCTGGGCCGACTCGAGCCGACCGACGCGCTGTCCGCGTCGTTGGGCGAGAGTGGTGCCCTGCTGATCGCGGTGGTCAATCCCGTTTCCCTGTCGCTGGTCAAACCGCCGGCCGCCTACGGCGCGTCCATCGCGGTGGGCGAGGCCCAACCTTTCGGCATCCCCTGCGGCTGGGGCGGTCCCTTGCTGGGCTTCCTGTCCTGCGCCGATGCCCTGAAGCGCACGATCCCCGGTCGGGTGGTCGGGCGTACCGTCGACAGCAAGGGGCGCAACGGCTATGTGCTGACCCTGCAGACGCGCGAGCAGCATATCCGGCGCGAGCGGGCCACATCCAATATCTGCAGCAACCAGGGTCTGAACATGACGCGCGCCACGATCACGCTTGCCCTGCTCGGGCGCGCGGGATACCTGGCTCTGGGTGAGGCGAACCGCGTGCGCGGCGAGGCCCTGCGGACGGTGCTCGGCCGCATCGACGGCGTGAGTTTCCCCTGTGACGGTCCCTTCTTCAACGAACTGGTCGTGCGGCTGCCCGGATCCGCCCGCGCCTTCGGTGACTTTGCCCGCGATCGGGGCGTGCTGGCCGGCATACCGCTGGACGGATTCGCGGCGTGTGGCGAGGGCGACCTGCTGGTTGCGGTGACCGAACGACGAACGGCCGACGAGATCGAGACCTACGGCAACCTGGTTCGCGACTTCCTGGAGGCGCAGGCCGATGACTGACGTCAACAAGTGCAACGAGTGTGGACGCTGGGGCGCCACCCTGCAGGACAACCTCTTCAACAAGGGGCGGTCGGGACGCCGTGGCGTCATGCCGCCGGTCTGGCGCGGCGACGACGTGGACGCGGATCTGCCTGCGGATCTGCAGCGCGACGAGACCTGCGATTTGCCGTCGGTGTCGGAGCAGGATGTCATGCGGCATTACACACAGCTCTCGGTCCTCAACCATCATATCGAGCGCGGCCTGTATCCCCTGGGCAGCTGCACCATGAAGTACAACCCGCGGATCAACGAACGCGTGGCGGCCCTGCCCGGTTTCACGACCCTCCATCCGGAGCAGGACGAAGCCGACATCCAGGGGTTGCTCTGCGCTCTCAAGTTGCTCCAGGACGCCTTGTGCGAGATCACGGGCTTCGCCGCCTGCAGTCTGCAGCCCGCTGCCGGCGCCCACGGCGAATTCCTGGGCATGCTGGCCATCCGCGCTTTCCACCTGGCCAACGGCGACGCCGACCGCATGGACGTGCTCATACCCGACTCGGCCCACGGCACCAACCCGGCCTCGGTGGTGATGGCCGGCATGAAGCCCGTCACCATCGCATCGAAGTCGGACGGGCGTCTGGACCTGGGCGTCCTGCGCGAGGCCGTCGGGCCGACCACCGCGGGCATCATGATCACCAATCCCAATACTCTGGGGCTCTTCGAGACGGACATCATCGAAGTGGCGCGGGTCGTCCACGAGGCCGGCGGGCGACTGTACATGGACGGCGCCAACATGAACGCCATCATGGGCAAGGCCAAGCCGGCGCAAATGGGTTTCGACGTGGTCCATCTCAATCTGCACAAGACCTTCTCCACGCCCCACGGCGGCGGCGGTCCGGGCGCGGGCCCCATCTGCGTCACTGCGGAACTGGCGCCCTTTCTGCCCGGCCCGGAGATAGTCCAGACCAATGGCGTCTACGGGTTGCGTCACGACGAGACCGGCGCGCGTCCGAGTATCCACGCCTTCCACGGCAACATCGGCGTATGTCTGCGGGCCCTGGCCTACATCCTGCGGCTCGGCGGCGATGGTTTGACCCGCGTCTCCGAACGGGCGGTGCTCAACGCCAACTATCTGCGCAAGCAATTGGCGGACGTGCTGCATGTGGAGCACGCCGAGGGGTGTCTGCACGAGTTTGTCGCCACCGGCAAGGACTGGAAGAAGCGCTTCGGTGTGCGCACCCTGGACGTCGCCAAACGACTGCTCGACTACGGCGTGCACGCCCCCACGATCTACTTCCCGCTGATCGTGGAGGAGGCGTTGATGATCGAACCCACCGAAACCGAATCGCGGGAGACCCTGGACGCCTTCGTAACCATCATGCGCGAAATCCGTCGCGAGGCCGAGGAGGAGCCCGAGCTCCTGCACGAGGCCCCGCTGGTTACACCCGTGTCCCGGCTGGACGAGGCCGGCGCGGCCCGCAAGCCCGACTTGCGCTGGCTCGGGCCCTGCAACTGCGAGTAGATCGTGCGTCTACGCGTCATTCGGGACGGGGACCGCAGCGGCGCCGGGAACATGGCGGCGGACACTCGTCTGCTCGAGGCGTGGCGCCCCGGCGATGATCCCGTGCTGCGCCTCTACCGCTGGTCGCCGCCGGCGGTCAGTTACGGCTACCACCAGCAGGAAACCGATTTCGATACCGCGGCCATCGCCGAGCTCGGCTACGGTCTGGTGCGCCGGCCCACCGGTGGACGTGCCATTCTGCACAGCGACGAACTCACATACGCGGTGATCGGTGGGTCGCGGGGGACCGTCTTTGGCGACACCCTGCACACGGCCTATACCTCGATCAATGACGCGCTACTGCTTTTCCTGCGGAAGCTGGGCTTGTCGCCCGACGTTTCGGGAGGCGAGTCCCTGGCGCAGGCCCGGAGCGCGGTCTGCTTCCAGTCGGCCGGCCGCCACGAGATCACCGTCGCGGGCCGCAAGCTGGTGGGCTCGGCCCAGCGACGTCTGGCCGACGCTTTCCTGCAGCACGGCTCGATCCTCACCGGGGTGGGGCACGCGGATCTGCTGGCCTGTCTGCAGGGGGATCGTGGCGGGGCGCTGGCGCGGGCTCGTCTTCTGGAAGCCACAACGCATCTCGGCCAGTTACTTGAACGGACTCTCACCGAGTCGGACATGACGGCCCTGGAAGACGCCCTGATCGACGCCTTCACCGAAACCTACCGCTGCGAAATCATCTGAATCAGAAATCAAGCCCCAGTCCCGAAGCGACGGCCAGTCCCTTGGTGTCGCCGGGGATGATCTGGCCCCGGTTGGCGACGGCCAGGTCCCAGCGCACCGGGCCGAGCCCAATGCCGAGGCCCGCCGATGCGCGCCGCACTTCGCCGCCGAAGCCCAGACCGATCCGCGGCAGCAGCCAGGAGGCTAGATGCCACTCCATGCCAATATCCAGGGCCAGATTGTCGGAGACGCCGGCGCGGCTCTCGAGGCCGCGCGAAACGTCGGCCCCCAGCAGGAGAGGACCGAACCGGTTGCTGGCGCCGAAGCGAATCACCGTGGGCAGGGTCCGGACGTAGGCTGCCGCGGCGTAGGTGGTATCGCTCTGGGTAATTTGGGATTCAAAATCGTCCGTGGTGGCGGTGATTCCCTCGCCCACGGCGCTCCAGACGTGGCGCTCGACCTTGTCATCCCAGTTCAAACGACTGCTCAGGTTCCTCACGGCCAGACCCAGGGTCCAGCCGCGGGGGAGCTGCAGGGCCAGGCCCGCGTCGACCGCGTAACCGCTGCCGCCCTGTGACATGAGCATCGAGGCGTTGGCCTCGCCCTGGACGCCGTCCATCTCCGCCACGAGCCCGCCGCCGGCTTCCTCGATGGTGAAGTCGTAGAGACCGTGCAGGTAGCGGGCGTTGACGCCGAGCGCCAAGCGGTAGGTCCGCCGCGTGACCAGGGGCGTGGCGTAGGAGAGGGTGGCCGCACCCACGGCGTACGCGTCTCCGTCGGTATCGTCGAAGCTGAAGCTCTGGCCGATATCGTTGCCCATCAGGACCAATTCGAAGAAGTCCTTGTCCATGACCCCGGAACCGCCGGCGAGTCCCTGGAAGGTCAGGGCGAAGGGACCGGCGCAGAATCCCAGCACCGACGCGTTCACGTCGGCGTTCAGCATGAAGCCCTCGTTGGGGATGTCCCCGAGGATCTTCTCCTTGTCCTCTGTGGTCAGCACGGCCCCGGTATATTCGTTGTAGGCGGCCAGGGAAAACGCGTTGTTGTTCAGGTCGACCGACATCGACGCGAGACCCACCGACGGCCCCCGCTCTCCGTTCAACGCCAGGTTCGCCGGATTCCAGCCCACGGCGTCCAGCCCGCGCGCAGCGCCCGTGTAGGCGCCGGACAGGCCCATGGCGCGCACCTGGCCCTGGGCCAGGACCGGCGCGGCTCCACAGAGGAGTGCGAAGACCAATCCGGCCAGCGCGGACGTCGCGCCCAAACGCGACGATGGGGATCGACGTTGTGTTTTCAGTCTGTTGCTGTTCATGCCGATCTCCTTGCGCGCTGGCGCGAATCAGTCTTCATCGATCAGGATTTCCACGGACAGGGCGCCGAGCGCCGACAATCCGTCGCCGGTGCGCAGCATGACCTCGGCTCCGTCGGTGCCGGGGATGAGGGCGCGCAGGGCGGTGTATGTGTTCTCTTGCGTGAAGGCCCGGATCTGCGTCCCGGTCAGCGTGATGACGTGACGCGTCGTCACGGTTTCCTCCACGTAGCGGGACGTCTCGCCGATCAGGCCGGACGTCACGGTCAGGGGGCCGATGGTCAACTCGGGATCGTTGATCGTCGACAGGGAGTCGGGTCCGACCAGGAACTCCACGCTCAGGTCGAAGGGAAAGTGGTTCCCGATCTCGACGATGATCTCGGCCGCCTGCAGATAGCTGTCGAGTTGGTCGCGCAGATCCTCGTCCAGGTTCAGCGCGGCGGGGTCGCGGTCGATCTCGGTGCTCTCGATCGACAGGCGCAACGGCGCGTCGGCTCGCCAAAGCACCATGGCCATATCGTCGGGACGGATGGTGCCGATCTCGTTGTTGCCGCCCACGCTGATCTCGCCGCTGAAGGTGAGGGTCTCAGGCAGGAGGCTGATCAGTTCGGTGATGGTGCTGTTGGTTTCGTCCAAATGGATGGTGGTGCGGGCCATGCCCTCGGCGCGTGACGGGGCGATGTTCGCGGTCGTGGCCAGGGACGCCGTTTCGCCGGCGGCGTTGCGCGCGGTCAGGAGCAGGCTCACTTCTCCGGATATGCCGGTGCCGTTATAGAGGTCAACCGTCAAGGAGGCCGCAGCCAGGTGCAGGCCGTCCAGTTCGTCGGGAATGTCGATTTCCTCGATCATCGGTTCGAGGGCGAAGCCGCGTCGCGGGATCAGCCCCGTGATCTCGCCCAGGGACAGGGACGTGGGCGCCATGGTCGCGGCGATGTCCGATCCGGCGATCACGGTCACGATCTCGCCGTCGCTGCCGGGGGAGGTGACGCCCACGGTGTAGCTCAGCGAATCGAGGGGCGCGCCGCTGCCGGCGGTGATGACCGCGCCGGCCAGGTCCGCCACCGTGGTCTGGATACCGTTGCTCGGCATGTCGAAGACCAGAATGAACGGGTCGCCCGCGGCGGTCTTGAACTCGTTGAAGTAGATGTATACCGCCGCCGCGAGGGGCAACTCGTTGGTCAGGGTCACGTCCATGGTCCCGCTGGCAACGACGGCTTCGACGATGCGCAGGGAATCGGGCAACGCGACGGCGCCGGTTTCCGCAAAGGACTGGGCACCGATGACGGCGCTGGCCTCGTCCACGATCAGATCACTGATGACCAGATCAATGGCGAGGGCGTCTGCGGGGTCCAGCTCAACAGCCGGCGCCCCGGCTGACCCGCCCGACATGTCGATGTATAGACTTCCGGGCAGTTCCACGCCGACCAGATCTCCCGTAGCCTCGACACTTGTCCCCGGAGCGATTTCCTGGTCGAAGACCAAGGTCGTGACCAGGGCGTCGGTATCGGGATGCCGTATATCGACGGTGATCATCTCCGGGGGCGAGGTCCCCGACAGGGGGATGGGCATGTCATTGGTCAAGGTCAGCGTGATGAGGCCCGAGGCGACCTGGGCCGAGACGAAGCCGTCGATGTCCAGGGGATCGCTCTGCAGATCGAAATCGAAAGGCGGGACCGGATAGGCGCCCGGGGGCAACGAGCCCACGGCCGGCCACAAGTCGGCGAGCGTGAAGGCATAGGTCAGGGCCGGCAGATCGTCGAGGGCGAACGCGCCGATCGTCGCCCGCGTATCGATACCATCGAGTTCCGCGCTGAAATCGAGATCAAGATTCACCTGTGTCGTGTCGCCCTCCACGCTGAAGCAAAGGACCGAGTCCCCGCCCGCGTATAGGAAATCCTGATCCTCGGTGAGCTCGCCGACCGTCAGGTCGTGCGAGCCGAGGGGAATGGCCAGTTGTGTCGTGAAGGACGGCAGGGCCGGTTCCTCGATGGTACACCCGCTCGTCAGCAGCAGAACGCAGACGAGACAGGCCGACAGCAGGACCATGGTAGTGAGACGAGGCTTCGAACTAGGGATGTGCGGCCAGACCATGTGTGTCTCCCGGGTATACGGACCATGACGTGCGCGGCAGTGATGAAAGAGTCATGCCGCGTCGTCGCCGCACATCGACCTGCCCGGAGGGGAATCGCGAGGCATTCCAGGGAACAACGGGGAACTTTCCGGAACAGTGCGACAGGGACTGGATTCGCAGACCGCAATGCGGTACCTGCGGCGGCTTGTGAGCCCCTGCAGTCTGCATGGCCGGTGAGGCGTTCTGCGACTTCACTTGACCGGCCCGGGCAGCCTTTCTAGACTCAGCCATGATCTTGAACCGGAAAGACTACACATGATGGGATTTCTGTTCCGGCGTCTGGCCGAGACGGTGCTGCTCGTGCTCGCCCTGCTGACGGCGGTCTTTTTCCTGGTGCACCTGGCGCCCGGCGATCCCGCCGAACTGCATCTCGATCCGGATATGGGAGACCGGCAACGCGAGTTGGTGCGCGCCCGTCTCGGCCTGGACGCGCCCCTGGGTGTCCAGTACTGGCGTTGGCTCTCCGGCGTTCTGACGCGCGGCGATTTCGGCCGCAGTCTCCAGTATCATCAGCCCGTGACCCGGATGTTGGGCGACGCCATCCCCAATACCCTGTTGTTGACCGTGAGCGCCTACGTCGTCCATCTCGTCCTGGCGGTGTGGCTGGGGGTGTGGATGGCTCGGCGCAAGGGGTGCCGCAGCGAGCGGGGTGCGACGGTGGCCGCCCTGTCCCTCTACTCCCTGCCGGCCTTCTGGCTGGGCCTGATGCTCATCCTGATCTTTTCCCGCTGGCTCGGCTGGTTGCCGGCCGGCGGCATGCAGTCGCCCGACGCCGCGCTCCTGCCCTGGCCGGTGCGCCTCTGGGACACGGTGCGTCATCTCATCCTGCCGGTGACGGTGCTGGGCGTCGCCTCGGCCGCCGGCACGGCCCGCTACCTGCGCGGCGCCGTGGTGGATGTTCTCGAAAGGGAGTTCATCCTGGCCGCCCGGGCCCGCGGTCTTCCCGAGCGCACCGTGATCTGGCGACACGCCGTGCGCAACGCCCTGCTGCCGGCGATCACGCTGGTCGGGCTGAACCTGCCGTTCCTGCTCGGCGGCGCCGTGGTTACCGAGACCATCTTTGCCTGGCCGGGCATGGGACGACTGGCCGTCGATGCCATCTTTGCCCGTGACTATCCGGTCATCATGGGTGCAACGACCCTGTCGGCCGTGATGGTCGTACTCGGCAACTTTCTGGCCGACCTGGCCTACGGCTGGGTCGATCCACGCATCAGGTTGGGCGACGGGAGACGGACGTGAGTGGACGCTTCGATCTCTCGGCCCGCTGCGGTCTCGGACTCGTGTTGTTGTTGATGGTGTTGTCCGTCACCGCCGGTCTGCTCGCGCCCGCGGACCCGACATCCCTGGGCGCCGCCGATACCCACCTGCTGCCGCCTGGCCCCGAGCATCCCTTCGGCACCGATGTGCTCGGACGCGACGTGCTCAGCCGTCTGCTGTACGGAGGTCGCGCTTCACTGGCGGTCGGTTGGTTCAGTGTGCTGCTGGCCGTGGGACTGGGTACGTGCGTAGGCCTGGCGGCCGGCGTGGGACCAGCCTGGCTCGACCGTCTCCTCATGGCGGTGACCAATGTCTTTCTCGCCTTCCCCCGCATTTTCCTGATCCTGCTGCTCGTGGCGGTCATGTCCCCGTCACTGGTCCTGGTCACCGTGGTCATCGGCCTGACCGGGTGGATGGGCGTGGCGCGACTGGTGCGGGCCGAGACCCTGGCCCTGCGGGAGCGGGAATTCTATCTCGCCGCCCAGGGACTGCAACTCACCGCGGTGCGTCTTGCCCTGCGCCATGTGTTGCCCCACGTACTCCCGCTGGTGCTGGTGGCGGCGACCCTGCGCCTGGGCAACGCCATCCTTCTTGAATCCTTCCTGAGCTATCTTGGTTTGGGCGCCCAGGAACCGGTGATCTCTTGGGGTGCCATGATCGAGCACGGCCACGGACATCTGCTGGATGCCTGGTGGCTGACCGCATTCCCGGGATTGGCCATCACCCTGATGGTCGTCGGCTACAACCTGCTCGGTGACGGCGTTCGTGATCTGCTGGACCCGCGTGGCGGTTCGCGGAGGTCCGACCGATGAGCGGCAAGGACCTGCTCTCGATACAGAAACTGACCGTGACCTTCCCCGGTCCCGACGGACCGGTCCGTGCGCTCGACGGTCTCGATTTCGATCTCGTCTCGGGCGAAGTCACGGCGCTGGTCGGGGAGTCCGGCAGCGGCAAGACGGTCACCGGCCTCGCCGTGCTGGGTTTGCTGCCCGCCGAGGCGACGCATTCCGGCCGACTGATCTGGAACGGCGTCGAACTCGATGGGGGACCCGATCACCGCGCACGACTCGGCCGCGAGATCGCCATGATCTTCCAGGATCCGGGTGCGGCCCTCGATCCGGTATGGACGGTGGACGAGCAGCTCCGGGAGACCCTGCGATTGACCGCCGAGCTGTCCGGGGCCGCGCTCGAGTCCCGGGCGGTGGAGTTGCTCGACGAAGTCCGGTTGCCAGCATCGATCCGTCCGCGCTATCCCCATCAGCTCAGCGGCGGCCAGAAGCAGCGCGTCATGCTGGCCCTCGCCCTGGCCGGTAATCCGGACCTGCTCATCGCCGACGAACCCACCACCGCCCTGGACGTGACCATCCAGGCCGGCGTGCTGGATACCCTGCAGGCCGCGGTTCGTCAGCGTGGCGTCTCGCTCCTGTTCATTACCCACGATCTCTCCCTGGCCGGCGGGTTCGCCGATCGCATTGCCGTGATCCGGGACGGTTGTCTGGTCGAGCAGGGACCCGTGGATTCGGTGCTCGCGTCTCCGCGTCGCACGCACACGCGCGACCTGATCGCCGCGTTGCCCGATAGCCGTCCCCCCCGTGACGATCAGGCGATCGCTACGGGACCGGACGCCCTCGCCTGTGTCGGTCTTGGCGTCGAACATGAACGCCGGCGCACGTTCTGGAGCAACACTCGGGAAACGCTGACCGCCGTGAGTGATGTCGATCTGACCGTCGGTTCCGGAGAGGCCGTGGCCCTGGTGGGGGAGTCGGGATGCGGCAAGACCTCCCTGGCCCGCGCCGTCACGGGGTTGTTGACGCGCGTGGCGGGTGACGTGAGCGTTGCGGGAGAGGCTCGGCCACCCGGCGTGCCCACCGTTCGAGCCCAGCTGATCTTTCAGGACGCCTACGCGTCGCTCGACCCGCGCCAGTCTTGTGGAGATGCGCTGAGTGAGGCGGCTCGCGCGAGTGACATATCGCCTATTGACATTGTGGCGGCGATGACCGAGATCGGGCTAGACGCCGGCGCGGCGTCTCGATATCCCCATCAGCTCAGCGGCGGGCAGCGTCAACGCGTGGCGCTCGCCCGGGCCCTGGCCGCACGCCCCCGGCTGCTGGTGGCCGACGAGCCCACCGCGTCCCTCGATGTCCTGATGCAGTCGCGGATCGTTCAATTGCTCGTGGATCTCCAGCGCAAACAGGGCTGGGGTATGCTGTTAATAACGCACGACCTGCCCCTGGCCCGGATCGCGTGTCATCGCATCGCGGTCATGTACAACGGTGAAATCGTGGAGGTGTTTCCCTCTGCAAGTGAACCGCGGCACCCCTACACGCGTGAACTTGTGGCCGTGACTCCCGTTCTCGGCGTGTCCCTACCGCCTGTCAAGACGTTGTCTATGTCCGTAGGGCCACCCCCTGAAACAGGCTGCGCGTTCGCGCCTCGCTGCTCTCATGTCCAACCCGCGTGCACATCAAAAAAGCCGCTGTTGGCGAGAGCGGGAGAAGGCCGGTTGATACGCTGTCCGATCGTGCAGCGGATCGATGGAACACATTAGGTTGACAGTGCTTTCGGCAATCTCTATATTCAGCCGGAAGTTGCCGGTTGTACGTTGCGAACCCCCTTTTCCCGACGTTTCGCCGTTAGGTGAATCATGTTTGGAAGTGTGAGGTATCGGCATATGTATGTCGGAACGGGACGCGGTGTGAATACACAGACCGCGCTGCCGACCGACCGGCACCATGGCTCGAACCGGACTGGTTCCGTTGAAAGGAGCGCCTTGATGCTCCGGCGCAAGCAACTTTCGATCGTCCCGACACTTCTCTGGCTGGCCCTTTTTGCGGCTGTGCTGGCACCGGCTGCGGTCTACGCCCAGGTCTCTCCCGGCTCGATAAAGGGCGTCATCCGCGACACGGAGACCGGCGAGTACCTCGACTACGCCAACGTCCTGTTGGAAGGCACCTCACGCGGCACCATGTCGCTCGGTGGGGGCGTGTTCTACTTCCAGGGGCTCCGTCCCGGCGCCTATACGGTGCAGATCCTCTATCTGGGGTACGCCCCCGAGACGATCACCGTGGATGTGGCATCCGGCGAGCAGGTCGTCATTCATTTCGACATGAAGGTCGTGATCGTCGAGACCCTTGACGCCTTCGCTGTCGAGGGTGCCCGCTACATGGTCGAGGTGAAGAACGCCACCACCGAGCAGCGTTTCGGTGGCGACCGTCTGCAGGACTACGCCATCGACTCGGTGGAGGAGGCCGTAGCCAAGCAGGCCGGCGTGCAGATGCGCGACGGCGAGCTCTATGTGCGCGGTGGTCGTTCGGGCGAGGTCTCCATGCGCATCGACGACGTGCCGGTCGACAACGTCGGTGGCGGCGGGTCCCTGAGCGTCTCGTCGATGGCCGTGGAAGCCACCGAACTGGTCACCGGCGGCATGGACGCCGAGTACGGCTCGGCCATGTCCGGCGTCATCAATGTGACCACCCGTACGGGCAAGGAGAAGTTCGAGGGCGGTATCCGATACATGACCGACGACTTCGGTCGCCAGGACAAGACCTATACCAACTGGGATCGTTTCGAATTCGGCTTTGGTGGCCCGACACCAGTGGACAAGCTCACCTACTTCGTGGCCGGCGATTTCTTCTTCACCGACACGGAAAACTACTCGGTGGCCAACCGTCCCGAGTACCGGGTGAATCTGGGCAACACGACCCTCTTCCAGTTCCGCCGCCGCCAGGTCAACTCCCTGAAGGGGTCGACCAAGTGGAAGTACGACTTCAACGAGGACATCCGTCTGACCGGCGAGTACACCATCAACTACTCGTCCAACGAGGGCTACTCGCCCAACTGGAGCGTCTCCGGCTACGCCCGCCGCGTGGTCTACATGCCGGTGATGATGCCCACACCCGGCGACGACTCGTGGCTCTACACACGCAACTACGTGCCTGTTTTCTACGGTCCCTGGTACGAGAGCATGCACGAGAACGCGCGCCCGTCGGTGGTCGTGGATATCGGCAACTCGAGCATGTCGCGCCGCGTGGCGCCGCTGATCCAGGTTCGCGCCGTGGACGGACGTCTCTACACGGTGGCGGCCGAGCCCGGTTTCGACGGGTTCCGCTACCCGCACTCGGCCTTCTCGACGGCTCAGGAGGATTCGTCCTACACCTGGTTCAACTCGGCGGACAACAGCGGCCAGAACAAGAGCATGGTCCAGAACCTCAAGTTCGTTCTGACCCACAATCTGAACGAGACAACCTTCTATACCCTGAAACTGAGTCATCTGGCCAACGACAACCTGTTCTCGGTCAATGGCAAGGACCCCTGGGAATTCCAGCACGGCGGCATCTGGTCGCCGGGTCTGTTCAACGGCCAGGCGGGGCTCTTCCTCGGCAGCTCGGATTACTACACGGACCCGCTGAACCCGCTCTTCATCACCACGAGCGACTACCCCTACTATCAGGAGAACTACGTTCGGACGACCATGATGAAGTTCGATCTCACCACTACGCGGTGGGAGGGCCATCTGGTCAAGACCGGTCTGCAGGTCCAGTACAACGACATCGAGAACTTCGCCCTGGCCAATCCGGCCATCGAACGTCAGAACCGGTTCACCCTCGAGTACAACCTCGGGTCCAACTCGAACATCTACCATTCGAGTAACCCCGAAGCGTCCTGGTACCTGCAGGACCGCTGGGAATACGAGGGCATGGTGATGAACTACGGGTTCCGCTGGGACCTGTTCTCGCCCGGATCAGCGGCCGAAATCCTGCTTGACAACGATGACGTCAACAAGAACATCATCAAGTACAAGCAGCAGTTCTCGCCGCGCCTCGGTTTCGCCTTCCCGATCACCGAGCGGGACGGCTTCAACTTCTCCTATGGCCGCTTCATCCAGTTCCCCTCGCGTGACCTGTTGTTCAGCAGCCAGGACGCCGTGGGCAACACCGGTGTGCTCGGCAACCCGAACCTCAAGGCCCAGACGACGATCGCCTATCAGGCCGGCGTGAAGCACCAGTTTACCGACTACCTGGCCGGTTCGGTGGCCATCTACTCACGCGATATCTTCGATCTGATCGCCTCGACGACCGTAACCGACTCGGAGACGGGCAACACGCTGCCCCGCTACATCAACAAGGCCTACGCCTCGGCGCGAGGTGTGGAATTCACGCTGAACAAGCGTTTCTCCAACAACTTCGCCTTCGACTTGGCCTACACGTTCTCGTATGCGGACGGCGTGGCCTCGTCGCAGCAGTTCGGTGCGAATCCCGAGGGCCTGGAGTTCCTGCCCAGTCAGGAGCTGCCTCTCAATTGGGACCAGCGACACGTGTTTCACCTCTCGTTGCGTCTGGCCGAGCCCCGGTCCTGGTCGGGAGCGATAACCTTCTCCTACGGCAGCGGTTTCCCCTGGACTCCGTTTGACCGGTATGCGCGCAAGCAGGATCCGTTGATCGAGAACAGCATGCGCCTGCCCGCCACTTACGACCTTACCCTCCAGGGTGAACGGCAGGTTGATTTCTACGGCCAGCATTTGACCCTCTTCATGCAGGCCCACAACCTGATCAACCAGGACATGGTCCGTGCGCCGGCCGCCGGCATCTTCCCGGGCATGCGTAACGCCGGGGCCGCCTATACGTCGTATCTGACCGAAACCGGAAAGTACGGGGGGGCCTACCTGCAGGATTCCAACGGCGACAACTACAACGAGTTCATCCCAATCAACGACCCTCGCATCTTCATGGACCATCGTGTGTTCCGCGTGGGAATCGGCTGGGAGTTCTAGGGATACGAATTTCTCCGGTATGCGCGCAGGCACAACCGTAGAGGGAAGGATCGAGAATGACTCATTGCCGCAGCGTCTCGTCCTGGCGATTCAATCGCAAGGTACGAAATGTCCTCGCCGCCGTTGGCGTGCTGCTGATGACCTGCCCGGCCGCCATGGCCTGGGTGGACATGACGGAATACGTGGTCGATCCTTACCCGCAGCCCGATGGAATCTACATCACGGACGGTTCGTACGTGATGAACGTCGGTGAACTGCATATGAATATCACGAACTTCGGCCTGATCGGCTCGCAGGCGCCGTCGACCTGTTCGTGGTGCGATGCGCCCTCGGCCCAGTGGCCCGCCGGCTCCGGCGTCGAGTATCTCTGGGCCGCCGGTCTCTGGGTGGGTGGCGTGACTCTCGGCGAGAAGCTGGTTTCGACCGGCCAGTATGAACGCGAGATCGTATCGACAAGTGAGATCGAGGATACCATCTACGAGGCTATCGGCGGTTTGTTGACGCGACCGCTCGGGAACAGTGATGCCAGCGGCAAGCGTTTCCCCGAAGCCGGTTCCAACGACGATGAGGACTACGACCAGTTCGGTGTCGAGTTGATCGACGAGGAGCTCCTCAACGGCTTCGACGACGACGAGGACGGCCTGATCGATGAGGACTTCGCACAGGTCGGCAACCAGATGATGGTTTGCACGATGTACGACAACACGCGTCTGGCGTCCGAGATCTATCCCGATCACACGCCGCTGAATCTCAAGATCGTCCAGAACGCCTATGCCTGGGAGAACGACGACGCCGACGACTTCGTGGGCTTCGAATTCCAGATCACCAACATCGGCGTCGCACCGATCAACGACGTGTACATCGGTTTCTTCGCCGACTCGGATATCGGCCCCCGCGACCGTCCCGGTCGCGCCGAGGACGACATGGCGGGCAGTTGGACCGGCATGGTCCAGGCCCGGGACAAGACCTATGTCCCGGTGACGCTCGGCTACATGTATGACGACGATGGCGACGAGGGTCTCACGACCGGTTTCTTCGGCGTGGCGTTTCTCAACCACGACGTGGATCCAACCGGAACGTTCGCCCCCGAGAGCATCGCGCTCCATTCGTTCCATCATTTCTCCGGTCAGCAGTCCTTTGATCAGGGCGGCGACCCGACCAACGACTCCGAGCGCTACGAGTTGCTCAGCGAGGAAGTGATCCAGAACGACGTGCAGCCGGAACGGCAGAACGACTTCCGCTTCCTGATCTCCGTGGGCCCCTTCGCCGAGTTGCCGCCCGACGAGAGCCTGCAGTTCCAGGCGGCCATCGTGGTCGGCAACGGGCTGTCCGGCCTGCTGGCCAACGCGGCCGAGGCTGCGCTGACCTGGTACGGAAACAACTTCGACAGGGATGGCAATTCCCAGACCGGTATCAACGGTCGCGAGAGGCGGATTTGCTCCAATGACTTTGCGCCCGGCGCCATTTTCGAATTCGTCGCCGACCTGATGGATATGTCCTGCGTCCCCCAGGATTTCTTCCTCTCGTTTCCCCGGATCGAAGCCGACGATCTGGATGACGAAGGCTGCCTCTACGCCAATTATGACAACTGCTTCGAATGCGCCCGGCAGACCGGTATGACCTGTACGCTCGAGAATCGGTTGATCACCACAGGCTGGAATTGCTATGACCCGAATATTTCGGATGAGCAAAAGAAGGGCTGTACGGGCATTATGGGGCGGGAAACCAATGTGAACTGGCTGGTCGGCATGGCGCCGCCACCCCCCGGTACGCGTTTCTATCCTTCCGACCGGGCCGTGCACGTATTCTGGAACAACCTGAGTGAAGTCACGGCCGATGTGCGAAGCAACAAGATCGACTTCGAATCCTACCGCATCTGGCGCGCCGACAACTGGGATCGACCTTTCGGCGCCTCGGTGGAGAATGGTCCCCAAAGTGGTCTCTGGTCTCTGGTGGCCGAGTATGACGAGATCAACCACTTCCTCGAAGAGCGCGAGCTTATCGACGGTTCCGTAGTGATCGACTCGCTGCCACTGGGTCGCAATACGGGCCTGGAGACCATTCGTTATACTCCGATCAGTCTTGCGGATCCGACATTCGCGGGTTTGGCCGATTCCATGCGCGTGATCGTCGAAGCCGACACGCTTGGTCTCTACCAGCTCCGTCCCCCGCTCTATGACTCCAATCTCGACCCCATTCCCGAGTTGTCGGCACTGATGGAGTGGCAGGGCTATCCGGCAGCCCTTGATACCTTTTTCTGGGCCACGCCCCGTGAAGCCCTGGGGCCGACACACGTCGCCAAGGCCGCGGTCAAGTTCTACGAGTACATCGACTATGACGTGCACAACGGGTTCCTGTACTTCTATTCGGTGACCGCGACGGATCACGCCCTCAGAATCAACAACGACGACAGCGTGACCATCATCGGCGAGGGAATCGCGGGCGACCCCGGCTCGTCCTTCGGCAATACCCGTCCAGGCTCGGAGGCTCAGACCGCCGAGGAACGCGCCGCCAACGGGGCGAACATCTACGTGTATCCGAATCCCGCGACCCGGGATGCGCTGGAGGAATTCCAGCAATTCTACCCGAACTCGGATGACCCGACCGGCGTGCGGGTTTGCGTAGCGAACCTGCCCGCGTCGCAGAACGTGATCAAGATCTACACGCTGGATGGCGATCTGGTCGAAACACTCAACCATGACGGTGAATCGGGATACGGCGAGATCTGCTGGAATCTGGTGAGTCGCAACGGCCAGGAAGTGGTCAGCGGCATCTACCTTTATTCCGTCGAGTCTCAGGACAACCGGTTTGACGACTTCATCGGGAAGTTCGTCGTCATTCGTTAGAACGTCGCTGCCCGGGGAGGAATCCGGGCGGTCGCATTCCGTCAAGGACGGATCTGGAGGTTTTCATGAAGCGCATCGCATTACTCGTACTCGTAGCCTTGGCTCTTCCGGTTGCGGCCAACGCGCAACTCTTCGCCAAGGTTGGTACCTTCGGCGCGCAGTTCCTGCAGATCGGGACAAGCGCGCGCGCCACGGGCATGGGGTCGGCGTTCACGGCGATCGCCGACGATGCCAGCTCCGTTTTCTGGAATCCCGCCGGTCTGGTCGAAGTCCGCGGGAACGAGTTCATGGCCTCGCAGGTCGAGTGGCCTGCCGATATCAACCTGAGCTCCGCCGTGTTGGCCTTCAACCCACGGGTTCTGCCCGGCACTTTCGCCCTGTCGGTACGGTCCCTGTGGCTTGATCCGATGCTGGTTCGCACGGCCTTCATTCCCGAAGGCAACGGACAAACCTTCGATGCGGGCATGGTCGGCTTCGGCTTCTCCTACAGCCGGTTCTGGACCGACAAGTTCTCCGCGGGCTTTACCATGAACTACCTCCACCTCGGTTTGGCGGAGGAAGCGGTCAACACGGCCAGCTTCGATTTCGGTATCGTCTACCGCATCGGCGTGCGCAACTTGCGCCTGGGCATGGTCATCCAGAACCTGGGCGGCAAGATCACCTACGACGAATTGCCCGCCAAGATGCCCACCATTTTCAAGGTCGGCGCGTCCTTCAACGTGGCCAAGACCAAGAATCACACCCTGTTGGCCGCCGGTGAGTTCCAGCATCCGTCCGACAACATCGAGCGGGCCAGTGTGGGCCTGGAATACAAGCTGAAGGAGCTGCTCTTCCTCCGCGGCGGCTACTACATCGGCTACGATACGAACGAGTATTCGGGTGGCTTCGGGGTTATCATCAACACGGGCAAGGATTCCCGCGCCATCGTCGACTACAGCATGGTGAGCATGACCGCGCTGGCCTTGGTTCACCGCCTTACCTTGTCGGTGACCTACTAGTCGAACCGCAGATACGCTCGAACGCCCGCTCCGAACCTCCAGGGAGCGGGCGTTCTCTTGTCGGGGCCCTAACAGGCTGTTGATGGGATCATCGCTTTTCCGTATATTCCAGTCTGTGACAAGATACCTATTCCCGCCGAAGCGACGGCCATCCTCACGAGGTACACGATGCATTCATGCCGCAAGCGCGCGACCGTGATTGCCGCGTCGAGAAGACAGTGTCCGCCATCATCGGTCGCGCTCCTTGCCATGGCGGTGTGCACTCTGCTGGTGATCATCCTGGTGGCGACGAGTCCGGCCCACGCCGCGCTGGTTCGCCCCTGGGAGGGGCAGGGTGGGTTCACCTACTACCTGGACGTGATCGAGCGTCCTCGCGGCGGGGGTGTCGTGGACCTGGTCCTGGTCATCTCGGTACCCAACGTCGGACTCAGGTTCCATGAGCAGTTCGGGGGCAGTCTGCTGGGCAAGATCGGCGTGAGTGCCTCGGTGGGCGATGGGGCCTCATCGGTCGCGAAAAGCGTCGAGCTGGATTTGTCGGCCCGCTCGCGGACCGATGCGAAGGCACTGACCGTCTATCAGGTCTTTACGTTGACCCTGGAAAATGTCGCCGCGGATTTTGGCAGACTACGGTGTCGGATTCGCGACCGTGAGGCCGGCCGCTTTCTCAGACTCGAAGACAAGGATGCCGAGGATCCGCAGAGCCTGATCGACGAGGACTGGTACCGGTCCATCGACCGCGACGATGCGCACGGTCTCTGGCTGGGGGCGCCGCTCTTCCTGGCCGGTGCGCCGCGGCAGGAGATCGCCGCGTCGAGTACCGACGTCCTGCGTCCCGAGAACACCATGCTCGGCGAGTTTCTGCATCCCAACCGTCGGTACGGTATCGAGCAGTCCAGGCTCCAGGTCGTGTTCGATGTGGAGGCTCTCGGTCTCACCCGGGAGAACGCGGGACATCTGCCGCGGCATCTGCTGATGCAGGTCCTGTCGACCGAACTCGATTTCGCCATGCGCGACACCATCGAACTCGGTCTGGACCCCGCGGCGTTTGTCGCCCGGGGCGGGGGAGCGGAGGTCGCCTGGGAATACGATGTCAATAGTCTGCCGCCGGGGACCTACCAGTTCAGCTGTGCACCCCTGGACGGCTACGGCAACGCCTGGATCACCGAGTTCGATGTCTTCTGGTCCCTGCAGGCCTTCGCGCGTCCGGCGGATGAACAGTTTCTCGTCGGCAGTATGGTACTCAGCGGCGACCGGCGCGACGCCTTCGACAAGGCGGGCGACAGCGAGCGCGAAGCCATCCTGGCACGCTTTTGGAACGACCATGATCCCGTGCCGGAGACGCCCGGAAACGAGGCGCTCGCGGAGTTCCGCCGGCGCATGTCCTACGTGTCCCGGTTTTTGGGCGGTTTCGGCCGCTCGGGTCCGGTCGACGATCGGGGATTCGTCTACCTCATGCTCGGCGAGCCCGACGAGTTGCAGCAGACGGTCATTCCCCTCAACGAGAGCGATTTCTGCGCTGCCATCGATCGAGTGTATGATGCGTATCTGCCGGTCTACACCGGAGAGGCGTTGCGCGATGCGTACACCAATGAGGAACAGGCCATCCAGGGGATCAGGCAGAAGATCGACCGGACGACGAGTATCGAGAAGTTCAAATCATTCGAACTGTGGTATTACAGCGCCACCGGCCGGCCCCTGTTTCCCAACGTCTACTCGAACATGTCGCTGGGTGCGCGTTTCCTGTTCCTGGCCCGCCTGGGGGGCGGAGCCTACCATCTCGAACTGACCAATGCCTGGGGACACTGAATGCAAGGGAAATAATGGGCCCCGAACGTGCGGAAGACGCTACAAGTTGGACAAAACTATTGACTTGGTAAGTGCGTTGACACTTATTTCAGAACACAATATACTCGCCGGCAAAGGTCGGTTTGAACGGTTTGAAAAGGCATCAACCACGGCTTGGTCCGGCTGGACGTACGGACGGCTTCCATACGCGTCCGTCGTTTGCCGGTAGACCGAGTTTGCAATGGTACATTCTTGAAAGGGAGATCAGGCACAATGGCACGTCACGGTACGATCAGGAATACCGTACAGGGGTTGCTCTGCGTCTTCATGCTGGCGACGGTTCTGTCGATCCCGACACTGAGCTTCGCCCAGGACGAGACGACCGACGGTCCCAATGTCGAAGGCATCATGGCGACCTCCGACTCCCTTGGCTTCGCCTCCAGCGACTCCGGCGGCGAAGTTCCGGTGATCATCGAGCGACGCGAGGGCTTGATGGGCGCTATCGAGCGTAGCCCCATCGGCAAGTCCGGTGCGGGCGAGTTGTTCGTCAAGGGCGGAAACTTCATGTGGTGGCTGCTTTCCGCGGCCCTGCTCGGTCTGGTCTTCATGATCGAGCGTCTGTGGACGCTCAACCGGGCCCACGTGAACACTCGCAAGCTCATCGGCACGGTCATCACGACCCTGCGCAACGACGGCGTTCAGGCCGCCGGTGAGGAATGCCAGAAGGTGCGCGGCCCCATCGCCGCCATCCTCTACTCCGGTCTGCAGAAGGCCGACCGCGGCCCCGAGGCCGTGGAGAAGGCCATCACCACCGCGGGCACCATCGAGATGGCGTTCCTGGAGCGTGGTCTGATCTGGATCTCCTCGGTGTCGACCATCGCGCCGTTGATCGGCTTCCTCGGTACGGTGTCCGGTATGATCAACGCCTTCGAGGCCATCGCCACGAGCGATACCGTGAACGCACAGCTGGTCGCGGCCGGTATCTCCGAGGCCCTGATCACCACCGCCACCGGTCTGATCATCGCCATCCCGACGTCGATCACGTTCAACTACTTCGTGTCGCGGATCGACCGGTTCGTGATCGAGATGGAAGAGGCTTCGGCCGAGCTCGTAGAAGAACTGATCCGCCAGCAGCACTGACGGTCGACGTCCCCGAACAGGGGCGCGACGTGAGGAGATAGAGCGTGGGCATCTTAGCCAAACGCAAGAAGGCGCGGGCCATGGGAGAGATCCCCATGTCGTCTACCAGCGACGTGGCGTTCCTGCTGCTGATCTTCTTCATCGTAATGCCGATGAAGCAGGACGAGATCGGTATTTCCCTGGTGCTGCCGGGCAAGGCGAAGGCCGACAAGGTCAACATCGCGCAGAGCAACGTGGCGACCATCCGCGTGCACCAGAACGGTGCGCTCTCCCTGGACGACGCCCGGGTTCAGCTGGGCGACATCCAGGAGATAATCCGCCAGCGTGTGGAAGCGAACGACAAGACGGTCGTAATCCTGGAGACCCATCCGGACGCCGACTACGGTTGGATGATCGCCTGTCTGGACGAAGTGAAGATGTCCGGAGCCCGTAAGTTCACGCTCAAGACCACCGGTCTGTAGGAAGGAGGAAGCGATATGGCGTTTAATCGTACGACGAAAAAAGAAACCTACATCCCGACTTCCTCCATGGGCGACATCGCCTTCCTGCTGCTGGTGTTCTTCATGGTGACCGTGGTGTTCACCGACGAGACCGGCTTGATCGTGAAACTGCCCCGCGCCGAAGCCGGCGAGGAAGGCATTCGCGAACTGATCACCAACATCTACATCAACAACGTGGGTAAGATTTCCATCGATGACATGATCGTGCATTCGGAAGACGTGACGGCCATCATGTCCCAGAAGGTTGCAGGAAACCCATTTCTCATCGTTGCATTCAAGACCGACAAGCATACGCCCTATGGCGTGGTCAGCGACGTGATGGAGGGGCTGAAGGAGGCCAACGCCGTGAAGGTCTTCTTCAATACGGACATGGAACTACCCGGCGTAGCGTTCTAGGCAGGTAAGGATGACGACGGTGACCTATAAAGCCACTTCGGCCAACGAGCTATTCAAGGCGCAGTACAACAAGTACATGCGCTGGGCAATGCTGGGTGCGCTGCTTTTCACGATCCTGTTTTTCCTGTTCTCGCCCAAGTACCAGCCGAATCCCTACAAGATCTACAGCGAAGAGATGGAGTATGTCGATGTTGCCGAGCAGATCGACATCCCCGACATTCCCAAGGAAACGCCCAAGCCCCAGGTCGCTGTCGAGGCCGTACCCGACGAAGAGGCCGACGATGAAGCGGACGTGGCGGACTCCCTTCTCGATCCGGACGAGATGATTGAAGTTGGCGATGACTGGGGGGCTGATGACGGTGATTTCCAGATTTCCCAGGACAAGCCTGTCCTGACCAGCTTCTCGCAGCCGGAATACCCCGAGATCGCGCGCGCGTCACACCTCGAGGGCACCGTCCTGGTTAAGGTGCAGGTGGGCACCGATGGCACGGTTCTGCAGGCCGTGGTCATCAAGTCGGTCCACCCGACCCTGGACCGCGAGGCCGTCAAGGCCGCCAAGCGGTGCAAGTTCAAGCCGGGCAAGCAGCGCGGGATACCGGTTAAGGCCTGGATGGCGATCCCCTTCGCCTTCACTCTGGGTTGATCGTATCCAAACGTTGATTTTCGATTTGAGGGCGGGGTGATGCAACCCCGCCCTTTTTTATACGTCTATACCCAAGCGGGACGTCCGGGAGACCGCCACGAAGGGCGTCCCGCAGGATATTTCGGAGATTAGCGTTTGGCACGGGCGTGGACCTTGAATACAATCCGGTCACACACGCCGCCCGAGCGTCAACTACCAAAGGAGTCGAGGTATGGTTCGCTTGCAGGATGCCGGAAACGGTAAGTTGGTCGTGGCGCTAGCCGCTTTCGTTGTCTTGGTCTCAGGTGCGGGCGACGGGCAGGCAAGGGATGGGATGCCGGTCTACGATCTTTCCCAGTGCATCGATATCGCGCTCGATGGCAGTCGGACCCTGGCGATCGCCGGTGAGAACACGACGGTCGCTCGTCAGAGCCTCAAACAGTCCTATGGCGCCTTTCTGCCGAACCTCTCGCTCTCTCGAACCTATCAGCAGAGCGAGCGCACGGACTTTAATTCGCCGGTCTACGGCTCGGCACCTCTGACCATCCCCACGGACAACGGTGACGATTCCATTACCATGATGCAGCAGATCGCTACCGGCGAGTTCCGCGACGAGCAGACCAAGAGTACCTACCAGGACTGGGGCCTCAGCTCCAACTGGAACATCTTCGGCGGTTTCGGCAAGTTCGCCGGCCTCGCCGCGGCGAAGCATGACCTGAAGGCCTCCCAGTTCGACGAGACCTACGAGCGGCAGCGGGTCGTGGAAAACGTCGTCGTGGCCTATGTCAAACTGGGTCGCGACGAAGCCCTCCTCGAAGTCGCCCTGGCGGCCGAGAGCCTGGCTCAACGCGAGCTGGAGAAATCCGAGACCTACTACCGCATCGGTTCGGCGGCCAAGAGCGATGTCCTGCAGGCCAAGGTGCGTTTGGGGCAGACCCGCCTCGACGTCATCCGGGCCCGCAACACGGTCGAACAGTCATTCGCCGATCTGGCCTATGCCATGAACCGCCCGCTCATCGAGCGTTTCGACGTGGATCGATCCCTGATATCCGTGGACTTCGAGATCGAGCCTCTCGAGTCGCTTTTCGCGAGCGCCCTGGCGAATCGGTCCGACCTGCTCAGTCTCTCCGAGCAGGCCACGGCTCGCGGCAAGGACGTGACCAGCTCCGCCTCCAGCCTCTGGCCGAGCCTGGACGTCTTCGTCCGCTATACGCGTTACCAGAACGAATCACCTTTCCGTTTCGGTGCCCAGGAATCGGACAACCTCTCCTACGGCTATCAGGTGAACTGGAACATCTTCGATCGTTTCCAGAGCCTGGGCAACCGGTCCTCGGCCAAGGCCCGCGAGCGTATCGCCGAGTATAGTCTGGATCAGAGACAACTCGACGTGCAGCTCGAAGTGCGGCAGCTCTACAATACCCAGCTGGAGGCCCGCGAGCGGTTCTCCCTGGCACGCGAAACCATTGCCAACGCCAAGGAGGAGCTGCGTCTGGCCCAGGAGCGCTTCAAGGTCGGGGCCGGGACGATGCTGGAGCAGATCACTGCCCAGGTGAATCTCTCCCAGGCCCAGACGGACGAAATCTCAGCACGCAGCGATTACCTGATCGCATCGAAGCATATCGACCGCGCCATTGGGCGCTCCCTCCAGGAGACATTCTGAGGATGAGTACCGCGCTGATCGACATCCAGGGCCTCTCGAAGATCTATCAGGTCGGCAATGAGGAAGTGCGCGCGGTGGACGGCTTGGACCTTGTCGTGGATCGCGGCGAGTATGTTGCGGTCATGGGCGCCAGCGGTTCGGGAAAATCGACCCTCATGAACCTCGTCGGTTGTCTCGATACGCCCACCGAGGGTCATTACACCCTGAACGGCGAGGAAGTGGCCAGCCTGGGCGACGACGAACTCGCCGGCATCCGCAACCGTGAGATCGGCTTTGTCTTCCAGACTTTCAACCTGCTGCCGCGTCTCACCGCGTCCCAGAACGTGGAACTACCCTTGATCTATGGGGGCCTAGGCCCCGCCGAGCGTCGTCGTCGGGTGGCCGAAGCGATGGAACAGGTGAGCCTCACCGATCGCGCCACACACCGCCCCAACGAGATGAGCGGCGGCCAGCGCCAGCGGGTGGCCATCGCCCGCGCCCTGGTGGGCCGGCCATCGTTGTTGCTGGCCGACGAACCGACTGGTAACCTGGACTCCACCACCAGCGAAGAGATCATGAGCGTGATAGATGCGCTGCACGACACCGGTCACACGATCCTGGTGGTGACGCACGAAGCGGACATCGCTGCGCACACGCGCCGCATCATCACGCTCAAGGACGGCCGCATTGAGAGCGACCAGCCCCGCAACCCCATGGTCTGACATCCTGCGACGCCTCGGTACGCCCGGCCTCCTCCTGGTGATCGGGTTCTTCCTTTATGTCGGCGCGGCCCAGGCCCAACCCCGGCGGCCGAGCCGTCTGACGATCGACGCCACCGTAGCCACGCGTTTCGAAGCCGACGGTACGGTGACCGCGGTCGTGCACGTCGCCTTGCCTCTCCGGCACCTCGTCTTCCGCCGCGACGGCGAGTCTTTCGCTTCCACTCTGCAGGTCTCGGTGGTGGCGGAAGCCAAGGGCCGGCGGGTGGGGGGCGGTTTCGCCACGGTCTGCGCCACCACGATCGATTACGACGCCACACGCAGCGACGAGACGGTGCGCTGCGTCGTGGACGTGACCGTACCCGGTTCGGAACCCGTGGTCCTGAAATTGAAGGCGACGGTTGCCGGGACCAGCCGCTTCTGGGAAAGGGACCTGGACTACGATCCCGGCGCCGCCGGCAGCGTCCCCTTCCACTTCACGGGCTTTGCCTGGAACCTGGACGGTGCGGACGGTCGGGAACGGATCGTGGGCGGGGAGACCGACACCGCGTCCGTGACGCTGACCCTGGCCGCCAATCCGACGTTGAGCGACGGCGCGACGACGGCCGACCTGATCGTGCTGGTCCGCAATCCCCAGGACCAGGAGCAGATCCTGGAAGCCATGAGTCTGGGCCCGGCCGACGGCGTCATCGTGGTCCGCCGCGTCTCTTACGCCGCTGCCGACCTGCCTTTCGGTCCCCTGGTGATGACCGCGCGCATCGCGGCCACAGACGGCGCGTCCCTCGATCTGACACCGGGACGCGAATTCGTCAACCTGTCGGTTCCCTGGAACGATACGGATGCGTGGCGACGTCATGTGGGCTGGCTGGAGGGTCTTGTCGATGGGGACACGCGCCGGGGTTTGACCGGCACTTCGCCGGCCGGCCGCCGCCGGGCCTGGCGCAAGGTCTGGGATCAGCGGCTGCCGGGCGCCCGTCCCACCGAACGGGAGCACCTGCTGCGCATCGTCGACGCGGACGAGCGGTTCAGCCGTTTCGGTCGCGGTGCGCTCAGCGACCAGGGCCGCGTCTACATCCAGAACGGTCCGCCGGACCGCATGGAGACCCATGAACCGGACATGTCCTATCCAGGCACCTGGCAAATCTGGTACTATCACGAGAGCGGACTGCTGTTTCGTTTCTACGACGCCTTCGGGCTGGGCGATTTTCGTCTCTACGACACGGCTCCCTATTGAAAAGCGAGGAATCCATGAAGGTGTTTCGTATTGCGCTGATGATTTGCGCGATCTGCTGTATTGCTTGGCCGGCCTTCGCCACATCGTCACGTGTGGCGAGCATGGGCGGCGGCGACGACTACTTCGAGGACGTGAACAACATGTTGAGGTGGTACGGGTCGTTGGCGTCGTATGGGGGGACGGCTTTGTTCGAGTTCGAGAATGTCGGTGACTATTATAGCTCCAACGCCAGCCGACGGGCCGCCGCCGCCATCGCGGAACTGGGACATCGGGCCGCTTGGGGAGTTGGCGGAGTGTTCATGTTCGATAAGTATCCCGATGAAGTGATTCGTTTGGCCTGGGGCAAGCCTCTCGGCGTCTTTCAGCTGGGCCTGCAGTATCGACTCAACTGGGCGACCGATCGCGTCTGGACTATGGACAGATACTACGACTACGAGTCGGTCGATCAGACGTTCGGTCTCGGCGGTCGATTGGAATTGGGGGATAGGACCTATCTGGATGCGGCCGTGGACCTCGTGCAGACTTATCGCATCATGATGGAAGACTCGACTCCACTTTTCGATACGGGATACGATACCGATTCCTATAGTGCACGGATTAGAGTCTTCCACGGCATATCGGACCAAACAGTGATCGTACCTGTTCTCCTGTACCGACGGGCCCTGCACCCGGAATACGACTGGGATTTGCGTGGTTTCTACGACAGGGACTTGCGTGACTTCGGGATTGGCGTGGGCTGGAACCACCTACCCGATACCGACACCATGATTGTCGGCTCCTTCACCTACAACTACACCAGGATCGATGAGCACTACCCCAGGTTTTCCGGGAGTCCGCATGCCTACACCGAGGCCCGCAACACCTACACGATCCGTTTCGGTGTTGAGCACAGGATGCTCTCCTGGTTGAGCCTTCGCGCAGGCGTCTGGCAGATGCTGTGGAACAGCGACGAAAAAACCCAGTCCACGGCCGGTGGCGGTTGGTCGCTGGCGGAACCAGGTTCGGAGGATATGGACCTCAGCCTCGGTCTCGCCGCCCACTTCGGTCCCTTCGACGTTGACATGGTTTTCAATGACACCACACCGTTTAATGTGGGCGGGATCTTCGCCCAGACCGGCGATAACTCGTCGACGACCTGGAGCAAGATCACGCTCCAATACGTCTTCTGACGGCGTCGCAACGACGCCCTTAGTCGCCTCTGGATGACAGACAGGACGAAAGGCGGGACGCGAGTCCCGCCTTTTCCGTGTACTGGGGCGTGATTGGGCTAGTTGCCGGCGAGGAACGCATCGTGCAAGGGTTGTTGCAGGACGGCGGCCTGGTCGGGACTGACCAGTAACCGCATCACGGGCCCGTCCGAGGTGAGGTCGTAGCCGGTCACGTCGTGATCGGCGAGAAGGGTCTGGAGTTGCGCGTGAATCGCCAGCCAGTTGGTGAAGGACCGTCCCACCAGCGTCAGGCTCGTCAGACCGCGCCGGAAGCGTAGCGTGGCGCCGTTGGCTTGCGTGGCCAGGGTCTCGTGGAGGGTCCCGGCGATCGAACTGGGCATCAGTACGCGCCAGGACACGTCGACGCAACCGTCGCGCAACCATTCGCCCAGGAAAAGATCGGCGCCGGTTTCGGCCACGGCGGCGTCGCGCAGGGCGGGGAATTCCGCGGCGGGGCAGGCGAGGTCCAGCAGGCCCACATCGTCCTTGACCACCAGGGACAGGGGCTGGTAGCGGACCGTGCACGGGTCGGGTGTCCCGACCGGGTCGGCGCTCCCTGAATTTACATGCGTTCCCGGCGCGTCGCGAAAACTCGACCCGATGAATAGCGGCACATCGTGGGCACGGGCGTATGCCACCGCGCGGGGGTGGACCACGTCGCATCCGGCGTCGGCCAGGGCGGCCATCTCGTCGTAGGTGAGGGTGTCGTGCCGGCGCACGTCGTCGAGACGGTGGGGGTCGCCGGTGAAGACGCCGTCCACGTCCTTGAGGATCTCGCAGCGCTCGGCGCCGAGGGCGGCGGCCAGGGCCACAGCGGTCGCATCGCTGCCGCCGCGACCGAGCGTGGTGACTTCCTTTTCGCGGCTTACGCCCTGGAAGCCGGCCACCACGACGACATGGTCGTCGGCCAGGGCTTTGCGCACCCGGTCGCCCTTGACCTCGATGATGTGGGCTTCGGTGTGGCTGCAGTCGGTGATCAGGCCGCATTGAGAGCCGGTGAAGGAGATGGCCGGACAGCCGCGATCCTGCAGGGCCATCGACAGCAGGGTCATCGAAATGCGTTCGCCGACGGACAGGAGCATGTCCATTTCGCGGCGAGCGGGTTTGTCGCTCACCGAGTGGGCCAGGTGATCGAGTTCGTCCGTGTGACGCCCCATAGCGCTGACAACCACCACGAGGCGGTAACCGTCGGACTTGCGGGCCACCAGATCGTCCGCGACCGCGCCGATCCTCTCCACCGACGCGATGGACGAGCCACCGTACTTGCGCACGAGAATGGGCGGTGTGGCGGGGTTTCCGGCTGTTGTCACGGTTGCTCCTTGCAGATGACGTCGATATTTAGCGAAGCATAGGTCCACGATTCGGGAGGAACAAGCGAAAACGGCCGTTTCCCCTCTGAAAAAGGGTTGCCCGTGTAAATTCACCATGCTAGATTGGCGCATCCTCCCCTTGGGAGGTAGGGTGTTAAAAACAAAAGAGATACGGAAGTCGCACTTCGACAGGACGTCACAAGCGTGTCCGGTCGGGTCGCCGGGCGTGCAAAGTCCGCGCGGCCGGTTATGGCGTCTTGGTCCCAAGGCACTGTCTCCTGGTGAGATTCTTGCTCTCGTGATCGGTGCCGGCGGCGTGAATCCAGCCGCAGTGACCGCTGAGCGTTTGCTGTGCCGATACGGGTCTCTGACGATGCTGGCCGGACTCGATCCGGACCTGTTGTGTCGAGAGACCGGTGTGGGCCCCGCGCGCGCGGCCCGGCTGACGGCGGCTTTCGAATTAGGTGCGCGGGCCTTGGACTTTTCCCCGACGCCGGCCCTGACGGTCCGACGTCCGGAAGACGCGTTGCCCTTGCTGGAGGCTGAATTCCGCGGCTGTGATCGGGAGCATTTCCTGTCGCTGCACCTGGACGCACGGCACCGGGTGACTCACGTGGAAACCGTGTCGATCGGTTGTCTGGACGCCTCGATCGTTCATCCGCGCGAGGTGTTCAAGTCGGCCGTGGCTCGCGGCGGCGCCGCGGTCATCGTGGCACACAATCATCCGTCGGGTTGCGCGGAACCGAGCCGCGACGACCTGGCACTCACATCGCGGTTGTCCGATTGTGGACGGCTGCTGGGAATCGAATTGCTGGACCACATCATCGTGGGACGCGGCGAGTTCACGAGCATCCGGGAGTACGGTTGGCCCGGCGAGTGACGGAGACGCGGCGATCGCGATACGGGAGGGACCAAAATGTTCTCCAAGCTCAGCCAGTTCCTGACCAACGATATCGCCATTGATCTGGGCACGGCCAATACGCTGGTCTACATCAAGGGCAAGGGTATCGTTCTGAACCAACCGTCGGTTGTGGCCCTCGATAAATCGACCGGCAAGGTCTACGCCGTGGGTAGCGAAGCCAAGGCCATGCTCGGCAAGACGCCCGATTCCATCCAGGCCATCCGGCCGCTGAAGGACGGCGTGATCGCCGACTTCGAGGTCACCGAATACATGCTGCGGGAGTTCATCCGCCAGGCCCAACGCAAACGGCATTTCATCGCGCCGCGCATCGTGATCTGCGTGCCGTCCGGCATCACCGAGGTGGAGAAGCGCGCGGTGCGCGATTCGGCCAAGCACGCCGGTGCCCGGGAAGTGTCCCTGGTGGCCGAGCCCATCGCGGCGGCCATCGGCGTGGGGCTGCCCGTGGATCAGCCCTCGGGCAACATGATCATCGATATCGGCGGCGGCACGACGGAGATCGCGGTCATCGCGCTGAACGGCATCGTCTGTGATACGTCGATCCGCGTGGGCGGCGACGAGATGGACGCGGTGATCGTCAACTACATCAAGAAGAACCACAACCTGTTGATCGGCGACCAGACGGCCGAGCACATCAAGAAGTCCATCGGCTCCGCGTTCAAGCTCGAGAACGAGGAAGAGATGGAGGTCAAGGGACTAGACCAGGTCACCGGTATCCCCAAGATCCAGAAGGTCTCCACCCTGGAGATCCGCGAAGCGCTCCAGGAACCGATCCTGTCCATCGTCGACGCCCTCAAGCACGCCCTGGAGCAGACCCCTCCCGAACTGGCGGCGGACATCAAGGATCGCGGCATCGTCATGACCGGCGGTGGCGCCATGTTGCGCGGCATGCCCGAACTCCTGCGCGAGCATACCGATCTGCCCATCAACCTCATGGACGATCCCCTGTTCTGCGTGGTGCTGGGCACGGGCAAGATTCTCGACGACTTCGACAAGTACCGCCCCGTGGTCATGAAGAGCACTCGCGACTGATCGGGGAGGGAGGCGCATGGCCGGGAACCTAGCACTCCAATCGAAGCGTGTGGAGCGGCTGGCGCTGGCGCTGTGCCTGATCGTCTCGATGGCCCTGCTGGCGTTACCTACAAGGCAACGTATCCACGTGGCCGATATCCTCGGCATGATCCTGACCTCACCCTACTACCGGACGGTCGAATTCGGTCGCGACGTGACCCGCGTGGGCCGCGAGAACAACCGTCTTCGCGCGGAGATCGCGACCTTGCGCCTCCAGCAGCAGGCGTCGATCCGGTTTCGCCGTGATCGCGACGGTCTGCGGCGCGCTCTCGATCTGATGGGTGTGGCGCCGGCGGCGCTGGTGCCCTGCGAAGTGGAACGGCGGCGCGTAGCCGGTTCGGCGTCCATGGTGAGGGTTCACGCTGCACAGCCTGTGGCCTGGCAACGTTATCAACCGGTGATCACGACGGAAGGACTTGTCGGACGCGTTCATACGGTGACGGGTCAACGGACCGCCTGGGTGGAACTGCTCACGTCACCGGGATTGGCCGTCACCTGTGAACTCGACCGCAGCGGGTTGCCCGGAATCCTGCACGCGCGCGGGGGGGACTTTGATCTGGCGCTGATCGGGCGGGACGAGGACGTGCGGGTGGGTGACGAGGTTGTCTCGTCGGACATCGCCATGATCTACGGGGAGGGCGAGCACCAGGGCGGCCGTTTGCCGCGCGGTCTGCCCGTGGGCGTGGTCTCCGAGGTCTCCTCGCCACCCGAGCAGATCTTCAAGTCCGTGCGCGTGGAACCCCTGTCCTCGTTCAGCAGTCTCGACGTGGTATTCGTGGTCGTCGGCACCGGCGACTGGTTCATCACGCAGTCGCCGGATACGCTCGTGCCGGCGACCGACGGGGGAGGGACGCCGTGAACCGGTTTCTGCGCACGACCCTCCTGCTGGCAACCGTGGCCCTGGCCGGCAACGTGCTGCTTGCGCCGATCATCGCTTTTGGTCCCATCGCGCCGGACTTCGGGCTCATTGCCCTGGCGATCCTGGCGCTGAGCGAAGGGGCATTCGCCGGCACGGCGGGCGGATTCGTGCTGGGACTCGTCGCCGACACCGCCATCCCCAACCTGCTCGGCCTGAATGCCCTGTGCAAGTCGCTGGCGGGTTATCTGGTGGGACGTGCGCGATCCAGGCTGGTGGTCGGCCTGCCGCTGGTGGAAGCCAGCGTGGTGACGCTGATGACCCTGGGACATGACCTGCTCTACCTGATCGGACAGAGCTGGCTTTCGGAAGGGCCCTTCTTCAGACCGCTGTTTACCGTCGTGGTACCGTCTGCTCTCTACACGGGGCTGCTGTCGCTGCCCCTGATCCGCCTGGCGGATTTCCTGCATCTGCTGCGGCGCGAAGAATGATCGGGGGATGGTAGCGATGCGGGGCGCCAACATACTCCAGGCCCGGATCCTACGCGGACTCATCCTGCTGTCTTGCGGTGTGATCGTTATCGAGCTGTTCGTGCTGCAGATCCTCAAGCACGATCACTACAAGGGCCAGTCACTCCAGAACCGCCAGGTCCAGCTCCGCGTCAAGCCGCCGCGGGGGCGCATCCTGGATCGCGAAGGGTGCGTACTGGCCGACAACGTGTACATCGCCGACATCACCCTGCCTTGCGCCAGTCTCGCCGACGATGGCCCCGACAGCACCCTGACCAAGCTCATCAGCTGGTTCGACATGCCGGTGGACGAGACCCTCGAACGACTCGGTGAGCAGAAGTCCGCCGGACGCCCGCGTCTGACCCTGATGGCCAACGCGGATATGCCGCAACTTGCAGCAGTGGAGGAACGCCGCCGTGAACTGCCCGGCGCGCGCGTGGAAACCCGTGCCCGTCGCCGCTATACCGAGAGCGCCCTTTTCGCCCACATCATCGGGTATGTGGGCGAAGTGCGGGCCGATGAGGTGGGCGACGACGACGATCACACCGCCTACCGACCCGGCGACACGGTCGGCCGTGAAGGGCTCGAGGCCGCCTGGGAAGATGTTCTGCGCGGAGAGCCCGGCCTCTTTCTCAAGGAGGTCAACGCGGTGGGTCGCGTGGTGGGACAGCGTGACGTACCCCTGCGCCCTGTCATCCCGGGACGGGATGTCACCCTATCCTTGTCACGATCCCTGCAGGACAGCCTGTCGATCGCCATGGCCGATCGACCGGGCGCCGCGATCGCCGTATCCCTGCCGACGGGTGAGGTATTGGCGGCCATCAGCAACCCGGCCTACGATCCCAACCTGTTCGTCACGGGCATCAGCTCACGTCAGTGGCAGGCCCTGCTCGACGATCCGCGTCATCCCTTCCTCAACCGATTGGTCCAAGCTACTTACCCACCCGGTTCGCCCTACAAGATCGTAACATCCCTGGCCGGCCTCGAAGCCAAGGTTGTGGGGAAGTGGACCCATTACGACCCCTGTTACGGCGCCTACCAGTTCGGCAACCGCGCCTTCCGTTGCTGGAAGCGCTCGGGTCACGGCGACCTGGATCATGTCGGTGGCTTTACGTACTCATGCGACGTTTTCTACTATCAACTCGGTCTACGCCTGGAACTGGAGCAACTCGGCGAGATGGCCCGGCTGCTGGGGTTCGGGCGGACCGTGGGGTCTCCGTTCCCCGGCGAGGTCTCCGGCAATATCCCCGACACCAAATGGTACGATGACCATTATGGGGCCGGTCGCTGGACACGAGGCGTGATGTTGAACAACGCCATCGGACAGGGCGAGATCCTGGTCACGCCCCTGCAGATGGTCGTGATGACGGCACGAGTGGCCCTGAACGATCGTGACTTGACGCCGACGTTCCAGATCCTCGATGAACCGTCGACGCCGCACCCGGTACGTTCCCTGCCCATCGCCGACGAGAATCTGGACTGGTTGCGAGACGCCATGACCCGAGTGATCGACATGGGGACCGGGACCAGGGCCCGGCTGGATGCCATCGAAGTGGCCGGCAAGACAGGCACCGCGGAAAATCCCCACGGCGAGGATCATGCCTGGTTCGTCTGTTTCGCGCCGACCTCGGCGCCGGTGGTGGCTTTCGTGGCCATCCTTGAGCACGGCGGACACGGCGGCGCCGTTGCCGCGCCGGTAGCCGCCCGCTGGCTCTCGGCTTTTTTCGAGTGGCGCGCTCGTCTGGGAGGTGAAGCCTGATGCGAATGGACTGGTTTCCCCGTACACCCTCGGGTGCAATTCTCCTGTGGACCTTCGCAGCACTGTGCCTCTACAGCCTGGCCACGCTCTGGAGCGTGACCGAGGGGATTCGCGGCCCCTATGAAATGAGCGACTCGGGTATCGCCAAGTCGGTCTTCTGGCGTCAGGTGATCTGGATCGGCATCGGCTGGGTTGCGCTGCTGGTGGCCATGCGTACGTCGCTCCAGTTTTTCGAGGAAGCCGCACCCCTGCTCTATCTGGTGGCGGTGCTGTTGCTGGCGCTGGTTCTGATGGTGGCGCCCGAAGTGGCCGGTGCCCGGCGCTGGTTTGTCCTCGGACCTTTCCGCATGCAGCCTTCGGAGCCGGCCAAGGTCGCCCTGGTGCTCGTGCTGGCGCGCCTGTTCAGCAGCTATGTTTCCCGGCAACGTCAACTGCTACCGGTGATCGCCTCGCTGCTCCTGGCCGCATTGCCCATGGCGCTCGTGTTGCGGGAGCCGGACCTGGGGACGAGTCTCGTCTACGTGGCCCTGTGGCTCGGCGCCGTTTTCTGGTTCGGCCTGTCCTGGGTCTTCATCCTGAGCGTGGGGTCGCCACTGCTGAGCGCCATATTCAACTTTTATTCCGAGTCGGTGATCCATCAGGCCTGGCCCTGGGGTGCCTACCTGCTGGTGCTGATGGCCGGTCTCACGGTGGCAAGATTTCGCCTGCTGGAGAGTTTCCTGCTGGTGCTGGCGAATATCGCCGCGGGTGTGGGCGTGTCGTTCTTCTGGGATGGGCTCAAGCCCTACCAGCAGGAGCGTATCCTCACCTTCTTCGATCCCACTCGCGATCAGTTCGGCACCGGCTACCAGGCTATCCAGTCCAAGGTGGCCATCGGCTCGGGTGGGCTCTTCGGGACCGAATACCTGCAGGGAACCCAGAAGGGACTGGCTTTTCTGCCCGAACGCCATACGGATTTCATTTTCTCGGTCGTGGGCGAGGAACTCGGTTTCATCGGGGCGATTCTGCTGATCGCGCTGTACATGATCATTGTCCTGAAGGGTCTGGAGATCGCCAGCAAGGCCCGTAAATCATTCTCGTCGCTGGTCGCGGTGGGCGTGACGGTATATTTTGCCTTTCACGTGATCGTGAACATCGCGATCACCACGGGTCTGCTACCGGTGACGGGCCTGCCGTTGCCGATAATGAGCTACGGCGGCTCGAACCTCGTTGTGTCGGCTTTCATGTTGGGGCTGCTGGTCAACATCGGCTCGCGGACCTTCGAATCCTGATCCCAGGGACCTGAAGAGAGGACGCCATGCATCCGCAGTTATTCGGCATCATCAAGAGCTTCGGCGTGCTGCTCGCACTGAGCTTCGTGATCGGCTTCTGGTTGAGTGTGTACCGCGGACGCCGGCGCGGCTTCGAGCCGGACCTGGTCCTCGACTTCTGTCTGACGGTGATGATCTCTTCGATCGTCGGCGTGAGGCTCTTCTACGTCATCACCCATCCCACGGAATTCCAGCCGTGGTACGAGGCGTTCCTGCTCTGGCGGGGCGGTCTCACGCTCTACGGCGGCATTCTCCTGGCTATCGGTGCGGTCTGGTTCTTCTGTCGTCGTCGCGGCGTTCCGTTCCTGTCCATGGCCGACGTGCTCGCACCCCAGGTGGCCCTGGGCATCGGCATTACGCGTCTCGGTTGCTTCCTGAACGGGTGCTGTTACGGCAAGCCCACCGATGGACCGTTCGGTATGAGTTTTCCCGAGACCTGCGCCGCGGGTTGGGAAACCGACTGCGCGGTGATTCATCCCACTCAGCTCTACAGTTCGCTGGGCGGTTTTATGGCCTTTGCCTTGACCCTGCTCTGGGAACGGTGGTCGTACTTCGAGGGCGCGACCTTCGCTCGTTTCATCCTGCTCTACGGGCTTTCCCGGTTCCTTGTGGATTTCTGGCGCGACTATGAGGCGGGCGCGGTCGGACCGCTCGGCCTGACCACCAGCCAGTGGATCAGCCTCGGCCTGATGGCCCTCGGTGTCGTTCTGCTGTTCGTCCGGCGGCGAGCCGGAGCGCGGTGATGGCCGGCCCGAATCCCGAAACGCTCACCCTGATTCCGGACGCGTCCGGTTGGTTGCGCGGCGGCGAGCCCTGGTGTCCCGTCGCGCCGTTCTACGCCGTGCTGGGCGATCCCATCGCGCACTCCCTCTCGCCGCTTATCCAGGGCGCGGCCCTGCGTGCGGCGGACCTTCCCTACGACTATCGCGCCGTGCGGATCGCTCATCACGAGTTGGCGCGTCTCCTGCACAACCGGGGCCGTCTCCGGCTGGCTGGTTTCAACGTGACGGCGCCCCACAAGCGGGCCGTGGCTGAACTTTGCGACGATTTGAGCGATGCCGCGCGCAGGGCCGGGGCAGTGAACACCGTGCGTGTTCGCGACGACGGCTGGGTGGGACACAACACGGACGTGGGCGGCGTTCGCGAGGTCTTGTCCGCGGGGCTGGGCGAGGACCGATGCCGGAACGGTCTGGTCCTGGGGGCGGGAGGAGCGGCTCGGGCCGTCGTTGTGGCCCTGATTGAAATGGGCTTAGACACTGTGAGAGTCCTGGCCCGACCGGGGGAGAGTCGCGACGACATGAAGGCCTGGTTGGACGTCGGGGATGATCCCTTACGGACGGTGAGACTCCTGGACTGGGAGACCTCGTCAGATAGCCTTGGCTTCACGACGGACTATCTATGTGTTTCCTGCGTGTCGAAAGATGTGACGCCGCCATCATCGCTGGTGGATCCCACGACGTGCACGCTGTGGTTGGATATGAATTACGGTGATGGCGCGACGCTCCCGCGCGGGCTTTCCCGCGGCCGCCATCACGACGGTCTGTCCGTGTTGCTGGCCCAGGGAGCCCTCTCGTTCGCTTGGTGGTTCAATCGCGATGCACCCCGCCGGGTCATGGCCGACGCTTTGGCCTCCATCTGAAATCTCCCGCATCCCTTCCTCCCGGATCGGCAAGATCGTCGTGACGCATTGGTGTTGTCGGCTGGGTAACGCCTTGTTGGAAGTCTTGCTGCCCGTCGCCTGCCGGGTCTGTGGCCAGGCCGTGGCATCCGAAATGCGGGGAGCTCGTGTCGAGGGACTCCGCTGGTGCGATGCCCCGGTCCTCTGTCGCGACTGCGCGACGAGGGTTCTGGCACCGGCACCGCTGGCCGGTGTCATCGGCGATGGTGATGTCGCGGTCACCGCGTGCGGCGGGATGCGGACCTGCGCGGATCTGGTGGACGCGGTATCGGCGTGGAAATATCGCGGGCGTCGGGGTCTGGCCTGGCCCTTGGCGGATCTGGCCGGGCAGGCCTGGGATCTGGCGGTCGCGACGGGGGGGGACGTGGATCGTCTCGTGCCGGTGCCGTTGCACGGTCGCCGTCTGCGCGAGCGGGGCTTCAACCAGGCAGAAGTGTTGGCGCGATTGCTGGGAAACGCGCGGGACGTGGTGGTGTCGCCGGATCTCGTACGACGTATCCGCGCCACGGTCCAACAGGCCAAGCTGCCGTCCCGGCAAGAGGTTCGGGATCAAAACGTGTGCGGTGTGTTCGCCGCTCGGTCGCGTGACAACGGTGAAGCGGCACGGGTGGGGCTGATCGATGATCTCGTGACCAGCGGCGCCACGGCGGCCGCCGTGGCGGCGAGTCTGGCTGGGGCGGGATGGCGCGTATCCTGGGTACTGGCGCCCGGTTTGGCGATGGATCGCCAGCATACTTGACAGTATTGACCGGTCTATCTACCATCTCGCACGCACTGGCAAGAAATCAACGTCCGGAACGAGGGATTGGCGCGATGAAGAAGCTGGGACTCGCTCAAGTGGATCTGAACAGCAAGCAGGTATTGATGAGGGTCGACTTCAACGTCCCTCTGGACAAGGACGGCGGCATCACCGACGACACGCGCATCCGTGCGGCCCTGCCGTCAATGAAGCACGTCCTGTCAGCGGGGTCCGGCCTGGTGCTGATGAGTCATCTCGGTCGCCCCCAGGGCAAGATCGTTCCCGAGATGTCCCTGCGTCCGGTGGCGGATCGTCTGGCGGAGTTGATCGACGCGCCCGTGCGCTTCGCCGAAGACACCGCCGGCCCATCGGCGACAACCGCCGCCGAGAAGCTGATGCCCGGAGAAGTCCTGTTGCTGGAGAATCTCCGCTATGCGGCCGAGGAGACGGAGAACGATCCCGGATTCGCCAAGCGACTCGCGTCATTGGGTGACGTCTACGTGAACGACGCATTCGGTACCGCCCATCGTGCGCACGCATCCACCGTCGGCGCCGCAGAGTTTTTCTCGCAAAGCTGCGCAGGTTTTCTCATGGAAAAGGAACTGGCGAACCTGGGCTTGCTCGTCGATGGTCCGTCGCGCCCGTTCGTCGCGATTCTTGGCGGTGCCAAGATCAAGGGCAAGGTCGAAGTTATCCTCAATCTTCTCGACGAAGTCGACTACCTGCTGCTCGGTGGCGGCATGATCTTCACCTTCTTCAAGGTGCACGGCTTGTCCATCGGCGACAGTCTCGTCGACGAGAGTTGCCTGGACGTGGCCGAGCGAATACTCGCCAAGGTGGAAACTTCGCGGGCCAAACTCATCCTGCCCGAGGATGTCATGGTCGCCGACGACTTCAGTGGCGACGCGGCTCGACGTGAGGTGTTGGTCACGGACATTCCCGACCACTGGCAAGGGTTGGATATCGGATCGCGCACCATCGCGACATACGCCAAGGCCATCGGCGAAGCGGCCGCTGTTTTCTGGAACGGTCCCCTCGGTGTTTTCGAGATCCCGGCTTTTGCCGTGGGTACCCGGTCGGTTGGGGAGGCGGTGGCCGTGGCGACAGACGGCGGCGCCCATTCCGTCATCGGTGGTGGCGATTCGGTGGCGGCCGTGAACCAGCTTGGCCTGGCCGACCGCATCACCCACATCTCCACCGGCGGCGGGGCATCGCTGGAATTCATGGCAGGGCGCGAACTTCCGGGTGTGGCAGCCCTCTGTGACGTTTGAACACAACGGATTTGAGTCGGTTGACAATGGCATGTCGAGGTGTTAGTTTATCGGACGCTGCCGATCTACCGGTGGCGTTTACTTTGCTCTGTAATACCAGCGGGAGACCTCTCGATGTTGTACACATTTTTCATGATCCTCCATGTGATCATCAGCCTGATGCTGGTCGTCATCGTGCTCATGCAGTCCGGCAAGGGCGGCGGTCTGGCTGGCGCCTTCGGTGGTGGCGGCGGAATGCCCCAGCAGATGTTCGGATCGCGGTCGATGACAACGGCCCTGACCAAGGTGACCGTTTATCTCGCGGTCGGCTTTTTCACGACATCGGCGGTCCTCTTCATGCTGACCGCTGATCGCGTGTCTACACGCTCGGCGATTGGCGACGCACTCCAAGAGGGTACGCTGACGAGCGACATCGTATTGCCCGTCGGTGATGGCGCGCCCCTGGTGACCGACGCGCCCGCGGAGGACGCACCGGTTGTGAACGAGAGCAACGAAGAGAACAGCGGCGGCGGCGAGTAGTCGTTGTCGATACCTCCTGGGCTCGGGTGGTGAAATTGGTAGACACGCTATCTTGAGGGGGTAGTGGCCACAAGCCGTGCGGGTTCAAATCCCGCCCCGAGCACCATGACTTTTAAAAGAGATCGGCGTTGCCGATCTCTTTTTATGTTGACACCGATTTTCATGCTCGGAATAATGTCTTCGACTGGTTCGCGAATTGTTCACGACGTCCGAAGCAGGTCGGGAGTTCCTTCGACAACGGACACCAACAAGAGTCGATGGACATCAACCCGTGATAGAGGACGTGGACGGAGCCAGTGTCGGACAATTCGTGGTCGTCCATGTGCGTCGGGCGGCCGGAGTTCAATGTCAGCAAGCGAGGTCCATGATGGAGGAGAGTTTGACTCTGGCAGCCGCGGCCAAGAAAAAGGCCAAGAAGAAAAAGGTCGCCAAGAAAAAAGTTGTCAAGAAGAAGGTCGCCAAGAAGAAGGTTGCCAAGAAGAAGGTCGCCAAGAAGAAGGTTGCCAAGAAGAAGGTCGCCAAGAAGA
>CAYYYS010000008.1:0-99532 GCA_964476155.1 uncultured Fibrobacteraceae bacterium
AGACGCCCTCTCGTTTCAGCGCCTCGTCGTTGTCCAGGACCATCACATCCAGATCCCAGCAGGTGGAGTCTTTCAACTGGGAAAATCGCTCAATTTAGGTATCAATAAGTGGTCACCGGTGCGCCATTCTTCCAAAATGACCCCAGGATTGCCGGTGATTGCTTTGTTTGAACGGATTGAATCAAATGGTCTAATATCAGCATGATAACGCACATATGCTAAAGTATGCGTCCCTGTTGCCGATAGAGTATTCTCAAAGTGGGCTTCACTTGCCGCATGGTCCCACCTTTGCTTATTTATATAATCTAGATAAGCTAAGAGGCCCGTCACTTCAAGGAGACCGACCTAGATGTCAGCCAACAAGATCGATCGCAGTCTACTCAGCGCCCCCCGCGCCTTGGCGCAGTTCCAGTCGAATCGTCTGAACGAGTCGGGCGACGAGGCCCCGCAAAAACTCGAAACCGGCAAGCCGGACGGACAGACCGTCGTGCCGGACAGCGAGCATCTCGAGATATCGACCTCGGCTCGCAAACTTGAGCAAATGCGTGAGTTGCTGGACATGGGGCGCGCCCAGCTGGTGGAAGAGGAGCCCGTACGACAGGAGAAGATCGAGATTGTTAAGCGTCGCCTGCAGTCGGGTGTGTACGGCTCGGCCGAAGTGCGTGATCAGGTGGCCGGTCAGTTGACGAGCCTCATGCGCGGACTCGACACGCTGCTGGAGTAAGAGCAAACCCGTTTGACTACGCCGGAGATTCCGCGAAATATACACCAGATAGCGACATATATTGAGTTGCCTATGCTGGTCAGAATCTTTACACTCCGCTAGATAATTACTATCGTGCAGCTTTTCGCCGACCCGGCATTCAACAGCGTCCGGGGGAGACAGCGTTTTGTTCAGATTTCCCATTATCATGGCTGCGGATCCCATGTGGGACGGACACGGCTTTTCGTCGACCGACGGCATGGCGTTCCACCCCGTAAGAAGAGATCTCTTGTCGGCCGTGCGGCCGCCGACCGATCATACGCCCGCGGGTGTCCTGGTCGTGTTGCCGGCCACGCCGGATGCGCAGGGAACGATCGACGACTTACCGACCCTGGTGCGTGATCTGCGGACCGTCAACGCCGGCGCCCTGCCGGTTCTCTTGCACGACGGATGCGACGACATGGTGTTGACCGACGGCTTTCGAGCCGGTCTGTTCGACGCTGTGCTCATCGGTGATCAGGACGCCTGGGGCCGCACGCTGGAACGGGCGAGCGAGCGACTACGCGTCTTCGACGAGACCTATCGGCTCGGTCTGCAGCAGCGTGAAACGACCTCGCGCCTGCGCGCCCACAAGCAGCGTCTTCAGGAGCAGCTCGTTCGCGCCGGTGACGATCTGGCCCAATCACACGAGCGCCTCGAGCAGGTCAACCAGGCTCTGACCGAACACATGGATCAGCTGTCGCTGCTCTATACCATCGGGCGCGAACTGAGCACGACGCCCAACTGGGACAGCACCCTCGAATCGCTGCTGGGCACCATGGCCGATTTTGTCGGCGCCCAGGGTGCGGCTCTGGTCCTGCGCCCCGCGCCGGGCTCGCCTTTCGCGCCGCGCCAGACTTTCCAGTGGGGCGAAGAGGCCTGGGACAAGGTTATCGCGCGCCTGGAAGCGGAGCGTCGCCTGCAGGATCCCGAGCACGATGAGCCCGCGATCATTACACTCGAGCCCGAAGAAGAGGCGACAGCCGGGGAGACGCTACCGGTGGTGGCGGCCCTGTCCCTGGAACACATGCACGCCTGTCTGGGCTATATGCTGCTCCTTGATTTTCAGCCGCGTCTGGCGTCCAGCGGTCAACTCGCCTTCCTGCGCACCGCCCAGATCATACTGGCCGAGGAAGTCGCCGCGGCCCAGATGATGGACCGCATGCGGGAACTGGGAACCTTCAACTCCCGGGTTCTCGAATCGGTGGGCAGCGGTATCTGGGTCCTGGACGAGATGGGCACAACCATCTTCTGTAATCGCGGCGGTCGCGAATTGCTGAGCGGTTGCCAACAGGCGCCGAACATCGTCAGCGAGCCCTCGCCGACGATCGGCCGCGGCCGCAGTTCCGACGAATCGGGACCGTCGGCCGCCTTTTTCCGGCGCGGCACTTTCAATCTCGAAGGTCTCCCGGAACTGTTCCTGGATGCGTTACTGCGCTTCGAGGATATCGAGGGCCCGGCACTGGCCGCCCTCAAGAGTGGCGATCCCGAACCGTTCTATGGGGAAGGGCGCGTCATGCGACTCGACGGGATCGCCGTGCCGGTGATGGTGCAGGCGTCCCTGATGCCCGGACGCGGCCGCCACGAGATGTGGCGTGTCGTGGTGCTGGAGGACCTGCGCCCGGTCAAGCGTCTCGCCGAGGAGAAGCAACGGGCGGACAACCTGGAAAGCCTCGTCGAGATGTCGGCGACTCTCGCCCACGAGATCCGCAATCCCCTGATGGGACTGAGCGCCCAGGCCGAGCTCTTGAGCGACAGTCTCGAAGCCGGTGACGACCGACGACGCTATATAGACGTGATTACCGGTGAAGTGGACCGCATAAACGATACCATCACGCGCATGCTTCAGTTCGTGCGCCCTTACGAACCCGTATGCGGCAAGGTCGATCTGGGGCGGCTGGTGAGAGACTGCCTGGTGTTGGCCCGGCCCCGGGCCGATGAGCAGGATGTTCGTCTCGGTCTCGCCGAGGGAACCCCCCGCGGGTCGGCGGTCACGGCCAACGCCGACGGGACCCAGTTGAAGCAGGTCGTGCTCAACCTGCTGCTGAACGCCATCGACGCGGCGCCGGCGACGACGACTGTTTCGATTGATCTCCGGCACAGGAACGATCTGCTGATCAACGACCCCGAATCAGGTGAGGCCCGTCAGCAGAGCGGATTCCGGATCGCCGTCACCGACCAGGGCTCCGGCGTCGATCCCGAGGACCTGGAACGCATCTTCCGCCCCTTCTACACGACCAAGAGCGCCGGTACCGGACTGGGACTTTCCATCTGTCGCAAAATCGTACAGGCTCATGATGGTTGTATTTCTGTCCAAAGTGATGATACTGGCACGATATTCGCGATCTTCTTACCAGAAAATCCCGATTCTGACGGAATCGCACCCAGCGAGCAAGAACAGGAGATGTCATGAATCAACGGATCCTCATTGTGGACGACGAGGCCGCCATTCGCCAATCGTTGGCCGAGTCACTGTCCGTCGAAGGCTATGACACGGATTCCGCCGAAACGGGTGAGGAGGCCTTGGCCAAGCTCAACACCGAGATCTACGATCTGGTGGTGACTGATCTCAAGATGCCGAACGTATCCGGCCTGGAGCTCCTGCAGGCCCTGCGCAATCAGAGTCGGCAAACTCCCGTGATCATGATGACCGCTTACGGCGATGTGGACACGGCCGTGGAATCGATGCGCCTCGGCGCCTATGATTTTATCCAGAAACCGTTCAAGCTCAGTGACATGCGCAAGCAGGTAGCGGCGGCTCTTCGCGTGAGCAAGGTGCCGGACGTCACCGTGACGGAGACCAAGCCGTCAACCAAGCGCGCTCCGAAGGCAGCCGGCGTCTCCACTTCGCATTACATGGGTTTGATCCGGGCTTGTCCCGGACTGCGCGGTATAGAGGCTCTGCTGGAAAAGGTGGGGGCGAGTCGGGCCGGCAACGATACGTCCGTCCTGATCCAGGGCGAATCGGGCAGCGGCAAGGAGATCGTGGCCCGTGCCATTCACGAGGCCAGTGACCGCCGCGGTGAACCTTTCATGGAGATCAACTGTGCGGCGGTACCCGAATCTCTGCTCGAGAGCGAGCTCATGGGCCACGAGAAAGGCGCTTTTACAGACGCCAAGTCCCGTAAGGAGGGCCTGTTCGAACTGGCTGGACAGGGCACGATCTTCCTGGACGAGATCGGTGAGATGGGCATCCTCCTGCAGAGTCGCTTGTTGCGGGTCATCGAGAACCGCACCTACCGGCGCGTGGGGGGCAAGGAAGAACTGAACGTCAATGCCCGGATCGTCGCGGCCACCAACCGGGATCTGGACGCGGCCATCGCGGCCGGTGCCTTCCGTAACGATCTCTACTATCGCCTACAGGTCGTGGAAATCCACATTCCGCCCCTGCGTGAGCGCCCCGAAGACGTGGGCGTGCTCCTGGAACATTTCGTCAATGATCTGAACGCCAAGCTGGGACTGTCCACCGCACCCCCCGACGCCAAGCTGGGTTTGGCCCTGCAGCGCTACCCCTGGCCGGGGAACGTCCGCGAGCTGAAAAACGTGCTGAAGCGGATCATGATCCTCGAGGAGCCCGACGAGTTGAAGCTCAGCCACTTCCCGGCACACATTGCCGAGGGCCGGGATCCGCGTGCTGCTGCCGATTCAACGCACGGTTCGGGCGTGGGGCTGGTATCGCTGTCCCAGGTGGAGCAGCGACAGATCATTTACACGCTGGACAAGACCGGCAACAACAAGTCGAAGGCTTCGCGTATACTCGGTATCTCCCGCCAGACTTTGCGCGAGAAGCTGCGTCAGTACGATGAAGCGGCTAAGCTCGCCCAGGACGAAGCCGAGTCTTAATCGACCTACGAGCCTTGATAGACTTACGACCGTGATAAGCCGACATGTCTTGATCTACCGATGTGCGATGAACCGGGGGGCGAAAGCCTCCCGGTTTTTTCATACCCCGATTCACCATCCCACCCGACAGGCACGCCGATTGCAAACTCCTTGCTGAAACCGTCATTTACGGCTCCAAGAGCAAGGAAATCATGCGCTCTCGTCAAGAATACTGTCTGGCTACCACTCTCTGGATATGGATCGCGTTCTTCGCTGTTTTCCAGGGCAGCCTGGTGTTTGCCGCGGAGGGCCTTTCCCGTGCGGAACTGCTCGGATACTCACAGTGGCTGCAAGCGCTCCATGGTCCCGAATCCAAAACCGCGCTTTATCCCATCGGCCTCACGCAGACGACGATCGAGAACGAGAGTTACGATCGCCGGCTATCCGCGGCACGAGCTCTAATTACCTACGACGAATCGATTGGACGCGCCTGGAACAGCACGGATTTCGCGACCGAGATCCAATGCTTGAACAACGCCCGCGCCAGTCGAGAGATCTTGGATTACCGCCAAGCGATGCGTTGGTATCGCACGGCCGCACGCGCTCGCGGCTCGTTGAATTCAAACGGTGAGATCGCCCGGGAGATGTTTGCGACCGCCATCATGATCGGCGACTCGCTGCAGGTCCTCGAAGAAATGCTGAACATGGTCGGTATGCCCCAATTGGAAGACCGATCCGACGCGATCGTTCTGGCGTACCGCCACTATCTCTCCCAACGCGACGACAAAAACCTGGGGCATCTCATGGAAAAGGTCGATACCCAGTTGGATGACCTTCCCCTGGAAGTTCACTACTGGCACGCCTTCTCATTGAGCTATCTGAGCCGTGGGTCTGAGGCGTTGCCCCTGCTCAAGACGATTGCTCGGGACGCCCGTTTGACCGACAAACTGAACCGGGATCAGATCGCGTGGTTCGTTCGCGCGCTGCCCGATTATCTCTATCTCCAGGACAGACGTCACGACGCTCTTCGTCTGTATCGACTCCTGGCTGTACGGGAGGATCTGGATGTCGGCCGTTGGGCCCGCTTTCAGATCGCCAACGATCTCTTGCTCGACGGCCTCTACGAGGCTGCGGAACCGCTTTTACAAGAAGCCTGTAACGCTGCCGAGCCCACCGGCTGGCAGCTGCGGGCTTGTGAACTGGCCGGGACAGTCGCGGCCATGAACGAAGTCAAGAAGGAGGGTGTGCGCTATGGCACCGATGGCCTGCACGTCCGGTGAGACGGCCCTGAACGGTCCGATGTTGCTGGAAGGCCTGATCGATCTTTACGGACGGGAACGCGTGCTCTACCAGGAGGTCCTGCAATTGTCCAGGGACCAGTCCGACCTGGTGCGGGCGGGTGAGAGCCTGCGGCGCATTCGGCATGTGCTCGACGCCAAGCGGGATCGTCTAGACGAGATCGCGCGCCTCGAGCGCGAGAGCGCGACGGCCCGGAGCTACTGGGAACGCAATCGGGACGGGCTTGGCGGCTCTCACCCCATACGTCTGCAGCAATCGCTGCACACGGTGGGGGAGTTGATCGAGAAGATCCTCCAGGTGGAAGCGGAGAACGACGAGCTGTTCATGGGGCTGGTCAATCATGCCGTGTGACGGACCTGGAACAGTTCTTGATGACTGCGGAGTTCCCGGCAAACGGGATGGAGCCCTGCCGGCAACGCACGATCCGCAAAGTCGACGATTCGAGCACGGAGGCTAGACGGGACCATGTTCAATACCACGATCTTCGATCAAGCCCATCTCGGTCATCTGAAGCAAGCCCTGACGGTGTATTCCCGCCGTCACCAGGTGGTGTCCGAGAACCTTGCCAACATCGAGACCCAGGGGTACCAGGCCAAGGAGTACCGCTTCGAAAGTCTCTTGCGCAGCGCGGGTGGCGGCGCACTGAAGGGACGTCAAACCCATGCGGGGCATATGCCTGTCGGTGTGAGGGACGCCACCGACACCATGGGTGAAGTGGCGACACAGGACAGCGGCTACGAGAACGGGATCAATGACGTGAATGTCGATACGGAAATGACGAGCCTGGCGACGACCGAACTGTCGTACCGCCTGGCGACCCGCGTCCTGAGTATGAAGTACACGCAGCTGCGCGAAGCCGTCAGTGGCAGCGTGCGCTAGTGAAGGAGGACTGACATGGGTGATGGACTGTTCAGTTCCATAAAGATCAGCGCATCCGGCTTGTCCGGGATGCGGACGAAAATGGACACGGTTGCCAAGAATTTGGCCAACGCCGAGACCACCCGAACTGCCGACGGGACGCCCTATCGGCGCGAGCGTGTGGTTTTTGAGCAAACTTTATCCGAAACGCTCTGCCGGCGCGCCCTGCCCAGCCCCGAACAAAGAGCCAATGGGTCGATGACAATCACCGATCCCAGGCACATCTCGTCCGGAGGCGGGGCCGCGGGTTCTGCCGTTTCACGAGGCGTGGACATGAACGTCCAGACCGCTCCCGACGCGTCGGAATTCAAGGTCGTCTACGACCCGGGTCATCCCGATGCGGACGAGGAAGGCTACGTCCTGATGCCCAACGTCAATGTCATCACCGAAATGGTGGACATGATCACCGCCAGCCGCGCCTACGAAGCCAACGTCTCGGCCGTACAGGCGGCCAAGCAGATGTTCGCCAAAGCGCTCGATATCTAGGGGAGGTTAGCCTATGGCCGTCAATGCCGTGAAGATGCCGGGAATCGTCGATCCGCGACAAGTTTACAGCGGCGGGTCGGTTCGAGGTGCGGGTGGCCCGTCCTTTGCAACCAAACTTCAAGAAGCCATCCAGTCGGTGGATCGGGCCCAGGACTTCCGGGACGAAATGGTCGAGGGCGCCGTGACCGGACAGGTCGGCGAGGTTCATGACGTCATGATCGCCGCCGAGGAAGCGCAGCTGGCTTTCGAGCTCATGCTCGAAGTGCGGAACAAGCTGCTGGAGAGCTACAACCAGATCATGCAAATGCAACTGTAGAGCGATTCGGGCGAAACCGACGCCGGACCACACCAAGGAGCTGACGCGAAGCGATGAGGCAAATGCTCGACAATCTCAAGGCCGTCCTGGCCAGGTTCACGTTCAATCAGAAGATTCTGATGGGCTTGATCGTCTGCGCGGCCGTGATCAGCGTGGCCATCTTCAGCGTTTGGCTGCAGAGCGAAGAACAGGCGGTCCTGTTCACCAACCTCAGCCCCGAGGACGCCTCCCTGGCGATCGATGAGTTGAGCAAGCTGAACGTGGACGCGGAACTGACCAATGGCGGCACGACCATCATGGTGCCCGAGAACGTGGTCCACCGTCTGCGTGTCGACTTGTCGGCCAAGGGGATTCCCTCATCCGGAACGGTCGGCTGGGGCATCTTCGACGGCAAGCAGTACGGTATGACCGAGTTCATCCAGAACGTGAATTTCAAACGCGCCCTCGAAGGTGAACTCACCCAGACCATCGAATCGATCAACGGCATCCGCGCGGCCCGCGTGCATCTGGTGCTGCCCAAACCGTCGATCTTCAAGAAGATGCAGTCGCCCGCCACCTCGACCATCGTGCTCACGCTCGGGCGCGGGACGGTGTTGTCACCGAGCCAGATCCAGGGCATGCAAAGCCTGGTATCCGGTGCGGTGGAGGGACTCGAAAAGCCCAACGTATCGGTTCTGGACCAGTACGGCGTGGTGTTGAGCGACAATTACGGCAGCGAAGGCCTGGCGCGGTCGGACAGCCAACTCGCCATGAAAAAGGAAGTCGACGCCTATCTGGCCGAGAAGGCCCAGGGGATGCTCGCACAGGTCATGGGGCCCAACCGCGCCATCGTGCGCGTTGACGCCACGCTGAACTTCGAGCAACTCGAGCAGCAACGCCATACCTACGATCCCAACCAGACGGTCGTGCGCAGCGAAGAACGAAACGAGAGTACCGAGGGTGAGGGCGGCAGCAACGAGCAGTCGACCACCAACTACGAGATCAACGAGACCATGGAAACGGTGGTGGGTGAAGTCGGTGGTGTAAAGACCATGACCGTCGCGGTCTTCGTCGACGGGCGCTACGAGAGTGCCGGCGACGACGCCGAGCCAGTATATACGCCCCTGCCTGAAGACGAGCTCGATCAGATCCAGCGCATCGTGCAATCGGCCGTGGGGCTGAATACACAGCGCGGCGACCGCATCGAAGTGGTCAACATGCAGTTCCAGGTGCCGACCCAGGATCCGGCCGAGCAGGGGGTCATGGTATCGCCCCTGCTCCAGACACTGCCCCAACTCGTCGGCAAGGTCCTGCTCTTCGCGCTGGCCGTCTTCATGGCCTTCCGGCTGCGCAACGCGCTGGGCGACATGGCCGGGCAGTCCTATGAGCCGAGCGCCGGACCGAATCAGCAGGTTCCCGAGGGCCCGGACGCCGACCTACTGGAAACGGATGCCTCGATCGTGACATTGGAAAACAATCTCACTGAAGTTCGTGATTTCGCGGGTAGCAATCCCCAGGAAATCGCGGATCTGGTACAGGCCTGGGTGGGCGACTCCGAAAGCGCCTAGCCTGGTAGACGAAGAACGGGAGTTCGCGTTTTGGCTGACAAAGAGATAATGCGCAAGATCGCCGTGTTGATGATTTCGCTGGGGCCCAAGGTCGCCGGCCAGGTCATCAAGCGGCTACCCGAAGAGATGATGGAGGGGATCACCGCCCAGATCTCCGAGATCTCGCTCATCAGCAATGCAGACAAGTCGGAGGTCCTCGAAGAGTTCGTCGACATGCGGCGCCGGGCGTCGGGTGTCGAGTTCGGCGGCGAAAACAGTGCCCTGGAGATTCTCGAGGAGGCTCTCGGCAAGCGGCAGGCCGATTCGGTGTTGACCCGCGCCACGGGTTTCAGCGATATGCAGGGCTTCGACAACCTGAAGCGTGTCGACCATCTGACGGTCATGAACTACCTGAAGAACGAGCATCCCCAGACCATTGCCCTGGTCCTGTCCTATGTCGACCCCCGGACCAGTGGTCCGATCATATCGTTGATGCCGGGCGCACTACAGGGGAGCATCGCCCACCGCATGGCGACTCTGGACAAACCGAATCCCCAGGCCCTGAAAATCGTCGAAGAGACACTCAACAGCCTGGTCCGTGATGAAATCTCGGGCACGGCCCGCAACTTCGGCGGACGCAAGCAGGTGGCGGCCGTTCTCAACGAGATCGATCAGGATTCGTGGTTGGAGATCATCGACGACGTGCGGGAAATCGACGACGAGTGCGCCACCGAGATCAAGAATCTCATGTTCGTCTTCGAGGACATGATCAACCTGGACGACCACTACATCCAGGAGATCCTCAAGGAGGTCAAGGGCAAGGAACTCGCCACCGCCCTGAAGGGAACGCCCAACAACATCCAGGAGAAGATCTTCAAGAACATGTCCAAGCGGGCGAGCGCCGGCATCAAGGAAGACATGGAGTACATGGGACCGGTGCCCATTTCCGATGTCGAGGAAGCGCAGCAGAATATCGTATCGGTCGTACGGCGGATGATGGACGAAGGTGTGATCGTTCTCGGCAGGGGAGGCGGCGGTGCGTCAGTGGTCGCCTGATGATTTATTTGAGCAGTCCGTTGCCGTCGCCATGTCCGACGAATTCGTCGGTGATGCGATTCCTGCCGAATGCCCAACGGATTTTGTCGAAGACTTCCCCTTCGACGGCCTGGCCAGCTTTCTGGGCCGACTTGAAATTCATGAACGTGAAGCCCTCTTCCAGCTCGTCCGCGAAGATCTGCACGCTGAACTGCTCAAAGAGGTGAAAGCCGAGCAGGTCGTCAAGAGCGCGCAGGAAAAGGCGATTATCGACACCCTCTCGCGGAAGCTGGCGGACAAGGTCGACACCGAGTTGAAGTCCATCGCCCACCACGCTGTCGATCTCGCCATCGTCATGGCCGAACAGGTTACCCGACGCGCCATCGAACTCGACCAGGCCGCCTTGCATACTGCCGTCGAAACGATCGTCTACCGCGCCAAGCGCGGGACGAAATTCACGGTTGTCGTGAATCCGGAGGATGCGACCTACCTGGAGGCCCGCCCCGACGACATGGCCCGTCTGAACATCGAGCAGATCGACGTCGATCAACGCATCGAACGTGGTGGTTGCCTGATCACCGCGGACGGACAGGAGTGGGACTACACCGTCACGGGACGTCTCGACCGTCTGGCCGATGTTGTCCGTGAAAGTATCCAGGAAGCCGGGGACACACCGGAGGAGCCCTCTTGAGTCTGCCCTGGGGCAAAACCATCCAGAAAGTCCGTCGAGCCGACACGATCCGGGTTACCGGTACTGTCGAGAATATCGTGGGACTCACCATCGAAGTGAAGGGCCTGACCGCCTCGGTCGGATCCGTCTGTCGCGTGGACGTCGGACGGTCGCAGCTCGCGGTAATGGGCGAGGTCATCGGGTTCCGCTCCGGACATGCCATGGTCATGCCCTACCAGACCATGGAGGGTATCGCGCCAGGTCAAAAGGTGACCGTGGCTTCCAGCCGACTCACCGTTCCGACGGGGCACTGTCTGCTCGGTCGCGTTCTCGATGGACTGGGACATCCTCTCGACAACGGCCCACCGCTGGCTCACGTCCGTGAACGTCTGGTCAAGGGGACGCCGCCACCGGCTCTCACGCGCAAGCGCATCACCGAACCTTTCGCCACCGGCGTGAGGGCCATGGACGGCCTGGTTACCGTGGCGCGGGGGCAGCGCATGGGGATCTTCGCGGGCAGTGGCGTGGGCAAGAGCGTCCTGTTGGGCATGCTGGCGCGCAACGCGTCTTCGGACGTGAACGTGGTCGCGCTGATCGGCGAGCGAGGGCGTGAAGTCCGCGAGTTCATCGAGCGCGATCTGGGCCCTGAAGGGCTGGCGCGCAGCGTGGTGATAGTGGTCACGTCCGACGAAAACGCCGTCTTGCGCGTCAAGGGCGCCGAGACCGCCATGACCATCGCCGAGTTCTTCCGGGATCAGGGCCGTAATGTCCAGTTCATGATGGACTCCGTCACGAGATATGCCATGGCTCTGCGCGAAATCGGGCTGGCCGTCGGCGAGCCGCCCACCACCAAGGGATACACCCCCTCGGTCTTCGCCACGTTGCCCAAGTTGTGCGAGCGGTCGGGTTGGTCGAACACCAATGCGATCACCGCTTTTTTCACGGTTCTGATCGAGGGTGACGACGAACACGATCCTATCGGCGATGCCATGCGCTCCATCCTCGACGGTCACATCATGCTGAGCCGCGATCTGGCGCGCCAGGGGCGGTTCCCGGCCATCGATATACTGGGCAGCGTGTCGCGTCTGCGTAACGCCGTCGTCGACAAGCCGGTCATCGAATCCGGTATCACACTCATGCGCTGGCTCAAGGCCCTCGAGGAAAACAGGGACCTGATCAACATCGGTGCGTACGTGGCCGGTTCCGATCCCCTGGTCGATGCCGCGCTGTCGAAACAGGAAGCGATTCAGCGATTCATGAGCCAGACCATCGCAGAGAAGGCTTCTTGGGATAGTTCCATAAGTGACTTGGTGTCACTGACAACGGAGTAGTGGATGGCATTCCACTTCAAGCTGGAAAAGGTCCTGCGTTATCGTCGCCGGCGTATGGAGAGTGAGGCACGAAAGCTGCATGCGATCGAGTCCGCCGCTCTGGCTCTCGACCGGGACAGTGCCCGGATGGAGCTTCGCTGTCGTGAGCTGACACGGACGGTCGCAGCCGAGGCCTCGGGCGCAGAAGTCGTTGAGCGGAGACGATTGACGGAATTCGTAGAGGGACAGCAGCACTTGATTCGCCGCAATACGGAAGAAGCCGCGATGATCAGACGCAAGGCCGATCAGCAACGACACATTCTCCTCGACGCTCAGCGAGAGGTCAGAGTCCTGGAACTGTTGCGTGAAAAGCAGAACGACGAGTGGTCGCAGCGGCAACGCCGTCTCGATCAGAAACACATCGATGAAATCGCATCCCGTGGGAGCGCGCGCCAACGATGAAGTCAATAATCATAATCTCAACCCTGACCTTCCTCGTGATCTTCGGGGTCATTCTGTTCACCAACGGTCTCTTTCAGGGAGCCATGCGTGACTTGAGCCAGACGCTGGAAACAGGTGGGGAGGAAGTCGATGAAGAAGCCACCCGGATGATCTTCGCGAATCTCGCCGTGGAACGTGACCGGCTACAGCGTGAAAGCGAGGCCGTCCTCGCCTTGCAGAGTACCTACGAAGTGGAAGCAAAACTGCAGGTCGAGCGCGAGGAGAAGATAGCCGAAATGATCGCCGACTTGTCGAAAGCCCAAGCGGCCTACAACAGCAGTAGCGACGCCCAGGCCGCCAAGCTCTCGAAGGTCTATGAGGCCATGAAACCGGCCAGCGCCGCACCGATCCTCGCCAGCCTGGACATGGATACCGTCCTGCAGATCCTGGCCAACATGAAGGACCGGCAGGCCGCCAAGATCCTCTCGAACATGAATCCGGGGCTGGCTGCCGAGATCAGCACACGCATGAGCGCGAAGGGACACGGTTGATGTACGAGATGGGCAGCAGCGCCAACCTGAGATCCACGAGCAAACCGTCCGAGCATCAGCGCTCGGATATCGCTTTCGCCGTCGCCATGGCCTTTCCCGACGGTGCGGAGTTCGAGCGCATACTGGGCGCCGAAAAAGCGCAGACCTCGCCTGAGCGAACGGAACAGCGAGCCGCAAGGGATGTCACCGATGGAAGGCAGTCGTCGACTGTCCCGAAATCCACCAGAACCACAGCAGACAAAGGTCCGTCCCGTGGGAGCCGTAGTGAAAACTCCATGGCGGAACAGCCCGCCAAGTCACCCGGCCGTCCAGCGGCGTTGGTTGACAACATGTCCCGGCTGATTCCCGTCCGGGGGGCCGGCGCCGAGTACCGGGCCGGGGCCACGACTGGAAATGCGGTAGCCGGTACTGATGATGCGGAACTCGCCGATTACGCGAAGTTACTGAACGATTTGAAAACGACCAATCTCTCCTCGACGGACACCGCTTCGGTGCAACCGTCCGAACAGGGGGAGACGACCAAGGACTCCACTCAACTTCCGCAAGCGGAACGGGATGTGAGTCAAAACAGCAATTTCAACACTTCGGCGCCGCTGTTGAAGGTTATGGCCCAGGGAACCGATCCACTCGTCATGACCAAGGCGGCCTCCGCACCTGAGCCCCAACCCGAAACGACTCCGCAGATGGAACAGCAGATCCGCGCGCAGGTCGTGGGACAACTGGCCGGCCGGCTGGGTGGCCTGGGCGGCAAGGGATCCCTGAGGCTGACCCTGACACCGCCGGAGCTCGGCCGTGTCGATATCCGTTTCACGCGCGATGGCGACAAGCTCCAGCTTCATTTCCGCGTGGAGTCGGCGGCCGCGGCACGGGCCCTCCAAGACGGATCGGGGCATCTCCAGGAATTGCTTCTCAATCGCAACGGACACTGGCAGCAGATCGACGTAACCGTCGAGCGCAAAGAGGATGAGGAAAAAGAGCAGGCCCGTCAGCGGGAAAACGAGCCGGACGATAACGCGGATCGCGAAACCGATGACCGTGACGGCCAGGACGAACAAAGGGGTGAGGAATGAACGTCAGCCCGGTTGGCACCACTACGTCGACGACGTCGACCACCAACGGCACACAAACGGAGCAGGATCAGTTCCTGCAGTTGCTTGTCACCCAGATCCAGAACCAGAACCCGCTCGATCCCCTGGACAACGCGGAATTCACGTCACAGCTCTCGCAGTTCGCCATGCTCGAGGAACTCGAGCAGATCAACTCGAGCCTCGAACAGAACGCGGTCTACAGCCAGTCGCTCAACAACACCATGCTGCTTGGCCTGGTCGGCAAGCACGCCGTGGTGGAAGGCGACGCGGTGACGGTGACCGACGGCGTGGCCTCGGCATCGCAGATACAGGTATCCGCCGCGGGCGTCGCGACGGTCGAAGTCCTCGACGAGAACGGCTCGGTCGTCCGGACATTCACTACCGAACTCGAGGCAGGCTGGAACGATCTCGGCTGGGACGGTCTCGGTACCTCGGGAGAAACCGTGGCGGATGGATCCTACACGGTGTCGGTGAGTGTCGTGGATCGCGCGGACAACCCGCTCGATTCGATCACCTACATGACGGGTGTCGTGGATAGCATTCGCTTCGAAAACAACCTCGCCCTGCTGAGTATCGCGGGACGTGACTACTACGCTTCTGAAATCGCCAAGGTGGGCATTTAGACCGACGGTCTCCGGACAAGCGCGTCGGAGGACAAGGAGGGCCTCATGCTACGTTCCCTTTACGCAGGCATCTCGGGACTCAGCTCGAACGCAGTCGAGTTGGACGTCATCGGCAATAATATCGCCAACGCCAACACAGTGGGTTACAAGTCCTCGCGCGTGACTTTCCGGGAGATGATGAACCAGACCGTCCGGTCCGCTCAGCGACCGGTTTCGGGCGGACGCGGCGGTATGAATCCGCAGCAGATCGGCCTGGGGTCATCGGTGGGCAGCATCGATGCCCGCTTCACGCAGGGGCACACCCAGAACACGGGACTGGTCAACGACCTGGCCCTGCAGGGCGATGGCTTTTTCATTCTCAGCGACGGGTACAGCAGCTACTACACCCGCGCTGGAGCTTTCGGCCTCGATTCCACGAACAATCTCGTCGATCCGTCCACCGGCATGCGTCTGCAGGGCTTGATGGCCGATGCGACGGGCGAGATCATCAACGGGCAGTTCGAGGACCTGATCATTGATCCCAGTATGACCGTGCCGGCCAGTGCCTCGACCAACCTGCGCCTGTTCGGCAACCTGGACGCGGCGTCGGAACCCACGTCCTCGATCCTCGAGTCGTCCCACTTCATGGCGGCGGCGGCAGGAACCGATCAGCTCACCGATCTCTACGCCCAGAACGGTGATGCCATCGGGCTGACCCTCGGTGACGAGATCAGCATCACCGGCATGGTCACCGACGGCACGACCACGCAGATCTCGGTCCCCAATTTCTCGGTGGGCACCACGGGATTGTCCCTCGATGAACTGATGGCCTGGATCGTGTCGTCCCTCGAGACCCTGCCGGAATTCAACCCCGGTGACGTAACCGTGGCCATGCAGGCCGACGGATCGCTGGAACTGACGAACGGCAGCGGCACGGCGTCCATCAACAACCTGCAACTCACGGTACCGAGCGTATCGGACTTCAACCAGTCCTTCAGCTTCAGCAGCGACATCGGACCGGGCGACACGGGATCGACCTACGATGCCGCGCGCGAGGCCGGCCAGATCCGGGCCGCCGCCACCGACGCCGACCTGCTGGTGGACATCTACAACAGCAATGGTCAGAGCCTGGGTCTGAATGTATCGCCTTTGAACCCGAGCACGACCATCAGCATCAGCGGCTCGGTGGGAGAGAGCAATGCCCCATCGAACGAGCTGATCGTGGACGACACGACGACGGTATCCGACTTGTTGACGGGACTGCAGATCGCATTCGGCATTTCCAGCGAGCCGGTGACCATCAACACCGACGGCGAGCTGGTCATGCAGGGAGAGACGGGCATGGAGAACGCCCTGGGCCAGGTCGACATTCGCGAGATTGGCGAGGTCAACCCCATCTTCGAAACCTCCTTCAACTTCGCCCAGACCCAGGAAGCCTCGGACGGTCAAACCTACACGGTTTCGGCAACCACCTACGACTCACTGGGCGAGGTTCACAACGTCCAGTTCACGTTCACGCCCGTCGTGGGCCGGAACGAATGGTCCTGGGTCGCCGAGCTCGAAGGCAACGAGGAGATCGTGGAGGGAGGGTCCGGCACGGTGAGCTTTACCGACACCGGCGAGATCCTCGCGTTCCGCTACAGCGACGACGCCGTCGGTCTGACATTCACGCCGCAACCGACCGGCGATGTCGGCGCACAGGAGGTAACCCTGCAGGTCGACGTGGGCCAGTTCGGCGATTTCAACGGTTTGACCCAGTACGCCGCCAACGGGGGACTCCAGTCCCTGACCGATGGCTTCACCGTGGGCCGACTGCTCGACTACGAGATCAATACCGACGGCATGATCATCGGTCGATTCTCCAACGACACGGCCCAGACCCTTGCCAAGATCGGCGTCGCGCGTTTCCCCAACAACCAGGGGTTGCAGCGCAGCGAAGGCAACACCTTCGTGACCAGCGGCAACTCGGGTTCGGTCATGCACGGATTTGTCGGCGGTGACACGGGGACCTACATCCTGTCTGGCGTCCTGGAGGGATCCAACGTGGATCTGACCCAGGAGCTGACGAACATGATCGTGGCGCAGCGGGCTTTCCAGGCCAACGCCAAGGTCATCTCGACCGGCGATCAGATCCTGCAGGAAATCGTTTCGATGATCAGGTAACCGGGCTAGCACCGGCATGAGGAGCACATGATGATCAACGTAACCAAGCTCAACGGGAGCAAGCTGATGATCAACGCCGACCTGGTGGAGCTCATCGAGAGCACGCCCGATACACTCCTGAGTCTGACCACGGGCCGCAAGGTCATGGTCAAGGAGGATCTCGAGTCGGTCGTGCAGATGATCATCGACTACCGGCGCACGTCACGTAGTCATCCAGTACCCGTTGGCGGAGCCGATAGTGCATTCAGTGGCAACTAGCCCAGGGCGCGTGCGGCGCCAAGCGAGGGGTGGATCGTGGATATCGCAACATTGGTAGGTGTGATCGGGGCCGGAGCGCTGATCATTTGGGCGATCCTGATGGGGGGCAACCTCATGGGCTTCGTCAACGTGCCGTCGATGATCATGGTGCTCGGCGGGACCGTCATGGCCCTGTTGGCGAACTATCCTTTGTCCAAGGTCCTGGGCATGATCGCCATCCTGAAAAAGACGATGTTCGCCGTCACGCTCGAACCGACCAGCTATATCAGTAAGATCGTGACCTATGCCGAACAGGCTCGTAAGGAAGGCATGCTCGCCCTCGAGGAGCATGCCGAGACCGAAGAGAACGATTTTCTGCGCAAGGGTCTGCGCCTGGCGGTGGACGGCAACGACCCCGATGTCCTGAAGCAGATCCTGGAAACGGATATAGACCAGCAGCGCTCGCGACATCTCGAAGGCAAGAAGATCCTCGAGTCCGGCGGCACCTTCGCGCCCGCCTTCGGCATGATCGGAACCCTGGTCGGCCTGGTCAATATGCTGGCGACCCTGGAGGATCCCAGCACGATCGGCGCGGGTATGGCCGTCGCCCTGTTGACGACACTCTACGGGGCCGTCATGGCCAACACGTTCTTTCTTCCTCTGGCCGGCAAGCTCGAAACGCGTTCACGCGAGGAAGCCCTGATCCGCGAGATGATCATTGAGGGCGTCATGTCGATCCAGTCCGGCGATTCGCCGCGCATCGTAGAGGAAAAGCTGAAATCCTTCCTGATGCCTAAGGTACAGCAGCAGCTCGAAGAAGCCAAAAACGGCGGCATGGCGGCCTAACGGGGAACATGAGGCAAGATGGGTAAGAAGTGCAAATGTCCGCCGGAAGAATTGGGGATCCCCGGTTGGGTGGTCACCTATGGCGATATGATGTCACTGCTGCTGACCTTCTTCATCCTGCTCGTCAGTTTTTCGACCATCCAGGAAACGAAGTTCAAGGAGGCAATGGAATCACTGCAGGGCGCGTTGGGTGTGCTCAAGCAGTATCCCACGGCCATTGAGCAGCCGAATATCCAGATCCCCCAGCCCCGTCAGACCGAGAACGAGATGATCTATTACCAGGTCAGACAGTTGGAACAGTTCCTGCTCGACAAAAAAATGGACAAGCAAGTGAGGGTGGAGGTGACCGCCGACGGTATCACGCTGAGCATCGTCGATTCGACTCTTTTTGCCTCGGCGCAGGCCGAACTGGAGCCGGGCGCCCGTCAGCTTCTGGATCGGATCGCCATCATGTTGGGCGGGGTCGGCAAGGAAATCACCATTTCCGGTCACACCGATTCGATACCCATCAACACGGCTCGATTCCCGTCCAACTGGGAATTGTCCTCGGCCAGGGCCATCTCGGTAGCCCGCCGGTTCCAGAGCCGGGGTATCGATCCGAAGCGCATGAGTGCTGTCGGCTTTGGTGAATACAGACCTCTGGGGACGAACGATACATCGGCCGGACGCACGGCCAACAGGCGGGTTGAGATATTTATCAAGACTAGCGCCGAGGTGGACGCGCAGCCACTGGGCTTACCACTCGAACAGGCAGGAGAGATCGATGGCTGACGAAGGCAAGAAGACGGAAGAAACGAAGAAGGCGGGCGGCGGCCCCCTGGACAACAAGATCATCCTCCTGGCAGCGATCATCGTGGCCCAGGCCGTGATCGCCATCGCCGTCACGCAGTTCGTGATCGCCCCCAAGCTCCAGACCCTGGCCGGGCCGGGCGTGGAGGACGTGGTCGCGGAAGAGAAGAAGGGTGATCGGGAACAGGGCGTGCTCGTGGGCTTGAAAGAGGTCGTGGTGACTCTACGTGATGACGGCCCCACCACCAGCTTTCTGCGTATCAACATCGATCTCGAGGTGTCCGACAACAAGGTGGCCACCATGGTCGAACAGCGTTTGCCCCATCTGCGGGACATCGTGATCCTGTCCCTGTCCAACAAGTACTCGTCGGACCTGAGGTCCCTGGACGGCAAATCGGCCCTGAAAGCGGAGCTGTTCCGCAAGCTCGGCGACACGCTTCCCGATGACAGCCTGCTGAATATCTACTTTTCCGACATGGTGGTCCAGTAACCGCCGTCGGTAGACGCAATGGAGCGCAATGAGCGACGAGACCAACACAACCAGTGAGAAAATCGACGAGCTGCTCGAGCCCGAAGAGGGGCAGGAGTTCGCCGCGGAAGAAGAGGGTGTGCCCAAAGCCGTGAGCGATCTCGTTAAGCCCGAGACGCAGGCCCCGTTTCCGGGTGTCGAATCCTTCGATTTCAGCATGGCTCACAGTATCTCGCGTCAGTTCGAGAAGAACCTCCTGAAGATGTGCGAGAGCTTCGCCAAGACGGTTTCGCTGGCTTTGACGCGGCAACTTCGCGCGAACACGGCGGTGCGCTTCACGAAGCTGGACCTTATCTCCTACGGTGCGTTCAGCGCCGATCTGTCCGAGATGACGGCCGTAAGCATCGTGACCCTGGCGCCCCTGAGTGGCTTCTCGCTGGTGCACTTCGATCTGAATATGGCCTACCTGATGGTCATGAGACTGCTCGGCGGCCCCATCGAAGAGGTGACCATCGAGCGTAAATTCACGGACATCGAGTTGGGAATCGGCAAAATGCTCACCGAACAGGTCAACAGTGATCTGAAAGACTCGGCGTCCGAGCTGGTCGAACTGCAGCCCGAGTTTATTCATCTGGAAAACAATCCGAACTATCTGGGCATCGTAGCGAGTAACGATCCGGTTGTGGTCCTGAATTTCGATCTCAGCATCGACGATCTCCAGGGGCCCTTGCGGATATGTATCCCCATGAGTTCCTTCGAGCCCGTATGGGACAAGTTCGATCCAGATGAGAACTCGGAGTACCGCTCGCCGGCCGAGGTCAGGCGCGACCGGCTGATGGTGTTCGAATGCATCAAGAGTTCGCAGGCGGACGTGGTCGTGAATCTCGCCGAGATCAATGTGACCTTCCAACGGATCCTCGAGTTGAGCGAGGGCGAGACGCTACATCTCGGTAAATCCGTGAACTCACCCCTGGTATTGGAAGTGCAGGGCAAGCCCATGTTCATGGGCCTGCCCGGCAAGCTGAATCAGAACAGCGCCTTGAAACTGACCGATAGACGGGAAGAGGAGGAGTAGAATGTCTCCAGATCTGGAAGATATCGTGGAGGAGACCACATTGGACAACGCTACCGCCACCGTGAATCCTGCCGAGGACATCGTCATCGAGACGACCGAGCCTTCGGATGTCCAAGGGGCGGAGTCCAACTCCCTGGAGGATGACCTGGCCGCCGCTGCGCCGGGTGTGAAGAACATCGATGTCCTGATGGATATCGACATGAAAGTAACCGTGGAGCTGGGGCGCGCCCAGATGAAGATCCGCGACATCATGAGCCTGAGCCCCGGCTCGGTTGTCGAGCTCGGTCGGTCTCCGGCCGAGCCGGTCGACATCCTCGTCAACGGCGTCCTGCTGGCCCGGGGCGAGGTCGTGATCGTCGATGAGCAGTTCTCGGTCCGCATCAACAAGCTCTTGAGCCGCGGTGAACGGATCCGGAAGCTGATTTGACATGAACGCTCTATGGTTCTGCGCGACCGCGGCGACGACGCCCGCGTACGGAGGGTGGGGGAAGCTGGTCGGCGCTTTCCTGCTCGTGTTCGCCTTGTTGTTTGTCTTTCTGAAAGTCCTGGGCCGCATGCAGCGGGGCGGCGGATCCGCCGACGTCTCACTGCTGCGCGTCCAATCCCTGGGGCCGCGGCGGAGTCTCGAATTCCTGCGCTGCGGCGATCAGGTCTTCAAGCTGTATCGTAGTGAACAATCGATGGTGCTGCTGGAACAGGAACCCTACGATCCGGTCCAGCACGCCACACCGGCGGCGAATCCCGCGCTGTCCGGTTGGCTGGACAAGCTGCGCGGCGGCAGCCGGGGCTGATTCCTGGCCAGCCCTGGCTGGAACTTGTCCGCGATGGGGCCGTCTCCCTCGATCTACTCTCGTAAAGTCTTCCCTGAAGCTGAAATACAGTGATTCCCGGTGGCACGACCATTGCGTACTTGCCGGCATCACTGCTATCCAGGGAAGGACCGCGTCTTGAAACCTCGTTTCGTGCATATCTCGTTGTGGGTGATTTTGGCGTTGACGCTCTTAGCGGTGCCGACCCTTGCCCAAGACGATGCGGCCGCGGTGCCCGGTAACGTCAGCCTGTCGCTCGGCGACATGGATGGTGCGGCGCGACTGGACGTCGCGGTCGAGATCGTCCTGTTGATGACCCTGCTGTCGGTGGCGCCGGCCCTGCTGATCCTGCTGACGAGCTTCACGCGCATCATCATCGTCCTGGGCTTCCTGCGCCAGGCCATGGGCACCAACCAGATGCCCTCGAACCAGATCCTGATCGGACTGGCCCTCTTCCTGACCTTCGTGATCATGGGGCCGGTCTTCTCCGAGATAAACACCAACGCGATTCAGCCCTACCTGGCCGAAGAGATTACCCAGCAGGTCGCGCTCGATCAGGCCACGGCCCCGTTGCGCGGTTTCATGCTCGACCAGGTCCGTGAGAAGGACATCGCTCTCTTCCTGGAACTGACCAATCAGGACCCACCCGAGGACCCCGAGGATCTGCCGCTGATGATCATCGTGCCGAGTTTCGTCCTGGGCGAACTCAAGATGGCCTTCCAGATCGGCTTCGTGCTCTTCCTGCCCTTCCTGATCATCGACATGGTGGTCGCGTCGGTGCTCATGTCCATGGGCATGATGATGCTCCCGCCGGTGCTGATCAGTTTGCCCTTCAAGGTTCTGCTCTTCGTGCTCGTCGACGGTTGGTACCTGATCGTCCGCTCCCTGGTGATGGCTTTCCAGAACGGCTGACCGAAAGGACGCCATGACTCCCGAATCCGTGATCGAACTCGGACAACTCGCCATCCGGACGACCCTGATGGTCGCCGGACCCATGCTGGCGGCCGGCATGGTCGTCGGTCTGTCCATCAGCATCTTTCAGGCGGCGACGCACATCAACGAAATGACCATGACCTTCGTGCCGAAGATCGTGGCCGTCTTCGTGACGCTCATCGTCGCCCTGCCCTGGATCATCCACCAACTCACCTCCTTCACCATGGGCATCTTCGAGCGCATCGGCGCCATGTAGGGGGAGAAGCGTGCAGGTTGAACTGGATCTGACCTGGATGATCGTGGGCCTGGTCCTGACCCTGCGCCTCGCGGTGCTGACCGCCGTCCTGCCCCTGCTTTCCGGCATGTCCGTGCCTCCGGTCTGGCGCATCGCCCTGGCGGTGACATTGGCCGCGGCCACGGCGCCGGCCGTGGCGGCCGAGCTCCCGGCCGGTTCCCTGGATCTGACCTGGCACGGTCTGGTTGCCGAAGGCCTTCGTTCACTGGGCATCAGCGCCCTGTTGACCTTCGTCGTCGGCATCCCCTTCGCTGCAATCCGCTTCGCGGGTACCCTGATCGGTACGCAAATCGGCTTCGGCATGGTCAACACCCTGGATCCCCAGAGCGGGACCCGCATGTCCGTTCTGGCCAACATGTACTACCTACTCGGAGTTCTACTCTTCTTCGCGCTCGACGCCCATCACACCATGGTTGCGGCCATGGTGCACTCCTGCCGGTTATTGCCGCCCTTCGCGCCCATCGAGATGGCGGCCGGTTCATGGCTGACCCTTCAGACCTTCTCCGAGTTCTTCATCATCGGGCTACGCGTGGCCGCGCCGGTGATCCTGGTCCTGCTGCTGCTCAGCGTATCGATGGGCTTCGTGGTCAAGACCGTGCCGCAGATCAATATCCTCGTGGTCGGTTTCCCCATCAAGATCGCGGCGGGGCTGGCTGCGCTGGGGGTCTCGTTGACTTTCTTCCATCAGGTCTTCCGCAAGTTGATCGGCGGTATGGAACAGGAACTGGTCAACATGCTGGGCGCCCTACAGGGCTGAACCCGAATCGCCGATTATGCGGCGCGCTACCGAGGAGGTGAGGAGTCATGGCAGAATCGACCGGTGGCGAGAAGACAGAACGAGCAACACCAAGACGTCGCGACAAAGCACTCGAGAAGGGGCAGGTGGCCCTGAGCCAGGAGGTCAACAGCGCCATCGTGCTGCTGGCCGGCTTCTCGCTACTCTTCGTGGCCGCGCATCACATGCGACACGTGTTGGGCGACAACGCCCGGTACCTGTTTTCGCAGTCCCACATCTTCCTGTTGGAAAACCCGTACGCGCTCATGGAAATTGCGCGCGCCAACCTGACCGTTATCATCGTCTCCCTGGCGCCACTGATGCTGGGCATCCTGGTTTTCGCCTTTCTGGCCAACGTGCTGCAGGTCGGCTGGAACGTCAATCTGAGTGCCATGACCTTCCGCGCCGAGAACATGAACCCCATCAACGGCATCAAGAGCATCTTCGGCAAACGCGCCGCCTTCGATCTCTTCAAGAACCTGCTGAAGATCACGATCATCAGCGCGTTGGCCTGGCATACGGTCCGCAGTCTGGGCGCCAACTTGCCCGGCACCGCAGAACTGGGCGTCGAGGCCCTGTTGATCCTCGGCACCAAGGCCATCGCCGCGCTCGCATACCGGTTGGTCGCCTTCATGGTCTTGCTGGCCCTGATCGACTGGGCCTTCCAGAAGTGGCAGCACGAGGAAAAGCTGAAGATGTCCAAGCAGGAGGTCATCGAAGAGCAGAAGGACACCGAAGGTGACCCCCAGATCAAGGCACGTATCCGCGCAATTCAACTCGAGGCCATGCGCAAACGCATGCTGTCCGAAGTCCCCCGAGCCGACGTGGTGGTGACCAACCCGACCCACTTCGCCGTCGCCCTGCGCTACACACCTGGTGAAATGGCGCCGCGCGTGGTGGCCAAGGGCGCCGACAACCTGGCGGCCACCATCAAGCGCATCGCCCGCGAAAACCGGGTTCCGGTCATCGAGAACAAGCCCCTGGCACGCGCGCTGCATAAGGTCGTGGAAGTAGGCGCATTCATACCCGACGAACTCTACCAGACGGTGGCCGAGGTATTGGCCTACGTGTTCCGTCTGAAACGATCCTGATAGGAGGTGAGTGATTTGGAAGGTAGCAGGGGCATCGATCGGGACCTGATCCTGGCGAACAGCAATATCGTAAGTGCCTTGGCGGTGGTATCGGTCATCGGTTTGATGATAATGCCCGTAAACCCGCTTGCCCTGGACCTTTTGATCACTTTCAACATCGCGTTCGCCGTGGTCATTCTGCTGGTGGCCATGTATCTCAAGGAGCCCCTGCACTTTTCCAGCTTCCCGTCCCTGCTGCTGATGGTGACCCTGTACCGGCTCGCCCTGAACGTCGCCTCGACGCGTTTGATCCTCAGCAAGGCGGCCGCCGGCAAGGTTATCGCCAGCTTCGGCGATTTCGTGATCGGTGGAAATTATGTCATCGGTGTCATAGTCTTTGCCATCCTGGTGATCGTCCAGTTCGTGGTCATCACCAAGGGATCCGGCCGCATCGCCGAAGTGGCCGCCAGATTCACCCTGGATGCGATGCCCGGCAAACAGATGGCCATCGACGCCGATCTGAACGCCGGTCTGATCAACGAGTCCCAGGCTCGTGAGCGCCGGGCCAAGGTCGCGTCCGAGGCCGAGTTCTTCGGCGCCATGGACGGTGCCAGCAAGTTCGTACGGGGCGATGCCATCGCGGGCATCATCATCACCCTGATCAATATTATTGGTGGATTCGTCGTCGGTATGCTGCAGATGGGCATGAGCGCCGGCGACTCCATGCGTCAGTTCATGATGCTGACCGTCGGCGACGGCCTGGTCAGCCAGATCCCCGCGCTGCTCATCTCGACGGCCGCGGGCATGGTTGTCACCCGATCGAGCGGTGTGCACAACATCGGTCAGGCGCTCACCCTTCAGCTCTTCCGCCAACCCAAGGCCGTGTATCTGGCCTCCGGGACTCTGACGATCTTTGGTCTGATTCCCGGATTGCCGACCATGCCTTTCCTCACGCTGGCCGCCCTGTTCGGTGTGGCCGGTCGTCTCATTTCGGGACGCGTCAAGAAGATGGATCAACACGAAGCGGCCGAGCAGGCCGCCCTGGAAACGCAGACGGTCGAGGAGGAGGCTCCGGGCTCCCTGGTCCACGAACTCTATGTGACCGACGCCCTGGAGCTGGAGCTCGGCTACGGCCTGCTGCCGATCGTGGACGAGTCGCGTAATGGCGATCTGCTGGTGCGCATCACCAATATCCGCAAACAGATCAGCTCCGAACTGGGCATGGTGATCCAGCCGGTGCGGGTTCGTGACAATCTGCAACTCGGCGCCAACGAGTACGTGCTGAAACTCATGGGCATCGAGATATCCCGGTCCGAGTTACGCCCGGACCGTCTGCTGGCCATGAGCACGGGTGCCGTGAACGGGGAGACGATCCCCGGCATCGCGACCATCGAACCGGCTTTCCAGTTGCCGGCCATCTGGATCGATGCCGGCCGCAAGGCAGCCGCGGAGATGGAAGGCTATACGGTCGTCGAGCCGACGGCGGTTCTCGCCACGCACCTGTCCGAGACCATCCGCAACCACGCGGACGAACTCCTCTCGCGGCAGGACGTGAAGGACATGTGCGAATCGGTACGCGAGTTCGCACCGGCGCTCATCGAGGATCTGATCCCGGACAAGGTGCCGGTCAACACGCTGCACAACGTGTTGCGTGGTCTGCTGCACGAACGGGTGCCCATCAAGGACATCGTTACCATCCTCGAGACGCTCGCCAATCACGTGGGCGGCAACGCCGGCGTCGACTTCCTGCTGGAGAAAGTGCGCGAAGCCCTGCGCCGGACCATCAGCAGTCTGTACGTCGAGCCGGACGGCAACGTCTACGCGATAACACTACATCCCGTGACCGAGCACGAACTGGTCAAGGCGGTCCAGGAATCCGAACGGGTCGGCGCCGTGATTCTGGACCCCCTGCTGGCCCAGTCCTTCCTCGAGCGCCTGGAACAGACATTGCAGACCGTTTACGCACGCGGCAAACCGCCGGTGCTTCTGGTCGCGACCCACATGCGCCTCTTCGTCAAGAGGCTGATCGAACCCACGTTCCCGAGCTTGCCGGTCATCGGTTACACCGAAGTGACCGCCAAGACCAACGTCCAGTCGGCGGGAACCGTCACCACACAGGGAGCCCCTGATGTACAGCACGCAAAAGCCTGAGACCAGTCTGCACCTTGTCACCGGCCACACGCTCAAGGAAGCACTGGAAAACGTGCGGCACCAATTCGGTGAGGGGGCCTGCGTCGTCGAGACGCGCACCGTCAACAAACGTGATGCCGACGGTCTTGGGAACTCGCGACTCATCGAGGTCAGCGTTGCCCTCCCGGCGACAGAGCGACCCGCTCCGAAGGTTGCGCCCGCAGGAGATCGCGCCGAAATCTCCGACGCCATCATCGCGGAAATCGATCGGATCGAGCAACTGGTTGAAAAACTCAAGGCCTCCGACGGCGATGATACGTCGTCCGGTGGGGCCGGCTTTGCGGATTACGCCATGGGCAAGGCCTTGTTGACCGCGGGGACTTCATTGCCCGCGGTGAAGCACCTGCGCCGCCTGAACGTGGCCGAGTCGGGTCATGCGGACATGGCGTCGGCGCGGGGGCACCTCATGGGCCTCATGAGAACCAGCGGCGGCCACTGGGAGACCCTGGCCGGATGTCACCTTTTCCTGGGTCGACCCGGCGCCGGTAAGACCGACCTGATTCTGGCCTCGGCGGCCCGGCTCAAGAATCTGAACAAGCGTGTCCTCGTCCTGGCCTATGCACCTCGTCACCATGGCGACGTGATACGTCTCCAGGAGGAAGCCTCCACGCGCGGCTACGACGCCGCGATCCTGAAGGACGCCGCTCAGCTCGCCGGTGGGCTCGAGTACTTCGAGCAATACGACGTGGTGCTTATCGATACGCCGTCGCTGGGCAGCCCGGCCCTGGCCGACGAGGAATTGCACGAACTGCTCGCCGGCCAGGAAAACATTCACCGGCACATGCTGTTGCCTATGGATGCCTGCCTGACCGAGCGGGAATTGATATGGGACGCGGCCCGCGATTGGAACTGCGATTGGTTTGCCGTCTCGAGGCTGGACCTCACGAATCAGCCAGGCAAGCTGGTCGATGTTCTGCTGGCCGCGCCTCAGCCCGTGTCCCTGATCGGGGGCGGCGCCTGGCCGGGCACTCATCCCGACATCGCCACCCCCGAGTTGCTGATCACTAGAATCATGGTGAACCACACCGACGAACAAGCAAACACGCACGCCGGACAGGCCGGCGCCGGCTAAAGACAGCGGAGGACCCTGGGAATGAAGAAGTTCGTCAACACGACAGCCATGACCGCGGCTTTCGTCACCCTCTGCTTCTCGCTGCTGCGCGACTTCGGCGTGTACGCGACCTTCAAGCGGGCGGCCATCGCCTACATCGCGTTCAGCGTTGTGGGCACCATACTCGGCCTGATATTTCGGGCCGGTATCCAGGACGAGTGGGCCCAGGACGAGAAGCGACGGCGCATGCAGATCCATCAGCGGCTTGAGGAAGAGCGACTGGATCAGGAGGCGACCCGTCAAGCGGAACGGGATCGACGCAAGGAAGAACGGAAGAAGCAACTGATCGGCGAAGATAGCAATTCCGTCTAGGAATTCAATCGGGCACGAAATCTGCACACTGGAAACGAAACCAGAACCCAGACAACGAGGACATGCATGCTAAAGACCGATACGATCGCTCACATCGAACTCTGGGAGCGACTTGAAGCTGGGGAGGATCAAGCGGCGCGACAGGAGTTGGTCGAGCATTATGCACGAGTGGTCAGGTACGTGGCGGGTCGCATGTCGATCGGACTGCCCCATTACGTTGATCACAAGGATCTGACTTCGGCCGGATTGCTCGGCCTGATCCAGGCCATCGACAACTACGACTACAAGCGCGGCAACAAATTCGAGACCTATGCGATCCCCCGCATCCGCGGCGCCATTCTCGACGAACTGCGCTCCCAGGACTGGTTTCCCCGCTCACTGCGTCGCAAGGCGCGTCAGATCGAGGTCGCCTACACCACGCTCGAGGCCCGCTTTGGCCGCACGGCGACCGACGAGGAAATCGCCCAGGAACTCGGTGTCAGTCGCAAAGAGCTCACGCAGATGATGGACGAGGTCGCCGTGGCCACCATCATCTCCCTGGACGCCGACAGTTCCGACGACGAGCAGAACAGTACGAGTATGGGAGACTACCTACCCGACACGCGAACACCGGACGCCGAGACCTGTGTCACCGAGGAGGAGATGCGCGGGCTGATCGCCGGCAGCTTGAGCGAGCTCTCGGAAAAGGAGCAGCTCGTCCTGGTCCTCTACTACTACGAGGAACTCACGCTCAAGGAGATCGGCGAGATCCTGGACGTCACGGAATCCAGGGTCTGTCAGATACACACGAAGGCGATCCTGCGCCTGCGCAGCAAGATCCAACGCCGGGACGGGCGCAAGTCCCTCGGTCGTCTGAGCCGGGAGATTCGTGACCAACGGACCGAGCCGGACGAGTCCGAGCAACGCAAGTCTGATCTGGTGGCAAAGATCAACGTCATGGCCGGCTTTGCCCTGCCGCCCATGATCAAACTGGCTTCGGTTTTGATGGACCTGGAAGTCCCGCTCAGAACCTAGCGAGCCGATCGGGGAGAGGAGGTGCGGTGTGACGAGTGACGGGTTTTCGGTCAATACGACCATCAGCCAGCTCAGCAACGTTGCCCGCGCCCAGGCGAAGGGACAGGCGGTTCTCGCCGACCCCGTGACCACGAACAAGCTGCTGGACGACGAGAAGCGGGTCGGTCGAGTCAAGGAGATCGAGGAGACCCGCGACAAGACGGTTGATCCCGATCGGAAGCGTAAGCATGAGCACGAGGATGAACACGACCAAGATAATCGCGCCGAGATGACAATGACCGCCGCGGAAGAGATCGAAGACAGCGAAACGGAAACGCCCAGCGAAAAGGGTGTAGTGATAGACACGAAGGCCTGAGCGAAGCACTCGAGCAGAGGGAACCGAGATGGACTGGGACGTACTGAGCATCCTGAATGGCGAAAACAAGACACTGGCCTGGCTCGGCGCCCTGGCCCTGGCGGCCGGCGGCACGGCCATCGTGGTGGCGACGTATATACAGGTTCAACGTCTGCGCCTGCGTCTGGGTGAGTTCAGTCTGTCCTTGCCGTGGACAGCCCGGCCCGGTACGCCGAAAACGAAGCAGCCGATGGCGACCACACCGGAAATACCCCAGCGCCCCACGGCCGCTACTCCACCCCCCGCGATCGGTGTTGCCGCGTATCAGGCTGAAGCGACACGCAACCCATTACCCGTCGTCCCCGACCGCATCGAGGGACCCAGCCTCGATGCTCTCGACGGCCTCCTGTGTCGGCTTCAAAAAGCGGCCGCTGCTCTCGAGGAAGTCGCCGTCAGAAGCGGACGCGCTGCCGGTGCCAGTGAAACCTACCAGACCTTCCTGACGGGACTCGACGTGGAGTATCTCCATCGTCAGAACTGAGAGCGTTGACTGACAGTGACCACACGGCGGGCGCCATCACCAGTGGCGTCCGTCAACTCGATATGCTAGTATTTACACGTGTTGTAGCTCTTACGCCCTCTCAGGGCGACTGACACGGCAACTGACATATTAGCAGGAGGACGCTCTTGCCTCATTCCGTAGCAGTGCTGGGCCGACGGCCCGCCTGGTTCAAAACCATCGCCGACTGGCGTCTGGCTGACACCTCCCTGACCATCCACGAGTCGCCATCAGAAGCCCTGGCGGTCTTTACCGACGGCAGCGGCGCTCTGCTTATTTTCGACACGGTGGAGTTCGGGCGGTCACGGCACGTGGTGGAGAAATTCCTGTCTCTCAAGGGCGACGCCGATCTGATCCTGCTGGGCGAACCGGCGGTACTGGCCGGGCTCCAGGACAAGTCCTATCGCGGCGCCGTGCGTCGACTGGCCCCCTCGGTGTCTCCGGAAGATCTGCGTCTGGAAGTGCAGCGTCTGCTGAAACTGCGCGAAGTGCGCAACCGCAGCGGTATTGTGGGACGATCACGGGCTGTCAACCAGATGATCGCCCTGATCGCCCAGGCTGCCCCGCTCGACGTGAACGTGCTCGTGATGGGGGAGAGCGGCACCGGCAAGGAGCTCGTCGCGCGCGCCCTCCACCAGCACTCGTTACGCAGCGACAAGGCTTTTGTCAGTCTCAACTGCGGCGCCCTCAGCGAAGGCATCCTCGAGAGCGAGTTGTTCGGACATGAGAAGGGCGCCTTCACCGGCGCGGTCAGTCGACACGACGGTGTTTTCAAGCGCGCCGACGGCGGCACTCTCTTCCTGGACGAGGTCGCCGAGCTTCCCCTGGCCATGCAGACGCGCTTTCTGCGGGCCCTGGAAACGGGCGAGTTCACACCCGTGGGATCCGCTCGCACCGAGTACAGCAATATTCGCCTCGTCGCGGCGACCCATCGCGATCTGGCTCGCGAAGTCGAGGCCGGACGGTTCCGTCAGGACCTCTACTACCGGCTGCGCGTGGTCGTCATCCCCGCGCCGCCCCTGCGCGACCGCCGCGAGGATGTGCCCATCCTGGCGCAGACATTTCTCGAACAGGAAAACGAGGAGCATGGCTTCTCCCTGCGCGGAATCGCGAGACCGGCCCTGGACCTGTTGTCGTCCTACGCCTGGCCCGGCAACGTGCGCGAACTCCGGAACACGATCCGGTCGATGGCTGTATTCAAGCAGTCCGGCATGATCGAGACCGCGGATCTGCCCGAGGAAATCCTGACCGGCAACGTGCGGGGCCACCCCCGCAACCTGCCCGTGACCCTCCAGCCGCACACGGCCGGACGGGAGATGGAACTGGTCATAGCGACGCTCCTCGAGATGAGAGAAGACATCAAGCAGATCAAAAACGTCCTGGGGGGAGAACAGGCGACAGGCGCCGTGGGCTTCGCGGGCCAGGTCGTCGACACCTTTGCCGGCGAATCGGGTTACACGACCGATCCGGTGGGTGGCGATGGCGATCTGGTAAGTGCCGAGCGCGCCCTGATCGAACAGGCTCTCCGGGCGACCGGTGGCAAGCGGCGGCTGGCGGCCGAGCGACTGGGAATCAGCGAGCGGACCTTGTACCGGAAACTGAAGAAATACGGATTGGGCTGAGACCTCACTCGGGCTTGGCTCTTCCGGGACTCTTGTCGTATAATATTGTTCGTGAGAGGAGCGCAAGCGCGCTGTCACGCGCTAGGCATATGAAGCCGACGCGAAGCGCGGCTTATACACCGACGGGTCGTCCGGATCGCGACGGCTTTTTTCAACCCCTGGGATTGTGAGGACTATTCATGTTGAAGACCGGTACGCACCGGACTCACCTAGCCGCGCGGATGGTCTATGTGTTCATTATCGCCGGGATGATCTCGGTCTTGCCCACGCGGGCTTTGGCCGCCAAGTACGCCGGCGAGTTCATGGTTGATGGCGGCGGGGCCCGCGCCCTGGCCATGGGCGGGGCTTTCACGGCCGTCGCCGATGATCCGTCGGCGGCATTCTGGAATCCCGCCGGTCTGGTAGGAACCGAAGGCCGGAACCTGTTGCTCATGCATTCGGAGCGATTCGGGGATCTCATCGATCGGGACTTTGTGGCCTATGCCCAACCTGTCGACTGGTCGCTGCTCGGGGGCGAGGACGGCGCGTTGGCGATCTCGGCCATTCGGCTCGGCATCGACGATATTCCGCTGACCGATCATCTCTTCGCAGACCTCGACGTCAATGGCGACGATATAGTCGACGAAGACGAATTGCAGGGCCTGTTCACTCTCCAGGACCAGATCCGTTTCGTGAGCGATTCGGAGCTGGCGATGTTCGTCAGCTATGCCGAGCGCAAGGGCGACTGGAAGGTGGGCGGTTCCTTGAAATTCATCCGGCAGAGCGTGGGGGATGATTCGAGTCTGGGCATCGGCGTCGATCTGGGTCTGCTACGCCCCGGCGTCTGGCGCAACCTGGATTTCGGTCTGAAGCTGCAGGACGCCACGACGACCTACTTGAGCTGGAGCACCGGCAAGAATGAGGTCATCGCGCCGACGGTGATCCCGGCTCTCGCCTACCGTCTCCCGTTGCCAGCCTGGAAAGCCCGTATCACCATGGCCGCCAGCGCCGAGACACGCTTCGAGAACCGCCAGGACGCGGACCAGTACCACACGGGCGCGTTCAGTACCAATATCCACCTGGGTGGCGAACTGGCCCTGCAAGAGAAGGTGTTTCTGCGCGGTGGATTCGATTCCGGCTGGACGCTGGACGACATCACCATGGGCGCCGGATTCCGACTCGCCATGCTGACCATCGACTATGCCTATGCCGGGGATATCCTGGACATCGACGAAGAGACCCACCGCGTCAGCATCACGGCGCACTTCTAGACTGGATGCTCTCGACCCCCGTGGCCTTCAAGGCTTCGGGGGTCTGTATGCGTATATGCGCTGACCAGGCTTGATAAGACTGGTCTTGTGCATGTTGTTTACCCGCCGCAAATGCCGCAGGCTGACACCCAGTTTGCGGGCAATACCGCTCAGCGTGTCGCCTGTCCTGACCCGGTAACTGGTCCGTTCATGTCCGGACGGCGGTACGTAGTGACCATTCTCCGCGACCCGTTTCCGGGCCCGATCAGAGAGTTCGGCAGGCATGGGGATCAGCAGCCGGTCGCCGGGATGGATCAACGCGGCGTTACTGATCTTGTTGAGCCGCGCGATGTCCCGGACGCCGGTGCCGTACCGGGTCGCGATGGCGCCCAGGGTCTCACCCCGATTGACCGTATGCCGACGCCAGGTGAGCCGCTCGGCCAGGGGGATGGACCGCAGCTTGAGCATGCAGGCCGCCCCCGTGCCCGTGGGCACACGCACCGGGTAGTCGGTCTTGCCCGGCGGTGTGGCTTCGCGCAACAAGGCCGGGTTCAGGGCGACGATGGCCGTTTTGTCCACAGCGGCGCAGCGGGCGATCAGACCGAGATCGGTGGCATCGGTGACATCGATCACGTCATATCCCAACTTGTCATCCACGGTAGGTTCGAAGCCGTAGGCCAACGGGTCCTCGCAAATCCGCGCGGTGGCAATGAACTTGGGGATGTGGTTGCGGGTCTGATAGGGGAGATGCAGCTGCCAGAAGTCATCGTGGCCGGCGATACGGATCGCCCGGTCGACGCGATGCTCCCCCGTGTTGTATCCCGCCAGAACCAGGGCCCAGTCGCCGAAATGATGGTAGAGCTGGGACAAATAGTTGACCGCCGCGCGGGTGGCCATCTCGGGGTCCCGACGTTCGTCGACCCACCAGTCACAACGAAGATGGTAGTGCCGGGCGGTGCCCGCCATGAACTGCCAGGTACCCATGGCGCCGACACCCGAACGGGCGCGTGGGTTGAAACCACTCTCGATGGCCGCCAGATAGATCAGTTCCCGAGGCAATTCGGCTTCATCGAGCTGACGGTAGATCAGCGAGTCGACAACCGCCTTGCGGTCGAGCCATTTCTGGATGCTGCCGCGCCCCTTGCCCTTGAAGTAGCCGATCCACTTGTCGACTGCATCGTTGTTGACCATGAGCAGGTCGCCCTGGATATCGCTGAGCGCGCCGCCGGACACCGGAATCAACGAGTCGGGGAACGACAGACCGCGCAGATTATCGTACGCGGACGCGAGCAGGGATTCGTCTGCGGCGACCGACAGGCTCAAGGCCTGATCCTCGGCCAGAACCCCCGCGAGCAGAGAGACGCGACGATCGAGACTGGACAGGAAAACGAGGGCGACGCTGTCCGTGTCGGCCGGCACCAGCGCGACCGCTTCGTCCTTGAGGACGAAGAGCAGATCTTCGGCCGCCTCGTAGTGAGAGAGGGAGAGGAGTTCCAGGGCTTGACGATACATTTCGTCGAGTTGCGCCAGATCGGGCCTGTCACCCAGCATCTGACGCAAGGCCTGCCCGGCGGGGCCCTCGGGGGGTTGGGTGGCCATGTCCGGGGCGATTTCAACGGCGACCGTGTCGGTAATCGCAGACGAAGAATCGGACGCAATTACGACTGAATCGTCTTGGCGAGACGACGCGGGGGGAGTGCTGGCGCAGCCCCCCGACAAATATGTCGAAACGACCAGGAACATGAGAGTTGCGAAAGCCTTGAAACTCGGCTGTAGCGTACGGTTCATCCTTGAACTCCTGGGACTCGGGGCGATTCTTGTGAACGATGTTCCACTTGTAGCAAATGCCCGGACGAGCATAGATGCTCAACACCGGGGCAGTCTATATTGCAAGTTTGCGCACGATGTGTCACAATTAAGACTGTGTGGCGACAGTTGCGTCGCTTCAATATACGCATGTACCGTCACAAGCAAAGCGACAACTGTGGGGAGACACGAACAGCATTGCGATCCTTGATCCGACATCTCCTGTCCGTTGCCAAGATCAGTGCGGCCCAGAAGCACGCTTTGCGCGTTGCGCTGGCGAGTCACGATGACGAAGCCTTGCGTGCGGCCGGTCGAACACTGGTCGCTACGTTGCTCAAGCGTGGAGACCTGGTGCGCGTACGCGTTAGCGGCGACAGTGAGACTGACGCCCACTATTATGCGCTGCGGGATCACGCGGCTCTACTGGATTTGTCATCCATCTACGCCGAGCGCCCCACCGAACCCGTGGATGTCCCCGACTCCATGAGTCCCCAGATCGCCAAGGATTTTGATAGTCACGACCGGGTTCTCAATGCCATGGAACGAGCCCAGGACCTCAGCGTGATACGCTCGGCCGGCGACGGCGTGGCCCCTCTGCTGCAGGATGTCCTTGAGCTGCTGAAGCCGACGTTCGCAGGCACCGAGTTGCACATCGAGCTTTTCAAATCCGCCGACGTGCCCGATCCCTTGCCGAGCATCCACCATTGTCCCCACGGTGAGCGTCCTTTCTGGGCCTTGAGCCGTGTGGACGGCGAAGCCGTCTGGATTCCGTCCTGGGCAGAACTTCCGCCCAGGCTTCAGCAGCACATCGCCCCGGAAAGCGCTACCGACGGTTTCGTCGCCGGCGTCGCCGTACCGCTACACCCGCCGCTCGCGGACGTGGCCACCGATGATCAAGGCCCCATCAACGAGGTGGGCTTGCTGTACGTGATTCAGCTGGATCCCACGGATCGGGAAACGCTCATCCGGTTGGCCTTTCGCATCTCGCGATTCGTCACCAACGGGTGGCGTCAGACCAGTCTGATGAACCGCCTGGTGCACATCGACACACTGACGGGTGTCCACAACCGAGCCTTCTTCGACGATCAACTCGTGCTCGAGATCGAACGCGCCCAGCGCCGCAAGTCCACTCTGGTGCTGCTTCTCGGCGACATCGATCATTTCAAGGACGTGAACGACCGGTATGGCCATCCGGCCGGCGACCGTGTTCTTAAATCGGTGGCACGTGAACTGCAAAAAGGTTTGCGTCGCATCGATCTGGTCTGTCGCGTCGGCGGTGAAGAGTTTGCGCTCGTACTGCCCAACACCGACATCACGGCAGCCCGGGACATCGTGACCCGTATCCAGGTAAGCATCGCAAATCTCCGGCTCTCCGATCCCGATGCGGATGAGCCTTTGCGCGTGACGATCTCATTCGGCGGCACCTCCTTCCCGGGATCCGGCGATACGCCGGACGAGCTCTATCGGAACGCGGATCGAATGCTCTACCTGTCGAAGCAGAGAGGCCGCAACAGGTGCCACTTCTGGAATTCCGACGGAGATCCCATTCTTACCCTGCCCCGCTACAACGCACCGGCCGACTGATCCGTGAGTTTGCCCACCCCATAATCACCTCGTTGGTAGCCGCGCCCTGGCCTGTCATGTGGGCCCTGACGCTGATGATCTCGTTGGCGGCAGGGGAGTGGCGTGCGCGCACGGTTCCCCAGGCCGGACCGCTGTGCGCACTGGACGTTACGCAGTCTGTACGAACCTCCTGTGCCGCTCCGTTGCTTTTGGCCCTGGGCACCCACCCCGTCATCCGGCCATTGGTAACGGTGGGTACGATGCTGCTGGGCTGGAACGCGGGTATTCAGCTCCGGGACGCCACCAACGACGACATGGGACTCCGGTGCGACGATCCGTGGTCACCCTCCCATCGTGATGTCTGGCGAGGACCCGCGTACTTGCGTGTGACGGCCTGGCCGCGGTCTGCCGGCGAGCGATGGCGCGCACCGGCCGTGATCCTGGGATTGGGAACACCCGATCCGGACGACAAGGCTCGGCCCGTCCCGGGTGAAGGCGTGATGGTCAGCGCCAAGGGGACGCCGCCCCGTCTATGGCAAGTCCTCGGGGGCGATCTGGATCTTCGCCGCCCACGCCGGGCAACCGTTCCCGGGGGGTTTTCTCCATACCGGTTTCTGCAGGGTCGTGGTGTCGATTGGGAAGGACGCATAGGCGACGTCTCCCTGGTACCGGATGCCGGCTTCTTGAACCGCTCCGGGAGCCAGGGTCTTTCACCGTTGCGAGAGAGGGTGGTCCGACGGTTGACCCGTCTATTCCCGCCCGACGAGGCCCATCTCCTGCAATCCGTCCTGCTGGGGCACAAAACCGAAGGGATCCATGCCCTGCGCAACGCCTACGCGACTGTTGGTCTGGGGCACCTCTTCGCCGTGAGCGGTCTGCACGTGGGATTGGTGGCCGGCGTTGTCTTGCTCATTCTGCGTGGTGTGCGTGCGGGGCGTCTCGCGATGTTGATCGGTCTCACGCTTTTCCTGATCGTCTATGTGTTTCTGGTCGGCATGCCCGGTTCTTCACTGAGGGCCGCGGCGCTGTTGATAATGACCATGCTGGCCGGATGGGCCGGACGTGATCATGACGGGTTGCGCACCTTGGGACTACTGCTGTGGATCTGGGCACTCGCCACTCCGGGCGCCTTGGTGGATTCGGGACTGCGGTTGTCCTTCGGCGCCGCGGCCGGGATCATCGTTACGCTCCGGCTCGTGACGCCCTACTTGCACGACCGCACCCGTATCCTGCGCTGGTTGGGGAACGCGCTCGCCGTCAGTATCGGCGCACAACTCGGAGCCCTGCCCGAGACCGCCCGCAGTTTCGGTTGGCTGCACCCGCTGGCCACGCTCTTCAATCTGGTGGCCGTCCCCGCGTTCAGCGGTGCGGTCTGGTTGGCGGCCGGAGCCCTGCTCATACCCTGGCCCTGGCTGGCCGAGACATTTGCGTCGTGGGCCTGGTTGATCCTGCGTCTGCTCTCCGCCGGCGCCGCCATGATGTCCGACACCGTGGATTGCCGAATCGGCTTGCCCGAATGGGGCCCGGTGGCCGCCGCGATATTCATAGGCGGCACATGCGGAATCGTCGTGTGTTGCCGGGGCCGCACGATTGTTGCGCGACTGATCGGCGGACTCGCGGTCTGTTCGCTCCTGGTGGTACCATATATTGGTCGGACGCTAAGACCCGGCGACATGACGACCGTACAGTTCGATATTGGCCAGGGAGATTGTGCCCTCTTCGTCTTTCCCGACGACAGCGCCGTTCTGATCGACACGGGAGAAACCTGGCATGATACCGGACCCTTTGCGCGTAATGTACGCCCGTGGATGAGACGGGAGGGGATCGACCGACTCAGCGGAGTGATCCTCACGCATGCGCACGCGGATCACGACGGCGCCGCCGGCCAGGTTGCCGATGCGCTGCCGGTGGGCGTCTGGTGGCTGGGCGGATCGACCTCGGCTCCAGCCGAAGGTATCGCGATACACCCCGCGCCTGGCGACACGCTCCATGTCGGGGGAGAGTGGGCGCTGGTCTGTGTCGCATTGCCCATGGCCGAGACTGAAGAGAACGACCGGTCCCTGGCGGTTGCCCTGGTATGTGAACAGCGAATTCGGGGTCTGTGGACCGGCGATCTGGAAGCGGCCGGAGAACAGGCTCTCCTGGGAAACATCGACGCGTGGCCCGCAGAGGGTATCGATGTACTCAAGGCCGGACATCACGGCAGCCGGACATCCAGTACCGTGTCTTTGCTCGACACGATACGGCCGGCAAGGGTCCTGGTGAGCTGCGGCATCGAGAACCGTCACAGTCACCCCAGCCATGGCGTATTCCTGACGCACGGAGATACGATCACCGCCCTGCGAACCGATCTCTGCGGCACTCTATTCGTCCGCTGGCACAGGAACGGACCACCTGAAATCCGGGCTCACGCCACCGGTCGTGCGCAGCAACTTGACACCACCCGGGACGGCGCGTAACATGCCCGCGTCACGACTTCCCTGGACATTATCGAAACGGGAGAGAGATGCAATCGTTGCGCAGCACGGTCGATCTCGGGCTGGCCCCCGACCGCAAGGGCAAGGTTCGCGAGATCTTTGATTTAGGTGAGGAACTGCTCATCGTCGCCACCGACCGTATCTCGGCCTACGACGTCATCATGGATCAGATGGTCCCTGGGCGCGGGTGCGTACTTACCGTGATGACAATGGCATGGCTGAAACACTTCAAGGAAATACCGAACCATCTGGTCACTGCCGAAGCCGACCTGTTTCCGGCACCGTTCAGTGATCTGCGTGATGAACTCGCCGGCCGGTCCATGCTGGTCAGGAAAGCCGAGGCGTTTCCCGTGGAATGCATTGCCCGCGGGTACATAACCGGCTCCGGGTGGCGCAGTTACCTGGATACAGGGTCGATATGCAGCCATGTGCTGCCGGAAGGGCTTCTGAAATCCCAGCAGCTGCCCCAGGCCCTGTTCACACCCTCGACAAAAGCGGAGACGGGACACGACGAGAACATCGGCTTCGCGGAGATGGTCGATCTGGTCGGTGAGGACCATGCCGCCCAGTTGCGGGACCTGACTCTGGACCTCTACACGCGCGCCGCCGCCTACGCCAAGGTCGGCGACGTCCTCATCGCCGACACCAAATTCGAGTTCGGCCTCATCGACGGACAGATCACCCTGATCGACGAGGTTCTGACGCCCGACTCCAGTCGCTTCTGGCCGGCGGCCCAGCACGTGCCGGGCGAGGAACCGCCGAGCTGGGACAAGCAGATCCTGCGCAACCATCTCGACACGCTCGACTGGAACAAGACGTACCCGCCGCCGTCCCTGCCCCGGGAAATCCTGGACCGCACCGCGGAGCGTTATCGGGAAGTCCTCAACATTCTCTTTGCGGAGGAGGCTCGTCAATGGCACGCGCCCCTGAGCTGAACCGGCGCCGGCGCGCTCTGTTCAGTGTGACCGACAAGTCGCAGCTGTCTGTTCTGGCGGAAGTCATGAGCGAGTTCGATTATGAGCTGTTGGCCAGCGGCGGAACCGCCGCGCACCTGCGCGAAGCGGGATTCACGGTGACCGACGTGAGCGAGGTGACCGGATTCCCCGAGATCTTCGGCGGACGCGTGAAGACTCTCCATCCGAAAGTCTTCGGGGGCATTCTCGGCGCGGTCGAGTCCGACTTCGCGGGCGTGTCCGACCTCGGCGTGGCGCCCATCGACGTGGTGGTCTGCAATCTTTATGACTTCGAGGCGACCGTGTCCTCCGGTGCTGATCACGCGGCGGTCATCGAGAAGATCGACATCGGCGGACCGTCACTGCTGCGCGCCGCCGCCAAGAACCACGGACGGGTCTGTGTCCTGAGCGACCCGACGTCCTATGCCGACTTCGCCGCCGACTGCCGGGCCAACGCCGGCTTTCCCGGGGACGACTTTCGCCGGCGGATGGCCGGGGAGACCTTCGCCCTGGTCACCGACTACGATCTGCAGGTCACCGAATATTTCGATGACGACCACCACGACGGTCACCTGGGTGTGGAACTGCGCTACGGCGAGAATCCCCACCAGAAGGCCGAACTCTTCCTGCCGGGACTCGACGAGGACAACCCCCTCGACGGCATGGGTCTGCGCCAGCTCAACGGCAAGGCGCTTTCCTTCAATAATTTCGTGGACGTGATCGCCGCCGCAAAACTGATCGGCGATCTCGACGGGGTCTGTTGCGCGGCCATCAAACACACCAATCCCTGCGGCGTCGGTGCGGGCCAGACACCGGCCGAAGCCCTGGACCGCGCCTTGCGTTGCGATCCCGATTCGGCTTTCGGCGGCATCTTTGCTTTCACCACCGAACTCGATCTCGAAGCCGTGACGGTTCTGCGCAAGCGTTTCTGTGAGGTGGTCATGGCGCCGGCCTTCGCGGACGAGGCCCTGGCGATCCTGCAGAAGAAGAAGAACCTGCGCGTGCTGAGCCTGGGCACGGACGTGTTCGCGGCCGCGACGCGGGGCAAGAGCCTCGCCTTCGGGGGCGTGCAATTGCACCAGGAAGAAGACGCCGGTTTCCCCGAGTTGGACAACTGGAAGCACGTGGCCGGGCCGGCCCCCGACACGAACATGACGTCCGCCCTGAAACTCCAGTGGCGCGTATGCAAACACGTCAAGAGCAACGCCATCGTTCTCGGCGATCACGAGAACACGCTGGGCATCGGCGCCGGCCAGATGAGTCGGGTCGACTCCACGCGCATCGCTGTGCGCAAGGCGGGTGACCAGTCGCTCTCCCTGCAAGGCTGTGTTTGCGCCTCGGACGCGTTCTTCCCCTTCGCCGACAGCATCGAGCGTCTGCACAAGGCCGGTGTGGCCGGCGTGATCGCACCGGGCGGTTCGATCCGTGACGAGGAAGTCATCGCGGCCGCCGAGCGCCTCGGCATCACCCTGATCCACACCGATCGGCGTCATTTCCGACATTGAGAAGGATGGTATCGAGCGTATGACCACGAAGCAGTCACAACCCCAGGTGGCGGTTCTCGATTTTGGATCCCAGTACACCCAGCTCATCGCGCGACGACTGCGCGAAGCGGGCGTCTTTTCCGAGATCTATCCCTACAATCGCTACCAGGAGTTGCTCGGGCGCGAAGAGATCCGCGGCGTGGTCTTGTCCGGCGGTCCGTCATCGGTCTACGAGGACAGCGCACCCGACATCGGGGACGAGCTCTTCACCGAGAACAAGCCCCTGCTCGGCATCTGCTACGGCATGCAGCTGATGTGTCGCAAGCTCGGCGGGGCCATCGAAAGCTCGGACAAGCGGGAGTACGGTCCGGCCACCATCCGGCGGGCCGGGGAGAATCGCCTCTTTGCCGACACTCCCGACCGCCAGGGCGTTTGGATGAGTCATGGCGATCGAGTCGGCGCGCTTCCCGACGGCTTCACACCACTGGCCAGCTCGGAATCGATTCCTTTCGCCGCTGCCGGTGACGAGGCACGCGGCTACTACTGTGTCCAGTTCCATCCGGAAGTGGTGCATACCGAGTACGGGATGCAAATACTGCGCAACTTCAGCCGCGACATCTGTGCCATCGACAGTGAATGGTCGGCCGCCACGTTCGTGGAATCGATGATTCCCGAAATCCGCGAGCGGGTCGCCGACCACATGGTTTTGTGTGGCGTGTCGGGCGGCGTGGATTCGACGGTCGCGGCCACACTGATCGATCAGGCCGTGGGCAATCAGCTCCACACGGTTTTCGTCGACAACGGGCTTCTACGCCTGGGGGAAGCCGATGAGGTCGAGCACAACCTGAACGCCTTCCTGCATCGGCCGGTCCTGCGTGTCGACGCCCACAACGCCTTCCTGCTTCGTCTCCGGGGCGTGACCGATCCCGAGAAGAAGCGCAAGATCATCGGCAACACCTTCATCGAGGTCTTCAAGTCGGCGACCGTCGACCTCGGCCCCTTCAAGTTCCTGGCCCAGGGTACCCTCTACCCGGACCGCATCGAATCGGTGTCCGTCAACGGCCCGTCCCACGTGATCAAGTCACATCACAACGTGGGCGGCTTGCCCGAGGAACTCGGCTTCGAGTTGCTCGAACCCCTGGGCGAACTCTTCAAGGACGAGGTGCGCCGTGTGGGGCGCAGCCTGGACATCCCCGCTTCCCTGGTGATGCGTCACCCGTTCCCCGGCCCGGGTCTCGGGGTAAGGATTCTGGGCGAAGTGACGCCGGATCGGGTTCGCCTTCTCCAGGCAGCCGACCATATATTCATCCAGGAGCTGCACGAGAGCGATCAATACGACAAGATCTGGCAAGCCGGCGTGGTGTTGTTGCCCGTGCAGACGGTCGGGGTCATGGGAGACCAGCGGACTTATGAATCGGTCGTGGCGCTACGCGCGGTAACGAGTCTGGACGGCATGACCGCCGACTGGGCCCGCATCCCCAGCGAAGTGCTGGCCCGCGTCAGCAACCGGATCATGAATGAAGTGCCGGGTGTCAACCGGGTGGCCTACGACATCAGCAGCAAGCCGCCCAGCACCATCGAATGGGAGTAGCCTTCACTACACGATGAAGCGTGTCGTAAAACAGTATCCGCTGCCGCCTCTTGCCATGGCCGTCCTTCTGGGGACGGCCGCGTGCCTCTGTTCACCGGCGTTGGCCGGGCCGGCCGACACTGAGCTGGCGAGATGGCGCGCCGAACGCCGGGCCACCATTCGCGCGTCGGTCCCCGACAAATCGGACGTGTCATTCAAGCTGTTGGTCATTCCCGTGGATTTCGCGGACCATCGCCTGCCCGGGACCTGGGACCCGTCACGTGACCTGACGCCACGCATCGCCGGTTTCGACGGTGAGACGCTAGAACGCTGCTTTTCCCCCGCTCATTACGACTGGGGCGGGCTACGGATCGTCCTGTCGCCCCTGGTCCATCTCGACGGAGCGGCCGCCGACTACTCCGACATCACCGGATACACGCGCACCCGGGCGCTGGCCGCCCAGGCCATCGCCGGCGCCGATGCCGCGGGCGTCCCCTTCGCCTCGGCCGACGCCGACCAGAACGGACGGGTGGACGGAGTCCTGATCCTGCACGCGGCCCCGGGTCTGGAAAACGACCCCACCAACGGACGCGTTGTGCCTCTGCAATACTATCTGACGGAGCCCTATCTGCAGGACGGGATCGAAGCCCAACACTATGCCGTGGCCAGTCTCCACAGCGGCCCCGGCATCTGGGCCCACGAAACGGGACATCTGCTCGGCCTGGAAGATCGCTACCACCCCTTTCTCTCACCGGAGCAGGACAGCGCCATGAGCCGGGGCGGCTTGGGTATCTTCAGCCTCATGGCCGCCGGCGCCTGGGGGAGAGGCGACGGCACGGGCGCCGCTCTGCTCGACGCGTACAGCGCCGTTCAGCTTGGATGGGTAACCGAGACCGAGATCCACCGCGGCAGCACGGTCGCGCTTACAATGGTCGCGGGCGAAGTCGTCAAGCTGTACGCGCATCCGGCCGACGCGACCGAGTACTTCCTGCTGCAACTCCGCGGCGGTTTCGACACCGCGCCGTATGACGCGGCCTTCCCCGAGCCGAAACTCGTTGTCTACCACGTGGACGAAACAGTGCCCGACGGCGCGTACAGCGGCGGTCATCTCCGTGTAAGTCTTATCGAAGCCGACGGCGTCGATGACCTGACGATGGGGGACTCGCCCGGAACGGTGGACGACATGTTTCCCGACGCGACGGGCGTTTCCGACTGGAGCGCGGACACGACCCCCTCGACGGCCGGGTACGGAAGCGCGAGCGGTATCACCTGCCGTTTCCATTACGTCGGCGACGAGCTGCGCGTGGAATACGACCTGACCGGCAATCCCTTCGAGATGGTCATGCGTTTCGTCGAGTCAGCGGGGGATACGCTCTGCGACATCATGATCCAGGAGCCCGGTCACAACGCGGAGACCGCCTCCGTCGTGGTCTCCGCATTTTCCTACGATGGTCCTTGGGGTCGTTTCGAACCGGGTACCAACTGGGCCCAGCGAGACCTGCAACGCCACGACGATGGGACCTGGTACCTGAGCGAACCCATCGTCTGGTCTCCCGCTGGGCTGCCGCCACCTGGCGCGTTCACCTACTTCGCCATCGAGCTCTACCGGAACGGCGAACCGGTCGGTATCGAGGACCGCATATGGCTCTGGCGTGAGATCGAGCAGCCCTTGTCTCTCGGCGACCCCTGGAGCAACGGTTGGGCCGAGATCTCATTATCGGGCGATACGATCTGGCAGGCCTGGCCGGCCGGCGCGGCCGCGGGACTTCCCGACACGCCTCTGCTCGCCTGTACCGGCACTGCCTACACCGATGGCGCGAGTTGGCCGGACGTGACCTATCAAAACAACGCCGACGCCCGCATCCTTTCGCCCATGTTCTTCAAGGGCGAAGGAGCCCTGCGTGTGATCCACGTCCTCGACGCCCATACCTACGAGCCCGAGGTCGGTCCTGACGGCGCCCTGATCCAGGCCCTGATGAATGACGGCGAGTATCACCCGCTGCAGCCCCTGGGTGGCTATACGGGAACCATCGACAGCGCCGTCCAGAACCCCCTCCACGGCCATGAGGCCTTTATCGGATCGAGTGCGCTGTTGGCCGACGTGGCGCCCCTGTGGCGCGTGGACGTTTTTCCCTTGGGGTCGTCGGTGCCGGACTGGACGCGACTGAAACTGCGACTCGGTAGTGATCCCCTGTGGCGTGGCCGCGGGTGGCTGATCGCACGATTCGATATCGTACCGGACGGCGATGCCCTGGCCCCTTTTGCGACGCTCTGGGACGAGGTCCGCGACGGGGTCGCCCTGTCCTGGCCGTGGGAAGCTCCCGAGTGGATCACCCTTGAAGCCAGTGTCGATCACGGACGCGCCTGGACCACGATCTGGGAAGGCGACATACCCACGGGGCAAACGGCGCACGACATGTTGATCCCTGCGGCACAGATGGTCCTGCCTACCGACGCCGCCACGCGTCACACCCTGTTGCGCGCCCGTGTCCGCATCGACGTCGGGGAGGTCGTTTCCAGAACCGGTCGATTCGGAACTCCCGCCGCAGATCCGGTTTTCAGTCTCGGCGCCCCACGGTCCAATCCCGGCTTCGGCGCCGTGTCCATCCTCGTGCAAACGGAATTGTTCGGCACGAATCTCGGCGTCTACGATCTTCGCGGCCGACTCGTCCGCGAGTGGTGGTTGCCGGAAGGCACTTACGCCCTAACCTGGGATGGCCGTGACAACGATGGTCGAGCCGCGCCAAGCGGTGTGTATATGTTGCGACTGTCCGCCGAATACGGAGCCCACACCCTGTCTCGAAAGGTGACCCTACTGAGATGAGTCCTGGAAGGATCCTGGCTGTCGTCTGCCTGCTTTTCGCCGCCTCCGCCTGTTCCGCCACCATGCTGGTGGATCCGTTCCTGGAGGACCTGCGCGTCGGACGCTACACCGATATCGACGATATAGAAACATGCGCCGGCTGGCCCGCCGCTCTTTTCGAGCCCGCGCACTGGTCGGAACAATGGATGCAGGCCTGGGACAATCTAGGCGCGGAACCGGCGCCGGCCGTGGCTTTGCTCGAGTATGGGTTCACCTCGCGTGACGCCGCCGCGGCTTGGCTCGACCTCCGTTTGGCGGCCTGGAACCGACGCGATGCGCTGGCTGCGCTTCCCGCTTCGGATCTGCCGCCCGGCTTGGCCGGTGACCTCCTGGCGAAGCGAGCCCTGGACCTGGCTGCCAAGGGCGCGGATCAGGACGCTCTTGCCGCCATGACGGCGCTACTGGCGCCGGGGCGCGTGGCTGGACTGGACGACCTCGCCCGATTCACCTGGTCTCTCCGCATTCGTGCCCTTAAGGAGCGCCTGGGCAGAAAAGACGATGCCGATGCGCTTTGGCCCGAGCTGTTGAAACTGGGAACGTATGATCGCAGGGCCGGCTGGTCGCTATGGACCCTGAATCGACGCCAATTGGGCCGTCCACTCTTACCATCGCTGCCGACCGACCGGAGTACTGTTCTGTTCATTGCGTCCCTGCGCAAGCCGGGGCTCGTTTCGCGGGATATCGACCGTAGTCCCTATGGTCCCGACCTGCGCGCCGCTCTCGGCGCGGCCGTACTACCCAAGTCCGCATTGAGAAGACACTTTGACCTCTATCCGGATCCCCCTGCCGACAAACGACTTCAAGGCCATTGGCTGCGGGGGAGGTGGCGTGGTTTGGGCTATTCCGCCGCTGCCGCCGAGCGACTGTCCGCCCTGCCGGGCATCACCCATGAGCACAGGGCGGGTTATCTGCGACGCGCTGCCGATAAACAGGCCGCGAACGGCTTGTGGGGCAGCGCTTCCGCCAATTTACGGGCTGCGGCCTTCGCGGCCGATCGAGCAGGCATCAAGAGTGTGATCGAACGTGTTCGCATCGAAACCGAACGCGTGGCGACGCTTACAGCCTATCACGGCCTGACGCGAGCCGCGGCCGTTTTTGCGGAACTGGTCGCCGCCCATGAAATCGATCCCGAGCCCGGCCGCCGCGGACGGTTCGGAACGGCAATCAGGAGAGGTGAGGCCGCATCCTTGTCACGGAAGTCCACACTCGAGAAACGCGAGGCAACCGATCTCCTGCGCTGGCGCGCCTGGGCCAAACTCGGTGTGACCTTGACGGCCAATCAACCGCTCTGGCGGGATTACGGTCGAACCCTGGGTACGGCCTTGACGGACGCGGACTCAGCGGATGAGTTGGTCCGGCGTCTTTTACCGGCCATCGGCACGAGCCTTCGCGACCGCTCCTGGCGTGATGAAATCCTGGACTGGACACTGATTCGCCACATGGAGCAGCGGGCGACCGGAGAGGTCGCGTCCTTGCCGACACCGATCCCGGCCCTGGTCAGTGGCAGCGACTCTTCGCTCGAGATTCATCTTTTGCTGGGACTGTCGATGATCCTGGGTGATGCTCGCGGACAGCTCGCGGCCACGGTAAACCTGTCGCGACCGGGATTGACCCTGGACGAGGGGCTGCTTTTTCTTTACCCGGTGTCCACAGATCCTGTCGTGGCCCGTCTTCTGGACGGTAGCCGCGTCGATCCCGCCCTGGTTCTGGCCGTCGCTCGACGCGAATCCCGGTTCGATCCTGCCGTGCGGTCGCAATCCGGAGCCCTCGGCTGGATGCAGATCATGCCGTTCCACTATCCGGGGAGCGGCCATCACGATGGCGAAGTTATCTGGCGGAGTCAGGGCACCTCGATAGCCGCGGGAGTGAATCTGCTGTCCGAGGGGATCCGACGTCGTGACAATGATCCGTATCGGGCGCTGGCCGACTACAATGCGGGGCCCTCGGCGGTAAATCGCTGGGACAACCAGTTGGGCGGTACGGCGACGCCCGCGGTCTTCCTCGGCTGGATCGGGTATCCCGAGACCCGACGCTATGTGGAAAAGGTTTTAATTGACCGGGCGGTCTATGCCTGGATACTTGATGGAGCCGCGGGGATGGTGGAATCCGCCCCCGCCCTGCATTGACCTCTACGAAATCGGATTATGGCCACGACGCAAGACACGTCGCCAAAACCTCCGGCCCGCACCTGGCGCGATAGCGTCGAGTGGGGACGCAAGGCCATCCACCTGTCGTCGACGATCCTGGCGGTCTGGGTGTTGCTGGTGGACGACCCTCTGTGTACTCTTGGCCTGGGCACCGCGACCGTTTTCGTGATATCGACCGATATGGCCCGCCTGGCCTCCAAGAGTTGGGCGCTTTGGCTCTACCGAACCTTTCCCTTGATCTTCCGGCGCGACGAGCGGCAGCGACTCTCGGGCGGCTCGGTGATGATGATCGGCGCGACCCTGGCGTCATTCCTGTTTCCGTCCGTACCGGCCGCCGCGGGTATTCTCTGCCTCGCCTGGGGCGACTCGGCCGCGGCCATTGTCGGCCAGTCCGTTTCCTTCCGGCGTCAGCAGTTGGGTCTGGAGCGGGAAAACATCATCCGGGCGCCGGTGGTGGCTACGCGCGGCAGCAAGACGTGGGTGGGCACCTCGGCCTGTTTCCTGGTCTCGATGGCGGTCATCCTGATCGTCAGCGACGCCTCGCTGCTCCTGTCGATCGCAGGTGGCGTCGCGTCTGCGAGCATGGAGCGCTGGACACCGGGTCGATGGGACAACCTGACCATGCCCCTGGCCACCGCGGCGGTCATCCAGTTCTGCGATACGTGGTTCATTTGATTCAGAAGCGGATCTGTCCCTACCCTGACAAGTCTCCGACCGGGAAGTGACCCTGGACATGGTTTTCGCCAAACTGCTCGAGAAAATGTTCGGCAAGAAGTCGCAGCGCGACTTCAGCAGGCTCCAGCCCCTGCTGGAAGAGGTCAAGATCGCCCGCGAGCCCCTCGCCGGCCTGGACGACGAAGCCCTGCGTGCCAAAACCGACGAGTTCCGACATCGCCATGACGAGGGCGAATCCCTGGACGACCTGATGCCGGAAGCCTTCGGCACCGTCTGGGAGGCCTGCCGTCGGCTGTCCGAACGCGGCGCCTCCTGGCCCGTCTGGGAACGGGACATGGTCTGGGACATGGTGCCCTACGACGTACAGATCGTCGGCGCCATCGTTTTGCATCAGGGCAAGATCGCCGAAATGGCCACGGGTGAGGGCAAGACCCTCGTGGCCGTCATGCCCCTGTATTTGAACGCCCTGTCCGGGCGCGGCGCCCACCTGGTCACGGTGAACGAGTATCTGGCCCGGCGTGATGCCGAATGGATGGGTGGCGTGTTGGACTTCCTGGGCCTGTCCGTCCGCTACATCACCAACAGCATGACACCCGACGAACGTCGCGAGGCCTACAACGCCGACGTCACCTACGGCACCAACAACGAGTTTGGTTTCGACTACCTGCGCGACAACATGTCCGTGCACAAGGAGCAGCTCGTCCATCGCGATTTCCACTACGCCATCGTGGACGAGGTGGACTCGGTCCTTATCGACGAAGCGCGGACGCCACTGATCATCTCGGGCGCCGTGGCCAAGTCCACGCATCGATTCGAGGAGCTCAAGCCCCGCGTGGACCGACTGGTCAAACAGCAGAATCGCCTCGTCAACGAATGGGTGGGTCGCATCGAGAAGACGTTTCACGGTGCCACCGAGGACGGTGACAAGGTCGCCATCGACGAGGAAACGGCCGTCGCCCTGCTGCGCATTTCGCGTGGCGCCCCCAAGAACAAGCGCTTCCGCCGCCTGGCGCAGCTGCCGGGTGTTCTCGACGCGGTGAACAAGACCGAGGAAGCCTTCATGCGCGACAAGGCCATGTGGGAAGCCGACGAACCCCTGTTCTACGTGGTGGAGGAGAAGCATCACTCGGCGGACCTGACCGAGCAGGGCCGTGAGTTGTTGGCCGCCAGCGACCCCGAGTTTTTCGTCCTGCCCGACCTGGCCGTCATGATGGGTGAGATCCAGGAAGACAGCCGGCTGACACCCGAGCAGCGGCAGGAGAATATCGACAAGATCGAGCGCGAGTACGCCGGCAAGAACGAGCTCATCAGCAACATCGACCAGCTGCTGCGCGCCTACACCCTCTACGAAAAGGACGACGAGTACGTCGTCCTGGAGGGCAAGATCCAGATCGTGGACGAGTTCACCGGCCGTCTCATGCCCGGTCGACGCTTCAGCGAGGGTCTGCACCAGGCCCTGGAAGCCAAGGAGGGCGTGAAGGTCGAGAAGGAGACACAGACCCTCGCCACGGTCACCCTGCAGAACTTCTTCCGCATGTACGACAAGCTCGCCGGTATGACCGGTACCGCCGTCACCGAAGAAGCCGAGTTCGCGCAGATCTACGACCTGGATGTGGTGGAGATTCCCACCAACGAACCGATTCGCCGTCATGATGACGAGGACGTCGTATTCCGGTCCAAGAAGGAAAAGTACAACGCCATTGTCGACGAGGTGGAGCGGCTGCACGGACTCGGCCTGCCGGTGCTGGTCGGCACGACGACCGTGGAGGTCAGTGAGCTGCTGAGCCGGCTCCTGAAGCGGCGCGGCGTGAACCACAACGTGCTGAACGCCAAGCACCACAAGAGCGAAGCCGAGGTGATCGAGGAGGCCGGGCGCAAGGGCGCGGTGACGATCGCCACGAACATGGCCGGGCGCGGCACCGATATTAAACTCGACATGGCCGCCCTGCTGGGTCTGCCCGCCGGCTCGGTTTACGACAAGGAAACCGCCCAGGTGGGCGACGAACCCGCCGGCCTGCACATCATCGGTACCGAGCGTCACGAGAGTCGACGCATCGACCGTCAGTTGCGTGGTCGCGCCGGTCGACAGGGCGATCCGGGCTCATCGATCTTTTTCCTCTCCCTGGAAGACGATCTGATGCGTCTGTTCAACTCGGAACAGCTCATCAAGATCATGGACCGCATGGGTGTGGGCGAGGGCGAGGTCATCACCCATTCGATGGTCACCAAGGCCATCGAAAGGGCCGCCCAAAGGGTCGAGGGACACAACTTCAGCATCCGTAAGCACCTGATCGAGTACGACGATGTCGTCAACAAGCAGCGCGAAGTGATCTACTCGCTGCGCCGCGACATCCTGCTGGGGGAGGACATCTCCAGTCTCGTGCAGGATGACTTCTTCAACGTCGTGGCCGCCATGATCGAGGCTCACGCCGACGAAAACCAGGCCAACGACTTCTGGGATTTCGCGGAGCTGGAGCGGGAATACCAGAGCCTGTTCCTGACACCCCTGCCGATTCGCTCCGACGAGCATCTGACCATCGGTCACCAGGCGTTGCGCGAATCCATGGAGGAAGCGGCTCTCGCCAAGTACAAGGAAAAGGAGGAGCGCCTCACCCCCTCGGTGATGCGCGAACTCGAGCGCTACGTGAAGCTGCAGATCATCGACGAGCACTGGAAGGACCACCTCAACCAGCTGGTCATTCTGCGCAGCGGCATCGGCATGCGCGCCTATGCCCAGAAGGATCCTCTGGTCGAGTACAAGGCGGAGTCCTTTCACATGTTCCAGGCGCTGATGGACAACGTGGAACGGGACGGCGTGCGGTTGTTGCTGCGGGCCGAGCTCGTCAAGCGGGACCCGGAGCCCGCGCCGGAGACGGAGCAGCTGAAGGCCTCCAAGGCGGACATGGATTACCTCGGCGGACAGCCGCCAAGCCCCGACGGGAAGTCCGTCTCGGCTCCGCCGCCGTCGGGACGGCCGCCCGTTCCCGGGCGCCCGCAACCTGTTGTAAGACAAGACGAGAAAGTCTCCAGAAACGCCCCCTGTCCCTGTGGCAGCGGCAAGAAATACAAGAAATGCTGCGGGCAATAAATCCTGTCGAACTTGCGGTGGGCCATGCCCTGTGCTAGCGTTTCCCGGCTGCGACCCGACACCGCGTCATCGGTTGGAGGACGAGTTGAATAGATACAGCGACAAGATACGACACCTGCTGGTCCACATGATCGAAGACGACGAGGACGCCCAGCATCTCTTCGGGGGGGCTCGCGGTCTGCGTCATTTCGACGCCCTCGAGCAACATACCCTGACGTCGGACGCCCGGGGCTACCTGCTGGAGCTCAGTCGTCGCGGTGAGATCCCGAACGAGCAACGGGAGCTGATCATCCACTATGCCTCACAGCTGGACGGCGAGCCGCTGGACCGGTTCGACATCGAGGAACTCGTGGATCATCTGATCTTCACGTTCCCAGAAACGGATTTGCCCGTCCGGTTATTCCAGGAAACCCATCCCAATTGAGTCTGCGCGCAGAGGAGCCGGTTTGAAGCTGATTATCGTCGAGTCACCCGCCAAGGCCCGTACCATAGAGAAATTCCTGTGCGGCGAATATACCGTCGCCGCCAGCTACGGCCATATCCGCGATCTGCCCGGCTCGGCGGGAGAGATCCCCGCAAAGTTCAAGGACCGGAACTGGGCCCGCCTCGGCGTCAATGTCGACGAGGACTACAGCCCCATCTATGTGGTGGGCAAGAACAGCAAGACCCACGTGACCGCCATGCGCAAGCTCTTGAAGGACGCGGACGAGCTGTTGCTGGCCACGGACGAGGACCGCGAGGGAGAGGCGATCAGCTGGCACGTGCTCGAGGTTCTCAACCCCAAGATTCCGGTCAAGCGGATCACCTTCCACGAAATCACCCAAAGCGCCATCGAGCGGGCCCTGGCCTCGCCGCGTGATGTGGATCTGCAGGTCGTGCGCGCCCAGGAGGGGCGCCGCATCCTGGACCGTCTCTTCGGCTACTCCCTGTCGCCCGTGCTCTGGAAGAAGGTGCGGACCAAGCTCAGCGCCGGTCGCGTACAGAGCGTGGCCCTGCGTTTGATCGTGGAATTGGAGGAAGCGCGCCAGCGTTTCCGGGAAGCCGAATACTGGGACCTGGAGGCGACCCTGAGCGCCGGCGGCACGCCCTTCTCCGCACGCCTCGTCAAGATGGATGACCGCCGCGTCGCCGCGGGCAAGGATTTCGACCCCGAGACCGGTGCGCTCGTCAAGTCCGACCGTCAGCACCTGGACGAAGACACGGCCACCTCGCTGGCCGCCGCCAGCCTGGACGCCGTTCCCTGGTGCGTGGGCCAAGTGGAGCGCAAGGAAACCCGCAAGCGGCCATCGCCACCCTTCATCACGTCGACACTCCAGCAAGCCGCCAGCTCGCGGCTGAACATGTCGCCCAGACGGGCCATGCAGGTCGCGCAACGGCTGTACGAGGGGCTCGACCTGGGTGGCACCCGCGAGGGCCTGATCACCTACATGAGAACCGATTCGCTGAACATGAGCGGGGAGGCCCTATCGGCGGCCGAGTCCTTCATTCGCGCGGAGTTCGGAACCGAGTACGCGCACGGTCCGCGCCACTATCGGACAAAGTCGAAGTCGGCCCAGGAAGCGCACGAGGCCATTCGTCCCACCAACATGATGCGCACTCCGGATTCCCTGGCCCGGTACCTGGACAAGGAACAGCTGTCCCTGTATCGCCTGATCTGGCAGCGCGCCATCGCGTCGCAGATGACCGACGCCCTGCTCGACAACACCAAGGTCGATCTGTTGGCCAAGACCAACGACCACGCTCTCGTCTTCCGCGCCAGCGGATCGGTCGTGCGATTCCCTGGATTCTACCGGGTCAGCGGCACGTCCGCAAAAGAGGCCCTGATCCCGGATCTCGAACAGGGCGAGGAAATCGGCGGCCAAGGCAGTGCGGTTTCCCTGGCCAAAGTCGACCCCCTGCGGCACGTGACGTCACCACCGGCCCGCTTCACCGAAGCCTCCCTGATCAAGCGCCTGGAGGAAGAGGGGATCGGTCGCCCGTCCACCTACGCGCCGACCATCTCCACCATCCAGCAGCGTGAATACGCGGTGAAGAAGAAGGGCGCCCTGTTGCCGACCTACGTGGGCATGGCCGTGACCCATCTGTTGCGCAAGCATTTCGCCAACTATGTGGACCTCAAGTTCACCGCGCGCATGGAAGAGGGGCTCGACGGTATCGCCGCGGGCAAGCTCGACCGACAGAGCTTCCTGGACGGTTTCTACAAGGGCGAGGGAGGCGACGCTGACGGGCTCGTCAGCACCATCGAGCGTGAATTGCCAAACATCGAGTATCCCGACATCCCCCTGGGTGAAGATCCCCGGACCGGTGCGCCCATGAAGGTGCGCATCGGACGAACCTACTATTACGTCCAGTCGGGGGAGGGCGACGACGCCCGGCGCGTGACCATACCCGTGGATCTGCTCATCGACGAGCTCACGCCACAACGGGCGTCCGAGTTGCTGGAAGCGCGAGACAAGTCCCGCGAGCCCATCGGCACCGATCCCGAAAGCGACAAGCCCATCTTCATCATGACGGGCCCCTACGGTCCGTACCTGCAGCTGGGTGAGGTTGTTGAAGACGGTCCCAAACCCAAGCGCGTCAGCCTGGGCCGCGGTACCGATCCGACCGCCGTCGACATGGAGCTCGCGCTGAAGCTGCTGGCCCTGCCGCGAGTGATCGGCGAGGATCCCGACAGCGGCAAGCCCGTGCGCGCGGGACTGGGACGCTTCGGCCCCTATGTGGAGCGCGAACGCATATTCGCCAGCGTCGAGAACGTGGACACCCTTTTCACGATCACCCTCGCGGAAGCCATCGAGCGCATCGTCAACAAGAACAAGAAGACGGTGTTGAAGGAACTGGGCGCCCACCCCGAGAGTGGCGTGAATCTCCAGGTCATCAAGGGGCGCTATGGTCCCTACGTGACCGACGGCAAGGTCAATGCGTCCTTGCCCCGCGGCGATGATCCGACCGATCTGACCATGGACGGCGCTTTGGCGCTGCTGGCTTCCGCCGCCAAGCGCAAAAAGACTGGTAAGAAAAAGGTCGCCAAGAAGAAGACGAAAAAGCAGACGACCAAGAAGAAGGTCGCCAAGAAAACCACCCGCAAAAAGACAACGAAGAAGAAGGCCACCTGATGCCGACGGTTCACGTGGCGGGCGGAGGTCTCGCCGGCTGCGAAGCCGCCCTCCAACTGGCCCGCTTCGGTATTTCCGTCGTCATTCACGAGATGCGTCCCGACCGCGAGACGCCGGCCCACCAGGGCGGCGATCTGGCGCAGATCGTTTGCAGCAACTCCCTCAAGAGCACCGACCCTGCCACGGCTTCCGGCCTCTTCAAGCTGGAACTGGCCCGACTCGGCTGCCGCCTGCTGCCTATCGCCCATGCGTGCGCGGTACCCGCCGGCGCGGCTCTGGCCGTTGACAGGGCCGGTTTTTCCGCCCTCGTCGCCCAGGCGATGTACGAGCACCCCCTGATCGAGATCGTGCGCGATGAAGTCGTCGATCCGGTTGCCCTGGCCGACAACGCCTGGATCATCGCGACGGGTCCCCTGACTTCACCGGGGCTCCACGCTGTCCTGGCGGATCTGACCGGGGGAGAGGGACTATTTTTCTTCGACGCTATCGCCCCCACTGTGACGCTCGAGTCATTGGACCTCGACATCCTGTTCCGGGCCGCCCGTTACGATCGGGGCAATGCCGACTATCTCAATGCACCGATGAACGAGTCCGAGTATCTGGCCTTCCACAAGGAGCTTGTCGGCGCCGATTGCGCCGAGGTGCACGACTTCGATCGCGCCCATCTCTTCGCCGGCTGTCAGCCCATCGAGGAGATCGCCCTGTCCGGCCGGGACACACTGGCCTTCGGCCCGCTGCGACCGGTCGGGCTCGACGATCCGCGCACGGGAAAGCGTCCTCACGCCGTGGTTCAGTTGCGGCAGGAGAATCACGAAGGGACCCTCTATGGGCTGGTGGGGTTTCAGACCCGTCTGACCCAGGGCGAACAGCGGCGTGTTTTTCGCACGATACCCGGCCTGTCCCGGGCCGAGTTGGTTCGTTACGGACAACTGCACCGCAACATCTTTCTCGATACACCGCGTCTGCTCGATCGGGATTTCTCCCTGCGCACACGCCCCGACATCGCCTTCGCCGGCCAGATCACCGGTGTCGAAGGGTACGTGGAGTCGATCGCCTCGGGATTGACCACCGCCTGGCGTCTGGCCGCGCGTCTGCTCGGACGGGACGCGCCGTCCTGGCCGAGCGAGACACTCATGGGCGCCCTGCTGGACGGTTTTCTTTTCGACGCCACGTCGCCGAAGTTCTCACCCATGAACGTGAATTTCGGTTTGCTGCCTCCGCTGGCGGCTTCGCCACGCGGCCGTCGCGCACGACGTCTGCGACGCGAGGCCATGACCGCCCGCAGCGTGGAGGCCCTGGACCGCTATCTCCAGGACTCGTCCCTGCAGGGTCTGCTTGCCGCCGACACCACCCGGTGATAGATTTCCGCCGGGAGGATTCGCATGGACCACGTCGTGTCTTTCGCACGCCACCTGACGATCGAAAAGGGCGCCGGCGAGCGCACGGTTACTGCGTACGTTCGCGACCTGGGTCAATTCCTGGCCACCTGCCACGACCTGGAGCATCTTCCCGCGGCACCAACGGACGCGGATTGGCGCACACTGTTCGATCAGCGGGCTCCCGTGCGGGATCACATGGCCATGTTGCGCCGTCGCAAGCGCGCCCACGCCACGATTGCCCGCCAACTCGCGGCCATCCGGGCCTTCGCGCGCTACCTGCAACTGGCGGGTGTCCTGTCCACGGTACCGGACACGCTGGCTCGCGGAACCTCCGCCGGACGAGAGCGTAGACTTCCGCGCGATCTGACCGAGGAAATGATCGAGGATCTCTTGAGTTTGCCTGATGCCTCCACGCCCCGTGGCCGGCGCGATCGGGCGATGCTGGAGGTCATCTACGGGCTGGGTCTGCGCCTGGCGGAGATCGTCGGCCTTAATCTGGGGGCTCTCGACTTCGCTTCTGAACGGGTCAAGGTCCTGGGCAAGGGAAACAAGGAACGCATCCTGCCCTTGCTGGGTTTGACGGCCCGTCGGTTGTGCGAGCATCTGGACGGTCGTCTGTCGCCGGAAACGGCCATGAACCTGGCCGACGGCACGTTGTCGGCAGCCGAGGCCGCCCGACCGGTCTTCGAAGGTCGACCGGGCCGGCGTATCGCCCCGCGGACGGTGCAGCAGCGGGTCGCACACTATGCGGGGCAGCTGGCCGGACTGCGCGGCGTCTCGCCGCATACCCTGCGCCACAGTTTCGCCACGCACCTGCTCGACGGGGGCGCCGGCATTCGCGTCGTTCAGGATCTCCTGGGTCACGAGCATCTGGCCACGACCCAGATCTACACGCATCTTTCGCGCGCCCGGCTGCGCGAGGAATTCCGCAAGGCCCATCCCCGGTCCGACTGACCGGTGGCGGGTGAAACGAGAGTGACTATGAGTATTTTGCGATCAACCACCGTACTGGCGGTGCTGCGCGACGGACGGGGCGCCATGGCCAGCGACGGCCAGGTCACCCTGGGAGAGACCGTGGTCAAGCACGGCGCCGTCAAGGTGCGCACCCTGTTCGAGGACCGTGTCCTGGTCGGCTTTGCCGGGGGAGCCGCCGACGCGCTCACCCTCTTCGAAAAGTTCGAGGGACACCTGGAACGCTACCGGGGCAATCTGCGCCGCGCCACCGTGGAGTTGGCGCGCGAATGGCGCAACGACAAGATCCTGCGCCGCCTGGAAGCCATGATCCTGGTCATGGACGCCGAAGGCATCTTCACCGTGTCCGGCAACGGCGACGTGATCGAGGGCGAACAGGGTACCGCCGCGGTAGGCTCGGGGTCGCCCTACGCATTGGCGGCGGCACGAGCGTTAATGCGCCACACTGAGATGCCGGCCGCGGATATCTGCCGCGAGGCCATGGCCCTGGCGGGCGAAACCTGCATCTACACCAACGACCATGTCTCGCTGCTGACTCTCGGGGACGGGGAGGGCCAGGGATGAACGTTCCCGCACTCAGTGATTCGTCCAGCTGGACGTGCCGGGCCATCGTCGCCCAGCTCGATCGCTTCATCATCGGTCAGGAGGACGCCAAGCGCGCCGTCAGCATCGCCCTGCGCAACCGCTGGCGCCGTCTGCGACTCGCCGACGACATCCGCCGCGAGGTCGTGCCCAACAACATCATCATGATCGGACCGACGGGCGTGGGCAAGACCGAGATCGCCCGCCGTCTGTCGCAACTGGCCGGTCTTCCCTTGATCAAGGTGGAGGCGACCAAGTTCACCGAAAAAGGCTACGTGGGCCGGGATGTCGATTCCATGGTGCGCGACCTGGTGGAGAACGGTTTGTCCCTGGTCCGCCGACGCAAGGAAGAGGAACTGCGCGCCGAGATCGAAATCGCGGTGGAGGGAACCCTCATCGACACGCTCTTCCCGCCCCTGGCCGGGAACGATCCCGAGCGCGAGCAGCGCTGGCAGCGCAGCCGCGACAAGATCCGTCAGCAGTTGCGTGACGGTGCGCTGGAGGAACGCGAAGTCACCATCTCCACGAAGAGTTCGAACGTGCCGATCGCCAACATCTTCACCGCCGCGGGCGAGGAGATGGACGCATCGTTCGGGGACAGCCTGGGCAATCTCTTTCCCCAGAAATCCAAGGAGACGGTCCTGCCGGTCAGCCAGGCGCGCAAGCTGCTCTCCGACCAGGAGCTGGACCGGCGTGTGGACAGCGATCGCATGGCCCAGGAGGCCATCGAACTCGTCGAACAGGGCGGCATCATCTTCATCGACGAGATCGACAAGATCGCCGGCACGTCCAAGGGCGGCAGTGGTCCCGACGTGAGTCGCGAGGGTGTCCAACGAGACCTCTTGCCGGTGGTCGAGGGATCGACCGTCACCACCAAACACGGCCCCGTTCGCACCGACCACGTCCTGTTCATTGCGGCCGGCGCCTTCCACATGAGCAAGCCCAGCGACCTGATCCCCGAGCTCCAGGGCCGGTTCCCCATTCGCGTGGAACTTGCTAATCTCACCGAAGAGCATTATTTGCGAATCCTGAGGGAGACCGACAGTTCACTGCTCAAGCAGTACACGGCTCTCCTGGGTGCGGACGGGTGTCAGCTGGAATTTGCCGACGACGCCGTCGCCGCCATGGCCCATTATGCCCAGGATCTCAACGAGCGGCTCGAGAACATCGGCGCCCGACGTCTACAGACGATCATGGCGTTGATTCTGGACGATCTGCTCTTCGAGGTCCCCGATCAGCGAACGGGCCCCGTAACCATCGACGCGGATTTCGTGCACGCGCGCCTGGCGGAGATCGCGCAGGACGAGGACACGAGCCGATACATTCTCTAATCCGTCCCCGGACGGCGGCGGGCTCAACCCGCGAGGAGACAAGATGAAACTCGGACAGAAGGACTTCCTGGGCATCGACAGGTTCACCACCGAGGAGCTGCGAGGCATCCTCGAACTGGCCAGTGAGCAGAAGCCCCTGGCGCGCGCCCACGAGTTGCCGCACACCCATCCCAACCGCACCCTGGCCTGCGTCTTCGCCAAGCCGAGCCTGCGCACGCGCGTGAGCTTCGAGATCGCCATGCAGCAGCTGGGCGGCAACTCCCTGTTCATCACGGACAAGGAAATCGGCATGGGCACCCGCGAGTCGGTCTACGACGTGGCCAAGGTGCTGAGCCGTTTCGTCGACGGCATCATGATCCGCTGGTTCGACCAGGGCGAGGTCAACGAATTGGCCGAGCATGCCACCGTGCCGGTCATCAACGGTCTGACCGATCTGCTGCATCCCTGCCAGGTCATGGGCGACATCCTGACGATCGAGGAACACCTCGGCACCATCGACAACAAGACAGTGGTCATGGTGGGCGACGGCAACAACCTGGCCAACAGCTGGCTCAACGCCGCGCGCCGCTTCCCCTTCAACTTCGTCCTGGCCTGCCCCAAGGGCTACGAGCCCGACGAGGCGATCCTGGCCGCGGCCGAAAAGGACGGCGCCTCCTACTGCATCATGAACGACCCGCAGGCGGCCATCGAAGGCGCTGACGTGATCTACAGCGACGCCTTCTACAGCATGGGCCAGGAGGAAGAGGCCAAGAAGCGCCGCACCGACTTCGCGCCCTTCCAGATCACCGCCGATCTGCTCAAGAGTGCCAAGGACGACCATATCGTCCTGCACTGCCTGCCCGCCCACCGCGGTGAGGAGATCACGGACGAGGTCATGGACGGCACCCACAGCGCCGTCTTCGACGAAGCCGAGAACCGCTTGCACATCCAGCGGGCCATCGTCGCCCTGCTGGTGAAGTAGGGACGTGCGTAAGGGAGACGGCATCAGGGGACGACGGGCCGCCACGGCGGCCCCGGCTCTACTTTTCTGTCTGCTGGCCGCATGCGCCACCATCGAGGCGCCACGTGGCGGTCCCGTGGATGAGACGCCTCCCGACGTGGTGTCCGTGACACCCGATTCGGGAACGGTGGGCCTGTCCGTTTTGGATCGCATAGAGATCGAGTTTTCGGAGAAGGTGACGCCTACGCCGGCCGCGCGGTTCGTCCACTTCTATCCGGCCCTCGACGTGAAGGGCACGAAGTGGTCGGGACGGCGACGCGCCACGATTTCCTTCCTCGAGTCGCTACCGCCGGACACGGTGATCGTGGTGGAGATCCCCAAGGGGTACACCGATGTTCATCGGGTCGAGAGCGTCACCTCGCGACGCTACCCCCTGGCCACGGCCGACAGCCTGCCCGGCGGTGAGATCACCGGTGTGTTGATGTTCGGGGAGGACCCGGCGTCGTGGGCGGTCGTGGAGCTCTACCCGGTTCCGCCCGACACACTCGAGTATTTCCAACAGGACATCCTGCGCCGGACCGAAGCGGACAGCACGGGCCGCTTCGCTTTGCCCTGGCTCATGGTTCCGGGTGGCCCCTATCTGCTGCGCGCATTCGTCGATGACAACGAGGATTTTCGGCCGGCCGATAGCGAGCCCCAGCGTCTGTTGCCGTTGGACGTGAGTATATCCGTCGAATCGCCCGTCGTGGATGTCGGCAGCCACGTCATTTACAGTCCACAGACTCCGGGCCGTCTGTTGGGACACCTCGTTGCCGAGGTCGATACTCGAGCCTTGTTCGGCTGGACCGAGAAGGTCGCCGAGGCCGACACCGGTTTCGTGCCCCGGCATGCGACTCGCCAGCCGAACGACCTGGCCGGCGTCACTCCCGGCGACACGGCGATCTTCGACCCGGCGGGTCCCGGTCTCGTCCGCGCCATCGTCTTCGCCGATCTCGACAGCGACAGCCTATTGAGCGCACTACCCGATTCAACGGTCTTGCCCGACTCGGTGATCTGGCGCTGGGAACCCTACGCCACCGTCGACACGCTCACGGTCGAACCTGGTCTGGACCTGCTCTCGCTGTTGCCGGCCCCTGGCGATTCCCTGCGTCCCTGTGCCACGCCACCGCCGGTGAAGGTTGTCCTTCCCGACACCACGACCGCCGCGGCCGACTCGTCCCTGGGCGCTTTGGGCACGGTGAGTACTCCGTCCGACAGCCTGGTCGTCCCGTCCGAAACGGACACCACGGTGAGCGAAGAGGATGAGACGCCATGAGCCCCCGACTTCCCTTCGCGAAGATGCATGGCGCGGGCAACGATTTCGTCATGTTGACGGAGCAGGATCTGCACGGCTCGGGCGTGGAGGTGTCATCATCCCTGATCATGCGTCTCTGCGACCGGCGGCGCGGGGTGGGGGCCGACGGTCTGATCGTCATCCGCGACGATCATCGCGCCGATTTCGCCATGACCTATTACAACAGTGACGGCGGCCAGGCGGAGATGTGCGGCAACGGCGCGCGGTGCGCTTTCGCCCACGCTCGGACCCTCGGTCTGGTCGACGAGGACGGCGGTGTATGCGCCACCGATTCCGGAGACGTACACGGCACATTCGCCGGAGCGACGTTTACCGTCGAGCTGACACCGCCGCGTGATCTCGGCCTGAACGTAGCAGCCGAGACCGACCACCCTTTCGCGGCCCTGCATTTCGTCAACACGGGCGTCCCGCATCTCGTGATTCCGGTGAACGAACTGGAAACCATCAATCTCCCGGAGTGGGGGAGAGCGTTGCGCGGTGACCCGGCCTTCGCACCCGGAGGCGTCAACGTCAATTGGGTCGCAAAACAGCCCGGCACCGACGTCTGGCTGATCCGGACCTACGAACGCGGCGTGGAGGCCGAGACCCTCGCCTGTGGAACCGGCGCTTCGGCCGCCGCCCTGATTCTGCATGAACTTGGTCTGTCCGCGTCCCCTGTCGCGTTGTTGACACGCGGCGGCGATCGGTTGACCATCTACCTGGACAAACAAGCCAACGAACTCACGCTGCGTCTGAGCGGCCCAGCGGTCACAGTCTTCAGTGGGGAAGTGATTTGGGATGACTGACCAGAGATACGAGCTGCCCACCGGCGTGTACACGGCCCTGATAACGCCTTTCCGGGACGACCAGGTTGACCGGGACGCCTGGGAGCACCTCGTGGATCGTCAGGTGACCGCCGGCGTGGCCGGTCTGGTGCCCGTGGGGTGTACGGGGGAGGCCGCCGCCCTGTCCCTGCCGGAACGCGAGTGGTTGGTGCGCAAGTGCGCGGAGATCGCCGACGGGCGCTGCGCCATCATCGCCGGCACCGGCACCAACGTGACCGCCGGGACGATCGAATTGACGCGCGCGGCCACGGACTGGGGTATCCAGGCGGCCATGCTCATTTCCCCCTACTACAACAAGCCGCAGCAGCACGGGCTGATCGCCCACTATCACGCCGTGGCCGAGGCGGTCGACATACCGCTGGTGGTGTACAACGTCCCCGGCCGCACGGCCGTGAACATCCTGCCCGAAACCGTAAAGGCCATCGCCGAACATCCCAACGTCACGGCCGTCAAGGAAGCCAGCGGCGATCTGGTGCAGATCGAGGCCATCTGCAAGACCTCCGGCATCCAGGTCTTCTCGGGAGACGACGGCTTGAATCTGGACATTTTCCGGCTGGGCGCCGTGGGGGCCATCTCGGTCCTAAGCAATGTGCTGCCGGCCACGACCGTGTCCTTGTGGACCGCCTGGCAAAATGGTGACACGGCACGCGCCGAGGAAATCGCCGCGTCTGTCGCACCGGTGATCGAGGCCTGTTTCCGCGAGACGAATCCGGTTCCGGCCAAGGAGATGCTGAGTCTCATGGGATTCTGCACCTCCGCACCGCGTCTGCCCCTGGTGACCGCCACGGACGAGACCCGGGCCTGGCTGCGCAAATTCCACGACGGCCCCTTGGCCGCGCTCCTGCAAGCGGAGGCCTGAGATGATCCCGGTCACCATCCACGGCGCCGAAGGTCGCATGGGTCGCCTGATCACGGATCTGATCACGCAGACCGAGGATCTGGATCTTGTCGCCCTGATCACAGAGGCCGGACGTGAAGCGGTGGCGGGGAAGTTCCATCCGGACCTGCCCTTGACGTCCCAAAACGACCTGGCCGACGTGCATCCCGCCGACGGCGTGATCATCGATTTCTCTCTGGCTCCGGCTCTCGACGGACTGCTCGCGGGCGCGGCCCGGGTTGACGCGCCCCTGGTTATCGGCACGACCGGCTACGACGAAGCCCAGATGAACGCGCTACGCCGCTATGCCGGCGAACACGCGGTTGTGCTGGCCAGCAACTTCAGCATCGGCATTCCCGTCATGAAGCTTCTGCTGGAACAGCTCGCGACACTCCTGCCGGACGGATTCATGCCGGAACAGCTGGAGACCCATCATCACCACAAGCTGGACAAGCCCAGCGGTACCGCCAAGACCTTGGCTCTGGCCTGGGAAGCGCGGCGCGGTGACGGCCCCGTACCCACGCACAGCGTACGCGTCGGCGGCATTACCGGTGAACACAGCTGGATCTTCAGCGACGACGAGGAAACCCTGGTGGTTACACATCGCGCCCATTCCCGACGGGCCTTCCTGCGGGGGATCGTGCCGGCGGTGCGCTTTGCGTCCCGGAACGAACCGGGTCTATATGCGCTGGAAGATATACTGGGGCGGGAATCTCGCGGGTAGACGCCAAAAGGTCGCCGTAGGGCGACCTTTCGTCAAACTGTCTGGGCGATCCCGGAAACGTCTACTTGGCGTAGAGCGCAGCCATGCGGGACTTGAGACGGGAAGCGCGGGACTTGGGAATGACGCCCTTGCGCGCTTGGGTGTCGAGCATACGATAAACGGCGCTCAACGCTTCGGGGGACTTGTCCTCGCTCGCGACGACGGCCCGGAAGTTCTTGATGACGGAGCGCATCTGGCTACGATTATCGCGATTCGACAGCCGACGCAAGGCGCTGGTCTTCATGCGCTTCTTACAACTCTTATGGTACGGCACTTTTTGACCTCCTTAGTGCAACCGAGGCAAACTAGCAGGGGGACTTGGGGATGTCAAGCCGCCGGGGACAAAAAAAAGACCCATCCGATCTTGTCGCCAAGCTGCGCCTGATGCCGGACGCCCCTGGGGTCTACCTACATAAAGACAAGAACGGCAAGGTGTTGTACGTCGGAAAGGCCACCCGTCTGCACCAGCGTGTGGGGTCCTATTTTCATGAATCGAGCGATCACGACTCGAAGACCCAACTACTCGTCAAACGCATCGCGGACGTGGATTACATCATCACCGCCACGGCCTCCGAAGCCCTGGTCCTTGAAGACCAGCTCATCAAGGAATACCGGCCCAAATACAATATCCGGCTCAAGGACGACAAGCGATATCCCTACCTGCGCATCACTCTGGCCGAGCCCTTTCCACGTGTGGACGTAGTGCGACGTATCGACAACGACGGCGCCCGCTACTTTGGTCCCTACACCAACACGGGCGCCATGCGCGAGACCCTGAAACACGCACTGCGTGTGTTCCAGGTCCGGACCTGCCACCTCGATCTACCGGAGCAGACCGTGGATCGCCCCTGTCTCGACTGGCAGATCGGCCGTTGCAGCGCACCCTGCGTCGACTTCGATACCCAGGCTGGCTACACCCGCCGGGTTCGCGCCTTGATCCGTTTCCTGGAAGGGGAGGAGCAGACGTTACTCGACGAGCTCCGCGGGGAAATGACCACTCTGGCCGCGGCCCAGGATTTCGAGGACGCCGCCAAGGTCCGCGACCGGATCGCCGTTCTGGAAACAACGCTCGGTAGCGTGAGCCGCATACACGGTCTCACGCAGGATCTCGATGCATGTGGGGTGGTGCGGGACGGGGACTCGGGATGTGGCGTCGTCCTGCGCATCCGCGGCGGCAAGGTCCTCACGAGCCACCATTTTCTGCTCGAGGACAAGCTGGAGAGCGACACGCCCCAGTTTCTCGTTCAGCTTTTTCGGGAATACTATCCCCGCGCCGGCGATCTGCCGGCCACGGTGCTCGTCTCGCATGACATGCCGGACCGCGAGGCCTGGGTGGACCGGCTCGCCGAACTGGGCGGCCGAAAAGTGGCCATCGTGCACCCGCGTCGCGGACCGCGAGTCGCCGCCGTCCGCATGGCCCTGGACAACGCGGCCTACAAGCTGAACGAGCGGCGGCTCTGGGAAGCCACGCGCGTCAAACGCGTCAAGCCCGGGCGCGCCCTCGAGCTGCAGGCTGCCCTCGATCTGCACAAGGTTCCCGAAAGTATCGAGTGCTTCGACATCTCGACGTTCCAGGGCAAGGAGACCGTGGCCTCGGTCGTACATTTCAAGAACGGCAGTCCCCTGAAATCCCATTACCGGCGATTTCGCATCCGCACGGTCGAAGGCACGAACGACTTTGCCGCCATGCACGAGGTGCTGACGCGTCATTTTCGCCGGCTGATCGACAAGGATACGCCACCGGCCGATCTGGTGGTCGTCGACGGCGGCGCCGGACAGCTTTCGTCGGCGCGGGCGGCCTTGACGGAACTGGGCCTCCACGAGGTGGAGCTGATCGGCCTGGCCAAGCGGGAGGAGACCATTGTCCGGGAGCGAGGCCTGCCACCGGTGAAACTGCCGCGCCAGAGTCCGGCCCTGCAACTCCTGCAGCGTGTGCGTGACGAGGCCCATCGCTTCGCCATCACTTATCACCGTCTGCTGCGTTCGCGGAGTTCCACGGAGTCCGTTCTGGACAGCATCCCCGGTATCGGTCGTGTCAAGAAGCTCTCGTTGCTGCATGCTTTCGATTCGATCGACGCGATCAGGCGCGCCGACACGGAGCAGTTGTCGGCCGTGCGGGGAATCCACAGCGGCGACGTGGAACGCATCATCGCCTTCTTTGCCGCCGAAGCCAGGAACAAGTCATGAGCCGGCCATGGGACAAGGCTATCGGCGCGTTCCTGGCTCACGCGTCGGCCGAGCGCGGACTGGCCGCCAACAGCCTGGACGCCTACGGACGCGATCTGCAGGGTTGGCGGGCCTGGGCCGAGGAGCATGACCTCGACGACCCAGCGGGCGCCGGTCCCCAGGAGCTGCGCGCCTACCTGCTGGCCAGCGCCGGCCGCCTGGGGCCACGGTCCCGTGCGCGGCTCATATCAACTCTCCGGTCTTTCCATCGTTTTCTGACCACTGAGGGCTTGGCCCGCACCGACCCCACCCTCACGCTCCTGTCGCCCAAGACCGGACGAAAGCTGCCCGTGGTCCTGTCCACCGCCCAGATCGATCGTCTTCTCGCGGTGGCTGATCTCACCACGCCTCTCGGCCTGCGCAACCAGGCCATGGTCGAGTTGCTATACGGATGCGGTCTGCGCGTGAGCGAGCTGTGCGCCCTCGATCCCACCGACCTGGATCGCAAGGGCGCGTCCCTGCGCGTGCTGGGCAAGGGGAGCAAGGAAAGGATCGTTCCGGTGGGCAAGCCGGCCCTGCGCTCCGTTGACCGGTACCTTCAGGCGGCTCGTCCGGACTTGCTGGGGACGAAACGCAGCGCCGCCCTCTTTCTCAATACCCGGGGGGGGAGGCTTTCCCGCGTTTCGGTCTGGAGCGTCGTCAAGACCTCGGCCCGGGCCGCCGGTCTGTCCGACGAGATTACACCGCACACCTTGCGCCATACATACGCCACGCACCTTCTGGAGGGGGGAGCGGATCTGCGGATCGTGCAGGAACTATTGGGGCACGCGTCCATCACCACCACGGAGATCTATACCCACGTGGATCGGTCTTTCCTGGCCGAAGCCTATCGAAACGCCCATCCCCGGGCCCGTCGCCGCTGAGCTTTGACAGATCCCCATGCCGATGGTACTGTTGGCCGTTGGTTCGCCAATTATCGCTCGGTACCGTGAATATCGCCCCGACGGGTCCATCCCGCAGTCGCAAAGGAACACCCTTTTGGCCAAGAAGATTATTCTCAGCGGAAATCGTCCCACCGGTCGCCTGCACTGGGGCAACTACACCGGCGCGCTGGAGAACTGGGTGCGTCTCCAGGACGACTACGACTGCTATTTCATGGTGGCCGACTGGCACGTCCTGACCACCGCCCTGGACAAGGCGAAGGATATTCGCGACAACACCCGCGAGATGATTCTCGACTGGCTCGGCGCCGGTCTGGACCCCGAGCGGTCCGTCATCTTCATCCAGTCGGAGATCAAGGAACACGCCGAACTCTATCTGATCTTCTGCATGCTGATTTCCATGGGACGGCTCGAACGCAATCCCACGTTCAAGGAGCAGGTACGCGACCTGAACCTGGCCGGCGAGATCAGTTTCGGACACCTCGGATACCCCGTCCTGCAGGCCGCCGACATCCTGGCCTATCGCGCCGACGCCGTGCCGGTGGGTGAGGATCAGCTGCCGCACCTCGAGCTCACCCGCGAGATCGCCCGGCGCTTCAACCACCACTTCGGCGAGCTCCTGCCCGAGCCGGCGGGACTGGTCACCAAGTTCGGTCGCTTCCCCGGCACCGACGGCAAGCGCATGAGCAAATCCCTGGGCAATACGGTGGACCTGGCGGCCGAGCCCGACGAGATCCGCGCCACCCTCAAGACGGCCTTCACCGACCCGCAGCGCCTGCGCCGCAGCGATCCCGGCAACCCGGACGTCTGCGCCATCTACACCTACTACCAGAAGTTCATGCCCGACGAGGCCGAGCAGACCGCCGCGGAATGTCGCAGCGCCGAACGCGGCTGCGTCGATTGCAAGCAGCGGCTGGCCGACGGCGTGATCGAAGCCCTAGCGCCCCTGCGTGACCGGCGCGCCGTTTTCGCCGCCGACCCCGCCCTGGTGGACGACATCGTCGCCGCGGGTTGCACCCGGGCCCGCGCCAAGGCGCGTGAGACCATGGACCTCATCCACGACGCCATGCAGATCGGTTGACAAGGAGCCGTCTTGACCCGTCCCGACGCCGACACCCCAGTACCGGCCCCCACCGGCGACCTGCCGCCCGCCGAGGTGCCGACCGCACCCGAGAGCGGTCGGACCATATCGTGGGAGCTGCCGCCCGAACTGGAGTACTTCCAGACCAGCGACGCCTACGATATCGAGGTCCCCGCCTTCCAGGGCCCTCTCGATCTGCTCCTCTTTCTGATCCAGAAGGACGAGATCGACATCTATGACATCCCCGTCGCCAAGATCACCGAGCAGTACCTGTCGTACATCGACGTGATCACGGCGTTGTCCCTGGACACCGCCGGCGACTTCATCGTCATGGCGGCCACGCTCATGCGCATCAAGGCCCGCATGCTGCTGCCGGCCTCCCCGGTCGATGAAGAGTTCGACGAGGAAGATCCCCGCGCCGAACTGGTACGCCGTCTCCTGGAGTACAAGCGTTTCAAGGAGATGGCCGAACATCTCCAGACGCGCGAGCAGGACCGTAGCCGTGTCCACGTGCGCGACCAGCGCTATCCGTTCCTCAAGGAAAGCTCGGCGCCGCCCGAACTCCGGCTCAACATGTACGAACTGCTCAATGCCCTGTCCCAGATCTTCGATCGCGTCACCAAGGATGCGGTCCACAGCGTTCAGCGCGAGATCTACACGGTCGCCGAGAAAGTGAAGCTGATCCGGTCCCGGCTCGAGTCGGAAGAAACGATCCGTTTCGACGAACTCTTTCGCGACGATTCCATCAAGATGGAAGTCGTGGTTACCTTCATGGCTATCCTGGAACTGGCCAAGGGTGCCACGATTCGCATTCTACAAACCGATACCAACGGGCCCATCTGGGTCCGTGGCGGCGAAGCCGCAGCCGAGGGAGGCATGGAGTCTTGAAGCAGGACCTGGAAGCGCTCTTGTTCGCCACCGATACGCCCCTGACATCCGCCCGACTCAAGACCATCTTCCGCGATGCGGACGGCAAGATGTTCCGTGAGACGATCGCCGAGCTCAACGCCGACTACGAAGCCCAGGATCGCGCGTTCACCATCGTGGAGTTCGGCGGCGGCTGGCAGCTGGCGTCGCGCCCCGAATACGCGCCCCTGATCCAGAAGCTCTATCGGGGACGACGCTACGTTCGCCTGTCCCAGGCCGCGCTGGAGGTGCTGGCCATCATCACCTACCGCCAGCCGGTCACGCGCATCGAGATCGAGGAAATTCGCGGCGTACAGGTCAGCGGCGTGTTGACGACCCTGACCGAGCGCAAACTCATCACGGTCGCCGGCCGGTCCGAGTCTGTCGGCAACCCTCTTCTTTACGGAACCACACGGGATTTCCTCAACTACATGGGCCTGAAGGGCCTGCATCAGCTGCCCGGCCTACCCGAACTCGAGGGCATCATCGGCGATCGCGAGGAGATCAAACGCTTCGCCGAACAGCTGGGGGAGGACGTCAGCGACGACGACTTCGAGACCGTCTCGGTAAGAGGGGACGAGATCATGGTCGTCAGCAACCAGGAAACGAGCGAGGAAACCAAGGATCCCACCCCCATTGAGGACGCACCCAACGACGACGACACCCCTGTCCCACAAGAAGAGCCAGCGGATGAATCCACCCTCTGAGCAAGACGCCATTCGCATAAACCGCTTCCTGGCCCGGGCCGGCCTGGGGTCGCGCAGGGCCGTGGAGGGTTTGATCCAGCAGGGCCGCGTGACGGTCAATGGTGAAAAGATCACCGATCTGGGCCGCCGTGTGGTTCCCGCCAACGATATCGTGGCGGTGGACGGCCGTACCGCGAAATGGCCGGATACCTGGCGGGCCTTCGCCTTCCACAAGCCCGTGGGAGTCGTGTCTTCACTCCGCCCGCAGGGCCGCACACCCTGCCTCGACCTGTACGCGGGCCGGGCCGATCTGCCCCCAGGCACGGTTCCGGTCGGCCGACTTGACGCCGACACCAGCGGGTTGCTCATTTGGACCGACGACGGTGCGCTGCACCAGGCTTTGTGTCGTCCCCGCAGCGGGGTCTGGAAGGTCTACGAGGTTGACCTCAATCGCCCCCTGCCTCCCGACGCCGAACCGCGTCTGCGCAACGGCGAAATCGTGCTGGACGGCCGCCAGTGCCTGAAGGCAAGATTGCGCCGTCTCGACGACGATGGGCGCCGCTGGGAGATCGCGGTCAGCGAGGGACGCAATCGACAGGTTCGCCGCATGTTCATGATGGTCGGTGTCAGGGTGATCGGCCTGCACCGTATCGCGGTAGGCGACCTGCAACTGGCCGACCTTCGTCCGGGCGAATTCCGTGAACTGGACGCGGCCGAATCTACGGCGTTGAGAAGCGCCGCGGGGGTAGAATAATGAGCGAGGCGAAACTCCAAGGAGTGTCTATGGACTTCAAGCAGCTTTTCCGGCCCGGCATTCTCGCTACGCGTCCCTACAGTCCAGGCAAGCCCATCAGCGAAGTCCAACGCGAGTTGGGCCTGGACAGCGTCGTCAAGCTGGCCAGTAACGAAAATCCCGAGGGTCCCTTGCCGTCGGTGGTCGAGGCCGTTCGCAAGGCCGCCCTGGAGTTGAATCGCTACCCGGACGCCGCCTGCTTCGAACTGACCCGCGGCATGGCCGAGGACCTGGGTGTCGCCCCGGAAAGCCTGTTCTTCGGCAACGGATCTAACGAAGTCATCGACATGTTCATTCGGGCGCTCGTATCGCCGGGGGAGAACGTGGTCTTCGGCCACCCGAGCTTCATCGTCTATCCGCTGACCTGCGGCGTGCATTTCGAGAGCGGCAAGGCCATCCCCCTGGACGCCGACGACCGGCACGACCTCGACACCATGGCCGCTGCCGTGGACGACAAGACCAAGCTGGTCATCGTCTGCAATCCGAACAACCCGACCGGCACCTACAACACGGCCGCGGAGTTCGACGCCTTCATGGCCAAGATTCCCGAGACCGTTATCGTTCTGGTGGACGAGGCCTATTACGAATACGTGACCGCCACGGACTACCCACAGACGATTCCCATGCTGGACGCCTATCCGAACCTGGTGATCAACCGTACGTTCTCGAAGATCCACTCTCTTGCCGGATTGCGGTTGGGATACGCCATCGGACATCCGGACCTGATTGCCGAGCTTCAGAAGACCCGCGAGCCGTTCAACGTCAACAGTCTTTCCCAGGCCGCCGCCCTGGCGGTCATCAAGGAAAAGGTTGCGACTAAAGAACGAGCCGTGCGGAATCGCGAGTGGCTCGAATCACTGGCCGGCGACCTGGCTGCCCTCGGTCTGGACATCACGCCCTCACAGACCAATTTCATCCTCGTGCGCTGCCCCGGCAGCGCCGGCGAACTTACCAAACAGCTGCTGGCCAAGGGTGTGATCGTGCGCCCCATGAGCGCCTTTGGCCTGGGGAACGGCGCCATCCGTATCAGTGTGGGCCTGCCCGAGGAGAACCAGCGCTGCATCGAGGGCCTGAAGGAGATCCTGGCATGAAGGGCGAGCCCCGCCTGCAACCGCCCGATCACGGCGACCGCTATCGTCATACGCGGCGACACGCGGATCAGTCCACGACCAGGGTAAAGGTCGGCAATGTCGTATTCGGCGGCGAGCGCGTGGTCGTGGCTGCGGGACCCTGCTCGGTGGAACCCGGCGGGAGTCTCCTGCGCATCGCCCAGGCCGTGGCCGAGTCCGGCGCCACCTTGCTGCGCGGCGGCGCCTTCAAGCCCCGTACGTCACCCTACGACTTCCAGGGACTCGGCCCCGAAGGTCTGCAACTGCTGGCCGCGGCACGTGCAGAGACCGGACTGCCCATCGTAACCGAGGTTCTCGATCCCCGTGACGTTGATCTGGTCGCCCGCCACGCGGACATGTTCCAGGTCGGCAGCCGCAGCGTCCAGAACTACCCCCTGTTGCGCGAAGTCGCCGCCGCCGGATTGCCCGTACTGCTCAAACGGGGCATGATGACCACCGTGGACGAGTGGCTGTCCTCGGCCGAATACCTGCTCGATGCCGGTGTCGTGGGCGTCGTGCTTTGTGAGCGTGGTATCCGCACGTTTGAGACCTCCACGCGCAACACCCTCGATCTCAACTCGGTGGCCTATCTCCGCACCCGTACGCATCTTCCCCTGATCGTGGACCCCAGCCATGCCGCCGGCGACGCGTCGCTGGTACCGGCGCTCAGTCGCGCCGCCGTGGCCGTCGGCGCCGACGGGCTCCTGGTCGAAGTTCATACCGACCCGACCCAGGCCTATAGCGACGGCGACCAGTCGCTCACTCCGCAGGATTTCACGCGAACCGTCGCCGCCTGTCGGGCCATTGCCCGTGCCCTGAATCGGGACCTCTGACCATGACGCACCCCGCCGCAAAGAACAATCGCCTGGTGCCCGCCGACACGGTGATCGCCATTGATGGACCCGCCGGATCCGGCAAGTCCACCACGGCCCGCGCTCTCGCCAAGCACCTGGATCTGATCTACGTCGATACGGGTGCCATGTACCGCGCCCTGACCTGGGCGGCGAAAGCCGACGGCATCGCCTTCGACGATGAGACGGGACTCGCCGCCCTGCTGGGCGCGACCGACCTCCGGCTCACGTCGCGCAACGGCGAAACCCGCGTGACCTGGAACGGACGCGACATCTCGAACGAGATCCGCACTCCGGAAGTGGAAGCGAGCGTATCGACCGTGGCCACCCATGCCGCGGTCCGTCGCCGTATGGTCGACCGCCAGCGCGCCCTCGGACGCAGCAGCGGCGTCGTTATGGAGGGGCGGGACATCGGTTCGGTGGTTTTCCCCATGGCCTCGGCCAAGATCTACCTTGACGCCACCCTCGAGGCCCGCGCCGAGCGACGTCTGCGCCAGCACCGCAAGCGGGGCGTGGAGATCTCCCTTGACGATGTCCTGCACGAGGTCGCCGAGCGGGATCGTTGCGACAGTTCACGCACCGAAAGCCCCCTGACCATCTCACCGGACGCCATGGTCGTCGACAACAGCACCATGACCCTGCAGGAACAGCTCGAGGTGACGACCGAGGCCGTGCTGCACATACTCAGCGAAAAGCTGCCTGACCCGCCGCTAACGGACCGAAACCCCCGCGACATGCCTTTCCACTATCGTGTGGCCTACACCGTCATGGGCGCCATGGGTCGTTTCATGGGTTTGAAAACATACGGCCGGGAACATGCTCACCGGATCGAGGGATCCATCCTGGCCCCCAACCACATCAGCATCTGGGACCCTCCCATTCTCGGTGCCGCGATGGGCAACATCTTCCCCATACGATCAGTGGCCAAGGCCGAATTGTTCCGCTATTGGCCCCTGCGTATGATGTACCGGTTTCTCGATGCCGTTCCCATCAAGCGCTCCATCTATGACGCGACGGCTTTCGATCTGGCGGCGTCCTTCCTGGCGGCCGGCTCCCACATCCTCTTTTTCCCGGAAGGCACGCGGCAGGTTTTCGGGTCACCCGGACCGGTCCGCAATGGCCTGGGCATGCTCATGCAAAGGACCGGCGCTCCGGTCATTCCCGTCATGATACGCGGCACGATGTCGCCGCTCCCCGGTGGAGCGCCCCGTTCGCCCCTGGAAGTGTGGTTCGCGCCGCCTGTCCGACTCTACGCTCTGCGCACCCTGCTCAATCGCAAGAACGAGCGGGTCGTCAACCGCGATATCGCAAAACTATTCGAGCAGATATACCGGGAAATGCTGGCCCGGTCGGCCCAATCGCATCCCATTACGGAGTGGGAGAGAGCGGCCGCGGACCGTCGAACGTCCGGTGTTCGCCGCAAGGAAGCCAGAATCTTTCGTAAAGCCAAGCGCTGACGTGAATTCCCACCATCTGCAATCTCCGAATTCCTTGCAATCGCGAGAGACTTCGTGTATATTCCGCGCATGCCCGACTGCCTAGTCGGGTAAATATGTCTTTTAGGAGGAACCACAATGAATCCCAACCCCAACGCGGGGGAGGACGCTCAGAACGAGCAGACTCCTTCCGTCGCCGAAAACCGCCCCCCAAAAACACAAAGCCGGGACAGCGGTTTCAATTCCAGTGAACCTGCATCACCCAAGCTGACCACGACCTTCGACGTATCCGCGATCGTGAATCGCGACTACATCGCGGCGGAAGACGAGCTGGACGATGCCGGCATGCTGGCCCTGTTGAACCAGTACGAGGAAACCCTCAACGAGATCCAGGAGGGACAGATCCTCAAGGGTACCGTGGTCGAGGTTCGTGAGAACGAAGTTCTCCTGAACATCGGCTTCAAGAGCGAGGGCATCATCTCCATCGATGAGTTCGGCGCCACCGAGATCACCGAAGGCGAAGAGTTCGACGTCTTCCTGGAACATCTTGAGGATCAGGACGGTCTGGTCGTCCTGTCCAAAGAGCGCGCTGATTTCCTGAAGGTCTGGGACAAGATCAAGATCGCTCATGAAGCGGGCGATGTTGTCACGGGCACCATCGACCGCCGCATCAAGGGCGGACTGGTCGTCAAGCTTTGGGAGGTCGACACCTTCCTGCCCGGATCGCAGGTCGCGCTTCGCCAGGTCCCCGACCTGGACCAGATGATCGGCCAGGAGATCGACTGCCAGATCATCAAGAAGAACAAGCGTCGACGCAACGTCGTCGTCAGCCGTCGTATCGTCCTCGAGCGCGAGCGCGAGGAGAAGAAGAAGACGCTGATGGCCGAGCTCGACAAGGATCAGGTCCGCACCGGCGCGGTGAAGAACATCACCGACTTCGGCGCGTTCGTAGACCTGGGTGGCATCGACGGTCTGTTGCATATCACCGACCTCTCCTGGGGCCGCGTGAAGCATCCGAGCGAAGTCGTGAACATCGGCGACGAGATCGAAGTCAAGATTCTCGACTTCGACCGCGATCGCGAGCGCATCTCCCTGGGTCTGAAGCAGCTTCAGGACTACCCGTGGGAGAACGTCGAAGCCAAGTATCCCGAGAAGGATGTCGTGCAGGGCAAGGTCGTCTCGATCACCAACTACGGCGCCTTCGTGGAGCTGGAGGAGGGCATCGAGGGCCTCATCCACATCAGCGAGATGTCCTGGACGCGGCACATCAAGCACCCGAGCAAGATCCTGTCGATCGGCGACCTGGTCGAGGTCATGGTGCTGAAGATAGACAAGGACAACGAGAAGATCTCCCTCGGCCTGAAGCAGACCGAGTCGGATCCCTGGCTGTCCCTGAGCGAGCGTTTCCCCGTCGGCACGATCATCGAGGGTCGTGTGCGCAACCTCACCGACTTCGGCGCTTTCGTCGAGGTGGAGGAGGGCATCGACGGACTGGTGCACATCTCCGACATGTCGTGGACCAAGCGGGTTCGCCATCCCAAGGAGATCGTGCGCAAGGGCGACAGCGTGCAGGTGCAAATCCTGGACATCGACGCCGACAAGCGCCGCATCAGCCTCGGCATCAAGCAGCTGCAGGAAAATCCCTGGCCGACCCTGGCCGAGGACTATCCCGTTGGCCGCCAGGTCGAGGGCAAGGTTATCCGCATGCTGGACCACGGCATGGTCGTGGAGATCTCGAGCGAGCTGGAGGGCTTCGTGCCCGTCGGCCACCTGGCGATCCCCAAGATCGAGAAGCCGCAGTATCACTTCAAGGAGGAAGAAGCTCTTCCCCTGTTCGTGATCAAGATGGACTCCGAGAACCGGCGTATCGTCCTTTCGGTCGCGGAGTACTTCAAGGATCAGCCCACCGAAGAGCTGGACACCTTCGTCGCCGAACATCCTCGTCTCGAGGACGTGGTGGCTGCCGATCGTGAAACCGAAGCTGCCGGGAACGTTCCTTCCGGTGAAACTCCGGAGGATGCCGATCTGGCCGAAGAATTCGCGGCCCCCGAGGCTCCGACCACCGAGGCTCCGGCCACGGACAAGACGGACGAACCCGTCGAGGCCGAAGCCCTGACCGAAACCGAGGCCCCGGCCGAGGACGAGGTCACGGACAATGAGGAAGTCATGGCTGAGGCAGAGGCCCCGGTCGAGACCGAGACAGCCACCGCTGAAGAGCCTGTTGCCGAAGCCGAAGCACCGGCCGAAGACCAGGCCCCCGTTGCCGAGGACGCCGAGGCTGCCGCAGCGGAAGGTGAGGAGACCGAGGTCGTGAGCGACGACACCGCAAGTGACGACGCCGAGACCAAGGACGCCTAGTCCGTTCGGATAGGATCAACCGACGAGACGGGGGTGGAATCCGATTCCACCCCCGTTTTTCTTCAGGGGAGAATGATGGCGAATGACAGCGGACATAGCGTACGCGTCGCCTTTCAAACCCTCGGCTGCCGCTTGAATCAGTACGACACCGAGGTCATGAAGGCACGCCTTCCCGCCGGGTTGGACTGCGTGTTCGTTCCCTGGAACGCTGACGCCGATGTCTACATCCTCAACAGCTGCACGGTGACCCTCAGGGCCGACCAGAAATGCCGACAGCTCGCCCGGGCCGTCAAGCGTCGACAGCCTGACGCCAAAGTCGTTGTCACCGGTTGTTATGCCCAGACTCAACGAGAGGCCCTGGCCGCCGTCCCCGAATTGGACGCCGTGGTTGGCCTCAACGAGCGCGAGGACATCACCGACTGGCTACCGCGATTGCTGGCGGGGGACGAGCGAATCGTCGAGGTTGGTGACCTCCCGCGGGACCTGGCCTTCCGGTCCCACGAGATCACCGAGTTCGACGGTCGCACCCGCGCCTACGTGAAAGTGCAGGACGGCTGTAATCTGCACTGCACCTATTGCCTCATCCGCGCGGCGCGCGGCCCCAATCGTTCCCGTCCCGTAACCGACGTGCTTCGACAGATCGAAACACTGCGAGCCAACGGCTTCGGTGAGATCGTTCTGGCGGGCGTCCATCTTGGCGCCTACGGCCGGGATCTCGGCCTCGCACAGGCCCTCGTTGATCTGCTCAATTCGGTGCTGGCCGAATTTCCGGATATGCGCTTCCGGCTGAGCAGCATCCACCCCAACGAGATCCGCGAGCCATTACTCTCACTATTCATGAAGTACACGAATATGCGCCCGTATCTGCATATATCGCTTCAGAGTGCCTCTGATTCAGTACTGCAAAGGATGCGCCGTCCCTACGACGTGGCCAGCGCACGCCAGGCCATCGAAGCCGCGTCGTCGATTTCTCCATTTTTCGGCATCGGCGCCGATGTCATAACGGGATTCCCGGGTGAAACCGACGCCGAATTCGCGGAAACACGCCACTTCATCGAGCAGTCGCGCCTTTCATACCTGCACGTCTTTCGTTTCTCGCCGCGTCCCGGAACACCGGCAGCCGAAATGAAACCTGTTCATACCGAGACCGTTACCGACCGATCGCGTGTTCTCAGGGACCTGAGCCGCGCCAAACGCCAGGCTTTCGAAACTCGACTGATCGATACCTGGCAAGAAGCCGTCGTGGAAACGGTCGAAACAGCCCCCGGTCGTCGCCAAGCCACTACCGGCAATTACGCTACTGTCCTGGTACCGGATACCTGGGCGCCGGGAAAGATGATCGCCGCCAAACCGGCCGGCTTCCTGAACGAAGTCCTGTTTGCCGACGAGGTCATCTCAGCCAGCGATCACGAGCCACGAGACTGACCGTGGTGGAGGAATGATGAGTTCTGCCGAGTCCCCCAGTCCCCGCGTCTTCATCGAGACTTACGGCTGTCAGATGAACACCTACGATTCGTCGGCCATTGTCGGCATCCTGACCCGGGCCGGATATGACTGTACTCACGATATCGCCGCCGTGGACGTGATCCTGCTCAATACCTGTTCAGTGCGCGAACTGGCCGAACACAAGATATTCAGCCGGATCGGCGAATTGCGCAGCCTGCGCCGGCACGGCCGGATCCGCGCCGACATCGTGGGCGTTTGCGGCTGTATGGCGGAGCGCCTGGCCGGGGCCTTGGCCAAGGGAACGGGTCGTGCCGACCTCGTCGCGGGCGTGGACCAGTACGATCGTCTGCCGGAGATGCTCAATGGCCTCCTCGCCGAGACGCCCGCCAAACCGCCCGTGGCGACCGGCCATCTGGATGACATGCACTACGTGGCGCCCCCCGAAGCCTATCCCACCAACAATTCCCACCTGGTGACCATTCACAAGGGCTGCGACTATCGTTGCACCTACTGTATCGTGCCCGCAACCCGCGGCCCCCAGCGCGAGAAATCACCGGCCGCGATCGTCGCGGAGATCGAGGGCATCGTCGCCACCGGCGGCGCGGAGGTCACGCTGCTCGGCCAGAACGTCACCGCCTACGCGTCACCGGAAATGGACTTCGCCGGGCTGCTGCGGCGCGTAGCCGGCATCGATGGTCTCGATCGTATTCGATTCCTCACCGGCCATCCCTGCGATATGGACGAGCCGCTGATCCAAACCATCGCCGATCTGCCAACAGTCTGCCCCTGGCTGCACATTCCGGCCCAGAGCGGCAGCGACCGGGTGCTGCGCCGCATGAAGCGTTTCTACACCAGTGGCGACTATCTGGAGCTCGTGGCCACGGCGAGGCGTTTGATTACCGATGTGACCTTCTCCGGGGACTTCATCGTGGGCTTCCCCGGGGAAACCCGCGATGATTTCGTACGGACCCTTGAGTTGGTGCGGGAGGTCCGGTACGATCAGACCTTCAACTTCAAGTATTCGGCCCGGCCCGGTACGCCGGCCGCCAAGCTTGCGGACGATGTTTCGCTGGAGGAGAAGAAGACGCGACTGGCCGAGTTGAGCGCGCTCCAGAGCGAGATCTGGATCGAACTCGCCGCCGCGGAGATCGGGCGTACGCGGTCGGTCGCCGTGGAGGGGACGGCCCGCCGACCCGAGGGCGCCGTCAAGGCAAGAACCCTCAACAACCGCAAGGTGTTGCTGAAGGACTGCGATGCCGCGACCGGAGACGTTCTCGACGTGCGGATCACCGGTTGCGAAATCACGACCTTCAGTGGCATTCTGATCTGAAACGAATCGCTTCAGACGCGAGGTGCGTAATCGTGTGGATCATCAAGGGTATCCTGTATCTGATCATCCTGATCGCCATGGCGCTGTTCTTCACCCAGAACAGCAGCAAGTCCGTCGACCTGAAGCTGCTGCACTGGCAGTACCTGGATATTCCCCTGTACTACGTGATGCTGGGCGGATTCCTCGGCGGGCTGCTGGTGAGCCTGGTGGTCGGCGGTATCCGCGAAGTGAAGCTGCGGAATCGTATCCGCAATCTCGGCCGTGATCTCAAGGATCGAGACGGCGAGATCGCCGAGCTGCGGTCGCTGCCCCTGCGTGAACTCGACGAAGTCTCCGAGGAGTAAACGACGATGTCGACATTCTCATCCGTTTGGTTCATCGTCCTGGCCGCCCTGCTCATCGCGGCCGCCGTCGTCCTGCTTTTCCGTCTGCGCCCGGGACGCGGCGTCGAAGAGGACGCCTACACACGCGGTCTGGAGCTCTGGTTGGCCGGAGACAAACCGGGGGCTCTTGACGCCTTGCGCAAAGCCGTTGATCGGGACCCCGACGCTGTCGACCCCTATCTCCAACTCGGCAACCTCCTGCGCAACACCGGCGCCCCTCAGCGGGCATCCGCCCTACATAGAGGTCTCATGGCCCGCTCGCGTCTGACACCACAGAAACGAATTTCCATCTCCCTAGCCCTGACCGAGGATCTGCTTGCCCTCAAGCGATGGGATGAGGCGGGTGAGCTGCTTGATTCCCTGTTGCGCCACAACCTCGCGGCGCCCCGTTTCTGGCGAGCCCGGTTTCAGCAATTTGTGGGGCAGGGCCAGGAAGACGCCGCGGCGCGGGCCCTGAAGGAGGGGGCCAAGCGCGCCACCGCCGAAGCGGCCGGGGAGTTTGCCGAACAGTACGAACTCTATCAACTCGACCGGGCCGTTTGCGCCGCCCGCACGGGTCATCACGGTGATGCCCGACGCATCGCCAAGACCGTGAGCAAGACCGGCCCCCGCGGTCATCTGACCCTCTATGTGCGCGCCTATGCCCATCTGGAGGAACAGAACCACGAACGAGCTGCCGAACTCGCCACCGAGGGTCTCTTGCAGGCTCCGGCCGACGCCGGCCTGCTGCTCCCTGTGCTACAGAAGGCCTTGCTGGCCGTGGGACGTTTCGAGCGGTCGATTTCCATCCTCGAAACCGCCTGTCAGAGCGAGGACGCGCCACCTTCCCTGTGGGTTGCGCTGGCCATGCTTCAGGAAAAGATTGGCGACCGCGAACAGGCCGTCGGCATGCTCGAGGGCAAGCGCGGCGACGTCCGTCTGACTCCCGGATCAGCGGCGACTTATCTACGTATCCTGGTCAACGATTTGCCCGACAGCGATTTCACGCGGGTCTGGTCGGCCCTGCATATTCCCGAGGGCGTGAGAGACTGGTCCTGCCTGACCTGCAACACTTCACGGGAAGGCGTGCGTTGGCACTGTCCCCAGTGCGGTGCTTTCAATTCCTTCCGACCGCCATCGGGCACCGAGGAGTTGGCATGAGAAGCGCCGGCGTCACCGCCGCGCTGCTGATCGGTCTGCTGATGTCGTACGGCGCAGCCGCCGCCGACCCACCCGACGGCGACTGGAATACCGTCCGCATGCTTTTCTCCGTCGGACGCTTCAACGAGGCGCGCGAGTTGACCGACACCCTGACCGCAGACACCCCCAGCGACGACCAGGCACTATACTGGCGCTATCGACTCGCCGATTCGCCGTCCACAGCGCGCGACCTGCGCCACGAGCTCCTGGACAGCGATCAGATCGGCCCCGCGGCCCGGGCGCTTCTGCTTCACGACGAAGCCTGGATCGCCTACGGATCCGGCAATTACGACACGGCCCTGGAACTGCTCGACCAGGTTCTCGTTGCGGATGACGAGACCGCCGCCACTGTCGGCCTGCTCGGCGGACTGGCGTGGCGCGCCCAGGGTCTCGGCGATCGCAGCCGCAACGCCCTGGCCGCCGTCTCCAAGGATGATCCCGACTACCCATGGGCGCGGTACAGACTCGGCCAATTGGCCATGGTCGACGGCGACCCGGCGCTCGCGAAACGGTACCTCGACATGGCCGGCGACAACATCGACTCGCCTTGCGCAGCCGAGGTCCTGCTCACGGAGTGGATGCTCGCCCGTGAGTCGGATCCCCAGAAGGCCGTGCGCCTTGAACGCGAACTCGTTCATCGGTACCCCCGCTCCCTGCCCGCCGCCCTCGTCGCCGAATACGCACAGAGGCGAAGCGAACTGCAGAGCGGACTGACCGAACCGGTTCAACCGTCGATCGCCGATGCGGACATGTCGGCCGACAGCCAACGCCCCGGACGCTACACACTCCAATTCGCGGCCTTCGCCGACCGGGCCCGTGCACTCACGTTCCTGGACAACTGGCGCAGCGAGTTGCCCGGCCTGAGCGTCGTGCAGGAAGCCGACGATCGCGGCATGACGCTCTACAAACTGCGCGCCGGTTCCTACGCCGACCGGTCCCAGGCCCGCGAAGCCGCCTCCGCTTACGCCGGACGTTTCGATCTCGCGCCGCTGCCGGTCAAGGCGGCAGTGTCACCATGAGTGCCCGCAAATCCTCGACAGCCAAGAAGGCCGGCGCTCCCAAGCTGACCCCCATGCTCGTTCAGTACATGGAAATAAAGCGCGAACACCCCGGCGCGTTGCTGCTCTTCCGTATGGGCGACTTCTACGAAACGTTTTTCGACGACGCCAAGGTCTTGGCCGATACCTGCGGTGTGACCCTGACCAGCCGCGACCGGAATAGCGATCACCCCGTGCCGCTGGCCGGCGTACCCCATCATGCCCTGGACACCTATCTGTCCCGCCTGCTGAGCGCCGGTCTCACCGTGGCCATTTGTGATCAGGTCGAGGATCCGGCCCAGGCGAAGGGACTCGTCAAGCGGGCGGTGGTCGAAGTGGTCAGTCCGGGGACGGCCACGGCACCCGAACTGGTCGACGGCGACGGCGGCGTTTTCTGCCTGTCCTACGCGCCGACACCGGCCGGGGAAGCCGGCTGGGCCGTGCTCGACGCCAGCACGGGGGAGTTCCGCTGCGGTCAGGAAGACGTCACCCTCGCGGCCCTCTGCGAGCGTTACAATGCCCGCGAAATCATCGTCTCCGAGACGTCCGCGGACGACCGTTTCCAGTCCTGGCGTCTCGCCATGCCGGATGCGGTCATCAATACGGTCAGCGGCGCCTGGTACCATCCGTCCTTCGCCCGCGAAACCCTGCTGGATCACTTCGGAGTTCTGGACCTGGATCCGTTCGGACTGGAATCCGAAGATCTCGTCGCGGCCGTAACCGCGGCCGGCGCCCTCCTGCGCTATCTGACGGCCCTGAACCTGCGCCGTCCCGAGCAGGTCACCACCCTGATCTACACGGCGCGCGGCGATCGTCTGCTGCTTGACGAGGAGACCCTGCGTAATCTGGAGATCTTCCGGACCTTCCGCGGCGACAAGGGGGAAGGCACGCTGGTCCATCATCTCGACGTGACGGTGACCCCCCTGGGACGCCGTCTACTCGAACGTCGTCTGGCCGAGCCCCTGACCGATCTGGACCGCCTGGGCCGCTGGCACGCGGGTGTGGCCGGCGCGGTGGCCGACCGGTCCTGGCGCCGCGACGTGCGCGCCGCCCTGGGGAGTGTCGGGGATCTCGATCGCTGGGCCGCCCGCACGGCCTCGGGACGAATCGGGCCGCTGCAGTTGCTGCAACTCGGCCTGTCCGTGAGTGCCGCAGGCGAGGTTTCCCGATTGATCCTGACCGCCGACCAGGACACGCATCCCGCCGCCGCCTGGGCCACCGAAATGCCCGACCTGTCGCCCCTGTCCGCTGAAATAGCCGCCACCCTGACCGACAAACCCCCGGCCCAGCTCAAACCGGGCGGCATCATCCGCGCAGGACTCGACGACGACCTGGACGCCGCCAAGTCGATCGCGGCCGACACCAAGGGCTATCTGGCGTCCCTGCAGCTGGCCGAACGGGACCGAACCGGTATTCCGACCCTGAAGGTCGGCTTCAACAAGGTGTTCGGCTACTACTTCGAGGTCACCAACAAGCATCTCGACCGTGTCCCCGACGACTACCAGCAGAAGCAGACGCTGGTCAACGCCGCGCGCTTCCACACCGAGGCCCTCAAGGAAGCCGAACAGACCATCCTTGAGGCCGAGGACCGCATCCACGCCCGCGAAACCGAACTCTTCGGCCGGCTCGTGCGCTCGGTCGCGGATCATCTGCCCGACCTGCACCATTGCGCCAGACTGCTCGCCTCGATGGATCTCATGTTCGCCTATGCGGAGCTGGCCGAGCGTTGCAACTATTGCCGACCAATCTGCGACGACTCCTTGTCCCTGGATATCGTCGCCGGGCGGCATCCGGTGGTGGAACAGCTGCTGGACCACGACTTCATTCCCAACGACACGCTCCTGGACAGCAACGACCGGCAGGTCCTGTTGTTGACCGGCCCCAACATGGGCGGCAAGTCCACCTATCTGCGCCAGGTCGCCCTGATCACGTTGATGGCCCAGGCCGGCGGATTCGTGCCGGCCGAACGAGCCGTGGTGGGACTGGCCGACCGCATCTTCACGCGCGTGGGCGCGAGCGACAATGTGGCCCGCGGTCAATCCACCTTCTTCGCCGAGATGAGCGAGTCGGCGCGTATCCTTCACCAGATGTCGCGCCGCAGTCTCGTGATCCTGGATGAGGTTGGCCGGGGCACATCCACCTACGACGGTCTGTCGCTGGCCTGGGCCATCACCGAGTTCCTGCACCTGGACGATGGCCCGCATCCGCGCACGATCTTCGCCACCCATTACCACGAGCTCACGGAGCTGTCGAACCGGCTGCCGCGCCTGGTGAATCTGCGCATGGACGTGAAGGAGTGGGAGGGACGCATCATCTTCCTGCACGCGGTCAAGCCCGGGTGCAGCGACAAGAGCTACGGGATCCACGTGGCACGTCTGGCCGGCGTCCCCGAACCGGTCCTGCAACGCGCCGAAGCCCTGCTGGAGACCCTGACCGCCGAGGACGCCCGCGCCCTGTCCCCGGACCATCTGCCCACCGGTCCGACCTTCTCGCTAACCGCCGAAGGCGCCACCCCCACACATCAGCTCTCCCTGTTCACCGACGGCGAGCGGGACGCGCTCGAAGGCCTGCGCGGGCTCGACCTGGAGACGCTCAGCCCTCTGGACGCCTTCCTCTGGTTGGCACGCATCAAGAAGCAGCTCTAGCCGGCTACACTCTGATTCTACAGGACCATCGGCATGTGCCGATGCTATACTGGATAAATGATGTTCTAACCTCGCGCGGAGCTTTCGCATGTGGCACGTGGTCTTATATATGCCTGGAGAGCGGGAGATACCCCTGCTTGCCGAATACCAGCGTCGTGACGACGTGCACCTGCTGGGTGTCGTCGACGCCACCGGCACCGCGCCCGGCACACCCCTGGCCGAGGTCATGGGTCTGCCCGTCGCGAGCAAGTTCTCGGCGCTCGAGATTCCGGCCGGCGCCCACGTCATTGCCCCCCTGGATCGACGCGTGAACGGTGACCTGCATCGGGCCGTTCGTGCGGGTGACCTGCGAGCGGTCGGCGTCGAGGAATTCGAACTGTTGCTTGCCGCCGGCAGCTCCGACAGCGTACAGAAAGACCCGCCCCCTGATATTTCCACACCCCAAGCCTCGCGAGGAAACGTGGCGCCGTCCACGCCGACGACCGATACGGTGCCCAGGCGCGGCAACCTGGGCGCAGCCCTGAAAACGCTCGAGCGTATCGAGGATGCCCTGGACCGCGACCGACTTCATCCCTGGCTGCTGTCGGTCGCGATCAACGCGATCACCGGCGCCTCGGGCTCGCTCATGCTTCATGACCGACGAGCCGGTCAGCTGTTTATCGCCGCGGCCACTGGCTTGAGCGACCAGACCCTGCACACGACCCGTCAGTCACTCGAGAACGGCATCGCCGGACGCGTGGCCCGATCCGGCCGGGCGGAGTTGGTCGTTGAATCTGCCGCCGATGGTCGTCGCTCCGAGCGGGGTCGCATCACCTCTGCCGTTTGTGTTCCCCTGCGTCATGATGGCGATATGCTCGGTGTACTCAATGTGAACGCCGACACCGCCGGCCCGGCCTTCAGCGAAGGCCACCTCGCCGACCTGTGCGCCGTTGGCGACGTCATGTCCCGCATCCTGCATGCGGCTGCCGGAACCCGCGGATTACGCACCGGCCGACTGCATCGACAACTCGACCTTGATTTCCGTGAACTCGCCGAGGGCGGGGAGGAACTCGAGACGGTCCTGGCCGGTTGGTCGGCGGCCTTGGCCATGACCATCGGCGCGGAGCAGGCGGCCGTGGCGGTCCTGCGCGAGGACGGCACGCTCCTGCTGGCCGAGGGGACGGCCGAGGGCGACACCCGCACCGGCACCATCCCGCAACAACATCCGGCCTGGAACGATGTCCTGCAGAGCGGTCGCCCCGTGCTGGTGCGCAACGACGTGCGGCCGTCCGAGGACGCCGACGGCATCACCATGTACTTTTTGCCGGTGGGATCTTCGCCGATCCGAGCCGTGCTGGCCATTCGCTATGCCGATCCGGTCGATGCTCACCGCTTCCAGATGGAAGTGGACGGCGTCCTGGTCTTTCTCGAGCGACGCCTGCCCGACCTCTTGCGCCGCCACGAAGAGCGTGATCATCTGCGACGTCTACGCCTGCTGACCACTTTCGTCGGCGAAGACTACCGGCGCCATGACCAGGACCCGTCCCATCGTCTTGCGCGTCTGGCGACCTTCGTCAAACGGATCACCGGCGCCCTGGAGATCGTCTTCCTGCCCTCGGATTCCCAGCTGACCGGCCCCCGTGAAACAGCCGCGCGCGATCTTCTCGAACAAACAGAGGAGCGCGGCTGGCTGATTACGGAGACCTCACCCGGTTTCTCCGACGGGTCATCGTCGACCGGCCTGGCCGTTCGCCGGTCGGGGGCGGGTCCGGTGTCGGGTTTCGTCATCTTCGGCAAACGGCGCCTCCATCCCGCCGACAGCGCCGTCTTCACCGCCTTCGACGCCATCCTGGCCCGCCACCTCGCCAACCAGATGCAGGGTCCCCGGCTGACGAACCCCGAAGCCTCGCGCCCGGAGCCGGTAACCAATACCACCTCCGCAACCGATACCGGCGCCTTGCTGCTCTCGTTGGCCCGGGAAATCGACCGGGCCGATCGTTATCACGTCGCTTTTTCCCTGTCCGCTTTCGCCACGAATGATCCCGACAAACCCGCGTCGGGCATGCTGCCCCGGGTGGCCGCCCAGTTGCGCGCCTCCGACCTGCTTTTTCCCGGAGACGGCGGCCACCTGTTCGTCCTGGCTCCCGAAGAGATCCACGCCGTGGCCCACATGGAAACCCGGGCCATCAAAGCCGTCAGCGAAGCCAGGGCGGATCCTAATCTGGTCGTGCACTGCGGCCACGCCCTCTATCCGGGCCGCGATGACACGCCGGAAGCCCTGATCGAGGCCGCCCTGCAGTCATTGAGCGAACGGTCCCGTGACGAGGATTGACGCCACCACCTCCCAGCCATTATCTTAGGCTCCCCGCGTATGACACGGCGCGGACCTGTCACATATCGACCGCCGTACCAGGAGCCCGATACGAGATGCATCGCAATCCCATCAGAGTCCTCGACAGCGCCTCGGTGGACCGCATCGCGGCGGGGGAGGTCATCGAGCGCCCGGCCTCGGTGGTCAAGGAACTGGTCGAGAACGCCCTGGATGCCGGCGCCGCCGACATCCGCGTGAGTATCGCCGACGGCGGGCTGGCCGCCATCACGGTGGAAGATGACGGGCAAGGCATCTCCTTCCGCGAACTGCCGCTGGCCTGCGAACGGCACGCCACCTCGAAAATCGTCTCGGCCGCCGACATCACACAGGTCTCATCCTTCGGCTTTAGGGGGGAAGCCCTGGCCAGCATCGCCTCGGTCAGTCGCTGCACGATCATCAGTCGCTGCGAGGACGAGGACGTGGGGGGACTGATCCGGGTCGTGGGCAGCGTCACCGAACGACGGGAGCCCGCCCCGCGCAATCGCGGCACCACCATTTCGGTGGCGGATCTCTTCTACAACACGCCGGCGCGCCGCAAGTACCTCAAGACGCCCCAGGCCGAAAAGAAAGCCGTCCTGAGCGCCATCAACGCCATCGCCCTGGCCTACCCCGAGGTCCGTTGGCGATTGAGCTCCGACGACACGGTGCTGCTCGACCTGTTGCCGGCCGATTCCCTGCCCGCTCGCGTCCGTGATATTCTCGGCGTCCAGACCCTCGAACATCTGGCCCGTTTTTCCGCCGAAGAAGGCGGAATCGCCGTGGGCGGTCTGGCCTCGCGCCCGACCTTGACCAGATCGAATCGCTCCCATCAGTTCATCTATGTCAACCGCCGGCCGGTCCAGAGCAGCGCCCTGGCCCAGGCCGTGCGCCTCGCCTACAAGGACGTGGTTCCCCCCGGTCGGCATCCCGTGGTGTTGCTCTTCCTGGACATACCTCACGGTGATGTCGACGTGAATGTCCATCCGGCCAAGAGCGAAGTCCGGCTCATGCTCGAACGCCACATATTCGGCATGGTCATGAACGCCTTGCGCGACGGGCTGGATCTGCGCGCCGATCCCGCTTTCGCGCCGGATCAAGGCGGCGTCCCTTTTGAACAGGCATCGGACAACCAAGGTCCGCTGCAGAGCCTGGCCGAAGCCCGGGACGATTACCTGAGCCGCCATTTCTCCACTCCCGGCGCAGACGAACGGACCGGTCAACCGTCGCTATTCGAGGGTGCGGCAAGTTCGGCATCCGTTTCGGCGGACAGTGCGCCGCCCCCCACTGCAGCCGGCGAGTCGTCGCCACGTCCGGCGCCGTTCTGGCAGCTGCACCGCACGTACATCTGCACGCAGACCAAGGGCGGCCTGTTGATCATCGATCAACACAACAGCCACGAGCGCATCCTGTACAATGAGGCCCGCAAGGCCGTGCAGGACGGCACCGTCAGCGTGCCGGTTCAGCAGTTGCTCTTCCCGGTCAACCTGGATCTCACAGCCTTGCAGATCCAGGTCTACCAGGACCATGCCGACAAGTTGAATCGACTGGGCTTCATGATCCAACCCTTCGGTGGGCGGTCCATCCTCGTACAGGGCATACCTTCGTCTCTGAAGAATTGGCAAGAAGGACAGCTCTTGTTGGACATCCTCGACGACCTGGCGGAGACCGGCCGGGCCGACAACGCCGCCCATGACGATCTGCTGGCCAGTTACGCCTGCCACGGCGCTGTCCGCGCCGGCGCCCTGATGACCGTGCCGGAGATGCAGAACCTCCTCGATCTGCTTTTCGCCACCGACACGCCCCAGTCCTGTCCCCACGGTCGACCGACCCTCATCCAGTTCTCCCGCGAGGAACTGGAGAAACGCTTCGGGAGGCGCTGAGTGACCGGCTACCTTTGTCCGGTGATCGCGGGCCCTACGGCCGTAGGCAAGACCGGCCTGATCGTGGCGCTGGCCGCCCGCTATCCCGTCGAAGTCATTTCACTCGACAGCCGGCAGCTCTACCGCGGCCTGCATATCGGTACCGCCCAACCGTCCGCCGAGGAGCAGGCCGCCTGCGCCCACCACCTCGTGGATTTCCTTTCCCCCGGCGACACCTATTCGGCACAACGTTTTCGTGAGGACTTTCAGCGGGTGTACGGCGAGATCCGTGCCCACGACGCGATCCCGGTCCTGGTCGGCGGGGCCGGCCTTTATCTGACAGCCCTGCGCGAAGGATTTTTCCCGATTCCCGAGGACGCGCCGGACCTGGACGCCTTGCGCGCTGAGTTGGACGCCCTCGACGACGAAACCGTCCGCGCGCGTCTGCTCATCGCCGACCCGGACAGCCACGACCGCATCCATCCCCACGATCGTTACCGCAGTCAGCGGGCCTTGGAGATCCTCCGGCTCACCGGTCGGACCATGACCGAAATCCGGGCCACGCGCGAACCCGACCCGTCCCTGGGCCTCTCGTTTCCCCTGGTTCTGCTGGAGCGCGACCCCGAAGAATTACGTCGGCGCATCGCCCTTCGCACCATGCTCATGTTGGAGACCGGCTGGCTCGAGGAAACAACAACGCTTCTGCAGGCGCACGGTCCCGACGTACCCGGCCTGAAGACTCTGGGCTACCAGGAGTTGGTCCGTCACCTGCAGGGGGAGACGACGCTCGCCGAGGCCGTCGACACCATCGTCCGGGACACCGCCCGCTACGCGAAAAGACAGCGCACCTGGTTTCGCCGCCAGGAAGCGGCCGCTGCAGGCCACCCCGATGACCCAACCATCTTGTCGGCCGTGACGAACCTGGTGGCTCGCGCCGCTACTTCCGAATAAGCGCGGAGGCTTGACAGGCCCCGCGGCGACGACTTACCTTCTCGTCTCTGGAGCGGGCTTAGCTCAGCTGGTAGAGCTCCAGCTTCCCAAGCTGGAGGTCGCGGGTTCAAGTCCCGTAGCCCGCTCCAGAACTAGCGTCATCAAACGGGTTGCACGAACGCGGCCCGTTTTTCTATCATGGGCTGACGCGCGGATCCCGTTACCGAAACGACAGGTCACCGATGATCAAGCTGATCCACCCCTTCCCGTCGCCACTCGACACGCTGCACGCGTGGCGTGAAGGCGACGCCGTGATCGCGGTGGACGACAAACCCATCGAGGACATGCTGGATCTCTACTACTACACGCCGGCCGGCGACGAGATGGTGCTGACCATCCGCAGCACCGACGGCGCCGAATCCCGTGTCGTCATGACGCCCGGCGCCCTCGACCAGGTCACGTCCTGTTTTGCGGCCCTGGAATTCAAGACCTGCGCCTGCGATTGCGTCTTCTGCTTCGTCAACCAGAACCCCAAGGGCATGCGGTCGAGCATCTACGTGAAGGACGAGGACTACCGCCTCAGCTTCCTCTACGGCAACTACATCACGCTCACGTCCCTGGGACGCCGCGGCATCGACCGGATCATCGAGCAGAAGATGACGCCGCTGTACGTATCGGTCCACGCCACCGACATCGACGTGCGCACGCGCATGCTGGGCATCAAGAAGCGCATCGACGTCCTGGCCGTCCTGCGCAAGCTCATCGACGGCGGGATCACCATCCACACCCAGATCGTGGTTTGTCCCGGCTGGAACGACGGGGAGATCCTGGACCGCTCTCTCGCGGAGCTGTCGGCCCTGAGCCCCGGTGTGGAAACCCTCGCCGTGGTGCCGGTGGGCTTGTCGGCCCATCGTGACACCCTCACGAAACTGGCTCCGGTCACCCCCGAGATCGCCGCGACGGTCATCGACCAGGTGCACGCCGTGCAGCACCGCATGCGCGAAAGAGGCGGGGAGACCTTCGTACACCTCAGCGACGAGTTCTATCTGCTGGCCGACCGGCCGTTTCCGCCCCTGGCCCAGTACGACGAACTCGCGCAGCTCGATAACGGCATCGGCGTCACGCGCAGCCTGGAGCACTGCTGGACCGCCGACCTGGCGATCCATCGCGACGACGCCAACCGGCCGAGCCGCCCGCTGACCATCCTCACCGGACGGCTGGCCCAGTTAGCCTTCGACCAGCGACTGACCAGCGTGTTGACCGGCCTGGATCTTCCTGAAGTCGAAATCGTGGGCGTGGACAACACTTTCTACGGTGCCAGCGTCACCGTCGCGGGCCTGCTCACGGGGGGCGACGTGCGGCGCGTCCTGATCGGGCTGCCCGCCGCGCCCGTCCGCGACGTACTGCTGCCCTCGCGCATGTTCAACAGCGACGATCTGACCCTGGATGACATGACCCTGGCCGATATCGGCGCCGATCAGCCCCATCGGCTCTACGTACCGGACGAGGAAGGTCTGATTGACTTCTGGGTCCATATGACATAACGTGGCCCCACTGATACCGCACACGTTGCTGTTTCAGTATGTCCTAACCACCCAACAAGTTGCGGCTTCTGCTTAAAGTCGCGGGAGGCATCGTGGCGACCCGCACGGTGGTAATTGTCGGCCGTCCCAACGTGGGCAAGTCGACCCTGTTCAATCGAATCATCGGCCAACGGCGCTCGGTGGTCCACGAATCCCCCGGCGTCACCCGCGATCGCATCGCGGAGCTGACCGACTGGGCCGGCCACGCCTTCATGCTGCTGGACACCGGCGGCATCGTGCCCTTCGGCGACGAAATATCCCGTTTCGACAGTCTGGTCACCGAGGTCGCCCACGAGGCGATCGTCGACGCCGACGTCGTTCTCTTCATGGTCGACGGCTCCGGCGGCCTGTCCACCTGGGACGACGCCATCGCCAAACACCTGCGCCGCTGCGGCAAACCCGTGGTCGTCTGTGTGAACAAGGTGGAAAAGCCACACCAGGAAATCGGCTCTGCCGACTTCTACAAGCTCGGCCTGGGGGAGCCCCACTCCGTCAGCGCCTTGCACGGCTACGGTATCGGCGACCTGCTCGATCGGATCGTGGAGGGTTTCCCCACACAGATCATCGAGACGCCCTGCGATTGCAAGGTGGCCATCCTGGGCCGCCCCAATGTCGGCAAGTCCAGCTTGCTGAACCTGATGACGGGCCGCAAGGATGCCCTGGTCAGCGACATCGCCGGCACCACGCGCGACGCCATACACACGGATCTGCGTTGGCACGGCAAGATCATACGCCTGATCGACACCGCCGGCCTGCGCCGCAAGTCACGTGTGCAGGAAGCGGTCGAGGCCTTCAGCAACATGCGCACCTTCCGGGCTCTGGAACTTTGCGACGTGGCCGTGCTGATGGTCGACGCTTCCGAGGGCACCGTCAGCCAGGACGCCAAGATCGCCGGCCTGATCCACGACAGCGGCAAGGGCGTCCTGGTCGCCTTCAACAAATGGGACCTCATCGATAAGGACCACAACACGCACCTGGAAGCCTGGGAAACATTCCGGCGCGAAGTGCCGTTCCTGACCTATGCCCCCTGGTTCACGTTGTCCGCACTGACGCGTCAACGCAGCGGACGGGTCATGGAGATGGTTTGGGGCGTCCACGAAGCCCGGCAGAATCGCGTCGACACCAGCGAGCTGAACACGTTCCTGGAAGGCGTGATGCACAAGCAGCCGCCGCGCTACTGCTCCGGCGGGACCGGCAAGGTCTACTACTCGACGCAGATCGAGTCGGCGCCGCCGGTGTTCATGCTCTCGGTCAACAATCCGAAATGGTTTGAACGCAGTTACGTGCGTTTCCTCAATAACAAGATCCGTGCGCGTTACGGCTTCGCCGGAAGCCGCATCTTCGTCAAGCTCAAGAAACATTGAAAGGTCCGGGCTCATGTTGCTGATCATCGTTCTCGTCCTGGCCTATCTCATGGGCGCCCTTCCCTTCAGCTTCATCGCCGGCAAGCGTGTGCGTGGAATCGATCTGCGCGAACACGGCAGCGGCAATCTGGGCGCGACCAATGTCTATCGCACTCTGGGCCCCTGGTGGGCCGCGCTGGTGCTCTTTCTGGATATGGCCAAGGGCGCGGGAGCGGTACTCATCATGACCGCGGTCACCTCGACCTGGCCCGAGGGCCAGACCACGCCGCTTCATCTGCCTCCCGACCTATGGCGCATCTTCGCCGGTTTCGCCGCGTCTATCGGTCACACCCTGTCGCCGTTCGTTCGTTTCCACGGCGGCAAGGGCGTCGCCACGACCGCCGGCGCCTTCTTCGTCCTGGCGCCGTACCCGACACTCATCGCCACGGCCGGCTTCGCCATCATGATGGGCATCACCCGCATCGTTTCGATCGGCAGCATCACCGCGGCCGTCGTACTGGCCCTGTCGGTCGGCTATTTCGAGTTGCGTTCGCCGCAGTTCTCGAAAACCATCTTCGTGTTCTCGCTGATCATCTGCTCCTGGGTGGTAGTCAAGCACCGCGCCAACATCATGCGAATCATGGCAGGCACCGAGAAGCCCCTGGCTCCAGCCGACACGAACAACGACACACCCGACGACGGCACCGCCGAGTGAGAGGAGCTCCCATGCGCGCAGCAATCCTGGGCACCGGCAGTTGGGGCACCGCATTCGGTAGCCATCTCGCGACACGCTGGGATGACGTGGTGCTCTGGGGTATCGAGGAAGACCAGGTCTCGTCCATCCGCGACGGTCACGCCAACCCCGCCTTTTTTGCCGATCTCGAATTACCTCATAACATGACCGCCACCCTGGATCTTGCCGAAGCGGTTCGCGACGCCGACGCCGTCTTCCTGGTCCTGCCCAGTCAGGTCGTCCGCGAGGTAGCGGGACAGCTCCACAACTGCCGGATCAGAGCCGAAGCCCCCATCATTTCCCTCAGCAAGGGTCTCGAACTGAGTACGCTGAAGCGCCTGAGCACGGTGGTGGAGGAGGAGATGCTTGAGGACGCCGCCGGTAATCCCCACAGCATCGGCGTGCTCCTGGGCCCCAGCCATGCCGAGGAGGTCGTCCAGCGCCAACCCACGGCCCTGGTGCTGGCGGGACGCGGCTCGGACTGGCGCGAGTGGCAACGACAGATCAGCGGACCCGCCCTGCGTGTCTATACGAATCAGGATCTGGTGGGAGTGGAGATCGCCGCGGCTTTCAAGAACGTCATCGCCATCGCCGTGGGCATGGCCGACGGTTTGGGCTACGGCGACAATACCCGTGGCGCCGTCATGACCCGCGGCCTCAAGGAACTGGCACGTCTGGGTATCGCCATGGGCGGACGCTACGAGACCTTCTACGGTCTGTCCGGGATCGGCGACATGATCACCACCTGCACCAGCGGTCATTCCCGTAACCGCAACTATGGCGAGGCGATTGCCCGCGCTGCGGGAGACCCCCAGTCCCTGCTCGACACCGCCAGCCAGGTCGTGGAAGGGGCGGTTATGACACAGGCCGCCTTGAAGTTAAGCGCGAAGCATTCTATCGAACTTCCCATTACCCAAGAAGTTCACGATGTGTTATTCTCCGCAAAACCGTCGGCGACGGCCATGCAGGATCTTATGGAGCGCGCCCTGCGTTCGGAACTCGACTGAGACCAGATGTTCGATGGGAGAGGACTCGTGGCGGATTTACCCGAAAAACTCTATTACTCCATTCGCGAAGTCTCCCAGCATACGGGTGTGGAGCCCCACGTCCTGCGCTATTGGGAGAGCGAATTCCCCACGCTCAAGCCCAAACGCGCCCGCTCCGGCGCGCGCAACTACCGCCGCAAGGACGTCGACCTGATCCTCGAGATCCAGACCCTGCTCCATGACGAGGGTTACCGGATCGAGGGTGCCCGCAAGCATCTGCGTGAGCGCAAGCGGGCCAAAACGACGGTCAAGACCAAACGGAAGTCGCAGTCCTCGCTCTTCGAGACGATGGAGCGCGACGAGAAGATCGCCCAGTTGCGCAAGGACTTGAACGACGTCATGATGTTGCTGAAGGAGATGAAGTCGGAAGACTAGTGCTCTGTCAAACGGGAAATTGGGGGTTGACGGAACACTAGACCTTGTGAAGGCGCGATAAGCGTACTAAATTGACCTCCGCGCGGTTGAACACTGCGCACATCATCTCTGTCGGGGCGTGGCGCAGTCCGGTAGCGCACTTGCATGGGGGGCAAGGGGTCGGAGGTTCAAATCCTCTCGCCCCGACCAGAGAGACCGTATTGCGGACCGCCTGTTGGCGGTCCGTCTTCGTACCAGGATCGAATGGAGCTCGGAACCCATGCCCACCGGCGTCATAATCCCCGCCCTGAACGCCGCCCCCTTCCTGGGCGCCCTGCTCAACGAGATCCACACCCGCCATCCTGACTTCACCATCCTCGTCATCGACGACGGCAGCAACGACAGCACCGGCGATGTCGCCCGAGCCCACGGTGCCGAAGTCATCACCCACGAGGTAAACCGTGGCAAGGGCGCCGCCTTGATGACCGGCTTCCACCACGCTCTCGAGTCGGGCTGGACTTGGGCCTTCACCCTGGACGCCGACGGCCAGCACCTGCCCGCCGAGATGCAGTCCTTCCTGGATACCGCCCTTTCTGGTAATCTGGACATCGTCGTCGGTGATCGCATGGAGGCGACGGGGGAGATGCCCTGGATCCGCAAGGTCACCAATCAGTTCACCAGCCGCGTCGTGAGCGGACTGGCCGGTTGCCGTATACCGGATTCACAGAACGGCTACCGACTATTCCGCGTCCGGATCCTGGCCGGCCTGAAGACAGCGACCACCAACTATGACTTCGAGTCGGAAGTACTGGTCAAACTGGCCCGTTCCGGAGCATGTATCGGTTCGACGCCCACGGCGACAGTCTACGGCGAAGAGATCAGCGCCATACACCCCATGCGCGACACGCTGCGCTTCTTCCGGCTAGTCCGCCGATTGAAACGCGAGGCGCGCGAGGAAACACGATGACCGGAGACCCGATGACCCGCCACATCCTGCTGAGCAACGATGACGGCGTCGACGCCTTCGGAATCAAACTGCTGGCCAGTGTACTGGCCGACCACGACGACTTCCGCGTCACCGTGGTGGCGCCCGCCGACCAGCAAAGCGCGACCAGTCACAGCCTAACCCTACGCAACCCTCTGCGCGTGATCGCCTATGGCGACAACCGCTACTCCGTGACCGGCACGCCCACCGACAGCGTCCTGGTCGCCTGCGAGCACATCCTGAAGGACGACCCGCCCGACGTGGTCATCAGCGGCGTCAACCACGGCGCCAACATGGGTCAGGACGTCACCTACTCCGGCACCGTGGCCGCCGCCCTCGAAGGCGCCATTTTCGGCTTGCCCAGTTACGCCATCTCCTGCGCCAGCCATCGGCCCGAGCACTGGGACGCCGTCGAGACTTTTCTCCGCGGCCACATCGACGACCTGCTGTCCCAGCCGCTGCCGCGCGGCTGTCTGCTCAACATCAATATCCCCGACATTCCCGCCGACCAGGTGCGCGGCGTACGCGTCGCCCCCCTGGGCAGTCGCAAATACCACGACGTGATAACCGAGCACCTCGACCCACGCGGAAATCCGTACATCTGGATCGGCGGCAACGGCCCCACCTGGGAACCGACCCCCGGCACCGACGCCACCCTTATCCGCGAGGGCTATGTGGCGATCACGCCCTTACGCGTGGACCTGACCCAGGGCTCGATGATCGACAAGCTCGCGGACCTGAATCACGAAGGGCCGCTGAAGCGATGACGCGCCGCACCGGCAGATCGGATTTCGCCGTCGCCCGACGACGCATGGTCGCCGACCAGATCAAGGGCGCCGGCATCACCGACGCCGCCGTGCTGACCGCCATGCGCGAGGTCCCCCGACATCTCTTCGTGCCGTCCGGGCTGCGCCACCGCGCCTACCACGGCTGCGCCCTGCCCATCGGCTACGACCAGACCATCAGCAAGCCCTTCATCGTTTCGCTGATGACGGCCCTGCTGGAGCTGACAGGCGCCGAGCACGTTCTGGAAGTCGGCACGGGATCGGGCTACCAGGCCGCGGTCCTGTCGCACCTGGCGCGTTCGGTGGTGAGTGTCGAACGCATCGAACCCTTGGCCATGCGTTCGGCCCGCATGCTCGACGAACTCGCCTACGACAATGTCGAAGTCTATGCGGCCGACGGCGGCACCGGCGTCCCCGAACGCGGTCCCTACGACGCCGTGGCTGTCACGGCCTGTCCCAGTCGACTACCGTCCTTGCTATTCCATCAGCTTCGCGAAGGCGGCACACTCGTCCTGCCCATCGGCGAAGGAGAGGATCAGACCTTGTACCGCTACCGCAAACAAGGGGGAGAGGCGATCGTGGAACGATCGGTCCCCTGTCGCTTCGTGCCCATGCTGGACGGTCTGGCCGGGAGCGCAAAAGATGCGTGAAGCCATCCAGGAGTGGGCCGGCCACCTGCCGCCACCATTGGCGATCTTTCTCATCGCCACGCTGCCTGTTTTCGAACTGCGCGGCGCCATACCCTTCGCGTTCTCGCCCCTGGCCGGCGACTACGGCACGGCGCACCCGATCCTGACCTACCTGTTCGCCACCGCGGGCAACTTCGTCCCCGTGTTGCCGATCCTCACGCTGCTCGGTCCGGCCGAACGGCGGCTGCGTCGCTACGAGCGCGCCGACCGTTTCTTCACCTGGCTCTTCAACCGCACCGAAAAGCGCAGCGCCTTGATCCGCAAGTACCAGGCTCTTGGCCTGATCCTCTTCGTGGCCATCCCCGCGCCCATGACCGGTGCCTGGACCGGCTCGGTGGCCGCGTACCTGTTCAGGCTGCCCTTGCGTTTCTCGATCCCATGTATCATTCTTGGCATCTGCGTCGCAGGAATCGTGGTGACGCTTGTTTCGATGGGTGTGCTGCATCTTTGGTCAAACGCATAGATATTGACCTTCCCATGGGAACATATCGGGACTTTTCGAATGGTCGGGGTGTAGCGCAGCCCGGTTAGCGCACCTGCCTCGGGTGCAGGGGGTCGGAGGTTCAAATCCTCTCACCCCGACCACATAAATCATAGATGGGGGACGGGTTGCCGGATTGGCGATCCGTTTCTTTACGTTTAGCCAGATCCTGACGAGAGTTGGCGAGTCACGGCCATTCCGATACAGTTCCCTTGACAGTCCCGGCCGCAGTCGGTCACTCTCGCCGCGGGTTCGCTCAGGTTAATCATCACGGGTATCTAGCAGCCCAGAAACGGAACAGTAACGCCATGCCACCCACTACCCGCCCCTTCCGTCCGGCCCTGATTATCGTGATTCTGCTGACGGCTCTCTTGTCCACGACTGCGACGGCCGACGACACCTACTACACCGTCCGCCAAGGCGACTACCTCTTCCGCATCGCCGAACGATTCGGCACATCCATCGCCCAACTCAAACGCGACAACGGCCTGACCGGCGACCTGATCTACCCCGAACAGAAACTGCGCATCTCCGGCCTCTTCTCACGGTTCACCTCGGCCGATATCGTCTGGCGATCACCCTATGCCGGCCGCGCGGGGGAGACCCTGCGCCCCTTCGGGAACCTGGCCAATGGTTCGGTCACAACCCGCCACAGCGGCCTGGACATGGCCTACCCCCGGAGTTCGCGCATCACCGCACCGGCTCACGGCGTGATCCGCTACGTGGGCGAACAGGATGGTTACGGTTTGTTGATGATTCTTGATCACGGCGCCGATTATGCCACCGTTCTCGGCCCCTTCGATGCACAGCACGTCTACGTTGAATCCGGCCAGATCGTCACGCGCGGTGACGGGCTGGGCTTGACCGGCGCACCCGTGGAGACCGGCCGGCCCTATCTCCATATCGAACTCCGACACAAAAACGAAGCCGTCGATCCCGCGCGCCTGATGCGCTGACTGGAGCCCCCATGGATCTGAAGACCGTCATCCGCAACGTACCCGATTTCCCCGTGCCGGGAATCCTGTTCCGCGACATCACGCCGGTGCTCGAATCGCCGGGCGCCTTTCGAGCCGCTCTCGCCCAGCTCGTCGAGGCGGTGGCCGGCGTGGAGTTCGATTCCATCGCGGCTCTCGAGTCGCGCGGGTTCCTTTTCGGCGCGCCGATGGCGCGACAGCTGGGCAAGCCGTTGGTCATCCTGCGCAAGCCCGGCAAGCTGCCCGGCGAGCTGGAGTCGGTCAGTTACGACCTGGAGTACGGCTCGGCCACCCTGGAGGCTCATACTGATTCAATCGGCGCGGGAGACAGGGTTCTGGTCGTGGACGATCTGTTGGCCACCGGCGGTACCGCCGCCGCAGCCGGCCAATTGGTGACCAAGCTCGCAGGACAGGTTGCGGCCTATCTTTTCCTGGTGGAATTGACCGACCTGGAGGGCCGGGCCGGCCTGGGCGCCACACCGATATTTTCTCTTGTCAAATATGACGGGGACGGCTAGCTTCCGAATCCGGCCTTCACCGGTGTTCACGGACGGCGATTTCGACGCAACAGCTATAAACTGTAAAGTTGAAACCACAGGATTCGGGTCGATGGAGACTTGGATCGATGAAGTACTTGGGGCCCCAGTAGCTCAGCTGGATAGAGCACTGGTTTCCTAAACCAGGGGTCACAGGTTCGAGCCCTGTCTGGGGTACCATCCAGAACGCAGCAGCCGCGATCTACTGATCGCGGCTGGTCTTGTATGGGCCATAGAGCGGATAATCAGGTTTTCAGGTCGAGATCCACGAAGCCATGATGCTCCATGACCGCCACATATCGCCACACGCGCTCCTGGGCCTGCTCAGTATCCTCGGGGAAGGCCGCTTCGAAGATCGTCGCCAGATCGGCCACCGTCCGTACACCATCGATATTGCGCCAGATCAAACACCCGCGATCATCCAGATCGACCTTCACATGGGCCCTATGGGCGGGAAGCCGCGGCTGCAGCAGACGGCCCAGGATGGCTCCCTTGAAACGGGGATCGAGCAGGCGTATACCCTTGTCCGGAGTGTCCTCGTGCTCAATGCGGCGCGAAGGAATAATCCGGCTGACCCCGTGGCCTTCCCACGCCGCAGGTTCACGCTTATTGCCGATTCCGAACATATGGACTCCATCCATTCCGACCAACTCCCGAAACCCATGAGTCGACGGAACGTAGCACTCTAGCCTGGAATGGACAAGTCGCCGCATCGGCGTTAAACTGCAAATCGAACGTCAGACATGGGGGAGAAGATCGTGCAGGAATCAAGCTTCAACGAGCGGTGGCTGGGCGCGCTGTGCTACGTCAGCTTCTTCGTCTTTATTCCCATATTCACCGTAAAGGACAAGAGTGATTTCCTGTTGGCGCATTGCCGCCAGGGGTTCGCCTTGTTCTTCGCGGAGGTTGTTCTCTATATCATCCTGAATATCGTGGAGTCCACCATCGGCCGCTTGCCGATCATCGGCCTGTTGCTGACCATCATTTTGCACTTGGCGGCCATGATTATTTGCCTGGGCTTGTCGGTCATCGGGTTCGTCAAGGCCCTGTCCGGCGAAGAGTGCCGCTTGCCGATCATCGATGAATTCGCCGATCGGGTTCCCATCAAGGGGATATGTCCTTGACTCCAGTGACCCCAACGGGTAGTGGTTTGATGCAT
>CAYYYS010000009.1:0-87811 GCA_964476155.1 uncultured Fibrobacteraceae bacterium
TGCCGGAGGGCTTCTTCATACATCGATCAGAATTTTATCTTGGACAGGTGTGCACCGACCCCGATTCCATCGCCGATCTGATCTGGGATGGCAACGACGACCCCACGCTGCCGTGTATAATCGACTACCAGCCCTACTCTGATGCCCCGGTCGGCTCGGAGTCGATGAGCTGGGGGGATCTTAAGAGCCTATTTCGGTGATTTCATCCTATTGAGCCTCACAAGTATTCATCCACCAACTAACCAAGCCTCATCAGGTTCTGTGTCCTCTGATCCTCAAGTGGATGAACGGCTTCAGCTCTGCTCTTGACAGCGCCTGCAATACAGAATAGCGTTCATATTGACACAATCGAACGGACGTTCGAACGAATGTGCATAAACGATTCAAGACCGCCTCTTTTCCGGATGGCAAGTCGCTTCCGCCATCAATGACGATACCGGGGGAAACAAATGAGATACGCGGAGACGGGATTCAACCTGGAAGTCGACCTCACCCGGGGCAACATCGAACGGGTAGCCACCGACCCCGAGCTCACCGAACAACATCTCGGCGGCCTGGGCACCAACGCCAAACTGTTCTGGGATCGAGTCCCCCCGGAAGTCAAACCCTTCGACCCCGAAAACCTCCTCGTCTTCGGCACCGGCCTGCTGGTGGGTACGCCCGCCCCGAGCTGCAACCGCACCATCGTATCCGCCATCTCGCCGCAGACCGAGCTTTTCGGCTTCTCCATGATGGGCGGCTTTTTCGGCCCCGAGCTCAAACGCGCCGGCTACGACAAGTTGATCCTGCGCGGCAAGTCGTCCACGCCGGTCTACCTGTGGATCCATGACGACAAGGTGGAACTGAGGGACGCGACGCACATGATGGGTCTGGGAACCCTCGAGAGCGCCGAGGTCATTCGTCAGGAACTGGAGCAGCCGAACGCCGCGGTGTCGTCGATCGGTCTGGCCGGCGAGAACCGGGTGTTCTACGCGTCCATCGAGCAGGGCCGGTCCAGCGCCAGCCGTCTCGGTCTGGGCGCCGTGATGGGGGACAAGAACCTCAAGGCGGTCGCCGTGGTCGGGACCGGGGACATCCATATCGCGGAACCGCTCAAGTTCCTGGAGCTGTGCAACGACTCGTTGGCGTTCATCAAGCACCGGGAGAAGAACCCGATCAAGGGCGTGATGCCCATCCTGGCCGGCCTCGGTTCTCCGCAGGAAATGGCCATCGACGACGAGAAATGGCACACCGAAAACTTCGCCTGGGGCAACGCCCGCACCCGTCGCAAGGGCTTCTGGACCGAGGAAGTCGCCGATCAGTGGACGAACACGATGGACACCATGCGCACCCGTCTGTTGAGTTGTTACAACTGCCCGATGAAGTGCGGCGCCGCCATCTCCGTCGATACGCGCATGTGTTCTTACATGATGAAGTGCTTTTCGAAACTCACGTACACCATGGGCGCGTTCTCGGATCTGGAGTTCGGCCTGCGCATCGCCCAGAAGGCCACCGAGCACGGTGTCGATGCCTTCTCGGCGCCGCAGACCATGGCCTTCGCCATCGAACTCCTCGAAGCCGGCATCCTGAAAGACGAGGATTTCCCCGGCATGCCCCTGGACAACGAGGGCCGGTTCTACTGGCTGCTCGACAAGATCGTCCGGCGCGAAGGCATCGGCGACATACTGGCCGACGGCACCTACTGGGCGGCCGAAAAGATCGGCAACGGCGCTCAGGAATACGCGCACAACAACATCAAGAAGACCGAGCAGCTGCCGCTCAAGCTGGGCATGCTCAACCAGATGTACTTCCTGATGTATTGCACCGGCGAGAAGGCCAATATTACACAGATCGAAGGCAACTTTCCCCAGGCGCCGTTCCCCACGCGCGAAGAGCGCGAGGACTTCACCGAGAACTGGCCCCAGGTTCCGGACGATCGCTTCAAGCAATGGTTCGAGGACTGGGAGCTGCGCGGGGACCACTCGATTCCCAACTATCCCACCGCCGAGGCCAGCTGCGAGATCGTCAACTGGCAGGAGAAGATGCATTACATCGACGACTGCACCGGCATGTGCGCCGGGCTGTCGTCGTTCCCGTACAAGCCGCCGTTCCACATCCATAACCTGCCCACGTTGATCGCGACGGGGACCGGGCTCGAGATGGACGAAGACATCCTGACGCGCACCACCAAACGGACCCGCGACCTGGTCAGGGCCCTCAATATTCGTCGGGGCATGCGACGCGTGGACGAGGCGCCCCCGGCCGATCACTGGAAGCGGCGCTTTCCCGAACTCGAGGAGCAGCTGCTCGACACCTACTACGAGTTCAAGGGCTGGAACCGCGACGGGATACCCACGGTCGAGTCCCTTCGCGACCTGGATCTCGACTATGTAGCCGAGGATTTCATCGCGCGGGGAATTCTGGCGGACTCCGACGAGGGGGGTGAATCGTGAGCGGCCCCAAGAAGAGAATCGTCAAACGAATCGTCATCGACGTGGACAAGTGCAACGGCTGCCTGGGCTGCGAAGTGATCTGCTCCGCCTTCCACGCCAACCCCCAGTACAGCAGCAACAACCCGGCGCGATCCCGCATCCGCATCATTCGCGATCCCTTGGCGAACATCTATCTGCCCGTGTACGCAGGCGAGTACACTGCCGCCGAATGCGCGGGTCGCGACAAGTACGTGATCGACGGCAAGGAATACGACGAGTGCGCCTTTTGCCGGGCCTCCTGCCCGTCCCGCGATCTCTTCAAGGAGCCGGACTCCGGCCTGCCGCTGAAGTGCGACATGTGCGAATCCGATCCCACGCTCAAGGAACCCATGTGCGTTCAGTGGTGCTTGGCCGACGCGTTGACCTACGAGGAGTACGAAGAGGACGTGGTGGAAGCAGAGACCATTCTGGAGATGGATGCCGGGCTCGAAGACCTGGCCAACAGGTACGGCTGGGACAAGGTTACCGACGCTGTTAATCGTATGTCGAAGGAATCGTAGTGGAGACAGTCACCCCACTCGCGGAAATTATCCAGGCGGTCAACGAGGCCGGTGGGGAGAGCTTCAAGCTCTGCTACCAGTGCGGCAAGTGCGACGTGGTCTGTCCCTGGAACCGGGTGACGGACTTCAGCATCCGCCGGATCATCCGCCAGGCCGCCCTGGGTCTGCCGGACATCGAACTCGATGACCTCTGGCGCTGCTCGACCTGTGGACGTTGCCAGTCGGCGTGTCCGCGGGGTGTCGGACAGATCGAGGTGGCCGTCGCGTTACGCCGGATCGCCGCGACCTACGGCGTGTTTTCCGGCGCTGCTCAGACGCTGCCCGCGGTCGGCTCCAGTCTCGTGACCGACGGCAATTCCCTGGGCGAAGCCAGAGCCGATCGGACGGCCTGGGCGGAGGGTTTGTCCGTAAAGCCATTCACCGAAGGCATGGAGATCCTGTACTTCGTCGGCTGCTATTATAGCTACGACCCGCGCAACATGAAGGTGGCGAAGGCCACGGCCAAGATCCTCGACAAGGCCGGCGTGGCGTTCGGGACCCTGGGCACCCGCGAGAATTGCTGCGGCGAAAGCATTCGCAAGGCGGGCGAAGAGGAGAAATTCAAGACCCTGGCTCGGGAGAACATCAAGGCGTTCATCGACCACGGCGTAAAGCGGATTCTCGTGTCCTCGCCCCACTGTTACCACACCTTCGTGAACGACTATGCCGAGTTCATGGTGAACCTCGAAGTTGTTCATATTACTCAGTACCTGGGTGAGCTGATCGACCAGGGACGACTCGAACTCACCGGGCCGATCGCGAAGAAGGTCGCGTACCACGATCCTTGTTATCTGGGCCGACACAACGGCGTTTTCGATCAGCCGCGGGACGTGTTGAAGGCGGTGCCGGGCCTGGATGTGGTGGAGCTGCCCGACTCGCGAGAGAACAGCCTCTGTTGCGGCGGCGGCGGCGGTCGGATCTGGATGCATACCGACAAGGAAGAACGATTCGGTAATATCAGACTGGCCCAGGCGCAGGAGGTCGGCGCCGAGGTGCTGGTCACGTCGTGCCCCTTCTGCATCAGCAACTTTGAGGAGAGCCGGCTCGCCCTGCCGGATGAGGATCCCTTGCGGATCAAGGACCTCGTCGAAGTCGTTCTGGAGTCGCTGGAGGTGACGTCATGAGCACCGACAAGGACAACTTCGGTGACGTGATGGTCGTCGGTGGCGGCATCAGCGGCATCCAGGCCGCGCTGGATCTCGCCTCGTCGGGTTTCAAGGTCTACCTGGTCGAGAAGGCGCCGACGATCGGCGGCAAGATGGCCCAACTCGACAAGACCTTTCCCACCAACGACTGCTCCATGTGCATCGAGTCGCCCAAGTTCATCGAGTGCGACCGGCATCCCAACATCGAGATCCTGACCTACACCGAAGTCGATACCGTCGAGGGCCAGGCCGGCGACTTCGAGGTCGTTCTGACCCACAAGGCGCGGTTCGTCAACGAGGACCTGTGCACCGGCTGCACGGTCTGCTCCGAGTATTGCCCCATCAAGGTTCCGGATCCGTTCAACCAGGAACTGTCCGACAACAAGGCGATTCACATCTACTTCTCGCAGGCTGTCCCGTTGGTGCCCTACATCGACGAGCGTTGCAGCTTCATGGAAGACCAGAAGTGCACCATCTGCGAGAGCGTCTGCAAGAACAAGGCGATCGACCTGCATCAGAAACCGTCGAAACGGACCGTGAAGGTCGGCGCGATCGTCCTGTCACCGGGCTATGGCGTGTTCGATCCCGGGTTGCGGGGCGACTACGGCTACGGTCAATACCAGAACGTGGTAACGAGTCTCGACTTCGAACGGCTCCTGTGCTCCACCGGTCCCCACGAGGGCGAAATCCTGCGTCCGTCCGACCTGAAGCATCCGCACAAGATCGCCTGGATCCACTGCGTCGGTTCACGGCAGATTGCCGAGGGTTGCCACAGCTACTGCTCGTCGGTCTGCTGCTCGTACATCCAGAAACAGGTGATCCTGACCAAGGATCACGACGCCGACACCGAAGCCGTCATCTTCCACAACGACATCCGGTCCTTCGGCAAGGATTTCGAGCGCTTCTACCAGCGCACGGCCAACATGACCGGTGTCGAGTTCATCCGCAGCTACGTGGACGTCGGGCGCGAGATCCCCGAGACCAACAACGTGACGATCCGCTACGCCACTGATACCGACGGCGTGCAGGAACAGGAATTCGATCTGGTGGTGCTGGGCGTGGGCTTGGGCCCGCCCGCCCAGGTCGAGCACCTGGCGGAACAGTTTGGCATCGAGCTCGACGAACACGGATTCTGCAAGACCAACCCGGCCAATCCCCTCGAGACCTCGCGCGAAGGCGTGTTCGTCAGCGGCGCCTTCAACGGGCCCATCGACATTCCCGAATCGGTCGTGGCCGCCAGCGGCGCCAATGCCCTGGCCGGAGCGCTCCTGAAATCCCGGCGCGGCAAGCTGGACACCGAGCGGGTCTATCCCGAGGAACGGGATGTCTCCGACGAGGAGGCGCGCGTCGGCGTGTTCGCCTGTCACTGCGGCGCGAACATCGGTCGCGTGGTGGACATCCCCTCGCTGGTCGACTACTCGCAGGACCTGGAGAACGTCGTCCACGCGGAGGAGGGCCTGTTCATCTGCTCCACCGACGCGGCCGCGCAGATCGCCGAAACGATCCGTGAGAAGAAACTCAACCGCGTGGTGGTGGCGGCTTGCACGCCCCGCACGCACGAGCCGTTGTTCCGGGACACCCTGCGCGAAGGCGGCATCAACCAGTACTTCTTCGACATGGCCAACATCCGCGAGCACTGCTCCTGGGTGCACTCCAAGCAAAAGGAAGAGGCCACCTGCAAGGCCAAGGATATCGTGCGCATGTCGGTGGCCCGGACCATCGGTCTCGAAGCCCTCGACGAGTTCCAGCTACCCGTCAACAAGACCGCCCTGGTGGTCGGCGGTGGTGTGGCCGGCATGACCAGCGCGCTGGGCCTGGCCGACCAGGGGTTCGAGGTCCATCTGGTGGAAAAACAAAAGGACCTGGGCGGCATGGCGCGACGGATCCGGACCACGCTGGAGGGACTGGACGTCCAGGCCCATCTGCGCGACCTGATCCAGCGGGTCTACAAGCACCAGCTCATCCACGTTTCGCACGAGGCGACCATCACCGACGTGTCCGGTTACGTGGGCAGCTTCGTCACCACCCTGGAATCGGAAGGCCGGGTCAAGACGATCCGCCACGGCGCCGCGATCCTCGCCACCGGCGCGGAGGAATACAAACCCACCGAGTACCTCTACGGCGAGGACGAGCGGGTATGGACCCAGCTCGACCTGGAGGAGCGGATCCACCAGGACGACGAGGCTCTTGCGACCGCCCGCAGCCTGATCATGATCCAGTGCGTCGGCTGCCGGCAGGAAGGTCGGGACTACTGCGCCCGGGTCTGCTGCAGTCAGGCGGTCAAGAACGCGCTCGCGCTCAAGACGAAGCACCCCGACATGGAGATCTCCATCCTGTATCGGGATATGCGGACCTATGGGTTCAGCGAGGATCGGTACCGCGAGGCGGCCGAAAAGGGTGTCGGCTTCATCCGCTGGGAGCCCGAAGACAAGCCCGAGGTGGAAGCGGGCACCGGCGCCGACGGCCAGCCCGTCCTGCGGGTCACCGTGCCCGATCCCGTCCTCGGCAAACGCCTGGCTCTCGACGCCGATCTCGTCACCCTGTCCGCCGCCGTGATTCCCTCGGCGGGCGCCCCGGATATCACGCGACTCTTCAAGGTGCCCGTCAGCCCGGACGGTTTTTTCCAGGAAGCCCACGTGAAGTTGCGGCCGGTGGATTTCTCGGCGGACGGCGTGTTCATGTGCGGGTCCGGCCACTATCCCAAGCATATCTCCGAGACGATCAGCCAGGCCTACGGTGCGGCCGGCCGGGCCGTCACGCTTCTGTCGCACGAAACGGTCGCCGCCTCCGGGTCGGTCTGCGAGGTGGAGGAAGACGCTTGCGTCTCCTGCGGCGCATGCATCACGGCCTGCACCTACGACGCGATCCACTGGCGCGAAACACCGTCGGGCAAAAAAGCCGAAGTGAACCCCGCCCTCTGCAAGGGGGACGGCCTGTGTTGCGCGAAATGCCCGACCGCGGCGGTCGCCTTGAAGCACTACACGGACGCGGAAGTCTTCAACCAGATCGACGCGGCGTTCGCCGATTAGATATCCGGAAATACTCGGGAAGGAGGTCGAAGCATGACGCCCATCGCACAGACATCGAAGATCGTCGCCTTCCTCTGCAACTGGTGAGCATACTCCGCCGCGGATCTGTCTGGCGTGACCAGACAAAGCTATGCACCGGAAATACGAATCATACGCCTGATGTGCACCGGCCGGGTGGACCTGGCCTTCGTGCTGCGCGCCTATCAGAACGGCGCCGACGGGGTGATCATCGGCGGTTGCTGGCCGGGTGAATGCCACTACGTGACCGAAGGCAACTACGACGCGCTGGGCAACATGTACCTGCTCAAGAAGCTCATGCAATACGTGGGCGTCGACCCCAGACGGCTGCGTCTGGAGTGGATCTCCGCCGCCGAGGGCACCCGCTTCGCCGAGATCATGAGCGATTTCGCCGGGCAGCTGAAGGAACTCGGACCGCTGGGCGAGGGCGAGGGAATCGAAGCGCCCGACCTGAAGCTCAAGCTCGACGCCCTGGACCACCTGGTGCCCTACGTGAAGCTGGTGGAACGGGAGAAGCTGCGCTTGCCGGAGAAGTCGGAGGACGCGTACCGGGCGTTCTACGAAAGTGATGAGACGAACCGGCTGTTCGACAGCCTGTTCGCCGACAGGATCGCCGTCAGCCAGATCCTGATGCTGCTGCGGGAAAGCCCGCTGCCCATCCGGAACATCGCCGAACGGCTGGGCCTGGCCCCGTCCGACGTCTCCAGACATCTGAGTGACTCCGCCCGGCAGAAACTGGTCCGGTACGACTTCGAGCAAAAGCAATACGCCCTGGCGGGGGCAACAAGGCAGGCGGCGGAATGAGCGAAGTCACTATGGACGAAAACCGCGTCGACCAGATCATCGACGAGCATAAAGGCGAAGCCAGCTCGCTGATCCAGGTGCTGCTCGGCGTCCAGAGCGAGGCCCACTGGCTGCCTGAGGAGGCCCTGGATCGCATCAGCGAACGACTGGACGTACCGCTCGCCCTGGTGCAGCACATAACCACGTTCTACAAAGCGTTCAGTCTGGTTCCGAAGGGTCGTCACCAGGTGCATGTGTGCCTGGGCACCGCCTGTCACGTTCGCGGCGCGCTGCGGGTTCTCGACACGGTTCAGGACCTGACCGGTCTGCAGCCCGGCGAGACGGACATGGACCTGAAGTTCAGCCTGGAGACCGTCAACTGCCTCGGCTGCTGCGCGCTGGGGCCGGTCCTCGAGATCGACGGCCAGACCCACGGCAACGTGACGACCGCGCAGACCGAAGACGTGCTGAAGAGCTACGAGTAGAGGATGCCCATGGCGAAGTTGAGTACTCCACAAGACCTCGATGAATACCGGCAGGATCTGGCCGACGGGAAAGCGGCGGACCGGCCCTGCGTCTCCATCTGCGCCGGGGCGGGCTGCCTGGCTTCGGGCGCGGGCGAGGTCATCACCGCCTTCAAAACCGAGCTCGCCAAGCAGGGCCTCGAGGCCGATGTCGATACCCGGGGGACGGGTTGTCCGGGATTCTGCGAGCGCGGTCCCGTGGTGGTCCTGCATCCCGACGAAACCTGCTACCTCCAGGTCACTCCCGACGACGTGCCCGAGATTGTCGAGAAGAGCCTCAAGGGCGGCGAGGTGGTCGAGCGCCTGCTGTACGAGGACCCGGACACGAACGAGCGGGCGGTCCACGAGGCCGACATCCCCTTCTACAAGCACCAGGAACGAACCCTGCTCTCGAGCAACATCCGGATCGACCCGCGCAGCCTCGACGACTACCTGGCCATCGGCGGCTACGCGGCGCTGGTCAAGGCCCTGTTCGACATGGGGCCCGAGGCGGTGCTCGAAGAAGTAAAGGCCTCCAACATCCGCGGCCGGGGCGGCGCCGGCTTCCCGGCGGGACGCAAGTGGGAAGGCTCGCGCAACGACCCCGGCACGCCCAAGTACGTACTCGTCAACGCCGACGAGGGGGACCCCGGCGCGTTCATGGACCGGGCGCTCCTGGAGGGCAACCCCCACTCCGTGCTCGAGGGGCTGATGATCGGCGGCTTCACCATCGGCGCCAACGAGGGCTACATCTACGTCCGGCAGGAATACCCCCTGGCGGTCAAGAACGTGAAGCATGCGATCGCCCAGGCCGAAGAGTACGGTCTCCTGGGCAAAGACATACTGGGCTCCGGCTTCGACTTCACGATCAAGGTGCACAAGGGGGCCGGCGCGTTTGTCTGCGGCGAGTCCACCGCGCTGATGACGGCTCTCGAAGGACGGGTCGGCGAACCCCGTCCCAAGTATGTCCGCTCCAACGTCAAGGGGCTCTGGGGCAAGCCCACCGTGCTGAACAACGTCGAGACCTGGGCCAATATTCCGCTGATCGTCGAACGCGGCGCGGACTGGTTCACGCAGATCGGCACCGAGGGCAGCAAGGGCACGAAGATCTTTTCCCTGGTCGGCAAGATCAACAATACCGGCCTGGTGGAAGTGCCCATGGGCATGCCGCTCAACGACATCATCTACAAGATCGGCGGCGGCATTCCGGGCGGTAAGAAATTCAAGGCCGTGCAGACGGGCGGGCCGTCGGGCGGCTGTATTCCGGAAGACCAGTTGCACCTGAAGGTCGGCTTCGACGAGCTCAGCGAGGCCGGCTCGATGATGGGCTCCGGCGGCATGATCGTCATGGACGAAGACAACTGCATGGTGGACGTCGCCCGCTACTTCATCAACTTCCTGACCGAGGAATCGTGCGGCAAGTGCGTCCCCTGCCGCGAGGGTCTGCGGCAGATGCACAAGATCCTGACGAACATCTGCGAGGGCCGGGGTGAAGAGGGCGACATCGAAATCCTCGAAGACCTGTCCGAGGTCCTGACCGATGCGTCCCTGTGCGGCCTGGGACAGAGCGCCGCCAACCCGTTCCTGAGCACGTTGCGCTATTTCCGGGACGAGTACGAGGCGCACATCGAGCGGAAGTGTTGCCCGGCCCGGTCCTGCAAGGCCCTGACCTCGTACTGGATCGACCCGAACAAGTGCACGGCCTGCATGCTCTGCCTCAAGGTGTGTCCGGCGCAGTCGATCGAGGGCGGCAAGAAGCAGATCCACGTCATCGACCAGACCGTGTGCGACGCCTGCGGCGCGTGCTTCGAGGTCTGTCCCGATAAGTTCGATGCGGTGACGAAGATCTCAGGTGCCCCCGTCCCGGATCCCCTGCCGCCGGAAGAACGGACGTATGTGAAGGGGGGCGCGAAATGAGCGACATCACCCTGCAGATCGACGGCCGGGACGTAACCGCGCGTGAAGGCATGACCGTGCTGGAAGCGGCCCGCGAAGCGGGAATCACGATCCCCACGCTCTGCGTCCACGACGCCCTGGAACCCTTCGGCGGTTGCCGGTTGTGCATCGTCGAGGTGGAGGTGAACGGCTGGAGTCGGATCGTGGTGTCGTGCGTGTACACGGTGGCGGACGGACTGATCATCAGGACACGAACCGACAAGATCGACCGCATCCGCAAGACCCTGCTGGAACTGCTGCTGGCCCACGCTCCCGATTCTCCGGCGCTGCAGGAGATGGCTGACGAGTACGGCGCAGACCGGGACCGGTTCGAGAAGGAGGCATCGTTCTGCATCCATTGTGGATTGTGCGTCCGCTACTGCGCCGAGGTGAAGAAGCTGCACGCCGTCGGGTTCATCGATCGCGGCGTTCGAAAAGAGATCAGCTTCGTACCCGAGATCGCCGCCCAGGAATGCGAAAGCTGCATGGAATGCTTCCCGCTGTGCCCGACGTCGTATCTGCAGGCGGCTTACGTGTTGGTCGGGGCCTACACGTCAAACCGATGATAGTGGGCATGCGAGAATCACGACTCCTGGTGATACTGCGACATAAACCTTGCAATATTAAAGAGACGCTATTATAATGGTCGATATGAAGCGAGACTGTCAAACATTGCTGACCGAATACCTCACGCACTTCCCCTGTGTGGCTCTCATCGGCCCACGGCAGTGTGGGAAAACCACCATGCTGGCGACCCTCGACGATTCTTGGCGTGTTTTCGACCTTGAGCGCGGCGGAGATTTTCAGGCTGTTTTCGATGATCCAGACCTTTTTCTCCGCCTGCATGCCGATAAGATCGCCATCGATGAGGCTCAGATCCTGCCCTCACTGTTTCCGGCTCTGCGCGTGGCGATCGACGCTGATCGTTCCCGGACCGGACGCTTCATTATCACCGGCTCCAGTTCACCGGAACTGGCTCGCTCAATCACCGAGTCCCTGGCCGGTCGGGTCGGCATCATCGAGATGTCGCCGTTGAGTTGGTCCGAGATCCACCCGTCAAATGGGCCCTGTGTTCTGGACGTTCTTTTGGATTCCTCGACCCGCGGCGAAGATCTCGTCGAATCGTGCTCCGCCAGGTCCGACCTGAAGGCCGTCACGGACTATTGGTTCAAGGGCGGATACCCGGAACCCTGGCTCAAGAACAACAGACGCTTTCGGGATCTTTGGATGGACCAGTATATTCGCGCCTATGTGCTGCGCGACGTGGCTCGTCTCTTCCCGGGACTGAACCAGGAGAGGTTTCGCGTCTTCGCCCGGATGCTGGGCGGATTGTCCGGCCGGATCATCAATCAGGCCGAAGTCGCCCGCGCGCTCGGTGTCACGCCCCCCACGGTGCGCGACTACTTCGAGATCGCCGAGGGCACTTTCCTGTGGCGCAAGCTGCCGGCCTTCACACGCAATGTGACCAAGCGAGTCGTGAAACACGCCAAGGGTTACCTGCGGGACAGCGGCCTCGGCCATCACACGCTCCGCATTCCCGACGTGACGGCCCTGCTCTCCCATCCCCAGGCGGGCGCCTCGTGGGAGGGGATGGTCATCGAAGAACTTCATCGCCAGCTCAATCAACGCGGCGTGGGTTTCGACGCGTTCCACTATCGTACCGGTGGAGGAGCGGAAGTAGACCTTGTTCTTGAGGGCGAGTTCGGCCGGATCGCCGTGGAGATCAAACTGGGGCAGAGGGTGAGATTGAAGTCCCTGCAGGGGCTCCGGGACTTTGTCCGGGATCACGACTGCCGCTTGGGTATAGTATTCAGCAACGAGGAAAAGCCGCGGATGATCGATGATCGGATCGCGGGTTTGCCCGTGACATATCTCTAGTGCTCTGTCAACCTTTGATCTTGGGCTTGGCGAGCCCACAAGCAGCCATCTGCTGCGTTGTACCCGCTTGAATTAGCTACGGCTAGTCCTGCGCTGGCACGCCTTGCATCTGACTACTTGTGAATTCGCCAAGCCCAAGATCAAAGGTTGACAAAGCACTAGTTTGTACGACGGAAGATCGTCACGACGACATCGTGATCGTCGGTTCTTTTCATCAGCCTGACGGCACGAGCAAAGGGAGGCATCATGATCAAGGCGTTTCGCCATTCATGTCTGCCGATCGTTGTGCTCCTGTCGGTAGTCGCCCTTTCTCTTGGACCCGCCGCCGCCTCACCTCGCATCCGCCTGGCCACGACCACCAGCACCGACAACTCGGGGCTTCTGGAATACCTGCTGCCCCATTTCGAGGCGCAGAGCGGATACGTCGTCGACGTGATCGCCGTGGGCACCGGCAAGGCCCTCAAGCTGGCCGAGCGCGGGGATGTCGATGTTATCCTGGTGCATGCGCCGGCGGCGGAAATGGCTTTCGTCGAAGCCGGCTGGGGCGTCAACCGCCGGTCGGTGATGGTCAACGATTTCCTGATCGTGGGGCCAGCCGCGGATCCGGCGGGTTTGAAAGATGCCGGCTCCTTGGCCGAGGCTTTGCAGCAACTGAAATCGAATCAGGTTACCTTCGTGAGCCGCGGCGACGACTCGGGCACCCACAAAAAGGAGCTCACCCTCTGGCCTCTGATCGACGGCCGGCCCCAAGCCCCGTACTATCTCGAATCCGGCCAGGGCATGGAAGCGACGCTGAGAATCGCCCACGAAAAAAGGGCCTACACCCTGACCGATCGCGGCACATACCTGGCCCTGGGCCAACAGTTGGATCTGGTGCCGGCCTACGAGGGCGATGCCGCGCTCGAGAATCCCTACTCGATGATCGTCGTCAACCCGGCGAGACACGACCACGTGAAGTTCGACGAATCAATGTGCCTGCTGACCTGGATGACGTCCAGAGAGGGGCAGGCCCTGATCGGCGCGTTCAGGATGAAGGGTGAAGTGCTGTTCCACCCGACGGCCGTGCCGGACTAGCAGGAGATCACAATGACGGAGACCGGACTCGGCTGGGAAGTCTTCACCATCATGGGTGTGTCGCTGCGCGTCTCCCTGCTCGCCACCGCCCTGGCGACCCTGGTCAGCGTACCGGCGGGCTTCGCGCTGGCCGTCTCATCCTTTCGCGGCAAACGCGTGCTGGTGACGATCGTCACCACGTTGATGGCCCTGCCCACGGTAGTTGTGGGATTGCTGGTCTACATCCTCTTGAGCCGCTCCGGCCCCCTGGGATCTTTCGGCCTCCTCTACACGCCGACCGCCATGGTCGTGGGGCAGTTCATCCTGGCCCTGCCGATCATCACGGCCTTCACGTACGTGGCCGTCAGCAGCGTCGACAAACGGGTTCGCAAGACGGCGGAGACCCTCGGCGCCGGTCCTTTCCAGGCCTCGTGGATGGTTCTCACGGAGGGTCGGCTCGGCATCGTCGCGGCGATCGTCGCCGGATTCGGCCGGGTCATCACCGAGGTGGGGTCGGCCCTCATGGTCGGCGGGAACATCCGGGGCTACACGCGCACCATGACCACGACCATCACCCTCGAAACGGCCAAGGGCAACTTCGAACTGGGGCTGACCCTGGGACTGATCCTGCTGGTCGTGGCGCTGTCGATCAACATGATCGTCGTCAAGGTCCTGGGGCGTAAGTCATGACCGGAAACCCCCTTTATCAACTGGAACACATCAGGCGGATCGTCCAGTCGAACGAGGTCATCCTCGACATCGATGATCTCAGCCTGCCGCAAGGTCGGCTCACGGCGATCGTGGGGCCCAACGGCGCCGGGAAGAGCACGCTGCTGAAGATCCTGGCCTTTCTGGACGAACCGGATCAGGGGCGAATCCGCTTCCAGGGCCGGCCGATCGGGTCGCGGGACTACATTCCGCTGCGCCGGCAGGTCACCCTGGTCCATCAGGCGCCGCTGCTGTTCCACGGCACGGTCTTCAAGAACGTCGCCTATGGGCTCAAGGTCAGGGGCGTGCCGCGTAAGCAGTGGCCCGGCCGAGTATCGGAGGCCCTGTCCCAGGTCGATCTGGACGGCTTCGCGGACCGCTCGGTCAGGGGGTTGAGCGGCGGCGAGACACAGCGGGTGGCCATCGCCAGGGCCCTGGTCTTCCAGCCGCAGGTGATCCTGCTGGACGAGCCGACCGCCGGTGTCGATGTCGCCAGGGTGGTCATGGTGGAAGCCTTCATCACGGAGCTCAACGCCGCCACGGGCGTCAGTATCCTGTTCTCCACTCATGATCTCGACCAGGCCCGTCGACTGACCGACCGGGTCGTTCATCTGGCCGGAGGACGCGTGTCATCGGAACGGCAAGCGGAAGACAACCCGCCATCGAGTAGGTGATGACGAGATGATCAGCTTCGAGGAAGCCATCGCAAGACTGAAGAGCCAGGTGAAGCCGCTCGAGGCCGAAGAGATCCCGGTGTTAGAGAGCTTCGGACGGATCCTGCGCGAGGATGTGCGCAGCCCGCTCGCCATTCCGCCATTCGACAAGTCGGCCATGGACGGGTATGCCGTCAGGGCGGCGGATATTACAAATGCATCCGAAGCGGAGCCGGTCACCCTGAAGGTTCTCGAGGATATTCCCGCCGGGCAGGTAGGCCGGTTCCGCCTGAAGACGGGAACAGTGGCCCGGATCATGACCGGGGCGCCGGTGCCGGCCGGGGCCGACACGGTTGTCATGGTTGAAGACACGGATATTACACTGGACGGGGTCTCCATCAAGAAGGCCCTTGTAGCGGGCACCCACGTAGCCCCGGCCGGTGAAGATGTCGAAAAAGGGGAGCAGGTCTTGTCGGCCGGCGTCCGTATCGACGCCGCCGAGATGGGGATGATCGCCGCTACCGGCCGGGACAAGGTTAAGGTGTCGGTCAGGCCCAGGGTGTGTGTGATTTCCACGGGTAGTGAGGTGCTGAAGCCGGGTAAAGATTTGCAGCCCGGGCATATTTACGATTCCAACGGCTATTCACTGACGGGGTTGGCGACCAAGTGGGGCGCTGACGCCAAGTTCCTGGGCATCGCCCCTGACAGCAAGGGCGCCCTCGAGCGTAAAATCGCCCAGGCCGCAGACGCCGACCTCCTGGTCCTGTCCGGCGGAGTCAGTGTTGGGGATTACGATCTTGTGCAGGACATTCTGGAGGGACTGGGGATCGAGCGGATCTTTTACAAGGTGGGGATAAAGCCCGGGATGCCGGCTTTTGCCGGGATGCGGGGGGAGGGGCTCGTGTTGGGTCTGCCGGGGTATCCGGTTTCCTGCATGATTACTTTTACGTTGTATGCCGGGGTGTTGATCGACAGTTTGTTGGGGAAGAAGGAGGTCGGTGCTCGGCGGGGGCGGGCAGTTTTGTCGGAAAGGATTCAATTGAAGCCTAGGCGGCGGAAATTCCTTCGGGGGGTGCTGCAAGAGACGGATGGTCGCTTGGTGGTCACGCCATTTTCCGCTCAGGAGTCGGGGGTGCTTAGAAGCATGGTTGCAGCCAACGTGCTCATTGATTCACCGGAGGGTGTAAGCGAACTGAATGCCGGCAGGCTAGTCGATATTATTTATTTGTAGTTGTCGTGGAATCCTCGCCCCGATTTTCCACCAGTAGGGCCACTTCAGGCTCGAGAGTGGTAGCCTTGTCGTCTTCCGGCTCATGGCCTTGTGATATCGGTCATGAAGCACCGGAGAAGGACGGAAACGACCTCTTGACAGGGCGAGTCCTCATAGGTGTTAGCAGGTCACGCCCCCTGTGCCAACATACATGAGACACCTGGACCCTTTGGAATTAGTGTAGGGGGCCAAGAGGAATCCTAACATGCCCAAGCCCCCATCGTCTCGATGTTCTCATGAACCGACTCCCCAGGTTGGTCGTTATTCGTCTGGAATGGTCTGCGGATGGTATCATTCGTCGTGGTCGTGGAGCCATGTTTTTCCGGGTTTGTGTTTCTGAAGGAATATTGATTGAAGGTTCATTGTTGCATGTTACCGTTGGATACGAATACAGACCTGAAACCGGGAGCAAAGTGAGCCATGCTGCGTAGACTACTGATCGGATGCGGAGTCCTGTCTCTGATCGTGATGATGGCGCCGGCCGTGATGGCCCAGGAAAATCATCACCCCAACGAGGTCATCTACGACGCGACCGTCGCGCCCCTGATCGTTCCCACGGGCAGCGATTTCGCTCCGGACCCCGGCGAAGAGAAATCCGCCGACAAGGCCGGCATCAATACCTACATCGACGTCACCGAGAACATACAGGCCGGCGTGCTGACACCCTTCTACCGCTTCTCGCCCAAGTTCGCCATGAAGGCCCATGTGCCCATCATCTGGAACATGACGCGCAACTTCGGCGGCTCCGACATCAACGCCAGCGGCCTCGGCGACATCACCTTCGACGGCGAATACACCCATCCCCTCGCGACGCCCGGCACCCGGCTGCGCTTCGCGGCCAGCGTCAAGTTGGCCAACGGCGACGATGAAAACACGGTCGAGGACGACAGCGGTTTCCCGGTGGACATGCCTCTGGGCACCGGCACTACCGACTACGTCCTGCGAGGCCAGTACGCCAAGTCCACGCCCAAGAAGGGTCTGCTCTTCGCCCTGATGTACCGCAAGCCTTCCCCGACCGAAACCGTCTCGGTAGTCGGTTCGGTCACCCAGACCACCAAGGACACCGCCTCCAACCAGATCGTGGCCTCCGCCTTCGGGCGCAAGCGCATCAACCCGAGCTGGTGGGCGCACATGGGCCTCTCGATCATGATGCTCGGCGATGGCGAGAAAATCACCCAGTACAGCGACGGAACGCCCGACTTCGACTGGGGCGCCAACCGCGCCGGCACCCTGATCGACATCTTCCCCGGCGTGTCTTACGCCCTGGGCAAGTTCAATCCCTTCCTGGGGCTGCGTTTACCGCTGAGCACCAGCTTCGACAATACCCGTGGCACCGATCGGAACGTGGCTTTTATCTTCCAGTTCAGCTATCGGCCGGATAGCATGAACTAGTCGCGCGCTTCGGTTGCGATTAAACCGCCCCTCCGTTCAAGCGGGGGGGCGGTTCATTTTACACGTGGAAAACGCCTCGCCGGCTATTGAGCTCATATTGTCAGAGTGTACACGTGTAGACTTTTGATCAAAGGTCGTCCCCCCCGGCATCTCCCGGATCAGCTTCTCGAGTTCGCCCAGTTGGTGCTCGTCCATCTCGATGAGCAGCGCCCGTCCCGTGCTGTAGACGATCTCACCGGTCGAGTCGCGCAGCACGGCGCGTGCGTGGATCTTGCGGTTCTCGATCTCGAACACTTCGGCTTCCACCACGCAGGGTGTTTCCAGGGGCAGCATGCGCTTGAAAGTGACGTTGAGTTCGGCGGCCAGGACCGGGTGGCCGGCCAGCCAGGCGGCCGCACCCATGGTTTCGTCGAGCAGGGCAGCCACGCAGCCGCCGTGGGCGTGGGCGGGAGGGCCCTGGGTGTCCGGTCCGCATATGGCTTTCACCCGGAGGGTACCGTCGTCATCGTTTCGGTAATAGCGTACGGTGAGGCGGCGTCCGGTCCTGTCGTCGGACACGAAATTCGAGGACTTGATGGGATAGGGCAGGTTTATCCGTGTCCAGCCGTTTTCGGGAGTGTCTAGCCAGCGCGCGTTTTCGTGGGTCATGGCGGTCTCCTGTTATTGTGATTCCAGCGGTCATCCTAGCCGGATTCAATGTGATTCGTCTACTGATGCTCGGGAACCAACCCCCCGTTTTAAAGGTGTAAAGTCCCGCCAGTTTACTCTTTTAGAGGTGACTTCCGCCCTCCATGACGTTACCTTATCTGCATCTTCCATCAGGAAACAGGAGATGGCCCGGAACGACATGACTCCCGTCCACACATTCCACATCCCCGTCATGGGGACCGGTTTCACCATCGACACGCCGTTGAAGGTGGCGCGGTACGGCATTTCGTCGGTCATCTCGTTGGTCGATGACAAGCTCATATCGCAAATGCACAAGCAGCTCGGTGGCACCGACGAATCGATTACGGATCGCACCGAGGATTCCCGTGCCCGTCGGATCACCGCCTACCTGAATCTGCTCGACGACGGGGTCCGCACGCAGGTCGAGCGCCTGCGCTCGTCTCTCTTCGAGGCCGGCAGCGAGATCACCCGCTATTACGAGATGCTGCCCGACTCGCCGCTTAAGGCCCTGTACCAGCGCATGCTCGACGCGCGCGATGCGGTCGAGAAGGCCGACCTCCAGGCCGAGCTGCGCCGGCTTGTCGTGCCTGGCGCCATCGACGTCAACATCATGACCAAGCTGGACCGCGATCGCTTCCGCGACGGCCAGAAGCTGCCACCCCAGTTCTCCGACGCCATGAGCGCCCTGCGCGGCTATGCCCAGAGCAAGGTGCGCTCCTCGCTGATCCTGTCGGCGGGCATGAACCAGAAGCTCTTCGCCTACCTGGCCGAGTTTCCCGATTTCTTCCCCGACGACATGGGCGACGTCAAAAAGAAGATCGTCCTGAAGGTGAGCGACTTCCGCTCGGCGCTCGTGCAAGGCAAGCTGCTGGCCCGACGGGGGCTGTGGGTGTCCGAATACCGCGTCGAGTCGGGCCTGAACTGTGGGGGCCACGCTTTCGGCGGCAAGGGCCAGCTGCTCGGTCCGGTCCTCGAGGAATTCCGCGACAAGCGCGACGACCTGGTGGCCCAGTTGCACGAGGCCTGCCACGGCACCCTGGAAAAGATCGGTCGGCCGGCGCCCGACGAGCCGCTGCCCGTGCGCGTGACGGTGCAAGGCGGGATCGGCACCGCCGAGGAAAACGACATGCTGCGCGACCACTATCACGTGGACGGCACCGGCTGGGGCAGCCCGTTCCTGTTCGTGCCCGACGTGGTGAGCATCGACCAGCCGCATCTCGACAAGCTGTGCGAAGCCCACGAGGACGATGTCTATCTGAGTGACAGTTCGCCCCTGGGTGTGCCTTTTTGGAGTCTGCGCACGTCGGAGAGCGAGATCACGCGGCGTCAGCGTATCGATGACGGGTGTCCGGGCAGCCAATGTCCCAAGGGCTATCTCGTCACCAACACCGAGTTCACCAAGAAGCCCATCTGTACCGCCAGCCGCGCCTATCAGCGGCTCAAGCTGAAGACGCTCGAGATCCTCGACCGCACGCCCGACCAGCAGACGGTCGACCAGGAAGACATCGTGGCCAAGGCCTGCATCTGTCACGATCTGGCCGGCGGCGCGACGGTCACCCAGGGTCTCGACGACGAAGCCACTACGTCGGTGTGCTGCGGGCCCAACGGCGTGTACTTCTCGCGCATGGCCCAGCTCCGCGAAATGATCGACCACATCTACGGCCGCGCCCGTCTGCCCCTGGACGGCAGTCGCCCGCACATGTTCATCAAGGAACTGTCGTTGCACGTGGATCGTCTGCGCGAAGAGGCCGATCGCTGCCGGCGCGACATGGTGGAAGCCGCCAAGTCCTCGTTCGAGAGCAAGGCGAACCTGCTGGCGGGTATCAACAGCTACCGTGAGAAAGCGGCGCAAGTGGCCGCTGACCGTCGCGACGAGTTCCTCGAAAAACTCGACGCCATGCGCGCCGATATCGAGCGGATCCTGCCGGGAAAAGACTAGTCCACCCACCCCCCATGCAACCTGTCGGTGACGTGTGGCATGCGAATGATCAACATGATTCTGACGACGGCGTTCCTGCTGACCGTCGGCCAGGGAGGCTCAATGGCGGATACGAACAATTACGAAACGGCCACGTTCGCCGGCGGCTGCTTCTGGTGCCTGGAAGCTTTGTTCGAGGAGCTGGATGGTGTGGCGAAGGTGGAATCGGGCTTCGCCGGCGGCGGCGAGGGAGAGGTGTCCTACCAGGAAGTCTGCGCCGGTGATACCGGACACGCCGAAGTGATCCAGATACGCTTCGACCCGGCCAGGCTTTCCTACTCGGAATTGCTGATGGTTTTTTTCTCGGCCCACGATCCGACCACCCTGAATCGCCAGGGCGCCGACGCGGGCACCCAATACCGCTCGGCGATTTTCTGGCACGACGAAGTCCAACACGCGGCCGCCGAAGTTTTGATCGCCGACCTGGTCGCGGAGAAGGTCTTCGCCGACCCGATCGTCACTCAGGTGGCTGCCTTCGACGCCTTCATCCGCGCCGACGACGGCCACCAGAACTACTACCGGCGCAACAAGGCCCAGTCCTATTGCCAGATCGTGATCGCGCCGAAACTGGAGAAATTCCGGAAGAAGTTCCGGGAGCGTTTACGACATTGAAGAGGGACAAATGCGTCGCTCACAAGGCTTCCTGATCATCGTGGCGGCGACGGTTTTGACCGTCGCCGCTGTTGCGTCGGCCGATATAGCCGACGCCGACGGCGTACCCCATGTCCGTAACGGCGCTGAACCGCGCGACGGGGTCGAGGCCGTGCGTCTGGAGGAACTCTGGCGCGCCGGTGACAACGAGGACGACGGCCTGCTGGACGACGCCGGCTGGGCCGGCCAGGCGCAGGCCCGTCACTTCGCCGAGCACAATCCCGTCAACCCCCAATTTCCTGTTTGACAGAACACTAGAAGGAGAAGGAGAACGAAATCACGGGGGCGGCCTTCGCGGGTCCGCCCCCGCGTCGACTCCGCTGATCGAGGGAATAGAAGATTTCGGCGGCGACCCAGCCGGCCACCGCGCCGACGGTCACGTCACTCAGGTAATGCTGGTAGCCGTGGATGCGGCTATAGGCGACCCAGGCGGCCCAGCCGTAGAGCACGGTGGGCGAGGCCCAGGACCAGCGGTCGTACTCGGTACCGTCGAGTTGGCGTCGCATGACCGCGCGCACGCGCTTGTTGAGGAAGGTCGAGCCGTAGAAGGCGGACGACGAGTGGCCGGACCAGAACGAGCGCTGGTCGTGGGCGAGGTCGATGTGTTCGCGCCGGGCGGCCACGTCGGGTGCGAGCCGCGCCAGGGGACGCTGACGGGCCACGGTGCCCTTGACCGAATCCTGGATGCCCTTGAGCGAGAGGATGCCCGCGTAGTAGAGGAATTGTCCCTGCAGGATGTCCTTGCCACGATCACCTGCTGGATACTCCGCGTCGAGGGCAGCCACGGCGGCGCCGGCGAGGAAGGTGTTTAGCCCGGCGGCGCGGTTGTGGTCCATGAAGTTGCGCGGGGTCGGCCGGGGAGCGGGCGCCAGGTGCTCTGTGACCCAGAGGTCGACCTTCGGCGGCTCGGTCCAGCGCGGCGGCTTGCTCGCGCCCAGGTCGCCCAGGTAGCGGCCCATCAGCACCAGGCCGATGGTGCCGGTGCCGATGGCGGCGATCTCGGCCGTATCGAGGTAGTCGTTTCCCCGAGCGGGAAGCGTTGTCGCACAGAGCGCGGCGATCAGAATGAGTGTCGGTACGATTTTCATGGCCGGTTCAGGATAGGGCGAGTGACGCCGCCCCGCAAGGACGTCGCGTAAGTGATGATCGAAACGGGGGAGTCGTGTTATGCTCCCGCACCGAACAGCCGGCCTCCCAGCCCAATCAGGAGTGAATCCATGCCCAGACGTCTTATCCTCGTCGCGACCCTGATATTGATGGTCGCCGCCACGTCAGTATTTGCTACAGAGGCCCTGTTCTGCCGCTATCCGGCCATAAGTCCCAACGGGTCCACGGTGGTCTTCTCGTATCAGGGCGACCTGTGGAGCGTGTCGGCCGACGGCGGCCGCGCCCTGCGCCTGACCGCGCACCAGGCCTACGACGGCTGGCCCGTCTTCGCGCCCGACGGGGAGAGCGTGGCCTTCGCGTCCGACCGTTACGGAGACTTCGATGTCTACGTGATGCCGGCCGAGGGTGGCCCGCCCACACGTCTCACACACGCCGAGACCACCGACCGGCCCCAGGCGTTCGGCCCCGACGGCGACGTGGTGTATTTCTCAGCCCGCCGTCTCTTCGACTTTCCCATGGCGAACCAGATCCTGTCGGTACCCGTCACCGGCGGCACGCCCCGGCGCCTGGCCGACTTCTTCGGCGACGAGGTGGCCACCGTCGACGGTCGCACCTTCGTGGTCGCCGAGGGCCGCGTGGCCAACGGTCGCGTGCACTATCGCGGTAGCTATCAGCGCGAGCTCTTCCGCTGGACCCGCGGCGGCGATCCGGTCGCTCTGACCGAGAACCGCGGCTACGACACCCACCCCATGGTCGCGCTCGACGGGCGGATCTACTGGCTCGGCGACATGGACGAGAGCAAGACGGCCAACGTATGGGTCATGGACGGCGACGGTGGCGGCAAGCGGCCGCTTACCGATTACGAGGGTGAGCCCGTGCGGACGGCCTCCCTGAGCACCGACGGGTCGCGTATCGTCTTCGAGCAGGGGCTGCACCTGTACGTGATGGATACTGCGGGCGGCGAGCCGCGACGGTTGAGCGTGGACGTGGCGGCCGACGCGATCGAGAATCCCGTCGTCATCGAGACCAAGACCGGCGACGCCGATTACATCGCGGTCTCGGACGACGGCGAGGAATACGCCCTGGTCGTCGACGGCGAGATCGTCCTGATCAACAAGGAACAGGGCGGTCGCGCGACGGTAGCCGTGCCCGGTCCCTGGCTCGAAGCCGACATTTCGTTCCGACCAGGCAGCGCCGACACCCTGTTGCTGGTCAGCGACCGCGACGGGGAGAACACCGTCTGCCTGCTGGTGAGCGACGACGACGAACCACTGCTGCGCAAGTCCCGCAAACATCGGCTGATCGAGCTGACCGACAGTAAGGATCCGTGTCACGTACCCCAGTGGTCGCCCGACGGAAAGCGCATCGCCTACCAGCACGGCAACGGCGACCTGTATGTCATGGACGCCGACGGTCAGAACGACAAGACCATCGCCAAGTACTGGAACCTGGGCGATTTCTCATGGTCCCCCGACGGCCGCTGGCTGGCCTTCTCGCGCCTGGACCCCGACTACAACAGCGAGATCTGGATCGTCCCGAGCGAGGGCGGCGAACCCGTCAACGTGACGCGGCACCCCGAGTACGACGAAGGCCCCGTATGGTCGGCCGACGGCACCGTGCTCGCCTGGCACACTACGCGCCATAGCCATTCGCCCGCCAGTCGTGAATACGACGTCTATGCCATGTACCTGCGCGAAGCGGATCATGACCGCACCCAAGAGGCATGGGAAATCCTTGAGAAGACCCGCGACGACAAACCCAAGGACGAGAAGAAGGACGATGACGAAGGGGACGATGAAGAAGAGGCCGAGGAGGAACTCGTGGTCGAGATCGACTTCGATGAGATCCACCTGCGCGCCCGTCGCGTGACGTCGCTGCCCGGCAGCGAATACGCCAGCGCCATAGACCCCAAGGGCGACAAGATCTACTTTACCGCCAGGATCGTGGAGGACCGCGACCTCTACTCGGTGAACCGCTTCGCCGAGGACCGCGAGGCCGTCACCGAGGGCGGCGTCAACCCGAGCGGGATCACCCTGGACGAGAAGGGCAAGACCTTCACCTTCCTGCGCAACGGCGCCCCCGCGACGGTCGGCGCCGACGGCGGCAAGGTCGAGTCCACCGATTTCACGGCCCGCCTGGTGGTCGATCGCCCCGCGGTGCGCCTGCGCACCCTCGACGAGGCCTGGCGTACCATGCGCGACCGTTTCTACGACCCGGACATGCACGGCGTCGACTGGCCGGCCATGCGCAAAAAGTACGGCGCCTGGGTCGCCCATGCGTCCTGCGACCACGACTTCGGCGACGTGATGAACTTCATGCTCGGCGAGCTCAACGCCAGTCACATGGGCTACCGTCCGCGCTGGGAGTCGCCCGGCGACTACGGCGACGACGGTTGGCTCGGCCTCGAATTCGACTTCACCCACAAGGGGAAGGGCCTGAAGGTGGCCCGCGTGCTGACCGACGGTCCCGGCGACAAGGCGCCCGACCGCATCCTGCCCGGCGATGTGCTGCTCTCGGTGGATGGCCGGCCGGTGGGTCGCGACGTCAACATCAGCGCAGCGCTGGAAACCCGCTCCGGGCTGCCCACATGGGTAGTCGTCAAACGCGACGGTGACGAGCTCGAGTTCCAGGTCACGCCCCGGGGCTTCCGCACGATCTGGACCCTGAACCACCGCGACGCCGAGCGCGCCAAGCGCGCGATCACCGAAGAGTCCAGCGATGGCCGCGTGGGCTACGTCCACATACAGGGCATGGGTTTTTCGGAAGTGGAGCGCTTCCAGCAGAACCTCTTCGCCGCCGCCGACGGCAAGGAGGCCCTGATCATCGACGTGCGCAACAACGGCGGCGGCTGGACCACCGACCTGATGTTGACGATTCTCAGCCAGCCCGTCCACGCCTTCACCGTCGGCCGCGACGGCGAAACGGGCTATCCCCAGGTGGAACGCCAGCCCTTCTATCGCTGGTCGAAACCCGTGGCCGTGATCTGCAACGAGGGCAGCTACTCCAACGCCGAGATCTTCAGTCACGCCATCAAGACCATGGGCCGCGGTCCGGTGATCGGCATGGAGACCGGCGGCAACGTCATCTCCACCGGCGGCTTCGGCAACCGGTACCGCGGCTACGTGCGTCTGCCCGGCCGCGGCTGGTATGTGTGGGGAGACGACGTGAACACCGAGCGCAACGGCAAGCCCCAGGAGGCGCGCCACGAGCTGACCGGCTGCATCCCGGACCACGTTGTCGACCTGACGCCGGCCGACCGCATGCACGGCCGGGACCCGCAGTTGGACAAGGCCGTCGAGCTGATGATCGACGCGGCCGACGCCGAGTGGCGCAAGCCGAAACGCGAACCGAAGTAGGGGAGATCAGCGCCCGGCCGTAAGCCGGGAGGCGAGCGGGTCGGGCAGGCCGGCGGCACGGATCTTGTCGGCGGCGGTGTGGATGTCGTAGGGGACGCGGTGCATTTCGATGCGCCGCGTCTTCGTGTCGTAGACGACGTAGGCGGCGCGCGGATCGAGATCGCGGGGCTGGCCCACGCTGCCCGCGTTGATCAGGTAGCGCGCGTGTGATTCCAGATCGAGGGTCTCAAGCATGTGCGTGACGACTTTCTCGCCGTGCAGCTCTTCGTTGTTGGCGGCCATGTCGTCGTGATTGCCCTTCACCACCGCGTCGCAGGTCTCGCGCACCAGCTCCAGACAAGCGACCGGGTCGGCGCCGTAGCCCACCACGTCGCCCAGGCTGTACCGGGCGTCCACACCCTGTCCGTCGGCGTGGGCGAGCACGGCGGTCAGCGCTTCCAGGTTGGCGTGTATGTCGCCGAGGATGGCGTATTTCATGACGACTCCGGAATTCGCCTGGTGCCGGATCGCGCGGGACGCTACCAGTCTAGCGCAATGAAGTGTGGCGCGCCATGTCATTACATGGCACCGTGAACGGCAGCGAAAGGATTGACCATGGACCGCAGCAACCCCGCAATCCGCGTGATGATGATGCCGCGCGACACCAACGTGCATCGCACGATCTTCGGTGGCGTGATCCTCAGCCATCTCGACCAGGCCGGTGTCATCGGCGCGCGTCGCGCCGGGTGCCGCCACATCGTGACCGTCGCCATGGACAAGGTGGAGTTTCACGAGCCGGTCCACGTGGGTGATCTGGTCAGCTTCTATACGGATGTCTTCAAGAAGGGCCGCACGTCGATAACCATACGGGTCTGCGTGGAGGCGAACCGTTTTGAAACGCGTGATGACGTGGCGGTGACCAGCGCCAATATCACTTATGTGAACATCGATGCGGAAGGCCGGCCCGAGCCTATCTGAGCGATTCGCCGGCAAGCTCATAGACCGATTGATATCGTATCGCCCTCGCTTCCTTCGGCTGGATGCTCTCCGTCCTCGGCCAGAACCCGGACTCTCACCGCTCGCTCGGCCCGCGGCCAGCTCCCCTCGATCACTTCACCCGATACGGCCACTTTATCGCCCTTCATTTGCGCCACGTAACGCGTGAGCCGGTATTCGCCGTCGCGATAGCCGTAGCCGTCGCCCGCGTCCTCGTAAAGCACACCCTCGGCTTGGCCGTGCGCGTCCAGACAGACGATCAGTTCCAACGCATCCAGAGGTCGCTCGTTCGACCATTGCATGATTGGTCCCACCGGCAGGACGTGCCCCGCGCCGAGCATCAGCACGGGCAGATCGAGGTCGGCGCCGTCGCTGTCGACCAGCGAAAAGGCTCGCCACACACCGTCCGGCAGCACCGGTTCCGGCGCGCGCCCGGGGGAGGTGTTGCAGGAAACGAGCAGCCCGTCGCAGCCTCATCGACAAGGCGGAGTCCTGCGAGCCCCAGCTCGTGCTGGTCTTCGACGACTGGGAGGCGCTCGCCGGCAAGAGCTTCGGCGCGGTCTCGGGGGAGATGGAACCCAACGACAACCCCAACCACTACCACAAGACCATCCGCTGGCTCGCCAACCACCCCTGGGTGGAGATCGTCACGCTCGCCGACATGACCACTCGCGCCCAGGCCGAGCCGGGGAACTGGGTCATTGATCAAGGCACGCGCACCGACCTGGACGTGATGACCTACCACTGGCTCCAGCACGCCTGCGAGGACAGCTATCACAATTGGTACTACAACGGGTCGGGTTTTCCGGGCAACGAGCAGAGCTTCTACGATCTGGTGCCGGTGATCAGCGGCGAGCAGGGCGACTACCACGCGCGCGGCGTCACGCCCCTGGCCGACGGACCGCCCATCCCCAGCGGCCTGTCCTTTGGCGACGTGAACTCGCCGGGCGGCCTCATCCACGAAACCTGGGACGCCATCGCCGCCATGACGCCGGGCCATCTGCGCACGATGGCCGAGGCCTCGTTCACTGCCATGATCTACGAGACCGCCTGGCACGAGGAAGACAGTACCGACTACCAGGACAGCGATGGTTTCGGCAACTGGCTCTATCCCGACACGACCTGGGACGGGCTTAGCGGCTGGGCCCTGCGCCTGCACAATCACATTCGCGACGCGGGGGGGCTGGTCCTGGCGTCGGCCTGGGCCGATTCCGTTCGCGCCGGGCAACTGACGACCTACGCGGCGCCCCGCGCCTTCTTCCTGGATGCCGATCTCGACGGTGTCGACGAACTCGTCTACCGCAACGGCAAGGTCTGGACTCTCTGGCAGACCGTCGGCGGTCGCTGCCTGCTGGCCGCGCGTTGGAACCCCGATCGTGACGACACCGTCCTGCTGCTGGGCAACCCGCTGGCCAATCCCAGCGCGCCGGGCGAGGAGGAGTACGCCGACGAGCGCGCCACCCGCTGCTCCGGCTTCAAGGTGATGAACAGCGGCTACGCGGACGACGATTTCCTGGTGATCCCGACCGGGACCGCCATGCAGGCGGTTTCTAACGACGGACTGATTACCGAGACCCATACCCTGACCGCCGGATCGGACACGCTGACGACCGCGGTGTCCGAGACGGTCGGCGGCGACCTGTACCTGCGCTCAGGCCTCAACCCCAACCCCTGGTCGTTGCTGCTGTACGGCCCCGACCCGCTCGTGCGCGAGTACGACGGCGCCTCGCCCGAAAGCTCGACATGGTACCGTCTGAGTAATGGCGAGGCATCGATCACCGTGCTCTTCGATACCGCTACCTTCGTCCCCGCGCCCATGCACACCGGCTGGGACCGTCGCGATCTGGCACTGACCGAAGAGATCGAGCTGTACGGTGACGGCACCTTCACCTTCCGAACCGTCTTCGGCGCCGGCGATGATGATACCGCCGCGCCCGATGGGCCGCCTTCATCCGATCGCGTCGCCGCGCGTATGCTGCCGCCGGCGCCGAACCCCTTCAACCCGGCCACGGAGATCCGCTTCGTGCTGGATCGCTCGGCTGACGTGGCGCTCGATATCTACGCGGCTGATGGGCGGCATGTCCGCACGCTCCAACGCGGTGTATTGCCGGCGGGGGAGTCGGCGTTTGTCTGGCATGGTCGCGACGATGTCGGGCGTGCGGTTTCGGCGGGTCTGTATCTGGTGAAGTTGAGAGCCGGGGGGACGGTGAGTTCGGCGAAGCTGATCCTTGTGAAGTAAGGCAAGCCGCGCCACGCAGTTACCCGTGTAAATAACGACCCGGCGGGGGGCGCTGCGGCCCCCACCTTTTTTCGTCACACCTCCCCAAGCCCCATCGCCACCCCCAACCGCCCCATCATCTCCGTCGCCGCCCCCTGCAGAAAAATATCCGTCGTCCCCGCGGTAAACAGCGAAGGCTCCGGATTCACCTCGATAATCGTCGCCCCTCCGTTGCGCGCCACACCCGGCAGCATCGAAGCCGGCGCCACCTCGCCCGTCGATCCGATCACCAGCATGACGTCACACGCACTCGCGGCCGCGAACGACTTGCTCCGCGCCGGCTCCGGAATCCCCTCGCCGAAGAAGATGAAGTTGGGTTTGAGCAACCCGCTGCATTCGCACAGGGGAGGCAGCGTGTCGAGCGACACTTCGCCCACCGGGTATGTGGCCCGGCAAGCCAGACACACCAAGGTGCGAGAGTTGCCGTGAAACTCCCACACCGTCCGGCTGCCGGCGTCGCGGTGCAGGTTGTCGATGTTCTGGGTGATGACCTCGCGCAGTATGCCCGACGCTTCCATCTCCGCCAGTATGCGGTGCGCCGCATTGGGCGCCGCCTGACCGAAGAAGTCGTAGAAGATCTCCTTGATCACCGTCCATGAATCGCCCGGGTGTCGGAGAAAAAAGCCCAGCTCTATCGATTCGGGATCGTAGCGGCTCCAGATCCCGTCGGGGCCGCGGAACGTGGGGATGCCGCTTTCGACCGATACGCCCGCACCCGTAAAGGCCACCGCGTGATGCGCGTTCAGAAGCGTTTGTGCGGCCTGTTCAATTCGATCCTGCATGATCGTCCCCTCGGCTCCTGCGCCGGCCATTCCGGCGCTGCGCCCAGACTAACATGCGGACGATCACGTCACCACGAATGGCGGATCAAGAACCATGGCCTGCAGCCGATCATATCGAGAAAACTGGCCATGGTCCTGACCCGTCGCTAGTCCAGACTGCGGACGAGGACATTTTGCCGCGACCGCAGGGACGCAAAACGGCCGCCTCCAGGGCGGCCGCTTTGCTTGATCGCTACACCCTGCGGCCGCGGCAACATGCCCTCGTCCGCATCCGGGTAGGTATCACTTCACCATGACCATCTTATGGGTGGAACTCTCGTTCCCGGCCTCGACACGGTAGAAGTAAGTGCCGGACGACAACAGGCGCCCGTTCGCGTCACGGCCGTCCCAGACGGCGGTCTGTTGACCGGCGGTCTGCGTGCCATCGACCAGGACCCGCACCAGGCTGCCGTCCACATCGAAGATCGACAGGCGAACCTGCTCGTCGCGCGCCAGCTCATACCTGATGACGGTCTCGGGATTGAACGGGTTGGGGTGGTTGCCCCGCACCATCAGCAGTTCCGGCGCCGGGTGGTCGACCGAAATGGTCGTGCCGTCCAGGTCGGTCAGGAAGCCCGTGGCCGCGTTCTGCACCTTCCAGGTTTCGTCGTTCTGCACGTAGACCGTCGCGCGCAGCTTCGAGTAGACCCAGGATTCGGCGCTGACCGGACAGTGGGCGTTGAAGCGGTGGATGCCGGGTGTGTTGGGCACCAGGAAACCATCGGTGTCCGGATACATGTAGCGGAACGCCTGGTCATGATAGCGCTCGCCGTTGGTGCCCACTTCGTAGACATCGTCCTCGGTGATCGCCACACGCAGCTTGAGGATCCAGTCGGCGGGAATAGGCTCCACGATTTCCACTTCGGTGATCAGGGTCTCGGTGACCGGATCCCAGGAGTGCCAGATGTTCAATGGGCTGTGATGGGTCTTGCGCGTATTGAACAGCGACGCGTATCCGGCTCCGTTGGAACCGGCGTCCACGACCTGGTCGATACGTAGGTGGGGCGCATAGTCGGCGCCGCTACCGTTGGCCAGGAAATTGTTCTGCAGCGTGTTCGCATCGTAGATGCCGTCCGAGCCGGGCCACCAGACATGCACGCGCACCAGGGCCACTTCGTTGTTCTGGCCGGGGAAGTAGGCGTCCAGGGCCTGGTTGGCTTGCGGGCAGCCGGAGCAATCCGATTGGGTCAGCAGGATGCCCAGGGGCACGTGCGGTAGGGTATAGGAATCGTCGAAAGCCGTCGCCTCGTTGTTCGACGTATCCATGTCCGTACCCAGCAACGCCACCGCATGCAGATCGTAGTACTGACCCGCGTTCGTGGTCAGGTTCGGGAAGCCGACGACCGTTTGGGTCTCGGGAGCCAGGGCGGCCACATTGACTGTTTCGTTGTACACCTGCACGCCTGTTTCCCAGATCGTGACTTCCACATCGAAGTCTTCGATGCTGCGACCGATGTTCTTCACGGTGACCTGGGGCGCTATGACTTCGCCACTGGCGAACTGTTGCTGGTCTGGCGTTATGGAAAGCGCGCGGACATCGTGGAGCCAGGGCTCGTAGACGCGTACGTCGTCCACCCACCAGTGGTCGGCGTAGGAGCCCGTGTAACGCAGGGCGACGTAGACCGTCGGCTCGCCCGCGTAGGCGGAGAGGTCGATGATCACCGGATCACCGTCGAAGCCGTTGACCGTGTGGGTTGCCGGCGTCATGTCCGAGACGATGGCGAACGTGCCCGTGTCGGTTTGGCTGGTGGTGCTGACCATCACGTAGTGATGACTGCCCCAGTCCGCCCAATACGACTCCGTCTCGAAGAACTCGAGCCGGATGTCGGTGAGGCCCGTGAAGTCCAGGGCCGGCATGACCAGCCACTCGTTCTGTGTCGTTCCCTGTGCACCGTATTGGACGAAGGCGCTGAAATTTCCGGTGCGCGCCTCGTAGTTGCTCTGGACCCACTGGTAGGTGTTGCCCAGGTGGATGCGGTGCCAGCCCGTGGGCGGGAAGGTGCCCTCGAAGCCCTCGGTCAGGAGGTCTATGCGACTGGGAGAGAAGGCCGGTCCGTCGGCTCGTCGGTCGGGATTGTAGACCAGGTCGTCGTGAGCGATCGCCACGGTCGTACCCAGCAGCAGAACCGACGTCAGGATTAAAACCGTACGAACGAGGAGGCTATGGTTGGACATGGCCGAATCTCCTTGGCATGTGAACAAGTGTTGGAACTCGCGAGGGTAAGACACTGTGGCCTTGATCTCTAAAATCCCTACAGACGATAGGTATTTTACAGGATTCGCCTGATATTTACAAGCCCCCTTAGATATTTAAACACTTTTTTGTCGGCTAGCGAGGTCGATGGAGTGCATGAAATCCACAAAATCCACTAAGACCGCAAAAAGGGTGTCTAACAAATCTATTCGACTACCACTGAGGACATAGACAATTCGCCACGACCACGGGGTGTAGCAATCAAGCGAATCGGCCGCCCTAAAGCGGCCGATTCGCGTCCCCGTGGTCGTGGCGAATTGTCTATGTCCTCAATGGTTGTCGAACCCCGCTTTGACCATGCCCCAACTCCATTGCTCCGCGGCGATAGGGTTGCAGGGCAGTGCCGGGAAGACACCATTCACGCGCCCGAAGGCCTGATCCTGACCGAATTTCTCGCTGAGCAGATCGTTGGGTTCGTCGATGGGCCAGGGTGCCAGGTCGGACCAGAACGTGAATACGGCCACACCGCTGCGGCCGGGCCTCACCTGGCTGTCGTCGGTGGGGACGTACTTGATGATCGGCACGTAGATCTGCAGGTCCGGGTCACCGCTCATGTTCAGTTCGGCGTCGAAGTAGATCAATCCGTTCACGCCGAAACAGCGAGCCGTACCCGAGGGATTGTCCCAGCGCACGTACTCGAGGATATCGTCGCGCGAGCAGTTGCCCCCTTCGTCCAGCTTCAGGTTCAAATGGCTCAGCGAGAATTCGGAGTAGTTGTTCCAGGTTACGCGCATCTCGTAGCGCCAAATGCCGCGCGCGCCGGGTTCAGCCTCTGAAGCCATGATCGTGCCGTAAAGCTGTGCGTTTTCGGCGACTGCGGCTGTAGTGATCAGCATGGCCGCGATGAGGGCGATCTTTCCGATGTGCCTTTTGCAAGCTATCATGTCAGCCTTCCCGTATTATGCGTGATCCGTATCGTTTCTCGTGCGAATCGTATGTGACTCTTCGTTTCTTCTGATTTATCGGGATGTCTCGTACGGCACCCTCTAAGTAGTCGGGTAGCAAGAAGCGAGCCTTAGCAAAGGATTTGAACGCGCTGTGCTTTTTTACTCATGGAACGTCAATGGAATCCGCGCGGCCCTGGGCAAGGGATTCAGGGGATTCTTCGATGCAGAATCACCGGATGTCATTTGTTTACAGGAAACTAGAGCGTTGCCTGAGCAGGTGGATTTTGCGCGCGAGGGATATCACGCCTTCTGGAATCCAGCCGAGAAAAAGGGCTATTCGGGGGTCGCCACATTCACGCGACACGAGCCGTTGCGCGTGCAAAATGGAATGGGTATCGAAGAGCACGATCACGAGGGTCGGGTGCTGACTCTGGAATTCGGGGACTTTTTCCTGGTCAACGTCTACACGCCCAATTCCCAGCGGGATCTGGCCCGTCTCGATTATCGCCGACGCTGGGATGCCGACTTCCTGGCCTTCCTCAAGGCTCTGAAAAAAGAGAAACCCGTGGTCTTTTGTGGCGATCTCAACGTCTCCCACAAACCCATCGACCTGACCAACCCCAAGCCCAACCAACGCAACGCCGGCTTCACGATCGAGGAACGCTCCGGTTTCGACAATCTGGTCGGCGCGGGTTTCATCGATACCTTCCGCGAATTCGAGAGCGGTGGCGGTCACTATAGCTGGTGGACCTACCGCAACGATGCCCGTCGACGGAATATCGGCTGGCGCCTGGACTATTTCCTGATCTCCTCCGCCTTGCGCCCGCGACTCGCACGCGCCTGGATCCTGGCCGAGGTCATGGGCTCGGACCACTGTCCGGTGGCCATCGATCTGTCCCTTTAGCCCGGATTATTCATGAATGAGGTGGGCTGCGGATTCGTGGTTAAGTCTGTATGATTTCAACTGATTGAGAGCTCACGTACTTCGAAGGCTCCGTGAAACCGGAGCCGGCGGCTTGATATGCTGTTTGGTCGAAGGTGAGTCGATGGGCCTGAGCACAATGGTAGTGGGGAGAAATCAGTCGCTTAGTCGAGCGACCGTCCACGCCTGACCGCTGATGTCTTGCCATTTGTCTGTAACAAATATATACTGAATTACTCTGATATCTAGATAGTCGACGATACCGGTTTCCCGGTGTCGTTTTGAATCTCCCCGGAAGGAACAAGATCATGAAGAAGCTGACCATCCTGGTGACGTTGGCTGCCGTCGTCGCCTTCGCCGCCGTCGCCGTCGCCGGCGGTCCCGGCTGTTCGGCCAAGTCCCTGAAGGGCGACACCGCCAAGTCCTGCGCCGCGTCGGCCGCCGCCGCCGGTATGGACAAGTGCTGTGTCGAGGCCGCCGCCGCCGGCAAGGGTTGCTGTGACCAGAGCGCCGAAGCCGTCAAGGCCGCCTACACCAACGTTTGCGCCACCGAGGTCGCCCTGGCCGACATGCACAAGTGTTGTGCCGAGGCGGTCCAGGTCGGCAAGGGCTGTTGCGGCAACAGCGCCGATGAGACGAAGGCCGCCTTTGCCGCCAAGGTAGCCAAGGCCAAGGCCATGTTCGCGGCCAGGGGTGACATGCACAAGTGCTGCGCCGCGGCCGTCGACACGGGCAAGGGTTGCTGTAGTGGGACTGCAGAGGAATTGAAGGCCGCGTTGGACCAGAAAGCTGCCGCGGCTCTCGAGGCTGCCGGCTCCTGAGTCGACCCACGATTGATCGTCTCGTCGCCCCGCCTGGCGCACATGCCGGGCGGAGCTTTTTCGTGGGTGTTGCGCTGCTGTTTTACACGGGATGGCAAATTGAAGTCCGTGGTCCCAAGGGAGCACGGGCGTCCGTCAAGGGCGCCGCTTCCGCTAAGCGCCTCCGCCTGTTATCCTGTACGTCGTAATGATGACGTCACGCCGATCCCATCCGAACCCGAACGAGGCACCATGTCCGAGACCAACGCCGCCAACTTCATCGAGGAAATCATCCTCGACGACAACGCCACCGGCAAGTGGGAGGGGCGTGTCCACACGCGCTTCCCGCCCGAGCCCAACGGCTACCTCCATATCGGCCACGCCAAGAGCATCCTGCTCAATGACGGCCTGGCCCGGAAATTCGGCGGCCGGTTCAACCTGCGCTTCGACGACACCAATCCGGAAAAGGAAGACACCGAGTACGTCGACGCCATCCAGGCCGACGCCCGTTGGCTCGGCGCCGACTGGGCGGACCGGCTCTTCTTCGCCTCCGACTACTTCGAACGCATGTACGAGTGCGCGGTAAAGCTGGTCGAAGCCGGCAAGGCCTATGTCGACGACCAGACCGGCGACGAGATCCGGGCCAACCGCGGCACCGTCAAGTCGCCGGGTGTCGACAGCCCCTATCGCGACCGCACGCCCGCGGTGAACCTCGACCTGCTGCACCGCATGCGCGCCGGCGAGTTCGCCGATGGGGAGAAGGTTCTGCGCGCCAGGATCGACATGACCTCGCCCAACATGCTGCTGCGCGATCCGCTGATCTATCGCATTCGCCACGCCACGCATCATCGCACCGGCGACGACTGGTGCATCTATCCCATGTACGACTGGGCCCATGGCCTCGAAGACAGCTTCGAGGGCATCACCCACTCGGTGTGCACCCTGGAGTTCGAGGTGCACCGCCCGGTCTACGACTGGTTCCTCGAGGCGTTGGACGTCTATCATCCCCAGCAGATCGAGTTCGCGCGCCTCAACCTCACCTACACGGTGATGAGCAAGCGCAAGCTGCTGCGTCTGGTCGAAGACGGCGTGGTGGACGGCTGGGACGACCCGCGCATGCCCACGGTCAGCGGCCTGCGGCGTCGCGGCTACACGCCGGCGTCGATTCGGGATTTCTGCGAGCGTATCGGTGTGGCCAAGGCCAGCAGCGTGGTCGAGATCCAGCTGCTCGAGCACTGCCTGCGCGAAGAGCTCAACCTCAGCACGCGCCGCGTGATGGCCGTGCTGGATCCGCTGAAGGTCGTGATCACCAACTACCCCGAGGGTCAGACCGAAGAGTTCGAGTGTGTCAACAACCCCGAGAGCGAAGCCGACGGCACGCGCATGGTTCCGTTCTCCCGCGAACTCTGGGTCGAGCGCGGCGACTACCTGGAAGATCCGCCGCGCAAGTTCTTCCGGCTCGGCCCGGGGCGCGAGGTGCGGCTGAAGCACGCCTACTACGTCACGTGTGACGAGGCGGTCAAGGACGCCGACGGCGATATCGTCGAACTGCGCTGCACCTACGATCCCGAATCGCGCGGCGGCTCCACGCCCGACGGCCGCAAGGTACGCGGCACCCTGCACTGGGTGTCCGCCGCCCACGGCGTGGACGCGGAAGTGCGTCTGTACGACCATCTCTTCGACGCGGAGCACCCCGAAGCCGACGGCCGCGACTTCCGCGAAGCCCTCGCCCCCGAGTCCCTCGTCGTCATGCGCGACTGCAAGCTCGAGCCGGGCCTGGCCGATGCGGAGCCGGGATACGTCTGCCAGTTCATGCGCCACGGCTATTTTTGTGCCGACAGTCGGGACTCGCGACCCGGCGCGCCGGTCTTCAACCGGACGGTGTCCCTGAAGGACCGCTGGGCGAAGCAGCAGGCGAAAAAGTAAACCCACACTCCGGGAGAAACGATGAAGACGATCGCCCCCTGTCTGTTTATTTGCACCTTGGCCCTGTTCGCCTGCGCGCCGGCCACCGCCGCCGACCGCGAGGACTTCACCGTGGAGGCGTTTCTCCAGGTACCCATCGTCACATCGCCGGTCGTTTCACCCGACGGCGCACGCGTGGCCTATCTCCAGCGCGGACGCGACCTGGAGGAGGATGTCTACGAGTACTTCCTGTGGGTTGCGGACCTGGAGAGCGGCAAGACCCGCCAGATCAGTTTCGACGGCACACGGATCTCCGGCCTGGGTTGGCGTCCCGACGGCGCCCTGAGTTTTCGCGCCAAACGCGACGAGGCCTCCCAGGTATGGATCAACCCACTCGATGGTTCGGAGCCGCGACCGGTGACCGATCTGGCCGACGGTGTGCACGCCTATTGGTGGGCGCCCGACGGGCAGTCGCTCGCAGTGCTGGCGTCGCCGGCCGAGGATGAAGCCGAGGAAGAGGATGAGGACGCCGTCGACGAAGACCGTGCCGACTGGACCGTCTTCGATCGGCTCGAGCAACCCGACGAGTTCGACCAGGTGTGGATCGTGGACGTTCTGCCCGACGGCCCCGCCGACACCGAGCCCCGTCAGCTTACCGAAGCGCCTCTGAATCCCCAGCACGTGGCCTGGTCGCCCGACGGCAAGCAGCTGGCCGTCACCTACAACGCGCGCTTTTCCGGCCTGGTGGACGAAGAACAGCGCGTCGGCCTGCTCGATATCGACAGCGGCGAGCTGACCCTGATCAGCGACCCCGACCGTCACGCCTCCCTGGCGGCGTTCAGCCCCGACGGCCGCAGCCTGGCCTACTACATGGACCGTGCCGACGATCTGCGCGCCTATCTGAATCTCAAGGACCTCTTCATCTGCGACCTGCGCGATGGTGAGACCCGGGACCTCACGCCCGACACGCAGCTCTGTCTCTCGGGATACGGGTCTACGCCCGCCGATCCGCCCTTCTGGTCGGCCGACGGCCGGCGTATCTATCTGCGCGTGTCCGATCGGCGCGACATGAACGTCTTCAGCATCGACGCGCGCAACGGCGAGATGACCCAGACGACCCGGCACGCGGGCAACGTGAGCGGTCTACACATGGCCGGCGACGTGCTGGCCTACGTGGAGAGCGAACTGCATCGTCCCGGCGCCATCTGGGCCGGCAAGCCCGGGCAGACCCGCCAATTGGTCGACACAGACATAGAGGTAGCGGCCTACGACCTGATCCCGCCCACCCGCCTCGACCTGCCCGGCCACGATGGCCTCACGGTCGAGGGCTTTCTCTTCCTGCCGCCCGGCAAGGACGCGCAGGACGGTCCGTTCCCCTTCATCATGGAGATGCACGGCGGGCCTTTCTCGCGTTACGGCAATTCCTGGACGACCCGTTATCCCTGGCAGGTCCTGTCGCACAAGGGCTACGCGGTCTTCATCGCGAATCCGCGCGGCGGCACCGCCTACGGCCAGGACTTCCTGCGCGGCGTCTATCGCAACTACGGCACCGACGACTACCTGGACCTGATGGCCGCCTGCGACGCCTTGGTCGAGCGCGGCATCGCCGATCCGGAGCGCATGGGTTTCACGGGCTACAGCTATGGCGGTCTGTCGACGAACAACGTCATCTCGCGCACCGATCGCTTCGCCGCCGCCGTGTCGATCGCCGGCATCTTCAATTACGTGTCGGCCATGGGGCAGAGCAATCCGCAGCTCTTCATCGACAGCTATCGTCAGCCCTGGGCCGGCGACCTGCAACGCATGTGGGAACACAGCCCGGTCTCGCGGGCCGGCAACCTGGTGACACCGACCCTGGTCATGCACGGCACCGAAGACCTGCCCGTCGACCCGCGCCAGTCCATCGAACTGTTCAGCTATCTCCAGCTCAACGGCGCGCCTAGTCGGCTGGTCCTGTATCCGGGGGAGGGCCACGGCATCAACCGGCCGAGTCACATGCTCGACTACGAGACCCGCGAGCTCGCGTGGTTCGATCACTATCTGCTCGGTGACGAGGACGCCGAGGGCGCCGCGATGCCGGAGCCCGTGGAGGAGACGGTTCGCTGAGTGGCGAGCGGAAACAAAGACTAGTACCGTCTTGTAATGACGAGACACCTGAACTCAAGGGGGAACACGACAATGAGGATTCTACTCACGACGACCGCGCTGCTGGTCCTGACCATCGCCATAGCCGCTGCCGCGCCCACCGGCGCCTAGCTGGATCTCGAAAACTGCGCCATGTGCAAAAACCTGACCGACGATCAGGAGCTCTTTGAAGGCATGGTGTGGGACAACCAGCTCTTCGCCAACGGAATGGTGGAGATCACCACCGTTTCCACTCATTTCGAAAAGCGTTTCGAGAAACTCATGGGCAAGATGCAGGCGACCGGCAACAGGATGATGGCCGGCGAGCGGCTGCCCATGTGCGGCATGTGCCAGTCCTACGGCGGACCATCCTTGTGGGTGGTCCGCCTCTTTGCCGGCTCTACCGATAGTAAGCTTTGATCAGGCCCCAGTTCGCAGGTACATCGGGCTGATCAGCCACGCCCGTGGTGCCATCGAGACAGCCCGAATCGTTTGCGGCGCTGAAGATGGCCGGGCCGCTCTGGCCCACCTCTCCGACTGTGAAGACCGTGTCCACCTCGAGCCAACCCATCGCTTCGTAGTCAAACCAGCGGAAACGCAAGGTCCATGTCCCGGCCGGCACGTTTTCGACCGTGTTTTCGAGATCGAAACAGCAGATGCAGTAGCACTGCGGATTCACTTCGGTTTCGGTGATCACCAGGCGGTCGTTCTGCCAGTCCAGGGCATAGTCGAAGGGGTCGTGGCAGCAATTGTAGAGAGCCGCGTCGTGAAAGACGGTCACATCGGCGCCATCCACTTCCACGTGGATCACGTCGCCGTTCTCGCACGAGTTGTCCTGGGCCGACGCGGCGGACAGGGTTGCCAGCAGGGTGATCAGGATCAGCATCGTCTTCATGTCGTCCCCCCGGATCGGTTCAGTGGTAGATGGCCTTGATGTCGCTCCATGTCGTGCTCCGGGGCTCGGGTTCGGTCGGCACGCCCGTCGTATCGAGACAGCCCGAGTTGGCCGATACGGGAGCGCCGTGTACGAAGCCCTGTCCCACGTCGGGTACGGTGATCTGGCCGTGCCAGTCGATCCAGACGTGGGTTTCCTCGTCCAGCCAGGAGAAGGTGACCTGCCAGGGGCCCGGTTGGGCGTCGGGGATCGTCACGCCGAGGTCGAAGCAGCAGTTGCAGTCGCAGGGCGGATCGGCCGCCACGTGCTCGACGATGAACAGGGTCGCGTCGCCGAAGTGGACCTCGTAGGTGATCGGCTCGGGGCAGCAGTTGTACTGGGCCCCGTCGTGGAAGAGGTGCAGGTCGCTGGTGGCGGGATCGATCTCTACGCGGACCTCGTCGGTGCCGTTGCACCAGAGGTAGTCGTCGGCGGTGGCTGGCGCGACGAACAGAGTGAGCGTGAACAGCACTGACAGAATTGAACGCATGGATCCCTCCCAGGCCATGGGTTCCGGCGGGGGCGGCATTATGAACAGATGATATCGATATTCACGGAAATCGTCAAGAGGTTGTCTGTAACCCTCACGATGACTTGGGCTTACCTCCGCCGGAGGTGAGCAGCCACCCCATCAAAACGCCGAAAAGCACGGCGGTGACGGGATTGCCGGTGACGCCTCAGGTGGAGCCGGCGCAGCGCTGCCAGTAGTGGAAGGCGTAGCCGGCGGCGGCGCCGGCGGTGGGGCCGATCAGTTTCTTGAGGATTTTGTTCGCGTTCATCCCAACAAGATCGGCCAATACTCCGGAAAAGCAAAGAGCGACGGTTTCAACCGTCCCTCATATGCGCCGGGCTCGGGCTACCAGTACTCCGCCGACGGTCGACTCAACGCAGCGGTGTTTCCGACTCTGCCAGCGCCCACAGCAATGCCGCCACCACCGCCACGTTTTGCTGCAGGTCGGCGGGGTTCACCTTGTCGATCGTGTCGGACGGACTGTGGTGATAGGTGAAGTAATCGGGGTTGTCGGTGCGATGGCCGATCAGCGGCACACCGGCGTCGGCCATGAACGAGATGTCCACGCCGCCCCAGCCCGCGGTGACCGACGCGGCGCCGAAGGATTCCAACGGCTTCGTCAGCTCGGCCAGCTTCGCGATGGACAACGAATCCCCGTTCACGGTGAAGCCGCGCGGCGGGAAGCCGCCCGAGTCGGACTCGATGGCAGCCACGTGATTCGCCAGCTCGTCGGCATGGTCGGCGGCGTAGGCCTTGCCGCCGGTCTGGGTCATCTCCTCGTCGGCGAAGAGGACCACGCGGATGGTGCGGCGCGGTTGCAGGCCCATCCGTTGTAGCAGCGCGGCGGCTTCCATGGCGATCACACAGCCGGCGCCGTCGTCGTGGGCGCCGCAGCCCGCGTCCCACGAGTCGAGGTGACCGGAGACCACGACGATCTCCTCGGGATGCTCGCGCCCGGTCAGCTCTCCGATCACGTTGGCCGACAGGACGTCTTCGTGCCATTTTGCGGCCATTTCCAGCCTCACACGGACAGGCAAGCCGCGATCGAACTGGCGATGTAGCCGGGCCGCGTCCTCCACCGCCAGGGCGGCGGCGGGGATGCGCTGGATGGTGTCGCCCTCGTCGTAGCTCATGACTCCCGTATGGGGCGTGCAGTCGCGGGCGTGGGTGACCGAACGGATCAGGCAGCCCACCGCGCCGTGCTTGGCGGCGGCGATGGCGCCGCGTACCCGATATTGCACCGTGCGGCCGTAGCCGTCCCAGGGTGCGTCGAACAGGACGATGCGACCGGCGGCCTCGTCGGCGCGCGTCTCGAGTTCGTCGAAATCGCTCACGGCCAGCACGTCGGCCTCGACCCCGCCCGGCGGCGTCCCCACGCTGCCGCCCAGTCCGATCATCGTGAGTCGTGATTGATGGGGCTCCAGCAGCCAGGCCGACTCGTCGCCCCGCACCCAGTGGGGCACCAGGACCGGTTCGCGGCGCACGTTGACCAGTCCCGCGTCGGTCATCCGGTCGATCGCCCACTCGACCGCCAACTCGTAGTTGGCCGAGCCGCTCAGGCGCGCGCCGGCCACATCGCACAGCTCCTCCAGCAACGCGTAGGCGGAACTGTCGGTCATGGCCGTTTCGAGGACGTGTTGCATGACCAGGGGGACGGGGTCGTGATCGGGCTCGATCGAAGAGGCGAACAGGGGCGTGGCGATCACGAGTGTCAGCACGAGGATACGGATCATGGCGACCTCCGGGTCAGCTCAAGGTGACCAGCAATATACCGCAGATCGCCAGGAACGCGGCGGCGAATTTGCGTCGCGTGAACGCTTCATGCAGGAAGATCGAGGCGAAGATCAGCACGAAGATGGTGCTGGTCTGGTTGAGGATCGCGGCGATGCTCGCGTCGGTGTACTTCATGCCGCCCAACCAGAGCATGAGTGAAAAATAGGAGCCGAGGATGGTGGCGGGCAGCGCGAAGCGCCATTCGCGGCGGGGGCGGAACGTGTCCAGGTAGGCCCGTCGTCGCGGCGAGATCAGCGCCGCTACGATCATGAACGCCATGGCCCCGACCTGTCGTACCGTCGTGGCCCAGAGGACCGGTACGTCATCGAGGACCGTCTTGGCGATCACCACGCCGAACGACAGGGCGAACATCGACCCGACCGCCCACAGGACGCCCTTGACCTGGGTGTTCCGGTCGTGCCCCCCGGGGGGCTTGATCCGCGAGGCCAGCAGCACGCCGCCGAGGATCAGGGCCATCCCCAACCCGTGCAGCGCCGACAGTCGCTCGCCGAGCAGGATGAACGCGAAGGCCACCACCAGCGGCGAGTACAGGCAGTCGATGATGGCGGTGATGCCCGCGCCGATGATGTTCAGGCCCTTGTGGAACATGGTGTCGGCCACGCCGACGGCGATCACGCCGCTGGCGATCAGCGTCAGGTAGACGTGCAGGGGCACGTCGGCCCGATAGAGGCCCTGTCCGGCCAGAAGCGTGGTGACGATCAACAGCACGGAACTCACACCCACCCGGAACAGGTTCAGCGCAAAGGGAGAGTAGGTCTCACCCGCCCTTTTGATGAAGATGACCGCCGTCGCCCACACGATCGCGCAGCCCAGTGCGAAGAGTTCACCCATTCCGTGCATCCTACCGGAAAGCCATTGCGTACTTGTATTTGCTGCCTGGTACCGGGACAATGGTACCGTTCCCGCAGGACATCAACCCCGGAGGTCGAATATGCCCATCCAGTATGTGGACCCGTTACGACGCGCCTGGGAACGCATGAGGTCCATGCTCTTCCGCCCGTTCAACCTGGAAGTCTGGATGGTGATGGGCTTCACCGCCTGGCTCGCTCGTCTCTGGGACAACGCGGGGATGGGGGGCGGCAACAAGTGGCGTAACGGCATCAATGTCGATCAGGACGACACGGACTTCATCCTCCGGCGAGGCGCCGACCGGTGGGAAGTCGGCGATTTCGACCGGTGGGGCCTGGGCGGCATCGTGACCATCGCCTTTATCCTGCCCGCCCTGTTTCTGGTCATTCCCATTGCCGAGGGAGGACTCTGGCGTGGCATCGGCGTCTTCGGTGCGGTCATGCTCGGTTTGCTCGGCGTGGGCCTGGGCATCGCGGCGACGCTCGTGAACTTCTGGACCGACCAGTTCGTCGTCCCGATCATGTACAAGCGCGGACTGACCATCCTGGACGGCTGGCGCACCTTCCTGCCGCTGTTGCAGAAGGAGATCGCGGCGCTGTTCCTCTACGCCCTGTTCTATCTGGCGCTGGCCGTCGGAGTGGGGCTGGCCGTGCTGACGGCCGGACTGGTCACCTGCTGTGTGGGCTGGCTGGTGCTGGCGATACCATACATCGGCACGGTCATCATGCTGCCGGTCTATGTGACGGGACGTGTGTTGGGACCGGAGTATTTAGGGCAATTCGGGGGAGAATACGGGTTGTGGGACGATGACGCGGTGATCGATGAATCCGCCGAGCCGGCGCCCCCTGTCGACGAGATCGAGTAGGAGCTATACGTGTAGGAAAACGGCGAACGACCGCCGCTGTCGATCCGATCCGCTCAATCCAGGATCTCATCCTTCGCCAACCAGGGATTCCCCACCCCCGTCTCGCAATACTGCTTCAAGCTCTCCATATATCGGCCCCACTGATAATTACAGCTCGCGAAGAAATCGTTCGATTCCCGCCAGTCCCGATGTCCGAACCGCAGCCGCGTCACGTCGCCGTCGGCCTCCAGGTCGAAAGTGATCACCGTGCCGACCCACTCGGGATGGGCCTCGTCCACGGACCAGCCGACGCGCCGTTCCAATAAATATCATGTTCGCCGTCAGGGCGCATCTCCCGAAGCAGGGTCGTACGGTTCGTCGTTGCGGGTCGACAAGAGCATCGTAGCCTACGCGGCGCGGGGAGGTGGTCTGGACACCACGCAGGAGGACACTCTGCGGGTTGGTTGATCCGACCTCTTTGGCAACATCGGCGGCGACGGTCTCGCAGAGGTCAGCCACAACTGGGACATATCTTCGAGGCCAACCCCCTGTTCCGGGACAGGGCGGGAGTCGACTACGGGCTGGACGATGATTCCCCCTGTGGGCCGGGGAACGGGACGGGGTGCGGCGTGATCGGAGCCTACTCGACAACCAGCGTTCCCGGCCCGACCGGTCAGTGATTGCAGGCATTGTCACCTACCGGTTCGGCCTCTCTGGGGTTGCCGGTTGAGCGGTAGCCCCCGAATCGAGTGAATGCTAGACTCCTTTCCACCCAGAAAAGGAGCCTCCATGCGCCGCACCAGAATCGTCTGCACCGTCGGCCCCGCCACCCGCTCGCGCGAGATGCTCGAGCGTCTCATGCGCGCCGGTCTGGACGTCGTCCGCCTGAACTTCTCCCACGGCTCGCGCGAGGCCAAGCTCGACACCATCCGCGACATACGCGAAGTGGCGGCCAAGCTGGATCGCCCGGTCGCCATCCTGCAGGATCTGGCGGGTCCCAAGATCCGCATCGGCACCTTCGCAAACGGGCCGGTGAGGATCGAAGCCGGTGGCCGGTTCACCCTCACCTCGCGCGACGTGCCCGGCGATGCCGACGAAGTCTCCCTCGTCTACAAGGATCTCCCCGACGACGTGTCGGTCGGCGATACCCTCCTGCTGGCCGACGGCGCCCTCAACCTGAGCGTCGAGTCGGTCGGCGGACCGGACATCCACTGCCGCGTCATCGTCGGCGGCGAGCTGAATTCCAACAAGGGCATCAATCTGCCCAGCGGCACCATCAGTGCGCCCATCCTCGACGAAAAGGACCTGGCCGACCTGCGCTTCGGGCTGGAGAACGGTGTCGATTACGTGGCCCTGTCCTTCGTGCGCAACGCCGCGGATGTGCGTCTGTGCCTGGCGGCCATGGACGAGGCCGGCTGCCACGCGCCGGTGATCGCCAAGATCGAGCAGCGCGAGGGAATCGATCATTTCACCGAGATCATACCCCTGGTGGACGGCGTCATGGTCGCTCGCGGCGACCTGGGCGTGGAGATCCCCATGGAGCAGGTGCCGTCCGTACAGAAGTCGCTCATCTACGAGACCAACGTCATGGCGAAACCCGTGATCACCGCCACGCAGATGCTGCGCTCGATGGTCGAGAGCCCACAGCCGACCCGCGCCGAGGTGTCGGACGTGGCCAATGCCGTGCTTGACGGCAGCGACGCGATCATGCTGTCGGAGGAGACCGCTGTCGGCGCGTATCCGATCGAAGCGGTGGAAGCCATGGCGCGTATCGCCGAGGCCGCCGAGGCTGCCTTCCCCTACAAATCCTGGCGAAGCCGCTGGATCGAACAGAAGTCGGTCACCACCGCCGAAGCTGTCGCCCGCTCCGCGGTGCGCATGGCCCTCGCGGTGGACGCCGCCGCCATCCTCTGTCTTACCCGCTCGGGCAGCACCGCGCGGCTCGTGGCCAAGCATCGACCGCCACAGCCCATCCTGGCCATGACCGACAATGAGACTACCTGGCGTCGCCTGGCCCTGGTCTGGGGAGCGGTGCCGATCATAGCGGAGCCGCGGGATGATCTGGACGAGCTCGAGGGGGATGCCTTGCAGAAGGCGGTAGAGTATGGCTACTGCAAGCCCGGGCAGACAGTCGTTGTCACGGCCGGGCTGCCGCTGCAGCAGACCGGCACGACCAACCTGATCAAGATCGTGGTTATTCCTGAGGGTTAAATCCTATATCCGGCTCTGTGTATTGCTACTGCGACAAAGCCGGGGATGTGTGTGACCATTTACGGGGAACGCTCTCCGGTCACATCCTGTGACCGGGTCGCTTGGCCTGCGGGCTGCTCCGCCATCCATGGCTCCGCAGCCCTTCGGACATCCCCGTAAATGGTCACACACATCCCCGGCTTTGTCGGTAGTAATACACAGAGTCGGGTACAGGATTTAGACCACAGTTATAACAGCTCCAGTTGATCGCCGGGGGCTTCGCCCGGCTCATTCATTGGCATCACACACTCTGGCCCATCATTTCGCGGACTGTTCACCAGGGTGTCTACCGGCCAGGCTTCCATGGCTTCGGCGGGGAAGGGTTGTAGCAGGTCTCGCAGCCCGGCGGTCGCGTCTGGCTGCGCGGTGAGCCAGCGTTCGTAGTCGTTTCGGTGGAGGATGACGGGCATGCGGTCGTGGATGGGGCGTAGCAGGTCATTGGCTGTGGTGGTCAGGATGGCGCAGGTGTGTCGCGGGTCGCCGGCGGCGGGGCGCCAGGTCTCCCAGAGCCCGGCCATGCAGAATCCGGGCTCGTCTAGAACCCGGAACAGCCAGGGATGTTTCTGGTCACCGCGTCGTTGCCATTCGAAGAACGCTTCGGCGGGGATGAGGCAGCGCCGCCGTTGGTAGGCTTCGCGAAACGAGGGCTTCTCGGGCGCCGTCTCCGACCGCGCGTTGATCATGCGGTTGCCGACGGCCGGGTCCTTGGCCCAACCCGGCACGAGCCCCCACTTGAAGGTGCGGGCTTCGCGGTCGGTGTCGGGCGTGTCCTGAATCGCCGCGACGATCTCCTGGCCCGGCGCGATGTTGTATCGCGGGCGCAGGCCCAGTTCCAGATCGAGAGCCGCGTCCAGGGCCATGAGCTGGGCCAGTTCCTCGGGCGACAGCGCCAATGTGAATCGTCCGCACATGTTGTTTCCTTTCACGAACGATCAAGATAACACACCCACGGTCGATAATAATGACCTGTCCGCGCCATGGGGCGAGGCAACCCGCGCTCTGTTCTGACGTATACGTGATTTGGTGCGTAACCCGGCCCGGAGGGGAGCCGCCATAAGGTCAAACAACCCCACCAAACTCTAACTCGTTGATTGACGGGCCCCTTGCAGGATCCTTGCACATGCCTCCTGGCGCCAGAAACAAGGCAACCTAGTTTAAGTGACCATGATATCCAGTTTACGAAAAGCCGATCTGCACGTGCACTCATCCTGTTCGTTCGACGTGCCCCCGCTGCAAGCGCTGCACCCGCGCGCTCTCTTCGAGGCCGCCCTGGACCATCCGGACGAGCGCAAGCGCATGGACTATTTCGCCCTGACCGACCACGACACCATGGACGGTTACGAGACGCTGATGCGCGGGCTGCCCGAGGGCGACCGCGCCCTGGTGATCCCCGGCGTGGAGCACACCCTTTACGATCCCACCATCGGTTTCACCATTCACGTCAACATCTACGGGTTGGACCCGGACCTGTATGCGCTCCTGGGCGCACGCGTCCGGACCCTCGACGACCTGCTCGGCTTCGTGCATCATCACGGGCTGCATTGCCAGTACAACCACCCCACCTGGTGGGAGCGCGACGAGCTGCGCCGCGGCGAGGTGGACTTCGCCCGCATCCCCGCGATCGCCGCCCGCTTCGACATGCTCGAACTCAACGCCGCGCGTACGCCCCTGCAGAACCTGATCACCGCCGGTCTCGCCGACGAGTTGCGGCTGCCGTTGACCGCGTCGAGCGACTCGCACACCGGCACCGTCGGACGCGCCTACACCGAAGCCCCGGCCGACACCGCCGACGCATTCCTGACCGCCGTGTGGAACGCCGAAGGCCGCACCCATCTCACGACGCTTTCCCAGGAATCACTGATCGTCGAGGCCCACTGCCTGATCGACGAGTTCCTCGACGGCGCCCATGAAGCCCTGATCGTCCGCGAGATCCGCAGCCAGGCCCAGGCCCGGCTCGAGGCTGCCGCCACGCGCGTGGTCCGCTCACGTTGGATACGCGGCAACTCGACGGCGCGCGAATCCCTGCGCCTGCTGCTCAAGCAGGCCTCGCGCCCGATCATGCGTTGGGTGATGCTGTACGAAGAGCGGCTGGATCGCCGCCTGGCTGGTTCCGCGCTGCGCGGCTATCTGTCGCGCACGACAAATTCACGCGCAGCGTAACTACGCTTCTGTAACCGACCTCTCCGCGGGTCCGGCTCCCACGTTCCGGTCTACATCTTCGCATCGAACGAGCGCGGAATCTTCAGCTCGAAGTTGTCCCATTTCGAGGGCGTGTGCGCCGCTCCCAGGACTTCCGCCGCTTTCTCGAAATCGTCCTCGTGAACGTGCAGGAGGTAGCGGTAGCCGCCCTTGCCGTCCGCGAGTCCGCTCGAGGTCTCCACGTTGATGTCGGCGTCGCTGAGCCGCTGGTGGATGTCCACCAGGGCTCCGAGTTCATCGTCCCCCTGGACGATGAACGCGTGGTGGGGTCCGCTCAACATCAATCCCGTGTGACGCGCCACGTCCGCGAGCCACGTCGTATTGAAAGGGTAGATGATGAGCTGGGTTTCGTCCGGCCCGAAGGGGAGAGCGTTGAATGCGAGGAGATTGACTTCCTCGCGAGCGAGCTTGGTCAGCAACCGGCAAGCTTCGCCAGGAATGTCGCGCACCGATGTGTAGTAGTAGGGCGCGCTGAAGATCTGGACCGCCATGTCAACCCTCCCTGACTTGTGCCTGCGAGGGAGCTGCCGTGCGTAGGTGTGTGGGGTTGGCCCCTCGGGGGCACATGCAGATCTTACCACAAGTGCCCCCGAAGCGCCAGAGGGAGCCGCCAATCTATCTGACCAGCAACGCCTTATGGACCTGGGTCTCGCCGCCGGCGATCAACCGGAAGACGTAGCTGCCGCTCGGCATCTCGGATCCGGCGGTATCGGTGCCGTCCCAGGTCGCTTCGTAGCGGCCCGCGTCCAGATGCTCGTCCCGCAACGTCCGTACGTGACGGCCGCGCAGGTCGAAGACCGCGAGCGTCGCCCGGGCCGACGCCTTCAACTCGAAGGCGACGACGGTCAGGGGGTTGAACGGGTTGGGCACGTTGGGCGTCAGCGTCGCCACGCGACGGTTCGGCCCGGACGTGTCGCTGAACTGTCCCTGCTGCAGGGCCCAGATCTCCACGTCGTCGATGTTCCAGCCCGCGTATAGCCAACTCCCGTCCGTGGTGCCCTGGGTCCAGCGCAGATAGACGGTCGCCACGCCGTCGGCGATGGTCGAGATGTCGAAGGACTGCTCGCTCCAGGTGTTGTCCTCGACGACCGCGCCGTTCTCCCACAGGGTCGTGTAGTTGATCCCGTCGGTGCTGATCCGCAGGTAGGCGTGGTCGTAGGAGGGCTGCTCCACGTTCAGCCAGCGCTGGAACTTGAGGGTGACGGCCTCGAGGTCGCTGCAGTCGATGGCCGTGGTGGTCAGATGACGCTCCGGCATGTTGTTGGTGTAGTCGCCGGCCAGGTTGTAGCCCATGACGTTCGCGCCGGTGAACCCCGTGGTCGGGTCATTGTTGCCGTACTGGCCGCCGCCGCCCTGGGGCTGGCCCCAGGCCCAGTCGCCCTCGGTAGTCCAGCCGGGGTCGCTGTCCATGTTGAAGCTGTAGACCACTTGCGGAACACCCACCTGCAGGTTCACCGCGCGGGTGGCGTCACCGTCGTGACTGGTCGTGTTCACGAAACTCAGCGTGCCGTGATAGCTGCCGATCGCGAGCGCGTCGGCCGCGGCGTTGGGCGAGATCGTCACGGTGGCTTCGCCGCCGGGGGCGATGGTGCCGGTGGCGTTGGCGATGTCGGCCCAGGCCTCATCGAAGCTCACCTGATAGTCCAGGGAACTGTCGCCGTTGTTGCTCAGCACGTAGTCGTAGGTGGCGGGAGTGAAAGGGCCGCCCACGTCGCCGGAGAGGTCGTAGCTGCCGCTGCTCACCCGCATACCGGTCAGGTAGGGTGCGAACAGGTCCTGGGTCGTGGCGCCGGTACCCAGGGGATCCAGGTAGGTGCTCAGGCCGGACCAGCTGACCGACAGCTTGCCGTACCAGTCGGGGTCGTTGTTGCCGCAGGCCGCATAGCCGCCGTGGAGCTGCCCCACGACGTGGTGGTTCTGGTTGAACAGGGGCGAACCCGAGGACCCGCCCTCGGTCGTGCCCAGGTCCCAGTCGGCCACGCGGAAGTGGGTGCTGTTGCCGGGTGATGTGTCACCCAGGTAGGACGTGGTCGTGACGGGGTCGTTCTCGAAGCTGATGCTCTTCTCGTCGGTGCTGGGGTGGTGGATCGCCACCGCGCTGGTGGGATCGACGCCGCTGTTGTCCCAGCCGGCGTAGGCCACGTTCCACGACGGATCCGGCTGTGCGTCGAGCAGCACCAGGGAGTAGTCGGACGTGCTGTTCTCGACCTGCAGGACCGATCCGGTGAGGAACTGGCTCAGGCTACCGCCGCTTTGCTGGCCACAAACGGGACTATTGAAATTCCAGTAGGTCACGAGTGACGGAGCCTGGCTGCTGTGGATGCCGCAGTGGTAGGCGGTCATGAAGAAGGGCGTCTCGTCGTTGGCGGTGTTGTTGATCATGAAGCCGGTGCAGAACGTGCTGCCGCCGGTGGAGATCACCGCCACGGTCTGGATATCCTCGCGCCAACCATCACCCTCGGGGCAGACCACGTCGATGTTGCAGGTACCCGACTTCTCGGGAATCAGGTCACCGAACTTGCGATAGCCGGTGTTGACCGACGTGAGCAGCAGGTCGAGACGGTCGACGGCCTTGAAGGGCACCGCCACCTCGACGACCAGCGTCTCGGTCTCGACCACGGGCGTCCACAACTCGCCGTGGACCTTGTTGTCGGCGCTGGTGAAGGCGATGGCTTCCGCACTCCCGTCCGCGGGATAGATCAGCAGACGGCCGCCCGCGGGCATCGCGTAGCGGGTGAAGCCCAGGTTGAGCGACAGGGCGCCGGAGGATTCGATGCGCAGACGCCAGAGCATGGTGTCCTCGCTGATGCGTTCCCAGGTGCCGTGGGTCTCCGGGGCGATGAAGGTTTCCTGGGGGATGGCGAAGCGGGGCGGTTGGCCCAGCCCCTCGGCCTGTTGGTCCTCGAGCTTGGCCATCGTGTGATCCACGTAATCGGCGCGGAACTGCGGCACGTCGGCCAGCGGTAATACGTCGTATCGGGAGGCGGCCGGTTCGGCGGCGCGGTCGACGGCCGTGGCCGGAACCGATGCCAGCATGACGAAAACGAGGGCCATCATGATGAAACGGAGGCGCGTGTGTGCAATGGCGATGCTGGACATATGTCAATTCCTCTGGCTGGGGTTAACGTTGGCGAGGGCGGCGGGCCGTCACGAAAGTATACGGGCCGCACCTTGTGGCGGGAGCAGGCTTTTACCCGTGACGGATAGTATACCACAATTGTTGGCATTAGAACAGGGGGACTCGGTTCCCGCGATTGGTTTGACGGAAAAAAGAAAAGCCGCTGCATATGCAACGGCCTATCGAATGAAAATAGTGTGCTAGCGTGCGCCTTCTCCGGTCAATACCACGCGAATGGTTGATGCCAGAATCCGCAGATCCAGCTTCCAGCCGTTCTTGGTGATGTAGAAGCGGTCGAACATCAGCTTGCGGCGCACCGAAGCCAGGTCCTCATCATAACCGTTGTTGACCTGGGCCAGGCCGGTAATGCCGGGCAGGATAGCCAGACGTTCACAATAGCCCGGGATATCCATCTCGTACTTGCGGACGAAGCTGAGACGCTCCGGACGAGGGCCGATCAGGGTCATCTGGCCGAAGAGCACGTTGATGAACTGGGGCACCTCGTCGAGCCGGGACATCCTCAGCAAGTGTCCGATACGGGTAACGCGGCTGTCTCCCTCGGTGGCGAGCTGGGGGCCGTTCTTCTCGGCATCCGTCCGCATTGTTCTCAGCTTTAAGATGCGGAACGGGCGGCCGGGGTAGATGACCTTGCGGCGCTCGGGACCAGCCGTGAAGTGTTCGCGGCGCCGGCGGTCCTGTCCGATACGACTCTGGGTGTAGAAGACCGGTCCGCGCGAGTCGATCTTGATGGCCAGGGCGATCAGGGGCAAGACCAGGCCGAAGATCGCTAGGGCCAGCGAAGACACGACAAGATCGAAAGCACGGCGGACAAACTCATATACGCGGTGGGTAGGTGTGATCCGAGGGGACGCCTTCACATCCGAGTACAGTCTCGGCAACTCGTGATCGGGAACACTGCGAATGTGTTCCTTGAGCTGGTTGGTTTCGTATATTGGTGTCATGCTCAGTCATTCCTTACGGGTTTGTTCAGTGGTCGACGGTCCGGGCGACGACCGATGCGATTGTAGATACGTAGTTTGATTTCCCGTAATGGTCTTACAGTATAAACCATTATTTTTTTTGCGCAGACACTGATTATGAATACGAGATCAAAAATATAACCTAATTGCACATAAGATAAGGATACCCCCAGATCTCGCTCAATACCGTGCGCAACTTGGCCTTATTCTGTTCGATTGTCAACTCGTAATGCATACTTATCCATTTATTTGTTGCATAATTAGTTATCAAGCTCCCCCCGAAGACCCGTTTCAACAGAGCGCTGGTTCGAGCGACGTGATCGCAGCGAATCCGTCCCTCTTCCGAGGCGAGCGTTTGGAAAAGTCCGTCCAGTGTCCTGTCGGTTATGTATTCCGTGAGATTCAGCGAGGGTTTGTCCGTGAAGGGGAGCAGGTCATAGAGATCGAGCAGGGATTCGTAGTCGTAGTAAAGGCCGATTTCGCCCATGGTGTCGGCGACGATGGGCTGAAAGCGAGCGCGTAGGCTGTTCTCGGTCGCGTTCCGGAAGTAGATGGTCGCCACGGCGCGACCGGTACCGACCGCGAGGGCTTCGCGCAGACCAGCCGCCACGGTCTCTTCGTCCAGCGGCGCCTGCAGGAGGTCACCCCAACCCACAAAAAGCGAGGCAAGGCCGATGCGCCCCTACCTCTTCACACTCCCTGATGACGCGAATAGTCGATTACCTGGGAGGTCGTGGGTGTGATGTCGCGACCGTAGGGTGTAGCAATCAAGCAAGCCGGCCGCCCTGAAGGCGGCCGGCTTGCGTCCCTACGGTCGCGGCATCACACCCACGACCTGTCCGATGTATCAACTATTTCGTCAACAACATCTTGAGAGTGAGCTCATCCCCATCATGCCGTAAACGCGCGAAGTACACGCCCGAAGCAACGACACGACCGTTTTCGTCGGTGCCGTTCCAGGACATCGTATGCCGGCCGGAGTCCATGACGCCCCGGTGGAGCGTGCGCACCTGGTGGCCGCGCACATCGATGACATCCAGGGTCACGTCGCCAGCGCGGGGCATGGCGAAGACGATCTCGGTCGCCGGGTTGAACGGGTTCGGGTAGTTGCCATTGAGGGTCAACACCCGCGGCGTGTCCGCGTCGGTGCCCGTCTCCACGATCATCGTCACGGTGACGACCTCGGGGGCGCCGCCGCAGTTGTGATCGATCAGGACATAGGCCGTGTAGGTGCCGTCGGCTATGCCGGTGGCGTCGTAGTTGATGTCCACGTTCTGGTAGCCGTTCTGGGGCAGGGTGCCCTCCGTCGGGTTCACGGTTAACCAGGTGACCATCTCGAACAGGGCGAACTCGGCGTCGCTGGTGTCGGTGATGGCGTCATCGAGGCTCGAGACGCGGATCAGGGCCGTCGTGGTGTTCGGGCCGGCCAGGGTGACCGTTTCGGTGCCGTCGTTGGGTGTCGAGGCCACGAGGGTCTCCCAGGTGCCGCCGCCGTTGCGGCTCAGCTCGATCTTGACCGTCGACAGGTCGCCCGCGTGGTCCCAGGTCACCGCATAGTCGTTGCCCCACGCCAGGCTCTCGCCGCCGTTGGGGTAGGTCACCGTGACCGACGGACCGGAGGCGGTCATGCTGAAGGTGCCGCTCAGGTCGTGGGGTGTCGATCCGTAGATGTCGCCCTGGACGAACCAGCCGAAGGTCTGTTCGCCGGTCAGGGAGCCGTCGAAGGTCACGTTGAGTGTACCGGTGGCCGTCTCGCCGCCTCGCAGGGCGCCCCAGCTACCCCCGTCGGTGCCGTGCCAGTTGGTGGTTACACCGTCGCCGGTGGTACCGGTCCAGAGCAGGGGATCGGTGCCGCCGCTCAGGGTGGTGGCCGAGTTGACCGTGACGCCCGCGGGGACGGTGATTTCCGCGTCGGTCAGCCACTCGACGTCAGTGCTGGCGTTGTAGACCGAAATGTCCAGGTCGACGGTCGAGCCGGCCAGGAACTCGTTCTGGCCGCAGGTCACCGAGGAGCCGGCCACGCTCTTGTCGGCCTTCTCGTAGGGATTCTCGGCCTGATAGGTGATGCTGAAATTGAGCTGGGAGTCGGGCTCGCCCAGGTTGGAAATGCGCAACGCGTCGGTGTCGGTCGCGCCCGACTCCAGGGTGGTGGAACAGGCCGTGAAGCTCAGGTCGATGGCCGGCGAGGCCATCAGCACGTCTTCTATGTGCGGTTCCATGTTTTGGGCCGTGACGACCATGTGCAGGGGCAGGCCGCCGTCGGGGGTGACCAGGAAGTCGACGACCACTGTACCCGTTACGCCGACGGTACCGCCGCCGACCAGGGTCGTACCCTGGCTCAGACCGACGTAGCTTCCGGGTGACGCGCTGACCGTCAGCGAAGTCGAGCCCATGGCGTCGACGGTCACGGGGTTGACGCTCGGCACACCCATGTAGGTGCTCAGGCTGGGGTCGCCCATCAGGTTGTAGATGTTCCAGTAGTACTGGGTGCTGCCCGAGCCCGCCTCCTGGACGGCCAGGTTGCCGGAGAAGATCAGGGCGTCGTTGGTCACGTACCACAGGTCCATGCCTTCGCCGTGGTCGTGGAAGATGCCGTCGTAGGCGCCCACACCCGTGTCGGCGAACGGGATGTTACCGTCGATGATCCCGGAGGGGCAGGAGCCGGCGCCCCACCAGAAGTCCTCGTCCCACTGCGTATTGTTGCTGGCGCCGATGTAGCCGATGCCACCCTTGTCGACGGCCCGCAGCCAGGTCTCGCCGAAGCACTCGCCGTAGTCATAGGTCCCTGTCAAACAGCAGTTGCCGATGGCCAGACAGTACTTTTCGGAATTACCCAGGTTGTTGATGTCCGATTGGGTAAAGCTGGGGTCGGACCAGTTGGTCTGGCCGCCGTGGGCGGTGTAGTTGATGAAGGCCACGCCGTCGCTCACGGTCTGGACAATGGCGGCGTCCACGCTGCCGCTCGAGGCGGGATAGAGCCAGGTGTTGCTGGTGATGCCGTGGGCCGCGTTGAAGTAGTTGTCGGTGCCGTAGTTGATCTGACCGTTACCGTGCGTCGACGCATAACCATAATCCACGCCGGCGATCAGGGTCACTTCGCCCAGGTAGCTGGGATCGGACATGGTGAACTGGTCGTACATCAGGGTCTTGTCGATCATCGCCTGCAGTTGCGAGGCGTTGGTGGCGGAGAAGCGGCCGTAGTAGATGTCCGGCACGTAGTCGCCGTCCATGGTGCAGTAGGGGCGGTCGGTGGCGTCGCCGCCCACGGAGTAGGTGGGCATCTGGGCCACATCGCCCACGAAGAGCACGAAGCTGGGCGCCGGTTGTGAGGCCGTGGCGTTATCGTACAGGTCCTGGATGTAGCTCTGGATCGACGTGGTGGTCGAGCCGACCTCGGGAGTGCCCGTCACCGCGAGGATCGTGTTGAAGCCGCGCTGGGTCTTCCAGTTGACGAAGTCGGCGAGCTGGTACTCGAACTCCGGCGGCGTGACGATGACCATGGTCACCAGATCGCCGACGTGGTCGGGGTAGCTGTCGTGCAGGCCCCGCGAGCCGTCGAGCTGGGAGTAGAGATGATCGAAGAAGGGACTCGCGGTCCGGGCGTACAGGTCGCCGCCGGCGCTATTGTCGCCGCCTTCGTAGATGATCTCGAGCTCGGCGCTTTCGACGATCTCCAGTTCACCGGTGCCCGGTCGGTAGGTTACCGGTGCGAACTCGAGGCGTCCGAAGTCCATGGCGCGCAGGCGGCCCTGGGGAACGACGGTGGCCAGCGCGCGGGTGGTCTTGTCGACCTGGTAGGCGGCCTGGTCGTAGACAAAGGGCCAGGTCTCGCGGTCCGCGTTCTTGGGCATGGACGGCTGGGCCGGCATGATCAGGGTGTCGATACCCAGATCGGACAGCTTGACCGTGCGGGTGCGCACATCGCGCACTTCGACCCGGGCCGTGGCGCCCAGGGGCAGCGCGACCAGTGTATTCATCATGGGGAGCTCGGGGGCACCTTCGGTCCGCGTGGCGTGGAAGCCGGGCAGAACGAGGCGGGTGAAGCCGCCGGCCTTGGTATCGACCGCCATGGTCTGGATGTCACCAACCCGGAGATGGTACGTCAGGCCGCCGGTCTTCTGGTCGACCATGGTCATGGTGGAGGTCTCGCCGTCGATGGGTATGACGCCCGCCTGGGCGAATCCCGCGGTCATGATGACGATCGTGGCCAGTAGGCCGATGAGCATGTGCTTGGGCATTGGCTAGCTCCCTTGATTTGTCAGATCTGTTTTTTGAATTCAGGCTCCGCTATTATATCGCCAATAAGTCACAAAACGATCACGGCTAGTTGATTGCGAAGTTAGCCATATTAAATGGATCAGGGACGGCCTTACCTGTCTTTGACTCCAGTTAACCATGTGTTAATCTCGAGTTACGGGCATTATCCCAACCAGAGATGAGAGGAACCTGCACATGGGCGTGCATACGTATCACAAACCGAAATCACTGACCGAGGCCGCGGATCTGCTGGCGGCCGACAAGACGTCGGCGATTATCGGTGGCGGCGCATACCTGAGACTGGGCGCCAGAAAGTTCGAGACGGCGATCGATCTCTTCGACGCCGGGCTGGATTATATCCGCGAAACCGACGCCGGGCTGGAAGTGGGGGCCATGGTCACCTACCGCAGGCTCGAGACCGATCCGCTGGTGCGGGCCTACGCCGACGGCGTGCTCGCCAAGGCGGTCGAACGGATCGTCGGCGTACAGATGCGCAACATCGTCACCGTCGGCGGCACCGTTTTCGGGCGCTACGCCTTTTCGAATCTGACCACCGCCCTGCTCGCCCTCGATGCTGACGTGGTTCTCCATGGCGCGGGGCGTCTGCCCTTGTCCGAGTTCGTGTCGCGCAAGCCGGATCGCGGCGATATTCTCGGCGCGATCGTTCTGCCGCGAGAAGGGGGTCGCGCCGCCTGGCAGGACCTGTCGCGCACTCGCAACGACTATGCCGTGCTGAACGTGTGCGTGGCCGGGAGTGATGAACCGCGTGTGGTCGTGGGCGCCCGTCCCGGCGTAGCACGTCTTTGCCCCGATGCTTCGGCCGCCATGGCCGCTGGTGGCGACGACGCTCCCGCGCGAGCCGGCGAAGCCGCTGCCGCCGAACTGGACTTCGGTGACGACCTGCGCGCGTCGGCCGACTATCGCCGTCAGCTGTGTCGAGTGCTGGTGGAACGCGCCGTGAAGGAGGTGCTGTCATGATCATCCGCTTCGAATTGAACGGACGCAGCGCGGCCTGGGAGGTGGCGCCGGGCGAGACCCTGCTCGAAGCCTTGCGGCGCCACGAGATCACCAGCGTCAAGCATGGCTGCGATACCGCGTCCTGCGGCACCTGCACCGTGTTGTTGGACGGCAAGCCGGTACCCTCTTGCGCCGTGCCCGCCGGTCGCGTCGACGGCCACGCGCTGTTGACGGTGGAGGGCGTGCCCGACACGGCGCGCCGACTGGGTGAACACATGGCCGCCGAGGGCGCCGACCAGTGCGGCTTCTGCAGCCCCGGTCTAGTCATGTCCATGATCGCCATGGTCGAGGAATTGAACGATCCCACCGACGATGAAATCAACGCCTATCTGGCCGGCAACCTGTGCCGTTGCTCGGGCTACGTGAGCCAGACGCGGGCGATTCGCCGGTACCTGGAGGTGACGTCGTGAGTGAAGTTGGACGCAGCCTCCCCAAGATCGACGGCGTGGGCCTGGTCATGGGACGCCCCGCCTACGCGGACGACCTGGCGCCCCGCGACGCCCTGGTCGTAAAAGCCCTGCGCAGTCCCCATGCTTTTGCGCGTATCGTGTCCATCGACACGACGGCCGCCGCGGCCATGCCCGGCGTCCACTGCGTGCTGACCTGGCGCGACGTGCCGCGCGTGGCCATCACGCGGGCCGGACAGGGACATCCCGAACCCTCGCCGCGAGACCGGTTCATCCTGGACGAGTTCGTGCGCCACGTGGGGGACGAGGCCGCCGCCGTGGCCGCCGCCACCGAGGCCGAGGCCGACGCCGCGCTGGCGGCTATCGCGATCGAGTATGAGGTACTTGATCCTGTCCTCGATTTCGAGTCGTCCGAGGGGCACGCCTCGATTCTGCATCCGGAGTCGGAGGCCCACGAGAACTTCCCCATCGGTTTCGATCCGGCCAACAACGTGGCCAGCGCCTACGCCATGAACGTGGCGGATGTGGACGCCGTGGTCGACGGGGCCGAGGTTGTTCTGCGTCGAACCTATTACACCCAGGCCCAGCAGCACGTGGCCCTGGAGCCCATGGCCTGCTCGACCTGGCTCGACCTGCACGGTCGGCTGAACGTGATCTCGTCGACCCAGACGCCCTGGCACGTGCGTCGTATCATGGCGCGCGCCCTGGAAATTCCGGTCAAGGACATCCGCGTCAACAAGCCGCGCATCGGCGGCGGTTTCGGCGGCAAGCAGATGATCCACGGCGAGCTGCTCTGTGGCCTGTCGACCCTGCGCACGGGACGACCGACCAAGATGGTCTACTCGCGCCGCGAGGTCTTCGACGCCACCAACACGCGCCATCCCATGCGCCTCGACATGACCGTGGCCGCCGATCGCGACGGTCGACTGCGGGCCATCGACATGCAGATCCTGTCGGACACGGGGGCCTACGGTGAGCATGCGTTGACGGTCTTCATGATCGCCGGTGCCAAGACACTCCCCCTGTACAACAAAGTCGACGCGGTGCGCTTCGGTGGAAAAACGGTGTACAGCAACCACGTCCCCGGCGGCGCCTTCCGCGGCTACGGCGCGATCCAGGGCAACTACGCCCTGGAGTCGGTGCTGGCCGAACTGGCCCACGAGCTGGGTCTGGATCCCATCGCCCTGCGCGAGATGAACATGATCGGCGAGGGGGAGACGTCGCCTATCTTCGCCATCATGGGCGAAGGCACCGAGGGTCGCGCGCAGACCGTCGACAGCTGCAAGCTGCCCGAGTGCGTCCGGCGCGGTCGCGAGATGATCGGCTGGGACGACAAGTATCCCCGCCGGGACGCCGGACCGGACAAGGTGCGCGGCGTGGGCATGGCGCTGGCCATGCAGGGCTCGGGTATCCCGGGCATCGACATGGCGTCGGCCACGCTCAAGCTCAACGACTTCGGCTCGTTCAACCTGCTGATCGGCGCGACCGACCTGGGCACCGGCAGCGACACTATCCTGGCGCAGATCGCCGCCGATGATCTGGGCGTGACCACCGACAAGATCATCGTCTACTCGAGCGACACCGACCGGACGCCCTTCGACACGGGTGCCTACGCGTCGAGCACCACCTACGTTTCGGGCCACGCCGTGCGCGAGGCGGCGGCGATGATGAAAGCGGCCCTGGTCGAGGAAGGCGCCCGCTCCCTGGGCTGCAACCCGTCCGATGCCGCCTTCGACGGCGAAACGGTACGCGGCCCCGATGGCGAGATCAGCCTGGAGGACCTGTCCACGCACCTGCTTTACAGCGAGCACCAGAAACAGCTCTGCGTGACGGGCAGTCACTTGTGCGAGAAATCGCCGCCGCCCTACATGGCGGGCTTCGCCGAAGTGGAAGTGGACACCGCCACCGGCCAGGTGACGTTGCTCGACTACGTGGCGATCGTCGACTGCGGCAACGCCATCAACCCCAACCTGGCAAAGGTGCAGGTGGAGGGTGGTCTGGCCCAGGGTGTCGGCATGGCGTTGACCGAGGAGGTGCGCTACGGCAAGCGCGGCCACCTGCGGACCAACGACATGATGACCTACAAGATCCCGTCCCGCGAGGATGTGCCGAGTCTGCGCGTGGAACTGGTTGACAGCCACGAACCCAGCGGTCCCCACGGTGCCAAGTCCGTGGGCGAGATCGGTATCGACACACCGCCGGCGGTCATCGCCAACGCCGTCTTCAATGCGGTGGGCGTGCGGATACGCGATCTGCCCATCACTCCCGAGAAGGTGCTGAAGGCACTCGGCAAAAAGGAGTGAGGTCGTGACTGAACACCGCCACGTCGGTCGCGGACTCGACAGGTGCGACGCCTGGGACAAGGTGACCGGCCGAACCCGTTTTCTGGCGGACATCCCCCGGCCCGACGCCTGGTTCGGCGCCGCGTTGCCGTCGCCGGTCGCCCGCGGCCGGTTGCTTGGGATCGACCGTGATCCCGGCTTCGACTGGTCGCGCGTGACGGTCATAACCGCCGCCGACCTGCCCGGACCCAACTGCGTGGCCATGATCCACGAGGACCTGCCGCTGCTGGCCGACCCCGACATCAATTTCGTGACCCAGGCGTTGGCCCTGGTGGCCGCTCCCGATCGCGGGACGCTCGCCGCGGCCCTGTCCGCCCTCACGCCCGACATAGAGGCGCGCCCGCCGCTGCTCACAGTGGAACAGGCTCTCGCCGGTGACGACGTGATCTGGGGCGAGGACAACATCATCTCCGACTACCTGATCGAATCGGGCGACGTGGACGCGGCCCTCGCCGCGGCCGACTGGGTCGTCGAAGGGGTCTACCGCACCGGCTACCAGGAACACATCTACCTGGAACCCCAAGGTGTGATCGCCACGCCTCGCGACGACGGCGGCGTGGAAATCCTCGGTTCGATGCAGTGTCCGTTCTACGTGCACAACGCCCTGGCTCGCGGCCTGGGTGTGGACCGCGACCGCATCGTGGTGCGTCAGTCGCCCACCGGCGGGGCGTTTGGCGGCAAGGAAGACTACCCGTCCATCATGGCGCTGCAGACGGCGGTCCTGGCGCTTGAATGCGGCCGGCCGGTGTCGATGATCTACGACCGTCACGAAGACATCGTGCTCACGACCAAGCGACATCCCGCGGTGGTGCGTCATCGTACGGGCGTCGATCCCAAGAGCGGCCGACTCGTAGCCGCGGACATCGACGTGATTATCGACGCGGGTGCTTTCACCACCATGAGTCCCGTTGTTTTGTCGAGGGCGATCCTGCACGCCGTCGGCACCTACTTCGTACCCGTCGCGCGAATCCGAGGGCGGGCCGTGGCCACCAACACGCCGCCCAACGGCGCTTTCCGCGGTTTCGGTGTGCCCCAGTCCATCTTTGCCGCCGAACGACACATGGACCGCATCGCCCGGGAGCTGGGCCTTGATCCCCGGGACCTGCGCCGCACGAACATCCTGCAGCCCGGCGACACCTTCCCCTTCGGCCAGACGTTGCGGGAGGATGACGTGGCCGCCGAACTCGTCTACGAACGGGCCCTCGCGATCTCCCGCTTCGACGAGCGACGGGAGGCGGCCCGAGTCACCAATGAGACCATCCGCTCCGACGGCGCGGTTGTGCGTCGAGGCGTGGGCTCGGCCTTGGTCTTCCACGGCGGCGGTTTTACCGGCGACGGGGAGACGCGCATTGCCGCCGAGGTCAAGGTGCGGCGCGAGACCGACGGCACGGTCACCCTGCTGCTCGGCAGCGTGGAAATGGGCCAGGGCGCCGAAACCGTCCTGCCCATGATCGCGGCCGAAGCCCTGGACATGCCCCTCGAAAAGATCACCTATCATCAGCCCGACACCGGCGTGGTGGCCGACAGCGGTCCCACCGTGGCGTCGCGGACCACCATGGTCGTGGGCCGCATTCTGGTGCAGGCCTGCCGCAACCTGGTCGAGCGCGAGGCCGCAGGCGCCGCGGCGCCCTGCGAGGCGACCGCCCGCTACGAGCCCGATCCCGAAATGGCCTGGGACCAGGACCGCTACCAGGGCTACGCCTACCAGGGGTACGCCTGGGGCGCGGCCGTGGTGGAGGTGGAGGTGGACACGGATACGCTCGAGGTGCGGCCGCTCCACTGCACGGTGGTCGTCGAGATCGGCCGGGCCATCAACCCCGTGCTCTGCGTGGGGCAGGTGGAGGGCGGCGTGTTGCAGGGACTGGCCTGGGGCTCGCTGGAAGAAGTGAAGACCGAAGGCGGCCGCTACCTGAACGACCGCATGGCCACGTACATCATTCCCACCTGCCTGGACGCGCCCGACTTCCAGGTGGAGATGGCCGAGGTGCCGTCGCCGCGCGGGGCGTACGGCGCCAAGGGACTGGGCGAGATGCCCATGAACGTGGGCGCGCCGGCCCTGGCGTCGGCCGTCGAGGACGCGCTCGGTTTCGCCGGTGACGAGATTCCGCTCACCCCTGAACGTCTCATGGAAAACGGGCCGGAGGTGTCATCGTGAAGATCACCCTGACGGTCAACGAACAACGCTACGACCTGGACGTGCAGCCCTTGCGCCGACTGCTCGACGTACTGCGCGAGGACATCGGCCTGACCGGCGCCAAAGAAGGCTGCGGCGAGGGGGAGTGCGGCGCCTGCGCCGTGATCCTGGATGGCAAACTCGTCAACGCCTGCCAGGTACCCGTCTACCATGCCCATGGTCGGTGTCTGCGGACGATCGAAGGCCTGGGTACACCGGAGGATCCCGATCCCGTGCAGGCGGGATTCGTGCAGACCGGTGGCGTGCAGTGCGGTTTTTGCACCCCGGGGCTGATCATGGCGTCGCGCGCGTTGCTGAACGAAAATCCCGCACCGAGCACCATGGAGATCCGCACTGCCTTGTCCGGCAATCTCTGTCGCTGCACGGGCTATGGGCGCGTTGTCGAGGCGGTCCATTGGGCCACGTTGCACGAAGGCGGGGATGTATCGGAGCCGGCTGCACCGACACCGGTCACGGCGCCCGTGGCTTCGCCCGACGACCAGGCGGTTGTCCATTTGCCCGAATCGCTTGATGCGGCCCTGGATATTCTGGCCGGAGCCAACGGCGAGACGACGGTCGTCGCGGGCGCCACGGACCTGTCCGTGTTGATGCACCTGGGGCTGGTCCGTCCCACGGTCGTGCTTGATTTGTCGGGCGTGTCCGAACTGCAGCGCATCGAGGAAGAGGACAGTCATGTGGTTGTCGGAGCCGCGGTCACTTTTACCGACCTGATCCATTCCCCACTAGTCAATCGGGATCTGCCGTCCCTGGCCGAAGCGGCCCGTCTGGTCGGCGCGCCGGCGGTACAGAACGTGGGCACCATCGGCGGCAACCTGGTCAACGCGTCACCCGGCGCCGACGCCGTGCCGCCCTTGTTGGCGTTGGACGCCGTGGTTCGCATCGCTTCGAGCCGAGGCACGCGTGAAGTGCCCGTCGACGCTTTCTACCTGGACTACCGATCCTGCGATTTGCAGCCGGACGAACTGGTCACGTCGGTGGCCGTCCCCATGCTCCACGACCGCATGAAGCAGGCCTTCTACAAGGCCGGCACAAGACGGGCCCAGTCCATCGCGCGGGTGAACCTGGCGTGCCGCGGACGCCTCGACAAGCTCAACTGTTTGCGTGATGTGCGCCTGGCCGCGGGCAGCGTGGCGCCGACCACCCTGCTGCTGCGCGAGACCATGGATTGGCTCGAGGGCCGCCAGCTCACACCGCAGGATCTCGGCGAGACCACCCGCGAGGCCGCCGCCGTGGCCGCGCGCGAAGTGACACCTATCGATGATGTGCGCGCCACGGCCGAGTACCGCCGCACGGTGACCGGGAATCTGGTCGCGCGGTTTTTGCGGTCACTGGTTCTTTAGCGGGCCGATGGATCAGCTGATGGCAGCTCGAGCATAACACCTGAAGATTGTCCGCTTCATTACCGCCGCCCAGCGATCGTGGGCGACGGTGGTGAACCTCCAGAAAGCGCGTTCGCCCGCAGCCTGGTGTTTCGCAGCGGTGGCTGGCGTGGATCATGGCAGCTTGGCGGGTTTTCGGTGGAATAGTCGAACGGTTAGGCTTGCCGGGCTCCTGGATGACGGCATCACATTGCACGACCTCGGTTGATATGGGCTTGGGACCACGGTCGGTTTGCACCTCGGACTTTCCACACTTTTTACACGTGTAAACGACGACTTGATAAGGCGGGCTGGAGACGGCCTTTGTTTCGGACCTTTGCGCAAGTTTCTCCGCAAAGTCGTTCAGCGCGGCGAGCAACAATTCGGCGCGGTCCATTCCTTTTACAGTCGAGCCTTTTCGGTTGCCTAGTTTGCGGATCGTTTCGAACAAGGCTTCATGACGGGCGTATTGTTCGGTTGTGAGTTTTGTATTCACCGAGACCGGAGCGTCCGTGGGTAGCGTCGGTGATGGTTCGTCCAAATCCAGCGCAGGCAGCTCCGCAACTTGTGGCGCCTGGCGAGCCCGCTTGCGAGTTGCTCTTACTGTCTGCTCCAACTTGCGACTGCTCGATCGCTCCGCTTCGGCGATCCAACGTTCTTCACTTTCGGGCGTCGCCACCTTGGCCACCTCCCGCGCCTTGGTCCAACCCAAATCACCGGCCGCCACCGATCGACGCAGTTGTGGCCACATGGCCGGGGCATCATCTTGGGCGAGAACCAGAACAGACGGATCATTAGGATATCCTCTCCTGAGTGTCACACACGATCGACGCTCCTACATCGGGTCGTCCGCGCTTGAGACAAGACCTCTCGCGAGGAAGTCACATGGAAAATGAATGAAAGCTCATTTATTATTCCCGGATAATGGAATATCATGTAACACATAGATTAGACTGTATTTAGCAAGTCGACTGGGGGTGTCCGTGGGACCATGGGCATGGCTAAAGCCGTCGAGAGGGAAGATGACATGACTATTGTCGTGGTGGCGGGAAGCAGGTTTGTGACGCGGGGACGGATTTCAATCGCGTGAATGACGTCGGAGGGCCCGTTCCAGGGCCACGGCCGGTCCCCAATGCCCCCGGTGCCGCAGCCAGCCCACGAATCGTCGCGGCTGAAATCCTCGCGCGAGGGAGAAGACCACGAAGCCCACCGTCACCGCTCGGACGGCCATCCAGAAGATGTCGCCCCAGGGTGCGCCGGCGGCCAGCACGATGGCGGCGATAAGCAGCAGCGGTAGCCAGAAGACGGGGCGAGTGAGGTCTATCAGACCCAGCAGGAACGAACGCCGTCGCGAGACGGGGCGGTCTTGCCCGAGTCCTTCCATGCGGCTCGCCATCAATTCGCGGAAGCGGTCCGGCAGGGATCGGCGGCGATAGACGAACAGGCCCACCGACATGGCGCCCAGTCCCCAGACGACGATCCATATCCCGATGGCGGTCCACAGACCCGGAGTCGACAGATCCCAGCGCTCGGTCAGCCAGCCGGTCACCGACGCGTAGGCGCGCATGAGTTGGTCGCCCACCAGCAGGTATTGGAGGATTGCGCCCTGGGCGCCGGCCCAGGCTCCCACCAGCCAGCCGCCCAGCCCGATGCCGAGGGGGTTCCAGCCGAACACGGTTGTCGCGCTGCCGAAGAGTAGGCCCTGCAGGGTAATGGCCAGCATGGGACGCAGGCGACTTCCCGCCGGCGACACGGCCTTCAGCCCGGCCGCGATGAACGGGATCCAGATCACGCGCCGGCGGCATCCGAGCCCGGCGCCGGCAATGACCATGACGGCCGTCTGCAGACTGGAGAGGATCAAGCCCCGGCCGGGCACGCGAACGCCGTGCAGGGCCGAGCCGAGGCCCACTTCCACACCGCCGGCGCCGGCGCCGTAGCCGCCCACGCGCATCCAGTCGCGGTGCTCCAGGCAGGCGGTGCGTAGAGTCTCCCAGGCGTCCGGGTGTTCGGCGTCCACCTCGACATCGAAGTCGCGTGCCAGTCGGGAGGCGATCTCGTCGACATGGCCGGCGCGAACGCTGATCGCGACCACGTCGGGCGCGGCGGCCCGCAGGTCGGACCACAGCCCCATGTGTCCCCGGCCGGCTGCTTCGAGCTGACCGAACTCATCGAGAACGACGAGGTGCGGCGGGGTGTCTTCGGTGAGGGCTCGGGCCCAGTCGCGGGCCTCGGCCAGCGCGGTTTCGTCGAAGGTGTAGGCGGGGATTCCCTTGGGTGTGCGGCGAGCGAAAGGGGTGACGTGGCCGTCGGCGACCCACTCCATGTCGTAGCGGGCGGCGCCCATGTGCGGGTTGCGGCGATCGTGGGCGCGGGCCAGGAAGCCGTCGGCCGACCGCCCCTGGGCTTTTGACCATGCGGCCAAGGTAGCCAGCAATGTTGTTTTTCCTGCGCCAGGGGGACCGGTGACGGCGATGAGCAGCATTGTCGGATTAACCGCCGATCTTTTCGGTCACGTCCTCGACGATCTCTCCGGTTGCGTCGATGGCGTCTTCGACGGCATCACCTGTGGCTTCAGCGGCGTCACCCAAGGCCTCGCCGGCCGCGTCGACGGCATCGCCCGCGGCATCGCCAGCGTCGCCCAGGGCCTCGCCGGCCGCTTCGCCGATCGCCTCCCCGGCGGTTTCGGCGGCTTCCTCGGTATTGTCGCAGCCGGCCAGAGCAAAAGCGAATGTGGCGATCACCGCGAGCAGCAGGATCAGGGGCCGATTCTTCAGGTCTTTCATGTCGTCTCCTCGGAGCGGGTTTGTCGCGGTCTACGCGCGGTCTCACGGATCGATAGACACGGTCAAAGAAGTGAAGTCACGGATGTCATTCGTATTCCTTGGGCACCACGCAGATGAAGACGAAGGGTTCGTCACCCGCGTTGCGGAACTTGTGCAGCTCGTCCGGTGCGACGAAGGCAAAATCGCCGCCAACCCCCAATTTCCTGTTTGACAGAACACTAGGGACTTTCGAAGACTAGCACGGCGCGGCGTCGGCGTCACTGTAAGGGCCGTGTGGCGAAATGAGCAGGAGCCGCCTCAAAACGCCGCGGGAACGACGTTGCGACCGCGTGAAGTTGCCGGTCCGACGATCCCGTGGCGGGAAAGGGCGGCGGCTCCTGCAAGATTCGACGGTCGGAAGAGGTGGGAATCTCCCGGTAGATCAGACAGAATACGGAATCCCGTGATGGCGGGCAATACGACACCCGGAAATGGTTATGCAACCTTTGGGACCAGGCGTGCGTCTTTGATCTTCGTGACCTTTACCCGGAGTATTCATGAGTCACCTACTGCGGAGGAGCAGTTTGAGATCTGACAGCACCCTCCTCGTCACGGCAACTCATGAATATTCCGGGTAGATCGATCCGCATTTACCCGGAGAGGCAAGCCCATGACCCGCAAATCCATCCTGATATCCTTGTTCGTGGTGATCGTCCTGACCGTTGGCGGTTTTGCGCTGTGGAAGGCCGGCCTGCTGCCCGTGGGTTCGGATGCGCAGGAGGCTGAAGCGGCGGCGGGCGACTCCCTCTCCGTGGACGAAACGGTCGCCGAAGTCGACGATGATGGTGACGAGGAAGAGATCGTGGCCGTGCCGGTCGAACTGTCCGAGGTGACACGTCGCGCCATCGCCGCCTACTACAAGGCGGCTTCGGTCGTGGAAGCGGACCGTCTGGTGGATCTGGTTGCCAAGACGCAGGGCCGCATCCAGGCCCTGAACGTGGAGGAAGGCGACTGGGTAACCCGGGGACAGGTTCTCGCCGAGATCGAGAACGATCGCGAGAAGGTCCAGCTGCGTCAGGCCAACCTGAAGCTCGCGGACCAGAACCGGCAGCTCGAGCGCAATCGCGCCATGGTCGATGAGGGTCTGATCAGCGATTCGGAATTCGACGTCGTGCGCTCGGCCTACGAACTGGCGGAAGCCGACCGGGATCTGGCCGAGATCGCATTGGAAGAAACCCTCGTGCGCGCCCCCTTCGCGGGACAGGTCACCGAGCGCAAGATCGTGTTGGGGCAGCAGGTCAACGTCACCGCGCCCCTGTTCGCGCTCGGCGATTTCTCGCCCATGCGGGTGCGTGTGTATCTGCCCGAGGAGATCGCCATGCGCGTGTCGCCGGGGCAGCGCGTGCTGATCACGCCCGAGGCTCTCGGTCGTGACCTGGAAGCCCGGGTCGAGCGGATCGCGCCCGTGGTCGATCCCGCCACCAGTACGGTGCGTCTCACTCTGCTGATCGAGGACGGCGCCGACCTGGTTCGCGCCGGCGGTTTCGTGAAAGCGCGGATCACCACCGACACCCACAACGACGCCCTGTCGGTCCCCAAGCTGGCCCTGGTCGAAGAAGGCGGCCTGCGCAGCGTCTTCGTGGCCGAGGCCGATACCGTGCGGAAGGTCGAGGTCAATGCCGGCCTGTATGACGAGGTGTTCGTGGAGATTCTCGACGGTGTCGAGGACGGACAGTATGTGGTGACCGCCGGACAAGGGGGTCTGCGCACAGGCTCTCACATCGAGGCACTCAACGCCGCGGAGATCGGCTGGGATCCGACGCCGGACGCCATGGCCGTCGCCGGCGAGGATACGCAGCTTGCCACCGTCGAATCCAAGTAACGCCCATATCCGATAACGCCCGTCAGCGGGGAGACCTCACGTGAAAGCCATCCGTTTCGCCGTCACCCATCCCGTCACCATCTGGATGGCCACCCTGGCCGCCGTGGTTTTCGGCATGGTCGCTCTGGGCCGCCTGGACATGCGCCTGCTGCCGGAGATCCGCTACCCCAGTCTCACGCTGCAGACGGAGATTCCCAACACCACGCCCGTCGACGTCGAGAACCTGGTGACGCGACCCCTCGAAGAGGCGGTCGGCGTGGTGCCGGGCCTGCGACGCGTCCACTCGATCAGCCAGGCGGGCCTGTCCCAGATCACGATGGAATTCGGCTGGGGCACGGACATGGATTACGCGGCCCTCGACGTGCGTGAGAAGATCGACATGATCCAGCCGCCCGAGGACGCCCTGCCCTCGGTGCTTCTCAAATACGATCCGTCCCTGGACCCAGTGCTGCGTATCGGTCTTTGGGGGGACATGACCCAGGTGCAGCTGCGCAACATTGCCGAGGACGTGCTCAAGCGCGAGATCGAGTCGTTGCAGGGCGTGGCCGCGGCCAAGGTGGCCGGCGGTCTGGAGGAGGAAATCCAGGTCAAGGTGGACGAGGCGCGGTTATCGGCGCTGGGCGTTCCCATCACCACGGTCAACCGGGCCCTGGCCCAGGAAAACGTGAACGCGTCGGGCGGGCGTCTGCGCGATCGCAACGCCGAATACATCGTGCGCACCCTGAGCCGCTTCGAGAACCTCGACGATATCGGTGAAGTCACCGTAACGGTGCGCGACGGTCAGCCCGTGAAGCTGCGCGACGTGGCGGCCATCACGCGCACTCACCGCGAACGGACCACCATCACGCACGTGGACGGCCGCGAGAGCGTGGAGATCGCCGTCTACAAGGAGGGCGACCAGAACATCGTGGAAATGGCCGCGCGGGTGCGCAGTCATCTGGAACACACGCGCGAGCAACTGCCCGGGGGCGTGAACGTCGAGGTGCTCTTCGACCAGTCGGTGTTCATTGCCAAGGCCATCTCCGAGGTGCGCAACAACGCCCTGCTCGGTGGTCTGCTGGCGGTGCTGGTGCTCTTCGTCTTCCTGCGCGATTTCCGCAGCACGCTGATCATCGGCGTGTCGATTCCCATCTCGATCGTCGCCACCTTCATTCTCATGCACACCCGCGGCGTCTCGCTGAACGTGATGTCCCTGGGCGGGCTGGCCCTGGGCGTGGGCATGCTGGTGGACAACTCCATCGTGGTGCTCGAAGCCATACATCGGCGGCGAGAAGAAGCGAAGGGTGATGTCGACCGGCGGAAGCTCACCGTCAAGGGCGCCTCGGAGGTGGGCTCCGCGGTGATCGCCTCGACCCTCACGACGGTCGCCGTCTTCGTGCCCATCGTTTTCGTGGTAGTTGGCGTGGCCGGACAGATTTTTCGCGACCAGGCCCTGACGGTCACCTTCTCCCTGTTCGTCTCGCTGATCGTGGCGCTCACCTTCACGCCCATGGCCATGGCCTGGGGCGCGCGCGACGGTGGTGCGGATCAGGGCGGCGAGCGGCTCGCTTTCCGCCGCCGCCTTTTCGCCTGGACGCGCTTCGCCGGCGAGACACGCAATTTCTGGTGGTATCCGCGCGCAATCATGCTGGGATTCGTACTCTTCCTGCCCGTGTTGCTGGTGACCCTTGTGCGGCAGCTGGGATGGTTGATCGGGCGTCTCGGCGGGTGGGCCATGGTGCCGCTGACGACCGGTTTCGGTATCGTCTGGCCGCGGCTGGTGCGCAGCTATTCGCACCTGTTGGCGGGGGCCCTGGTCCGTCGTGGCCTGGTGATGGTGCTGGTCGTCCTGCTGGCTGCGGGCGCAGTCCTGCTTTTCCCGACCCTCGGTAACGAATTGATCCCGCCGCTGGCCCAGGGTGAGTTCACGCTGGGTCTGGAGCTGCCCGAAGGCACGCCCTTGAGTCGCACGAACACGCGGGTCGCCGCCATCGAGACCGAGCTGGCCAGTGTGGACGGTATCGTGCTGACCGCCTCGGACGTGGGCGTCAGCCGTGAGGGCAACACCAGCGCGCAGCGTCGCAAGGAGAATCGGGCGGAAATCCACGTCAAGCTCGACAGCGCCACCAAGGAGCGCGAGGAGCAGGTGCTGGAGGATGTGCGCGCCATCTTGGCGGGGTATCCCGAAGTGACCCAGAAGCTGCGTCGCCAGTCCCTGTTCAGCTTCAACGCACCCGTGGAAGTGGACGTGTACGGCTACAACCTGGACGACCTCCAGGCCACCGTCTCGCTCGTGGCCAAGGAGATGGCCGATATCGACGGATTGCGCGACGTGAAACAGGGCATGGTGCCCGGCTCGCCCGAGGTGCGCGTCTCCTTCGATCGCGACAAGCTCAATCGGTACAACCTGACCTTGTCGGACGTGTCGGAGACGGTGCGCGGCAAGGTTCGCGGCACCGTGGCCAGCCGCATCCGCGAGCGGGAGCGCCACATCGATATCCGCGTGCTCAACGAGGACGAGCAGCGCAACACGCTGCAGGCGGTGCGGAACCTGATCATCGCCGAGCGCGGGGGCATCTCCATTCCCCTGTCCGCGGTGGCGTCGATGAGCGTCGAGCGCGGGCCTTCGGAAATCCATCGATTGGGGCGCAAGCGCGTGGCCATCGTGACGGCCAACCTGGTCGGACGCGATCTGGGCTCTGTCTCGCAGGAGATCGAGGCCCGGCTGCGCACCCTCACGTTGCCGGCGAACATCAGCGTGGCCCTCGGCGGCCAGAACGACGAGATGCAAAAGTCCTACCGCTCGCTGCAGATGGCGATCCTGCTGGCCGTCTTCCTGGTCTATCTGGTGATGGCCGCGCAGTTCGAGAGCTTCCTGCATCCGTTCATCATCATGTTCACCGTTCCGTTGGCGCTGATCGGCGCGGTCTACGGACTCAAGCTGACCGGTACCTCGGTGAGCGTGATCGCCGTGATCGGCGCGATCATGCTGGCGGGTATCGTGGTGAACAACGGCATCGTGCTGGTGGACCGGATCAACAAGCTGCGCCGTCGGCTCGGCTTGTACGAGGCCGTGTTGCAGGCGGGGCAGGAACGCTTCCGGCCCATCGTAATGACCACCGCGACCACCGTCCTGGGTCTGCTGCCCATGGCACTGGGCCTGGGCGAAGGCGCCGAACTGCGCGCGCCCCTGGCGATCACGGTCATCGCGGGCCTGTTGCTGGCGACCCTGCTGACACTGGTGGTTGTTCCGGTCGTCTACACGCTGATCACGCCCAACGCCGAGGTTCCGGTCGGCGCGCGGGGTCGCGTGCGGAAGCCACTGGTCAGGTCGGCCGGGTTGGCGCGAGGGGAGTCCTGACATGTGGCTCACGCGTGTTTCCCTGCGACGTCCGGTATCCCTGGCCATGGCCCTGATCACGATCATCGTGCTCGGCGCGGTGTCGATGTGGAAGATCCCGCTCGACTTCCTGCCCCGCATGGAATTTCCCTTCATCGGCGTGATCGTACCCTATCCCAACGGGATTCCCAGCGAGGTGGAGAAGGAGATCGTCCTGCCCATCGAGGAGGTGCTGGCGACTCTCGGCGGCGTGCGTGAACTGAGCAGCTATTCGGACGCTGACCAGGCCTTCGTGGGTGTCCAGTTCGACTGGGGCCGCGACGTCAACCTGCTGCGCATGGAGGTGAAGGAGCGGATCGACCAGATCCGGGGCGACCTGCCCGCGGACATACGCAACATCCTGCTGTTGACCTTCGACACCAACGACATCCCCATCCTCCAGGGTCGTATCGCCGCCAAGGGGCGCGACCTGTCCGAGAGCTGGGATCTGCTGGATCAGAAGATCATCGCCCCGTTGCAGCGCATTCCGGGTGTGGGGCAGGTCAACATCGACGGCGTGCTGCCGACGCAGGCCTCGATCTACCTGGACTTCGACAAGATTCTCGAACACGACGTGGACGTGAGCAACCTGTTCCGAATCCTGAGTGCGGCCAACGTCGAGCTGACCGTCGGCCGGGTCACGGACGAAGGCCTGCGTTACGACGTGCGCACGGTCAGCGGCCTGAGCGGTGTCGATGATCTTCGTCTGTTGCCCATCAACGAACGTGGCCTGCGGTTGCAGGACATCGCCAATGTCGTCTACGGCGCACCCGGTCTGAGTTATGGGCGACGTCTCAACGGCGAACCGGCCATCGCCTTCTGGATTCAGAAGGCGTCGGGTTTCAACACGGTCGAGGTGTGCCGCGCCGTCGAGGCCGAACTGACGCGCATCAACCTCGATCCCTCACTGCAGGGCATCAGCAGTTTCGCCTTTTTCAACCAGGCCGACCAGATCACCAATTCGTTGAAGGGTCTCTTTCAGGGCGGATCGATCGGCTCGCTGCTGGCCGTGCTTGTGCTCTACCTGTTCCTGCGGCGCCTGAGCATGACCCTGGTGGTGTCGGTGGCGATCCCGTTGTCGATCATGGGCACCGCGGTTTTCCTCTACCTGTCGGGGCGCTCGCTCAACATCCTGACCATGATGGGATTGATGCTGGGCGTGGGCATGCTCGTGGACAATGCCGTGGTGGTCCTGGAGTCGATCCATCGGCGACAGCGCGCGGGCGCCAGCCCCTTGGCCGCGGCCGTGCGCGGTACCCGCGAGGTGGGACGCGCGGTGGTGGCGTCGACCCTGACGACGATCATCGTCTTCGCGCCGATCATCGTCAGCAAGACCGACGAGATGTCGGTGTGGCTGGGCGAGGTGGGTGTGACCATCAGCATCATGCTGGTCTTTTCGCTCCTGGTCAGCCTGACCGTGATTCCGCCGCTCTCGGTACGTCTGACCCGCGACAGCGGCGCCGTCAAGGAGAACGGCTGGCTGGCCGGCGTGCGCAAGCGCTATCTGCGCGTGCTCGGCTGGACGGCGTTGCGTCATCCGTTGCTGACGGCCCTGGTCATCATACCCGTAGTGTTGATCGTCACGGGCGGGATGATGAAGGTGACCAACTTCAAGCCGGAGGCGTTCGGCGACGAGGGGATTCGTCGCGAGAGTCTCTACATCAACTGCAACTTCACCGATCCCATGGACAAGTACCGTACGAGCGACTGCGTTCAGAAGGCCGAGGACTATATCGAGACGCGCCGGGAGGAATTGAGTATCCGCGATATCTACATCTACTATACAGCCGATCGCGGCGGCATCTCCCTGTTCTTCGAGTCGGGCGTGGTGTCGGACGCGTTCTACAAGGATGTCCGTGACGATCTGCGCGAAAACCTGCCCAAGCAGGCGGGGCTGAAATACGAGTTCGGGGACGAAGAGGGTCAGGGATCCGGCGTGAAAACCTTCGCGATAACCATCCACGGCGAGGAGACCGAGCTGTTGATGGAGATCGGCCAGGACGTCAAGCACCTGTTGGCGTCGGTCGAGGGCGTGAGCGATCTGCGCGCAGAGGGCGAGGACGGCAACAAGGAGATCCAGATCCACGTGGATCGCGAGGCGGCCGCGCGCGTGGGCGTGACGCCCGACACCATTTCCCAGATCATGGGTCTGACCTATCGCGGCGTGCAGCTCCCGCGTCTGAACACCGGCCAGAAGGAAGTCGATATGGTCGTGGTGCTCGATCCGAGTGATCGCGAGAGCATCGAGAATCTGTCGATCCTGACCGTGGGCGCGGTCGAGGGACAAGCCGTCCAGCTCGGCCAGGTGGCTGATTTCACCATCGAAGAGAGCCCCCGGCGCATTTTCCGCGAAAACCAGAAGTCCGGCATCACCATCCGCGGCACCTACGACGGCGAGAAGCTGGACGACGCCCTGGACAAGTTCCGGATCCTGCTCGACGGCGTGGAGTTTCCCATCGGCTACGGCTGGGATTTCGGTTCCCAGATCCGCCGCGGTCAGCAGCAGCAGAGCGAGATGGGTTTGAACATGCTGCTGGCGCTGGTCTGCGTCTTCTTCGTGATGGCCAGCCTCTTCGAGTCGCTGCTGCATCCGCTGGTCGTGATGAGTTGCGTGCCCTTCGCATCGGTGGGGGTGTTCTGGATCATGATGGCCACCGGCACGCCGTTCAACATGATGGCCATGATCGGCATCGTGATATTGATCGGGATCGTGGTGAACAACGGCATTGTGCTGATCGACCACATCAACAACCATCGGCGTGAGGGGTTGACCCTCGAAGAGGCGCTGATTGCCGGCTGCCGCGACCGGCTGCGTCCGATCCTGATGACCGCCGGTACGACCATCCTCGGCCTGTTGCCGCTGGCGATTTTCAAAGGCGCGCATGTGGGGGACGCCGAGTATTATCCCATGGCCCGGGCGATCATCGGCGGGTTGGCTTCGAGTACGCTGCTCACGTTGATCGTGCTGCCCACGTATTATCTCATTGCCAATCGGTATGCCGTGGCGTTCACGACGGGGTTGCGGGCGATGTTGAAGGGGCGGGGTGAGGCGGGGACGGGCGTAGCGCCTTCGGCCTGATCATCGACCCACTTCATTCCATCTTCGACTGGGACGTGCCGCTCTTTTACAACAACACGTCCGGGACGACCAAGCAGTACTACCTGTTTGTTGACGGATACAGTCAGGGCTTCGCGGGCGGTTTCGTCATGTCCGGGTACAACGGCGGCTCTGGTGTCGAGATCACGATCAGGATTCCCCTCGACGGCAGATGACTTCCCGACACTTCGCACGTCGGACGGACTGGTGTATAATCCGGGCGAACCGGAACCATATAACCAGCCGTGGAGACACCTGTATGAGACTGAGATGGCTGCTGTCTTGCCTGATTACAGTTTCGGCCGCCTGTGCTCTGGCCGCCGAAATGGTCCCGACACCGATCATGTCCTTCAATATCCGCTACGCGACCGCCGCAGACGGCCCCGACAGTTGGGAGAACCGGCGTTACCTGGTTCGCGTCGCGATTCGCGAACACGACCCACATATCCTGGGCGTGCAGGAATGTCTCTGGGAACAGGGCGTCGAGCTGGACCGGGCCTTCGGCGCTTATCGCCTGACGGGCGTCGGGCGCGACGACGGCGTTCGCAAGGGCGAGATGTGCCTCATCTTCACCCGCCGCGATCGCTATCATGTGTTGGACCAGGGCAACTTCTGGCTGAGCGAGACGCCCGAGACACCGGGCAGCAAGGGCTGGGACGCGGTCTGCCCGCGTATCGTCACCTGGGTCAAGCTGCGCGACCGCTGGTGCAATCCGGACACGCTCTATGTCTTCAACACCCATTTCGACCATGTCGGCGAGGAGGCGCGGTCTCGCGGCGCCGAGTTCTTGCAGCAGCGCATCGCCGAGATCTCACAAGGGTATCCGGTGATCCTGATGGGGGACTTCAATGCGCCGGCCGCAGGTGACAGCCCCCCGTACCGTCTACTGGCCGAGGAGGGCTGGCGCGTCGACGTGCCGTTGCGAGATACCTTTGGCGCCGCGTCCTCGGAAATGCGTCGCCGCGGCGCCGGCACCTTCCATGGCTTCGGCGGCGAACCCACGCGCGGGCGCATCGATTGGATCCTGGCTTCACAGGCTTTTGCGGTGACTGATGCGGGGCTCTCGCGATACCAGATGGACGGGCAGTATCCGTCGGATCATTTCCCGGTTTGGGCGGTCTTCCAGCTGGAGAGGCATCCACCGCTGCCGGGGGATGAGATCGATCTGATTACCGGGGCTACGCCGCACTATTGATAAGCGTTTTCAAAGTGTACGCGTGTAGACTTTTGAGAGATCAGGCGAAGGCGATCTCCAGGGTTGAGATCTCATGCGCTTTCAGCGCGACCGACAGGCTTCGTGTCTCGTGTGTGAGTGAGTTCCCGCGTGATTCCAGAAGATCGGAGTGCCAAACTCCAGCCACATCGCGCCCGAAGGACAGCGGTGCCGTACACGACTCGTCCGCCAGATTGCACACCCGCACGATCAGGGTATCCCGCTCCTCGCATTGCTTCACAGCCGTAACCTGCACCCGCGTTTCGTCACACCGCAGCAGCCATCCGCCCGCGGCGGCCTGCTCCGCCACGCCCTGCACCGACAGGGGCGGGCAACGCCAGTGGGTCGAGGCGCCGGGGACGTCGGCGTCGAGCCAGCCACCCGCGTAGGGCCTGACCGCGAACGCGAACTCGTGTGGGCCTGGACACTGAGCCTCCGGGGTGTACAGGGTCGGGCCGGCGCTGCCGCGGCGAGTGGGTTCGATGTCGTCGCGCGAGAGCCAGCCGACCGAGCGTAGCAGGGTAAGAGCCAGTCCGGCGCCATGGTCGCTGCGGAAGCCTTCCACTTCGGGCAGGCCACGGTTGAAAACAGCCAGACCGCGCGTCCCGTCCTCCAGGCAGGAAAATCCCTGCTGCGGCCAGGTGGATGGTGTGGGTTGGATCCAGTCGGGTGTGGCGTTGCGAACAAGGGGGCGCGACTGGACGAGGTAACGATCCTCGGAAATCAGCGTGTCGGTGTGCAGCGACGTCGGGAAACGCAGGCGCAGGCGGTGATCCTCGGCGCGGTTGTCGAACCGGAGGCGCGCGTCGACCACGGGCGAGTCGTGGCGCAGGGTCAGGCGCAGGGTCGTGGGGCAATCGACGGTTTCAGTGACGTAACCCGTGCGGTCAGGGGTCAGACGGGCGGGTAGGCGTACCGTGAAATCACAGTCCAGTGCGCCTTCGAGCGTCGTGGCGGAAGCGTGGACCGATCCCGGCACGATCACCGGCGCGCCGGTCTCGCCGACGGGATGAAAATCGTACTCGTCGCCCGCGTCGCTTTGGTCCTCGATTACAGCCAGCCCGGGATATTCGGCTCCCGTGGTCTTGTCGATCAGATCGAATGTGCCTTCGGGATGGAGGCGCACCGCTACCAGGTCGTTCTCCAGCGAGTTCGCGCCGGCGATGATCGACCCATCCGGCGTCCCGCATGGTGCCGCCTCTTCCAGGCGGAAGGGCGCATGACCGCAAGGCGGCAACTCCGCCGTGAAACGAATGGTCAGGCGGGTGTCGCTGTCGGCCTCGTCCCGGGACATGCGGTACGGGAAGTGTTCGCGGTAGGGCGCGAAATCCGTGTCCTGGGCCGCGCCGGTGAGCGGCAGCCGGTGGTCGACACCCCAGAACCGCTCCACGCGCCGGGTCTCGGCGACCTCGTAAGGCACTTCGTCACCGGCCTCGTCCACCAGCCGCAAGGCGTCGTAGTCGAAAGGTTGCAGAACGATGGTCCGTGTGATCACCTCACGCCGCACCTGCGGCAGGGGATTGGCCATGCACAGTATGGTGTAGCGGTCGCCGTCCGGAGAGACGCCGAAGGTGGGCGCGAGATCCGCCAGCGCCCGCTGCAACGACCGTTCGGCGGTCAGCCGGGCCAACGCGAAGCGTGGCATCATATCGCGATGCACTTGGTCGATGCTGCACCCGCAGATGGAATCGTGGGGATGGTTGAGCAACAGCTCGCGCCATGCGTCGCGCAGCAGGCCGGCGGGATAGTCCTGCCCGTGGACGAAGGTCGCGTAGGCCAGCAATGGCTCGGCCGCGCCGGCCAGCAGCGCTTCACACCGCTCGTTCTCCTGCTTGAGATACATCCGCGCCGACCACACGCCCGACAGGATGTTGCGATCGTAGCCGTCGAGCATTTCGCCTTCGCGGACGCGAGTATCCGGGCCGGCCTCACCGGCGGCGGCCACGAAATCCTGCAGCCCCGCGTGGATGAATTCGGTGTCGGGATAGGCGTCGCGCAGAGCGTCCATCACACGCGGAAAGCCGCGCTGCGGCGGGAAGTGGTCGCACCCGTTGCTGATCAGGAAGGGGTCGGCGCCGGGACGCTCGGCCCCGGCCGTGAAGAGCTCGCGGATTTTCTGCACGGCCAGTGCCGGATCTATCTCGCGGCGCGTATGCGCGTGCCACAACTCGGCGTGGCCAAGACTGCCGGCGGCGCAGTAACCCTGCACATGGTTGAGCGCCAGGACCTCGCTGCCGTCGGGCCCACGCCAGGTGAAGCGCCAACCGAGCGACTCGGCCTCGTCGCCCAGTCCCCGTTCGAAGACGAAGGACTCCAGGCCGGCGCCGCGCAGCAGTTGCGGCATCTGCGCCACGTGTCCGAACGAGTCGGGCATGTAGCCCACCTGCAGACGCCCACCGAGTGCCTGCGCGACCTGATCGCCCATCAGCAGGTTGCGCGCCAGCGACTCGCCCGAGACCAGGAACTCGTCCGGCAGAACGAACCAGGGGCCCAGTGAGAGCCGTCCCGACTCGGCCAGGGCTTGCACGCGCGGCGCGTCTTCGGGGCACACGTTCAGGTGGTCCTCCAGCACGGCAACCTGGCCGTCCAGCAGGAAATGGCGCTCCGGGTCGGACTCGAGGGTGTCCAGTACCTGTCCGACCACCCGCACCAGATCCACGCGGAACTCGGCGCAGGTCAGGTACCACTCGCGATCCCAGTGGGTGTGCGAAACCACGAAGGCGGTTCGGGGCTCAATCCGCGTCATGACACGCTCCCAGCAGGTCCCGGACGGTGCTTGTAGCCAGGCCGACCACCGTGTCGGCGGCGCCGTAGTAGATCTTCAAGTCGGTATCGAGGTCGACGAAACCCTCTTCGTCCACGGCGTCGGCAACCCAGCCGGAAGGGAAGACCACGTTGGGGACCTGGCCGCTCAACTCGTATGGTTCGCGCGGTTCGAGGATGTTGCGACGGGTGCGCGCGATGACGTTCACGGGATCGCCCAGGTCCAGAAGCGCGGCGCCGGCCTGATAGATGTTCACGCCCTGGAAGTGGGTGGCGACGCCGTGGTACAGGAACAACCAGCCCTCGCGGGTCTTGAGCGGCGGCGTGCCGGGACCGATGAGTTCGTCCCAGGCGCGGGGACGCCCGGCCATGACCTCGCCGCGCGGCGTCCAGGTGATCAGGTCGTCGGACTCGGCGAGAACGATGGTGTCCCCGGTAACCGGGCCGCCCACACGCTTGGCCGTGTTGGGGCGCTCGAGCCGCAGCCACAGGCCGCCCACGCGCTCGGGAAATATCACGCCGTTGCGCGAGTCCGGCGGCGAGACGCCCGCCATTTGCAGGACGCCGTCTTCGCCGAGTCGCCCCGTGCCCAACCGGCACCCCTCGTCCGTGTCGATGGCCACGCAGCAGATCAACTCGCAGCCGACGGTCGTCAGCCGCGGGTCGTAGACGTGATGGGCCGTGAAGTCCGCGTCTTCGAGACCGCGCACTTCGACGAGGTTTTCATCCACGCGGAAGCGCAAGCCGTCGTGGCTCCAGGCGCGGATCAGGCCGGTCTCGCGACCACGCGACTGGACCCGCAACAGCAGCATCACCTGGTCGTCCACCCGTACGGCGCCGGGATTGAAGACGGAGCTCACGTCCACGAAGGCCGGTGGGATCGCGGGGATGTCGGCGCGGTCGAGGATGGGGTTGCCGGTGATGCGTTCGAGTGTCATGTCGATCACCGCCAGCCGCTCAGATGCGCCGAGACCCGCCAATAGCCGTGGTACCCCTCGTCGTTCGCGGGACGGATATCCTCCACGCGGTAGCTCACTTCATGCTCTCCCGGCGTGAGCCATTCGCTCAGGTCTACCACCACCGGCCGCACCACGTCGCCCGGGCACCAGCCGCTGCGGCTGTAGTCGCTGCTCCACGACCCGTCCGACCAGCGCGCGCAGTACGGGTTGACCGCGCGCAGTTTGCCGCAGTCGTCGCGCCAGGGGCGGAAGCGGTGGACCTCGATCCCGTCCACGAGGATCACGTTGTCCTTGGAGATGAATTCGTCGGCGTCGCGGCCGTCGGTGCAATGGCCGGAGACCATCACGTAGAGCAGGGCGCGGCGGTTGGCTTCGGGGATGGTCACGGTACCGGTTACCTCGGGCGTCTCGGTCTTCAGTCCGCCGTCCACGAAGAAGAGGCCGTGCGTCCAGGCGGGCACGGCGGTGCCGGCGCCGGGCATGAAGACCAGTTCCACGTCCACACGCCAGGCCGGCGTGACCCAGGTGTCGATGAAGACCTCGAATTCGCAATGCCCCGTGAGCAGAGGCGCCAGGTGGGTGACGTCGACCTCGTGTTCGATGGCGCCGCCGTACGCGGTCATGAACTTGATCATCTCGATGGGCGCCATGCCCGGCTTGATCAGTGTCACATGCCCGGCCCGGTCCCAGCGATCGATGACGTTGCGCATGTCCTTCACGATGGGTCGGACGCGCAGGACCGCGGTTATCCGGGGTCGGCCGACCGTCGGAGGAAACTCGCGATAGGTTCGCATGACGCGACCGTTGTCGTGCGCCGTGGCGAAGGGGGAGTCGTGGCGGTCCGGTTCCTCGGGGGTGAAGTGGACGGTCACGTCTTCATAGAGGGTGATGACGGTGGGAGCAGGGGGATCCACGCGGGAGCCGCAGCCGGTCAAGAGCAGAAGCAGAGCGACGAGGATGAGGGCCAGGCGCATGTCGGTCTCCGTTCGAAGGGGCGCCAGCCGACTTTACACGGGAAAAGCGCTTCTGTCACGGAGCGGTCAGGACCGGGCCGTTGCGTCGAGGTCAGACATCCTGCGACTATGAATGAGTCCAACCAATGAATAGTCAGAATGACCGCAGGCCCCAAACCTGCAGGCCACCTCCCGGCACCGCAGCCTCCCTGTAAATCGTTCCTGAAAACACCTTCAAATAGATCAATTCGACAACCGTCGGCGACATATCGAGTAGCTCGACCACTACGTTCCACTGCCCTAGCGCTCATATGCCCGTATTCGCTTTGAAACTTCCTGCATGCGGATACACTATATGGTGTTGCACTATATAGTGTAATGAGGGGTCTGTTCAATTCATGAAGCGGATTCTTACCAGGGAAGATACGGAATATCGCTTCGCCAACCAGTTCTTCGGCACTTGGCTGCGTGGTGCTGGGCTCTGATTCACCCCCGCCGAATCGCGTTAACCATCTGATCCAACTGCTGCAAAAAAAGCGACCGATCCTTCTTCGCGAACGGTGGTGGTCCGCCGCCAAGCTCCCCCTGCTCCCGTAGCTGCTTCAACAACTGCCGCGTCGCCAGCGCATCGCCCACGTTCTCCGCCGTGAACGGCCGGCCCTTGTGGCCGAGCACCCGCGCGCCTTCGTCGATACACCGCGCGGCCAGCGGGATGTCGCCCGTGATGACGATGTCGTCGGCCTCGACCAGCTCGACGATCAGGTCGTCCGCCTCGTTCAGGCCCTTCTCCACGACCACGAGCTTGACCCCGTCGCCGCTGGGATAGCGCATGTAGCTGTTGGCCACGAGCGTGACCTGCAGGCCATAGCGTTGGGCGACCTTGTAGACCTCGTCTTTGACGGGGCAGGCGTCGGCGTCTATGTAGATGTGGAGCATGGTTGCCTCGTGTGTTCGGGACCGGATCTACCTGACGAACCCGTCGTCGCCTTCATCTCGTTTCATCGTTCGCAATCGTCCCAGCATGTCCCGCACGTCCTTGAATCCGCCGGCGCCCAGCCAAATTGTAACCACGACCGCCATCACCGCATGCACGCCCACGAACACCTTCCAGAACTCCTGCCACCACAAGTCACCCACGGGACTGACCAGGTTGCGGATAGTCCCGAACACGAACACGGCGAACCATCCCAGCGTCCAGGCATAAGTCGCCAGGTAGATGACCCGATCCCCGCGGGAGAACTCCTTGCCCATGCCCAGTACGCGCCAACCGCGGGCCGGCAGCGCCACATCCCGTTCGTGATCATCCTCGACCCGCCACTTCCCGCGATGCAGCAACCGGTCCAGATCAGGCGGCGTCTGCCCACTCAGCAACGCCCCCAACACATACGCCAATACCGCGCCCCCCATGCTGATCGCCGTCATCACCTGCCCGTTCAACGGGAAGTCTTCGACAACCTGCCGCAGCACGATTCCCGTCACCGCGATACCCGAACCTACGCATAATGCCGCCCAGGCGCCGGCCGTCGTGCCGCGCCGCCAGTACAGCCCGCCCACTATCACCGCACCCGCGCCGCCCGTGAAGATGGCCCCGGTGATGGCGAAGAACATGAAGATGTAGTCGGTCTGCGTGAACAGCAGCGAGAACAGGAAGATGAACACCGCAACGCCCAGGATCGAGAGTCGCAGCACCAGCAAGTGCTTCTCCGGCGACAACGGCGTCTTGCGGAAAGGCATCACCACGTCCTGGATGAAGATGCTGCCCCATGAGTGCAGGTACGTGTCGTGGGTCGACACGAAGGCCGCCATCATCACCGCGGCGAAGGCGCCCATCAGGCCGGCCGGCAGGATCTGCATCAGCACCAGGGGGATGCGCAGCTGGCTGGCGATCGCGTCGGTTTCGGCGCCGGCCAACCCGGCCTCGACCGTCGTGCGCACGCTCGCGAAGTCCGCGTGATGCATCACCGTGTACGCGACCACCGGCACGAAGAACAGCGCCAGGAACTGCGGGAATGTGCGCCAGATACCCAGGGCCGAACCCATCTTGGCCTCGTGGGCGTCGCGCGCCGACGCGTTGTAGCCCTGGGTGCCTTGCCACGACAGCGGCCCGTAGATCACGATCCCCACGCCGATCAGGAAGTACCAGAAGTTGAAGTCGGCCACGTGGGACGTCTTGAACGGGTTGATCAGACTCGCGTCCTGCGGGGCGGTGGCCAGTGCAGCATAGATCTGGTCCCACGACACCTGTGTCATCAGGTACAGCACCAGCCACAGGAAGACCACGTTCACGAAAAAGCCCTGTATGAAGTCGGTGATGATGACCGTCACCTGTCCGCCCACGAAGACGAAGACCAGCGACAGGCCGACCAGCAGGAACATGGTCATCGCATAGGTGGGCAGGCCCAGCACCTGGTCGGGCAGTCCGCAGTAGTGGATGAAGAACCGCGCGCCCACCGATGGGAAGATGCCGAAGTTGACGATGCCGCTGATCCACGCCAGCAGACCGGCGAACACCCTGAACCGACGCGAGTAGCGGCGCTCGAAGAACTCGGCCAACGTGAGGCAGCGCGTCTCGCGAAACCGGTAGATGACCCAGCCCGACACGGCCATCACCATCAGCACCACACGCATGGACAGTTCCCACCAGGCCATCGAAAAGCCGGCCACGTAGTTCATCTCGAGGTTGGCGACGATGGTGATGGCGCCGAGGCCGGCGAGTCCCGTGGCGACGGACAGCACGTAGCGGCCGGCGCTGCGTCCGGCGGCCAGGAAATCGGCGACGCCGTGCATGGCACCGCGGCTCAGCCACAGGCCGCCGAGCATTACCACCAGCATGGCGGCGATGAGACTCCAGTCGAGGGGGGTCAGGATCATTTGGTCCACCACAACCGTCCGGTCTGATCGATGGTCAGATCGTCGTGTCCGGTCACGCGGATCTCGGCCGCGAAGGTATCCGCCGCCGCATGGAGTCGCGGGGGCCAGCCGATCCAGCTCGTGTCCAATTCGACGCGATCGAGGTCGAGCTTCAAGCGGAAATCCGTGAACTCGCCTTCTTGGGCCCGGTATTCGTGCTGGGCGTAGTAGATCTGCCGCAAAGCCCAGCCCGCCCGCTCGACGCGATCGGGTTCGACGGTCTGCGAATCCACCGCGATCTTCGAATCCTTGAACTCCACCACGCCCCACATCTCGGGGTAATGCATGTTGATCAGACCCTGGGGCGACCACACCCAGTTGGACTCGGGCTGATCCAGCTTGTGGTAGCCGTGCTCATCAGCCTCCACCGCCCACTCGACCCGCGAGAAGTTGATCCGCCAGCGGTCGCCGTCCCGCGGCGGGCACGCGACCCCGGCGCGCTCGGCCAGGGCGGTCCAGGGGATGGCCACTTCGACAGTCCAACCCGTGTCCAGGTCGCCGGACCGGTTCAAGGTGCCGTCGACCGATACGGCCGTCAGCAACCCGTCTATGTCCCACTCGTGCACGGCCGGCCCGCCGTCGCGGTAGGGACGCTCCAGGAACAGGTCCCACACCGTGTTCAGGGCGTTGACTTCCAGTTCGAAGTAGTCGTGGGTGTCGCCGTCGGGGTCGATGAAGATCTCGAAATCGTTGTCGTGGAAGATGATCGCGTCGCGTTCGGTGAGCGTGGCCCACACGTGGGGCTCCGTCATCTCGGCGGCGAAGTAGAAATACGTATCGTCCCAGAGCATGCGGACGGTGGTTGCGAAAGGGGGCGCGGGCTTCAGGTTGCCCTCGATGTCCACGAACGTCTCGCTGACGCGCGCGCGATCCCAGTCCCATTCGTCGAGTTGGCCGTTGATTTCGAGGGTCCCGCCGGCGCGCAGACACAGGTAGCCGCGAGGCGCGAAATCGATGCCCGGGCGGGGATGCGACTCGGCGAGGGCGGTGCTCACCAGTACGATGACCAGCAACCAGATCCAGCGTTGCATGGGGTCTCTCAGATTGTAGGGGTGCCCGAGTTGCATTAGCATGCCGTTACCATAGCGTGATACGAGTCTTCCTTCAAAGCCGGAAAGACCGCCATGATCAATCGACGCGACTTTCTCAAGACGACAGCCATCGGCCCGGTGGCGTTCGGATTGGAACGGGCCATCGCCGAAGAGCTCCCGCAGTCCGACGGCCCGCTCGTGGTTTCCACCTGGGCCTTCGGCGCCGTGGCCAACGAAGCAGCCTGGGCCCGGCTGGACCCCGGTGCCCCGGCCCTCGACGCCGTCATCGACGGGGTGGCGGTGGCCGAAGCCGATCCCGACAACCACTACGTGGGCCTGGGCGGCTATCCCGACTGCGACGGTCATGTCACTCTGGACGCCTGCGTCATGGATCAGCGCGGTGAGGCGGGTGCGGTCGCCGGTCTGGAAGACGTGGTCCACGCGGCGGCGGTCGCGCGCGAGGTCATGGATCGCACGCCACACGTCATGCTGGTCGGCGCCGGCGCCAAACGTTTCGCCCTCGACGCGGGCTTCCCCGAGCAGTCCCTGTTGACGACGGAAGCAGCAGCCGCCTGGCGAAAATGGCGCGACGAGGTCGGCTCCTACAAGCCCGAGATCAACGCCGAATCACACGACACCATCAGCATGCTCGCCATCGACCGGGGCGGCGACCTGTCCGGCGCCTGCACCACCAGCGGCATGAAGTGGAAGATGTCGGGACGCGTGGGCGACTCGCCGATCATCGGCGCCGCGCTCTTCGTGGACAATGCGGTTGGCGCGGCCTGCGCCACGGGCCTGGGCGAGGCGGTCATGAAGACCTGCGGCTCGTTCCTGGTGGTGGAGAACATGCGTCGGGGGATGGGGCCGGAGGCGGCGTGTCGCGATGCGTTGCAACGGATCGCGGATACGAATCCCCACTCGGCCGAGTTACAAGTGGGTTACATCGCTTTAACTCGAGACGGGCGCGTGGGCGGACACGCGATTCAGCCGGGATTCAGTTTTGCGGTGCGGGATGGGGAGCGCGTCGAGACCATTGATGCGCCGAGCCTGCTCTAGCAGCACGGTCATGGCGACCTGAAGAGCAAAGGCTGACGGGCGTCATATTGTAAGGACCGACGGTGTCGCCCACGAAATATCGAGATAGTTGTTATGGCAACTATCTCGATATTTTGCGCATATGTACACGCCTTCACCGGCGGCAACTTGATGATCCGTCTCTATATCGCGTAAGCTCGGCATCAGATTCTCAGCATTGCGACATTTTATCGTCGAAACCTGTGTTATTTCACATATAAAAAACTCACAAGTTAAGGAAAATCCCTACAGGCAGAATAAGGATTTTACTGACAAACCGTGCGACTGACCTCTCGCCCATAGCAGGCTTAACGGACACGGAATAGACAATGTTGCCCAAAACGCAACTCCCCGACGAGGTCGTCGACGGGGTGCGACATCATCATGACGTGAATTGTGCCGGAAACCATGCGGCGATGGTCGGGTCGGTCCATGTGGCCGATACGGTGATCCGGGTTGCCCAAGGATCCCTGGAACCGTCGTCCCATGATGTTCTTTCCGTCAATCGAGGCGGTAGCAGATGACCTCCATGGGCGCGGGTTCCTCGTCGTCGGCCAGGGTCGGACCCGCGCCCTGCGTCTGCAGGGAGGTTAGCGCGTCGGTGAAGCCCTTGACCAGCATCAACCGGTCGTCGCCCACGAACAGCACGCCGTCCTGGACACCGTTGCCCTCGATGGGCAAGTGCACCTGGCGGACGTAGTTGCCCTTCGCATCGAAGACGTCGTACACGTTGATGATGCCGTCGGGCGGTCCGCGGAGGCCGCGGCTGGTCAGTACCCAGAGTTCGCCGTTGGGACGCAGTGCGAGGCTGTTGATGACTTCGTCGGTCTCGGAGACGCTGCGCTCCACCGGGAAGGGGACCTGCCTGAGCTGGGCTTCCAGGATGGCGTCCACGTAGGCTCTTTCGTCATCGGATCGTGTCCAGGGCTCGAAGTCGCGTTCGATCACCTGCACGAGCGTGCCGTCGGGTCCGTACACGTCGATGCGGTATTCATCGCGGGATGCGGCCACGAATATGCGGCCGTCGTCGGCCAGGACCCACTTGCGGAACGCGGGGAAGTACTGCTCCGCCTCGTCGATATCCAGGTTGGCGAACTCGTATTTCTTGGGGTCGTTGTGGACCGTGTGCTTCAGCGTGCCGTCGGCGGCGTAGCTGCGGATGAAGTTGTCACGGATCCGGAAGCCCTCTTCCTGGTTGATGGTGCTGAAGACACCGCCCAGGACCATGTGCCCTCCGGCGCATTGCACATCGACCAGCGAAAGGAAGCCGCCCTTGGTGGGATCGTCGCCGCCGGGTTTGAAGGTCTCGACGGGATTGTCCTCCTTGTCCAGGCAGATCACCTGGCCGGGAAAGGTTTGCACCAGACCGATCGACCCGTCCGGCATCATCAGCAAATCGACGGGGAAGCGGCATTCGCCCGGGCCCTCGCCTTCGCGGCTCAGGGTGTGGGAGAACTCGCCGTCGGGCGTGAAGACGTTGACCTGGGAAAGTTGCGTGTCCAACAGGTAGACCATCCCGTCTTCGTCGGCGATGACGCGGGTGATCAGACCGAAGATGTTGTCCTCGTCGTCCTCGCCGCCCACGCGCCAGAGCTCTTCGACTTCCAGGGTCTCTACGCCATCGCGCGGCTCGGCGCCGCTGCGCACATGTGTAACGCCGTCGATCACTTCTTCTGCCGCTGTTGCAGGTGCCGTGGCGCATAAGGCGCAGAACAGGGCGCAGATCAGGATTGAGTGTTTGAACATGGTCGTCTCCTTGTATGAGGATCAGTCACAAGACCGTAGTACGCTGCGAAGCCGTCATGGTTGCTTTCGTATCATCAGGTGTCAATCGAACATGTGCATGCAGCCCGACGGTGATCATGTGCGTAACCCCTCTGTTCACACCGAATCATGATAATCAGCCGCATTCCACGATCGAGATGCATGCCCATGAACCGCTGTTCCGCAAGAGTGATTCCCGCCGCCATGATTGCGATGCTCCTGGCCGCGACCGCGGTCGCCGGGGAGTTCACCGAGAGTTTCGACCTGCGCGCCGACGAGCTGCGCGTGGTCAACCTGATTGGCGAAATCCGGGTCGAGCCCGCGGGCGGTGACGAATTCGAGATCATGATCGAGGTGCGGGGCGACGACGCCTCCCGTGAGCTCATCGAGTTCGACCTGAACAAGGGATCCGAGGCCGTAGTGAGCGTGATCTTCCCCACGGACAAGGAGCGCAAGTACGTGTATCCGCAATTGGGGCGCGGCAAGACCACCATCCGGTTCGGTGATGAAACCGATCCCAAGGCCAGCTGGTTGGGCAAGGTCGTCCGCGGTATCAAGGGCGACAAGATCACCGTGTCCGGTCGCGGGCGGCGGAGCCGAGGATCTCCCCGGCCTGCATCGCATTGTCGACGATCGATACGACGTTTATGCCTGGTACGATCGGGACCAGAGGAAGGAGAACCCGGGCATCTACGCCCTGGTGGCCGCGGCGGCCTGCGGAAGCGACCGATCCGTCTCGGAACTGAAGCGGGTCTTGCTTGAATGCGGCGGATCCTGGAATAGTCGGCGCAGAAGGGGCACAGTCAATGGTTTTCCCGGGGCTCTCCTCGGCGCGAGAATGGTCGCTCACGACCGGAGTAGATTTGGGGACGACCCACTTGACGTCA